>NZ_JBKGFV010000002.1:0-1094009 GCF_046559655.1 Fontibacillus forbon | reverse complement strand
ATAATGCCTGCATTGAGTCGTTTCACAGCATTTTAAAGAAAGAACTTGTGTACCAAACAAAATTTCATACACGCAAACAAGCCTACGAGGCCATTCAAACCTATATTGAACTGGAGTACAATCGAATCCGCATACACTCCACATTAAACTACAAATCCCCATACTGGTTTGAAAAAGCCTATTACGAGAAACTCCAGATTTCATAACGGAGTGTCTACTTTATTGACGTAAGTCCAAATTTGCCCTTGTTCCGGGTTTGATTGGAAAACATCCAATCAAAAGCTCCAATGTTGGGATAGAGCTGGATTTTTTTGCGATTTCATTGGATTTTATCCAATCAAGCATCCTGGCGTTATCTCGCATAGACTCGTTCATTGGATAAAATCCAATGAACGAGATCTCTGTTTTGATCTCTGCTAATGAGATTACGCTATAACGGTAGTTTAGCCCGCTATCTTTTCTGGACACATTGGCAGGGATTCTATATGATAATGATAACCATTATCAGCGAAGGTGGAATCAACATTGCTGTACAATAAACCCGACCAACAAGATATACAATATAAGTTCAGCAACCCTGATCATCATATTGAATCCAATAGAAATAGACAGATTTTGCGAGATAAGCCCAATAAGCCCAATAAGCCCAATAAGCCCAATAAACCGGAAAATCGTTTCAAGAAGGACAAACTAACACACCATCAAGCAATTAACGCTAGCGCCTGGACGATCCGGTTATGGGACACTGAACTTTGGAGCGGACAGCAGGTGGTTACCGATCAGCGGCTGACCCTGCATACGACCCTGATCGTGGTGCTTGCAGGAGAAGCCGACATTGAGAGAGGCGAACTGGTGACTCGGATGAGCAGAGGGTCGGCCTGCTTTTGCGCGGGGGAAAGCACGTTCGGCATTACCCCCTGTACTACGCAAGGTGCGGTGAGCGTCGCCGTCCTCTATTTCAGCTTATTTCAAGCAGATAATTTATATGGACATGCCTTTTTAGAGGCGGCAATGGAAGGGATACTTCCCCAGGGGATTGTTAGCATGACCGGATCGGAGGATCGGATTGCTTCTTTATGCCGCTCTATTTATGAAAATTCCCGTCATCCTGATGGGTTGAAGACATGGAGGGCACAGATCGATTTTCAGGAAATGCTTTACAGCATTCTGACTACATGGAACCGCGGGGTTGGCAATAGCAAAACCCAGGCGCTGGAGCAATCAAAAAAGTATATGGAAGAGCACTATGGTGAAGATTTATCTGTTGACCAGCTTGCCGGTATCGCCGAGCTTAGTCCGAAATACTATGCCGAGTTATTCAAGAAAACCTATGGCTCCAGCGCCATGGATTACCTGACTGAAATCCGCATGAACAAGGCCAAACAGCTTATGCTGGGCTCGGACCGCCTTCTAAGAGAAGTGGCGCATAGGGTCGGATACCGGGACGAATTTTATTTTAGCCGGAAGTTTAAAAAGGTGTTCGGGATGTCTCCTTCAGCTTATTTGAAGACGCAAAAAAACAAGCTCGCCGTATACGGCTCCTCATCGGTTCTCGGATTTCTGATTCCGCTCCAGATCACTCCTTACGCCGCGCCGCTTCACCCGAAATGGTCCCGTGAATATCACCATGCCTTGGCGTCGGTCGTTCCGGTTCATCTTAGCGCTTTCCGGCAAAATCATAATAAGCATGAAAATCTTCGGAAACTTGCCGCTTCCGAACCGGAGTTGATCATCTGCGCTTCGGGAATCGAAGCCTGGGAGAGGGAGCGGCTGCAGGAGATCGCCCCTGTATATCAAATGAAGGAAGAAACCTTGGGGTGGAAGAACCAGCTAATGGAACTGGCCGAGCTTCTCGATAAGCCAACCGAGGCCAAAAGCTGGCTTATGGGCTTTGAACGGAAAGTGCATTCGGCGGTCCAAAACATTCCTGAATTATTGAATGAAAAGACCGGATCCCCACGCATTTTGCCGCTGCGGCTTTATTCCGATAAGCTACATATCAACGAAGGTCGGGGCGTAGAAGAGGTGTTGTTTACGATTTTGGGACTCACTCCGGTATCCCTTATGAAAAATACACCTTCCGGTGTTTCACTTAAGATAACGCAGTTGGCGGATTGCGAAGCGGATCATATTTTATTGCTTGTCCGTCAGGACACGGAAACCCTGGAATACTGGAGAGAGCTGCAAGCTTCTCCGGAATGGCTGAGAATCCGGGCTTTACGTGCCGGGAACATTCATGTGTTGCCTTCCTACCCTTGGAGGGAATATTCGCCGATAGCGATATCCCGCATGCTGGAGGAGATTCCTTCTTTCTTTTCCGGAAATAATCCATGAAAGTTCCGACAATATTCCATGGCGGGAATTGGAGCTGGTCTTTAAGATATAAATGATAATAATTCTCATTATCAATATATCGGTAGCAGGAAGGGAGCAGCAAGTAAAGATGAAGCAAATCAAATGGGCAGTGGGGTTACTGTTAGTATTTATGGTAGTTTTAACGGCTTGCGGGGAAAAGAAAGAGACAAACGGAGCCGCATCCGGCAATGAAACTTCCAACTCTGTGGTAGCGGGGAATGAAACTTCTGAAAATTCCGCTTCGAAGGAAAATGGCGGAGATTCTGCCGCTCCATCGGATACCAAAACCGTGAAATATCTGGATAAAGAATACATTCTTCCGGCAAAAACCGAGCGTATCGTAATCACCGGCGCGGTTGAAGCCATGGAGGACTCGATCGTGTTGGACGTAAAGCCGATCGGTGCCATTACGGTCGCCGGGCAATTCCCTGAAATGTTCCAATCGATTACAACGGATGCCCAATCGGTCGGCGAGAAGACCGAACCGAACTTCGAGACGATTTTGTCCTTGAAGCCGGATGTGATTTTGGGAAGCACGAAATTCAAACCGGAAGTAATGGAGCAGTTGAGCAAAATTGCGCCGACCATTCCTTACTCCCACATTTCTACCGACTGGGAAAGCAATTTGCGGCTGCTTGGTGAATTGAGCGGAAAGCAGGAGCAAGCGGAACAGGAAATCGAAAAATATAAGGCCGATCTGGAAAGCGCAAAGTCGCAACTTAATGACTCCGTCAAAAATGCGAAAGTGATTGCCGTCCGTATTCGTGCCGGCGAACTGTATCTGTATCCTGAGAAAGTATTCTTTAATCCTGTGCTTTATGAGGATCTTGGACTAACGGCACCTGCCGAGGTGAAAGCGGCTAAGGCCCAAGAACTGATCTCCAAAGAGAAATTTGCCGAAATGAATCCGGACTATCTGTTCCTTCAATTCTCGCCGGACGAGAATAAGGATGCGCCGAATGCGCTCGAAGAGTTCAAAAACGATCCGATCATCAAAAATATCGCCGCAGTCAAGAACGGCAAGCTCTTTGTCAATGCGGTCGATCCGCTTGCACAAGGCGGCACGGCTTACAGCAAGATTCAATTTCTGAAAGCTGCAGTAGGCGAACTGGTAAAATAGCTTAATATAAGGCGTGTTGAAAATGAGGCACAAAAAAATGCTGCCGGCGTTCATCCTTGTGATGGCCCCGGCAGCCGCTCTTTTATTGATATTACTTTCTATTCGGTATGGCGCAAAAAATATGACGCTGGACATCGTCTGGAATGCGGTCTTCGCCTTTGACGAGAATAGTGTCGATCATCAGATCGTCATGACTTCAAGGCTTCCGAGAGCCGTGGGATCGCTGTTAATCGGTGCGTTTCTTGCTGTGTCGGGCGCACTGATGCAAGGGATAACGAGAAACTACCTGGCGTCACCCTCGATTATGGGCGTTTCGGACGGATCCGTGTTTGCCGTCACACTGTTTATGGTCTTGATGCCGAATGCGCATTCGGAATTCTATATTCTGAGTTCGCTGCTGGGATCGGCGATGGGAGCAGCCCTTGTGTTCGGGCTTGCCTGGTTGATTCCTCAAGGCATGTCACCCGTGAGGCTAGCGATTCTAGGTACGGTGATCGGGAGTTTTCTAAGCGGGACGGCTAATGCCATTCAGACCTATTTTCAGGTATCGCAAAAATTGAGCTTTTGGTACAGTTCCCGGTTGCATCAGCTCGATCCGGAACTGATCAAGCTCTGCATTCCGTTTGCTATCGCTGGTCTTGCTTTAAGCCTGATTTTGACGAAATCGGTCTCAGCGCTGTCGCTCGGGGAAGAGACGGCGGCGGGATTGGGGATCCGGATCTGGCTAGTGAAAGGTTTAGCCATGCTCGCTGTCGTTATTTTGACCGGGGTGTCCGTGGCACTGGCCGGGAAAATCGCATTCGTCGGCTTGATTATCCCTCATATCGCAAGGTTCATCTCCGGCTCCGATTACCGGTGGATCATACCCGTATCCGGCGTACTGGGCGGTTTGTTCCTGACGGCTTGCGATCTCATCGCAAGGTTCATCAACTTCCCGTTCGAAACCCCGGTTGGCGTGGTCACGGCCCTATTCGGCGTTCCTTTCTTCCTTTATCTGATCAAGACCAAAGGAGGGGAGCAGCGTGCGTAAATCCTCGGGCGGCAGGACAGCAGCCGTGCTGGCGTGCGGCGTCCTGATCGTATTTGTTGCCGTGTATTTCAGTTTGACCAATGGAACCTTTGATATCTCCGTGAAAAATATTGTAAAGACAATTTTGCGTATCGATCCTCAAACCGATTATGATCTCGTTGTGTTTGATTTTCGCCTTCCCAGAATCGTCCTCGGAGCATGTGTTGGATTTGCTCTGGGCATAGCGGGTTGCGTCCTGCAGGGAATAACTCGAAATGGTCTTGCCGATCCGGGAATCCTCGGAATCAATGCGGGAGCCGGCATGTCGGTCGTGCTGTTTATGTTCCTGTTTCAAGGGACCGTGCAATTGACCGGCTGGCTGGGAGTCATGACGATGCCGCTTTTTGGCCTGGCTGGCGGCGTCGCGGCAACGGTGATCATTTTCATGTTTGCAAGGCAAGGCGGCAAGCTGGATCCCCAGCGATTGATTCTGGTCGGTATCGCCATGAGCTCCGGATTTGGAGCGGTGACCCTGTATGTTTCGCTTAAAATGAATCCGCAGGATTTTGAAATGGCGGCGGTATGGCTTTCCGGAAGCCTTCACGGCGCAAACTGGAAATTCGTTGCTGCTCTACTGCCCTGGTTGCTAGTGGTCCCGCTGTTAATCTGGTTTCGTTCCCATGTACTGGACCTGTTTCAAATGAACGAGGATAGCGTAAAAGGACTGGGTGTAGCCGTGGAACGCGAGAAAAAGCTATTATTGCTGCTGGGCATCGGACTCGTTAGCGCGAGCGTGTCCGTTTCGGGAGCGATCGGGTTCGTCGGGTTGATCGCCCCTCATCTGGCTCGGCAGCTTGTCGGCCTGCAGCATAAGCATGTCCTTCCGGTGAGCGGCGTGATCGGAATGGCTATCGTGGTGATCAGCGATTTTATCGGCAAAACCTTGTTTGCTCCGGCCGAATTGGCGGTAGGCATCGTGGTATCCATCCTGGGCGTGCCTTATTTCGTCTATTTGCTGATCCGAAGCAGAAAATAAAAACACAACAGGATTTTAACGGGAGGTCAAGATGAAGCTTTTCCAAGAGCTGCTGATCGGCACAAGAGAAGTGCTGCTGTATTTGCCGCCCTCATATGAGCAAGGAGATCGTCAGTATCCCGTCGCTTATGTTCAAGACGGAGGATTCCAGTTTACGGGATGTATCAGATATCTGGAGCATCTGTTTGCGACACGGCAATTAAGCGAGCTGATTTTGGTGGGAATTCAGACCGAGCACCGGAATGACGAGTATACCCCATGGCCTGCCGATTCCGTGGCAAAAGAAGGGAAAGGTTTCGGGGGAAATGGAAGGCAATATGTGGATGAAATTGCCGATGTGCTCAAGCCTTACATCGACAAGCATTACCGAACGCGAAAAGAAGCAAAACATACCGCGATGATCGGCGGATCGCTCGGGGGACTGATCTCCTGGTTCGCCGGCCATTGGAGGCCGGAAGTTTTCGGCCGGATCGGAATGTTGTCGGCTTCCTTGTGGTATGAAGGCGTAATGGAATATATGAAGCATTCGGAAGGCTTGAAGAAAGACTTTCGGGTATATCTGTCCGTTGGCGGCTGCGAGGGTAAATACAAGAGCAATGCGCAAAGCGGCATGGTCCGGTATAATGAGGAACTGTATGCGCATATGAAGGAGCAGGGCTTTCCGGCTGATCGGCTGACGTTCGTCCTGGAGCCGGATGCGACCCATGATGATTTGTTTATGATCAAAAGGTTTCCCGAAGCGCTGCAACGGTTGTTCGATCCCGTTCCTGAAATCCCGGTGCCCGTAAAATCCGACTCGGGCGGATTTCATGTGCCGGGAACGGAATCCTGGCGCATGGTTGCGCGAAACACGGGCCGCGAATACCGGATTCACGTGTCCGTGCCCCAGGGGCCACCGCCCGTGGAGGGTTATCCCGTGCTTTATTCGCTGGATGCCAATGCTTCCTTTGGGATCCTGGCGGAGTCCATGAGAATGCAATCGCGGGGGCCGCACGGAATTCCCGCCGCGGTAATCGTCGGTATCGGATATGATTCCCCCGATTTCTTCGTTACAGGGGAGCGGTTCCGTGATTATACGGTGTTTGCCGAAACAAGCGAACTTCCGGATCGCCCGGGAGGATCGGCTTGGCCGGACACGGGCGGTGCCGATGATTTTCTCGACTTTATCGAGCTTCAACTCAAACCGGCCGTAGAGCAACGGGTTGCTATTAACCGCTCTAAACAGGCGCTGTTTGGCCACTCGCTTGGCGGCTTTTTGTCCTTATATGCCATGCTTTCCCGCAAAGGCACCTTTCAACGGTTTATAGCTGCAAGCCCGTCTATCTGGTGGAAAAACAAGATGCTCTTTCAATTGTGGGATGAGGTAATGGAAGAGTTCCGAAATAACGGGAGAATCGCGGAGCTTCTAGTCATTGTGGGGACAGAGGAGAAGGAGTCCATGATCACGGATGCCGGGGAATTTATCGGAAAACTCCGGCAGACCGACACGTCCCTTTTTGCCGAGTTTAGGAAAATCGAAGGGGAAGGACATGTTTCGGTGATCCCCTCCTTGATAAGTCCTCTACTTCGTTTCGTGACAAAATGAAGGAATGAAATAACCGCCAAGACTATAGGTCTTGGCGGTTATTTATACTTATTCCGGGATCAGGCGATTCAGCGCGTAAGCGACTCCGTGTTCATTGTTATCGCGGGTCACGGCAGTGCTGAGCTGTTTGATCTCATCCACGGCGTTCCCCATCGCAATTCGGGTTCCGGCGATCCGGAACATGGAAATATCGTTGTAGCTGTCCCCGATCACCACGGTATCTTCCATGGCAATGCCGTAGTAATCCGCCAAAAATTGCAGGGCATGTCCCTTATCCGTTTCGGTTGAAATGATTTCCAGCGTATGGTCGGCCGAGGAGGTAGTATGCACGGATGGCAGGCTGTCGAAATGACGGCGGATCAGATCCAGCTTTTCCTCGTTATAAGTAAAAACAAGCAGCTTATAAACGGATGCTCCGCGATCGATGACTTCCATAGGACGATCGATGGGCACGATGCCGAATTGCACGAACTGGATAAGCGCGCTTTTCCATAACTGGTCGTAGTCGATCTCCGGGTTGGCGCTCTTCAGCACATCCATTTCCGCACGTAGTTTGTCCTCTCCCTTGGATGGAGAGTAGATGGCGTCCGGGCTGAAAATTTCAAAATAGACGTCCTGATCTCCTAAAAATGAGATTGCCTCACGGGCAATTTCACGTTTAATCGGCGTTTCATTCAAGAGTTGCTCATCCTCGCCGTAAACAGCCGCTCCGTTAAAAGAAATGATGGGCAGTTTCAGTCCTTTCCCGATCAGATGCCGAACATCATAGCTCGCTCTGCCTGTACAAATCGCTATTTTGTGATTCTGTTGTTGCAGCACCTTGCCGATGGCGGCTATACCTTCCGCGCTTGGTTTGCTTTCCGCGGTTAACAATGTCCCGTCCAAATCTATGGCAATTAATTTCATGATTGGTTCCTCCCTGTCTGACAATATGGTCTTGGTGCACTGGAAAGAGTATAAAACATGAAATGCATTTCAGGTCAACCCTTATTGTATGTGTTACAATGAACGGTATGCAGCCGACTTAGCTGCGTTTTTTTATAGAGTTAGTTTCGGTTTTAATACAACGAGAGCGATAGGATGAGAAATAAAAGATGAACTCAACACTGTGGATCATTTTACTGATCGGCTTAGGTACTTATTTATTCCGCGCAGGTTCGCTGATTTTGGGCAGCAGGATAAAGTGGTCGGAGAGAACCAAGGAATGGTTGTCGTTTGTATCTCCGGCGGTGCTTGGAGCCTTACTGGGTCCTTTGCTGTTGCTGCAGAAGGAACAGTGGGTGCCGATAAGTGACAATAAACTGCTGATAGCTGCCATTCCTACGATGGTAATTGCCTGGTGGTCACGGCGCTTGCTGCTTACGGTCGCCTCGGGTGTGATTATATACGCCGTTGTTTATCACATCTTGTAACTAAAGGAGAGAATGAGATGAATCGCCGTGAGAGAATGATGATGGCGCTGCGCGACGGACTTCCGATTGTTATTGCTTATTTTCCATTATCGGTGACCTTTGGCGTGCTGGCCGCTGCAGGCGGATGGCCTACTTTTAATACCGTGTTCAGTTCGGTTTGGATATACTCCGGCGGGGCGCAGTTTATGCTGCTCGGAATGGTCGCCTCAACGTCGGCGTCAGTCAGTATTATTTCAACCATTTTGCTTGTGAATCTTCGTCATGTTCTTTATGGAGCTACTGTCGGACCTTATTTAAAAGATTGGAAAGAACCGCTGAAATGGGCGGCCGCTTTCGGGATGACGGATGAGGGTTTCGCGGTAATTTCAAGCCGGGCGGCAAAAGGGGATAGGCTGTTTCCTTCTTATTACTTAACCTTTGCATTTATGGGATACGGATCATGGATTGCCGGGACGCTCGTCGGTTCAGGTCTGGGAGGCATGGTGACTCAAGATGTCGCGGAAGTGTTGAGCTTTGCGCTGCCGGCACTGTTTATCGCTTTGTTGTTTGGCGGCACATGGAATGTCCCGTCTCTGGTCTCGGCAAGTACCGGCGCGGCATTGGCGACATTGGCGGCTATGATGCATTGGGGCGGGATCGGCATTGTGCTTGGCGGCATAGTCGGTGCTACCGCGGGGAAAATGGTGCATTCCAGAATGGGGAGAAGCCGCGATTTAGAACAGCAAACGCCGGCCGGCGACTCGCTTTAGTCCCCGGAAGGCTTGTCCAGTCGATCCAGGATGGAGGAGTATTTCGGGTACAACAATCGGATACAATCGGGACAGATATCGTGGGTAAATTCGGCATGGGTGTGTTTTATTAAATATTCTTCGATGGGGCTCCACTGCTCTTCCTCGTCTTTAATTTTCTTGCATACGGCACAGATCGGAAGCAGCCCGTGCAGCGTTCGGACTTGGGCAAGGGCTGCCTGTAACCGAACTTCGAGTTCCTTATAGACTGTGATGTCGGAGGAAACAAGCAGCATGCCGCCGACCGGCATGATCTCTTCAGCGTTTATAGGAACCGCTTCCATGAGATACCAGCGCGTGACAAGATCATGGGAGTGAAGCTCGGCCGAGTAATAGGTGCTGCTACCGTCCAAAATACATTTCAAATCACGCCATAGTTTGCGGATGAACGGTTTATGATCATAGATGGAATCCTTGAAATGACGAATCAGATTGATTCCGGGGCGGTCCCAGAGCGGCGATAGCCCGTGCATGGCGGCCTCCCGGGCCCAGGTCCGGTTGACGAATTGTATCGTTCCTTCGGGATCAACAACGGCCAACCCTTTGGGAAGCAAGTGTGCGGCTTCCTTCCATATGGTAAATGTATCGGTCACGGTTTACGCTCCTAGTCCATAATAAAGTAAACGGAAAGAAACATAGGCTGCTCGTCCTATTATTTAATGGAAATTATATGTTATAATTGGCCGATAATAGAAGCGCAAAGGAGTATTTAGTTCATTATATACGCAAATGCGTAATTCAACAACAACAAATACTTAAATGCGTAATTTGACGTATTTTGAAGGAAGGTCGAAAGAGATTGTCTATCTACGACAGGATTGAAATTTTGATCAAGACAAAAGGGATGACGAAGAAGGAATTTTGTCTGAAGCTGGGCATCAGCACGGGAAATTTGGGGGATTGGAAGCGGGGGAAGTCAACGCCGAGCACGAATAAGCTGATCGAGATTTCCGCTTTTTTTGATGTCAGCCTCGACTGGCTGTTGACCGGACAGGAAAGAAATTCGCTTCAAGTAAATGAGAGTCCCGGTTTCTATGGTGCTAACCTCGCCATTGATTGGGACAAAGTGACGGATCAATTAACGCCGCGTGAGGCGGTTTTTATTCAAGAATATCTGGAATTTGCAAGATACCGAAAGCGTAAAGAAAGTGAAGGGAATTAATTCCACTTTACATTTAGCAAGCATCGCTATATAATAAAAAATGTTCGTTTCTAAAACTGCCGAGCGGTCGTGGTGGAATGGCAGACACGCTATCTTGAGGGGGTAGTGGGCGTACGCCCGTGGAGGTTCGAGTCCTCTCGACCGCATCACAAGAACAAGAAAAAGTCCCTGGACATGGTCCGGGGGCTTTTTTTTGTTCATGTTTTTTTAGACTGGAGCCGGATTTAATCAAATCCCGAGATGGCTGGAAATTTTTACTTGCCGGGAACACAGTTCTGACATTCCGCTAATAATCGCCCATTAAACTCTACTTAGTTAATAAAAATGGGAGGGAATTGAATGAATAAGTTCTGGAGAGGGCTTGCGGCCAGCGGATTGGCGCTATCCGTCATAGCCGCGGGACCGGCAGCCATCGCTAAAGAAAACGGTACGGCTGCGGGAAATGGAGCATCGAAAAATTTAATCGTGCTGATCGGAGACGGCATGGGGCCGGCCCAGGTTTCGGCGGCACGTTATTATCAACAGTATGAAAAGGGGATTCAAAAGCTGAATCTTGACCCTTACTATGTCGGCCAGGCTACTACATACGCCGACCGTGGCGAAGACGGCGGCACGATCGTTTCGGGGATCGTAACGGATTCGGCGTCGGCGGGTACCGCTTTTGCGACCGGTCACAAAACCTATAATGCGGGCATCAGCGTATCCAATGAAGATGTATCCAAACCGTTCGCTTCCATTATTGAAGCGGCAGAAATCAACGGGAAATCCACAGGGCTTGTAACAACCGCACGTATCACCCACGCAACACCTGCCGTATATGCTTCGCATGTCCGGAGCCGCGACAACGAAAGCGCGATTGCTTCCCAATATTTGGACAGCGGCGTGGATGTGCTTTTCGGCGGCGGGAAATCATTTTTTGTGACGAAAGAGGAGAAGGGCAAACGGACCGACAAGAGCTTGCTCCCCGATTTTGAAGCCAAGGGATATAAAGTCGTCGAGAACGCGCAAAGCCTGAAGGCTTTGAATTCGAAAGACGCCAAAGTGTTGGGGCTGTTCGGCAGCTCTCATGTGAACTATGTGCCGGACAGAACGGCTGAAACGCCTAGTCTTGCAGAGATGACTTCAAAGGCGCTGGAGATTTTGTCTGCCGATCAGGACGGGTTCGCGATCATGATTGAAGGTGGCCGGGTCGACCATGCCGGACATGCCAACGATCTTCCGACCATGGTACAGGAAGCGCTCGACTTCGACGCTGCATTCAAGGTGGCGATCGATTTTGCCAAAAAGAACGGGAATACTTCCGTTGTAGTAACGGCGGACCATGAGACTGGCGGTCTGTCGCTGTCCCGGGATAACATTTATGAAATCAATATCGATCTGTGGGATAAGCAGAAGCATTCCTCGGAGTATCTGATCAATTCTCTGAACGAAGCCAAAACGGTGGCTGATATCAAAAAAATCGTGTCGGACAATACGTGGATTACCGATTTGAGTGATGAAGAAGCTCAGCTCATTTTGGATGGGGACGGTTCTTCCTACAAGCGGGAGGGCGGATATAACGCGGTTGTTTCCAAGCGGCTCCTGATCGGCTGGTCCGGTCACGGACACTCGGCGGTGGATGTCGGGGTGTGGGCTTACGGGCCGATTGCCGAGAAGCTAAAAGGGCAGGTCGATAACACGCAAATCGCGGTAGCCGGAGCGGAAGTATTGGGCCTCGACTTGCCGAAGGCCACGGCCGGCCTTCAATCCAAGCATTTGTATCCGAAGTTCAAAATTAACCGCGACAAGGAAGTATTGTATCCGGCCAAAGCATTAACGGAAGCGCTCGGCGGGACCTATCAGGTCAACGGGAATGCTGCCGTATTGACCGGGAAGGCCGCAACCTTAACGGTTGACCTGACCGCAGGAACGGCTAAAGCTGATGGTAAAGCAGTCTCCTTTACCGTAGAAGTCGATAACGGAACCTTGTATTTGCCGCTTTCGGCATTCAGCCAGCTTAGCGGGAAAACGCTGAAATGGGACACCTTGTCGGAACGGATTCAATTGAACTAAGGAGCAGGGCGAAGCGAAACAGGAGAAGCCACTTCTCCTGTTTTCCTTTTATTCTCTGCTGGAGGGAGAACCGATGCTGCAAATCCGGGGATTAAAAAAACAGTTTCATGTGGCGGGCAAGGAGATACCTATTCTGGATATTCCGGAATGGAACGTTAAGGCGGGCGAGAAAATCGCGATCACAGGACCGAGCGGCTCCGGCAAAAGTACGCTGCTGCACATGATCAGCGGGATCATGTCATTGGATGAAGGGGAAATCTCCATCGGTGACACCCGGCTATCGGCCATGAGCGAGTCGGGTCGTGACCGCTTTAGGGCCGATCATATCGGCTACATTTTACAGGATTTTCATTTGATCCCTTCTTTGACGGCGAAGCAGAATGTGGAGATCGCAATGAACGGCAAATACAGTGCAGCCGAACGGCGCGACAGAATAGACGACTGGTTTGAGCGGGTCGGTCTTCAGGAACGCAAGGATCACAAGCCTGGGGAACTGTCCAGGGGACAACAGCAGCGCGTGGCGATCATACGGGCGTTAATCGGGGAGCCCAAGCTGATTCTGGCGGATGAACCGACGGGGAGTCTGGACTGGGAAACCGCAGACGAGATCGCAGAGCTGTTGCTCGAGTTATGCCGAAGCGACCGCCATACTCTGCTGGTTGTAACCCACGATTTAAGAATGGCTGAGCGTTTTCCGGAGCGCCTGCATATCCATCAGATCAACGATGTGCACCGTAGAATGCGGGAGCCGGGAGGACTTGCGATATGAACCTGCTGCATTATTTGCTGAGAAATGTGCTGCACCGCAAGTTTTTGTCTCTGCTGACGATATTGTCCGTGACGGCAACCGTCGCTTTTATTCTTTTGCTATCGATGTCCAAGGCTAGCGTCGAACAAGGGGCGGAGAAAGGTTACGGCCCGTTCGATCTGGTTATCGGCGCATCGGGGAGCGAAACCCAACTGGTGTTGAACACTTTCTATCATGTGGGAGCCCCGACGGGAAATATTCCGGGTGAAACGCTGGAAAAGGTGCAGGGTAATCCAGAGGTGGATCAGGCATTCGCATTGACGACGGGCGACCATTACAATGAATATCCGATCGTCGGCATCGATCCGGGGTATTTTTTGACCCGATATGGCGATCAACGCCTGAGCGAGGGAAGTTTGTATGCGGAGACAGGGGAAGTCGTGATCGGAGCGTACGCGGCCGAGATGCTGAACATCCGGGTCGGGGATACTTTCTTCGGGGCCCACGGGCTGGTGGAAGAAGTTCATCTTGAAGAAGAGGGCCAGGAACACGATGAACATGATGAACACGAAAGTTTTACCTATACCGTAAAGGGAATTTTACCAAAGCTGAATACCCCGGATGATCGCGCAATTTTTACGACGGTAGATTACGCCTGGGCCGTTCACGGAGAAGCCGCTGAGGAGAGGGACATTACGGCCATCCTCGTAAAACCGGCCGGGCTGCAGGCCGGACAGGAACTGCGAACCTCTCTTGAAGAAGAGGGCCGGATACAGGTGGTTTATACGAGCAAAGCGGTTGCGGATGTCGTCAATCTCGTGGACAAAGGCTCGGAACTGCTCGGGATCGTTACACTGCTGTGCGTATTGTTGGCCGCGGTTTCGATCCTGTTATCTTTGATTGCTGCTGCGGGAGAGCGAAGTAAGGATGCCGGACTGCTGCGTCTGCTGGGAAAATCGCGGACCTACATTGTCGCGGCCATGCTGGGAGAAGGTTTGATCCTGACGGGAACGGGACTTATTCTGGGCGTTGCGGCCGGTCATCTCGGCGGGTATTTCCTGCAGGATGCCTTGTTTCATTATGCCGGAATTCAAATCCAACCGCTGCGGATTACGGGAGATCATGTTGTGATTGCCGCAGGTACCCTCGCGACAGGACTTGCCGCATCATTGCTTCCGGCTTTAAGGATGTATCGGCTGGATCCGCTGGCCTTGTTTAAAGCTTAAGGAGGTGTTTATATGAAGAAAAGTTGGAGGATGCGGCCTTTAGCAATCTTGATCATTCTCGCTATTCTTTTGCAAGCATGCGGTCAGGATAAGCAGGTCAGCGAGGTTGCGGGCTCTTTTGCCGAAGCTGGGGGAAGCCTCTCTACGTCAACCGGCTTGGCCGGAGCGGTGGATTCAGCGGAAGAGACCGAAGTAACGGGGGCGGACGATCAGATAAAGGCTTCAAACGGAACTATCGAGTCAATCGAATCAAACGAATCAATCGAATCAAACGAAACTTCACCATCTCCCGGATCAGGTGAAACTGAAGCATCCAAGGAGTCGGCAAATGGTGAGACAACAGGGAAGCTTGAGGAGAGCCGAAAAACGAAGAAGGCCGATGAGCCAGCTTCGCCGATGTCACAAACAAAGCAATCCACAGAAATGAAGACCACCGCGGGAACAAAATCAGGCAGCGAGGCAAACCTCAAAAAGACGGAGCCGCAAAAATCCGACAAAACGTCCGGCTCCATAAGTACCGCAACAGGAAAGCCGGAGCTTAAGACGAAAGCCGGTTCCGGAGAAGCTGCAGGAGCAAGCTCGGGCAAAACGGAGGCGAAGGTTGCATCGTCTACATCAGGCGCCGGGAAGACCACGGCGAAGGAGAAAAAGTCGATTCAGCCGATCGGCTGGTCGCAGTTTTTTGACGGGGATGATCAGACCACTCCGTCCGAAGCGTTTTGGGATCTTAGCGGTTCAACCGTGACCATTAAAGGATTTATGGGCGAAGTGTTATCCTTTGAAAAAAACTGGTTTCTGCTTATTCCGGAACCTGGAGCTGAGTGCCCTTTCGATAACGGGGATGAAACCTATTGGAACAAGATTATGATTGTGTTTGTGCCCGAGGACGTCAAGTTGAGATACAAGTCGGAGCCGCTCGAGATCACCGGCCGTCTTGATGTCGGCATTAAGATTGACGAATCCGGCTATAAGACGATGTTCCGGTTATATGACGCTTCTTTTAAAGAAATCAAGGAATAGCATAAGAAACGAAAACCCCCGCCGCGCTTTATTCAAGCAGCCTGCGGGGGTTACTACTTTTATTAGAAGATCGTTTGAACCAACAAATAAACATTAAGCACAACGATGATGCCTGCAATTAGCCAGGCGAGGATGTTCAGCCACAGCTTGTTGGCGAACTCGCCCATTTTGGTCTTGCTGGAAGTAAATTTGACCAGCGGGATCACCGCGAACGGGAGCTGCAGGGACAGAATGACCTGACTGAAGATGAGCAAATCCTGAGTGCCTCTCTCGCCGTATATGGCGGTGACGATCACCGCCGGAATAATGGCGATCAGACGCGTAATCAGGCGCCGAAGCCATGGTGTCAGACGAATGTTCACGAAGCCCTCCATGACGATCTGTCCGGCCAGCGTTCCCGTTAAAGTCGAGTTTTGTCCGGACGCCAGCAGCGCAATCGCAAACATTACGCTCGCCAGCGTGGTACCGACAATCGGGGTGAGCAGATGATACGCTTCGCTGATGTCGGCGACTTGGGTCATTCCCGCCGAATGGAACGTTGCGGCCGAGACGATCAAGATGGCTGAATTGATAAACAGGGCGAAGGTAAGCGCGATGGTCGAGTCCCAGGTTGCGAATTTGATCGCCTGCCGTTTCCCGGCGGAAGACCGATTATATTGTCTGGTCTGCACGATGGAAGAGTGCAGGTAAAGATTGTGCGGCATGACGGTTGCACCTAAAATACCGATGGCGATGTAGAGCATTTCCGGCCGGCGGAGGATGTCCGCGTTGGGCACGTACCCCATAGCTACTTGCCCCATATCCGGTTTGGCAAGAAACAGATCGATACCGAAGCAGATCCCGATGGTGGCAATAAGCACGACGACGAAAATTTCAAGCGTGCGGAATCCTTTATTCTGCAGCAGTAAAATCAGCAGCACGTCCACGGCGGTAATCATAACCCCGTAAATGATCGGCAGGCCAAACAACAAGTTGAGAGCGATAGCCGCCCCGATTACTTCGGCAAGATCCGTAGCGGCGATCGCCAGCTCGCAGAGCAGCCACAGCGCGATTACGACGGGTTTGGAATAATGATCCCGGCAGGCTTGTGCAAGGTCCCGGCCAGTCACAATGCCCAGCTTGCCGGAAAGGGACTGAAGCAGGACTGCCATCAGATTGGATAACAAGATAACGGATAACAGCGTGTAGCCGAAGCGGGAACCGCCTTCGATGTCGGTTGCCCAGTTGCCGGGATCCATATAACCGACTGCAACCATATAACCCGGGCCGGCAAATGCGAGAAATTTTCGAAACCAAGAACCGGTAGCCGGAATGCGCATGGAGCGATGGGCTTCAGGCAATGACGGCTGCGCGCCGTTCATTTTCCAGCCTGGGATACTGGTTCCTGTCTTATCTTGAGTTTCATTCATGGTATCTCACCCTATTCTATTGAGAAAAATGTAGGTCAAAATCAAAAGAAAACGAAGGACCGAGGCGTTACTTTTTCTATATTGTACACCTACAAAAATTTTTGTCTAGGGAAACTTTTTCGGTCCAAGGCCGTTTCAAAAATAGCATTTTGCTTTAAATGGACTGTGACCTCAACTTTATTTTACCCAAGGAGGCATTACCTATGGAGAAACTATATACGGCCACGGCCACGGTGAAAGGCGGACGGACGGGTACGGTAGCTACCTCGGACGGTGTTTTGAAACTTGACCTTAGTATGCCCGAATCATTAGGGGGAAAAGGGGGGAGCGGCACCAATCCGGAGCAGTTGTTTGCCGCCGGATATGGAGCTTGCTTTGCGAGCGCACTGGCGAATGTGGCGGAAAAAGCCGGGGTTCAAGCGGACCAAGCGGAAGTGACCCATCATGTAAGCATCGGGAAAGACGATTCCGACGGGGGGTTCCAATTGGCTGTGGAGATCGACGTCAAGTTGCCTGGCGTGGAGCGCTCCAAGGCCCAGGAACTGTTGCATCAAGCTCACGATTTTTGCCCGTATTCCAAGGCAACGCGGGGGAACATTGAAGTGAAATTGAACCTTGTGGAATAGGTTTCGGGCTTTTCAATAAAAAAGACTTCCCTTGGATATAATGTAAGGGAAGTCTTTTTTTATGATAAATGCATGTACCGGAAGCCGTTGTCATCCCCTTCCAAGTTGACACGCCGCCCAAAATTATTTAATATGTCTAAGTACTAAAACAGGATTATAATTTGATAATACGGGTGATGACCATGTCTTACAGACCGAATGTTGAGAACGTGACCAAGGCAGGAAGCAACGACAAAGAGGGATTGTACGAATTTATCGTTAAGCTGGCCGATGGAACGGAGTGCCGTGTATTTTACCATCGTTTTCCGGAATGGCGTCTAACGAATATCAGCCGTTTGCAGAAAACACCTTGTCCGGTCTGCCGCAAAGATTTCATATGCAAATGCATGGATAGTTTTTCGGGAGATATCGGGCGTCAAATTGAAGACGGACAATGGATTGACAAGGCTTTGGCGTAGTAACGGCCTGAGGTTTGGATAGTAGGCGCGGGGTTGCAGACCCCGTGCTTTTTTCTATAGATGCAAGGCGGGAGGAAAGGGAATGGGTTCCGAAAAAAGCGAGGCACAGGCAGTGGTGTTATTTGACGGAGTCTGCCATCTTTGCCAGGGAGCGGTGAAGTTTATGATAGCGCGCGATCCGCGGGGAGTATTTCATTTTGCCTCCCTGCAATCTGCAGCGGCGAAACGCTTACTTGGCGATAAAATTCCGGAGTCCGGGCGGTTAAGTACGATTGTGCTTGTGGAGGACGGTTCCTATTATACCCGCTCGACGGCAGCGCTTCGCATCGCCAGAAAATTACGTTTTCCTTGGCCTATACTATATATTTTTATTTGGATTCCTCCGATCATCCGCAACGCGGTATACGATTGGGTCGCTGCCCGCCGTTACCGCTGGTTCGGCAGGGATGAAGCGTGCATGGTGCCTACCCAGGAGATAAGAAATAGGTTTTTGGAGGATTAGAATAATAGAGCAGGGAAAGAAATAGGTCTTGTCTGAATAGCACATCTATGTTATTCTAACTGTAAATTTCAGGAATACGGGAACGGAAGCACCGTCCAAATGACCGAGACATCGGTTTTTGGGCGGTGCTTTTTTGTGTTCCCTGAGAGGTGGTGGACCGTGTTACCCGTCAGGCTTGTATTGGCCGTTCAGGATGAGCAGTATATCGAACCTTTCTTGCATTACGTACGCTGCAGCGAATTCGACCGGCGACTGATTATAACGGCTTTCAGCCGCAAGGATGCGTTTTTGAAATTTCTGGCAGAATGCGAAGAGATGGTGGATGCCGTGCTGGGCGAATACTCTTTTCTTGAGTCCGTTGATTCAGAAATTCAAGGAAGAGTTTCTTTGGTCTGTTTAAGCGAAGGGGGCTGTCAATCCGGTCCCTGGAAGCAGTTATCGAAATATCAGCCGCTGCATCTTTTGCTAAGCGCCCTGCTGGAAATAGTCCGCGGAACCGCCAGGGAAGGAACAACTCCGCTTGAAGGCAGGGCAATGGTTATAGGAGTGACATCCACGGTAGGCGGCTGCGGAAAAACGACGGTTGCCCTGAATGTAGCCAGGCAATTGGCTGCTGAGGGAGGAAAGGTCTTTTATTTGAATTTGGAGACGGTGCAAAGCGGAATTTGGCTTGAGGGTCAAGAGGCAAGGAAGGAAGGGAATCGCACGGGATTGGCGAGGCTGCTGTATGATCTGAAGGCGGCCGAAGACCGAAGGGAGCCTCTTAAATTTCCGGTTTCCGTCTATGCATACAGACATCCGGTACTGCAAGGAGATACTTTCGGGCCATTGGACAATCTGAATGAATTGCTGGAGATGGAGCGGAAAGAAACCGCGGAGCTTATCGATTATATTGCGGGCAGCGGACTTTATGACGCGGTAATTATCGATACGGATTCATATCCAAACGGTCGGACGGAAATGGTTCTTGAAAGATCGGACAAACTGGTCTGGCTGGTAACGGACGACTGGGATGTCATGCGAAAGACCGGAGTTTGGCTGAGCCACCTGGAGCGCTCCCGTCCTACTATATATAACTCCGTAATTGGGAAAACGCTTTTTGCGGCTAACCGGGTTTCCGGCGAACTTACGGTTTCGCTGCCCAAAAGGGATATGACCATTGAGGCTACACTGTCTTTTATCCCCGCTTGGAGCCAAGGGAGCCCACAGAGCAGCGGTCTCATGCATTCCCCGATTTACCAGCGCGATGTAATGAAGCTGTGCCGTGAATTAAAACTTAGCATGAATGGATCGAATGAGTCGGGAAGTGCAGCAAGATGAAGGAAGATATTTTTGCTTTGTTGCGAGGAGAAATTCGTTCCGGTCTTGATGTGACTTCTTCCATGCAGGACGATCAATTGATGGATTATATCGAGCGCCGGGTACTTGAAGAACAGCGTCTTGCTAACCTTACGGCTACAGAAAAGCGCAGGTGGGTCCGTCGTTTGTATGACTCGTTCCGCGGCCTGGATGTTTTGCAGCCGCTCGTTGATGATATGACCGTAACCGAGATCATGATCAACGGCCCTGATGACATTTTTGTCGAGCGGGACGGAGTCGTGACGCGCTTGCCGGTTTCTTTTGAATCCAGGGAGCGGCTTGAAGACATTATTCAGAGTGTTGTATCCGGGGTTAACCGGGTCGTGAACGAATCCTCTCCCATCGTGGATGCCCGGCTTAAGAACGGTTCGCGGGTAAATATCGTACTTCCGCCGATCGCGCTGAAAGGGCCGACTATGACGATCCGGAAATTTCCGGAACAGCCGATGACGATGGATGTTATGGTTCAGAAAGGTTCGCTGAGTAAGGAGAGTGCAAATTGGCTGCAGATGATGGTACGGAGCAAGTACAACATTTTTATCAGTGGGGGAACCGGGTCCGGTAAAACGACTTTTCTTAACGCACTGTCTCAATACATCCCGGCCGACGAGCGGGTAATCACCATTGAAGATTCGGCGGAGCTGAAAATCGTGACGGTCCCTAATCTCGTCTCATTGGAAACCCGGAATGCCAATACGGAAGGCAGGGGAGAAATCACGGTCAGGAACCTGATCCGCTCCTCTCTCCGGATGAGGCCCAACCGGATTATCGTCGGCGAAGTTCGGGGCGGTGAAGCCCTGGATATGCTTCAGGCGATGAATACCGGCCATGACGGCTCGCTTTCCACCGGCCATGCGAACAGTACGGGAGATATGATCAGCCGGCTGGAGACGATGGTACTGAGCGGGGCCGATCTACCGATCGGGGTGGTCAGGCAGCAAATAGCTTCTGCTATCGATATTATTATTCATCTGTCGAGACTCCGCGACCGTTCGCGCAGAGTGATCGAAATTTCGGAAGTCGCAGGAATGAAGGAGGGGGAGGTGGTGTTAAACCGGTTGTATCAATTTCAGGAGAAAGAGGAGGTATCGGGCAAAATTATCGGCCAATTGGAGAGCACAGGAAATCCATTGCTGCACACGGAGAAACTGCGAATGGCGGGAATTTCTTTGGAATTCGGGGATCAGGAAGGTGATCGTCCGTGATAATCAGGAAACGAGGCTCCGGGAATACGCTGCCGACTTCGGCAACGGAAGGACAGACAGGATTAAGAGATTATCGCGTGTACGTCCTCTCCGGCGGCCAAAAACTGGCTTGCCTGCTGGTTGGCGGCTTAGGGTTGTACGGCGTTGGCTATGTCTTTTTTCATTCGCTGCTGCTCTCCTTTGCCATGATGTGCGGTGCATGCGCGGTGCCGAAATACTGGAGCCGGTACCTGCTGCGCCGAAGAAGAGAGGCCCTTGGCTTGCACTTCAAGCAGGCGCTCTATTCTCTCTCTTCTTCACTGGCAGCAGGCCGTTCGGTTGAAAACGGATTTCGCGAAGCGATTGCCGATTTAAGGCTGCTTTATCCTGACGGGAATAATGATTTGATGGTGGAACTCGGCATCATATGTACCCGGATGGAGTACGGGCAGCCGATCGAAGAAGCGCTCCAGGATTTCAGTCGCCGGGCGGCCATGGAGGATATCAGCAATTTCGCCGATGTATTCACGACCTGTAAACGGTCCGGCGGAGATTTGGTGGAGATTGTCAGGCGGACCTCCGCGATCATTAGCGAGAAGTTGGAGATCAGCCAGGAGATCGGGGTTATGATTGCCCAAAAACGCTTCGAGGCGAAAGCAATGCTCGCTGCTCCCGTGCTTTTTCTGGTGTTTATGGATCTGTCTTCCCCGGATTATATGGAACCGCTGCACAGCGGAGTCGGTCTGATCATATCAGCCTTTGCACTCTTGCTGTTCGCAGGCTGCTCCTGGCTGATTTTGAAAATCGTAAACATCGCCGTCTAATGATTTCATGTTCAAAGATTCTCATTTATTAGGAGGAGATTTGTTTGTTGCTGATCTGGAGCGGTTTGCTGTTGCTCCTGCTATCCGGTTGGGGTTGGCTGTTCTACAGGGCTTCAGGCAAATACAGCGGTTGTTCGGAAATGGAGATGGCTGGCATCCGGCTGCAGCGGTTGGCTCCCGCCATGCTGTATCTGCTAGATAAGCTGAAAATATCGCAGAGGCTCCCGTTTTTTTTCTTTAAAATTCAACGCTCGGTGCAAAAGATTTGCGGAGATCGCCGGGGAGGCGAGTACACGCTGTTGTTCCTGGCGGAGATGCTTTCCTACAGCTGGCTTCTGCTGGTTCTGGGCAGCTTGTTGTCTTTGCTTATGAATGGGGATTACAGCGGGATCGTTATGGGGGCGGTGTTGGCGGTACTGTTACCGGCAGCTTTGATCAATGATCTGCACCGCAAGGTTGTACGGCGCGAGCGCGAGGTGCTGCTGGAATTGCCGGAATTTCTGAACCGAATCATCCTCCTTGTGGGGGCCGGATCAACGGTACAGCAGGCGATCAAGCATTGTCTGGAACGCGCTAAAGAAAAGGCCGAACATCCATTGTACCGTGAGCTGTTGCAGATGCAGAGGGAATGGGAAAGCGGCTACTCTTTCCAGCAGGCGATGGAAGGGTTTAGCAAGCGATGCGGTATTCAGGAAGTGTCTGCTTTTACGACCGCCGTACTGTTGAATTTTCGCCGCGGCGGGAATGATTTTGTACTGGCGCTTCGCGATCTGTCGCGTTCATTATGGGAAAGGCGGAAAGCCGTAAGCAAAACGCTGGGAGAACAGGCTTCTTCTAAGCTCGTGTTTCCTATGGTGCTGCTATTTTTGGTGGTAGTCGTTTTAGTCGGGGCACCGGCATTTATGATCATGGATTTGTAACTTTGATTGTCAGCGGTAAACAAATTGGGAGGGATGAGAGCAATGGTGGCATTGATTCATGGAAAAGTGAAAAGATTTTGGCGGAATGAAAACGGGCTGGGGATGCTGGAAATGATCTTGATTATCGCAGTAATCGTAATTATCGCCGTCATCTTCAGGACGCAACTGAAGGAAATCGTCACAAGCCTGCTCGGAAAGGCCAAGTCCAAGACGGAAAATTTCATGGACGGACAATGATACGCCTGCTAAGAAACCGTGAAGGAAGCTTCACACTGGAGGCTTCGCTGGTTTTTCCCGTTATCTTTACAACGATTTTTATACTGTTGTTCTTTTGCCTGTTTCTGTATCAAAGGGTCTTACTTGGTCAAGCTGCCGTTGTGGCGGCCGAACGAAGTGCTTACGTTTGGGATAACAGCAAGCGGGAATCCCGGACCGGAGCTTTTGCCGAAAGTCAATATGATGCGCTGTATTGGCGGCTTACCGACGACGGCATGCTGCAAACCATCTTTGGTATCTCCAAGCAATCGCCTTCCGATGTTCTTCCGCTCCCCTCCGATGGGATACCGGAGGATCCATTACCGCAGTACAAGCTGTATCGTACAGGGAAAGATCTTCCCTCCGGGATGACCGGAACTATGAAATACGAAAATAAGCTGTTACTGCGCAAAGTCGAGGTATCTTTGAGCCGCCTGATACCTCTTGCACCTTTGGAGCGCGTGATTGGTGATCTGACCCAAGAAGGTCAAGGGGAATCCTATGTGGTGGAGCCTGTGGAGTGGATAAGGACGGTAGAACTGGCCAGATACTATGGAGCCAAATTCAAAGGTAACGGTGGGGAAGCTATGGACAAGCAGGAAGCCGGAAAAGCGTTGGAACTGTTTGGGAAGTAAATGGTGCATGACTTAACCGGAAATGGGAAGGAGGGGCAGGATGTTTCATCGGCGTCGTTCAGAACGGGGGGCCGTTTCGGTTTTTCTGATCATGATTTTTGCGGCAGTGTTCGCCTTTGTTACCATATTCATAGATTTTGCCCGCATTGCCGCTTTGCAGGCGAAAACAGAAATGCTGGCACATGCCGCATCACGATCGGTTATGTCCGCATACGATCCGGAACTTGTACAGCAATACGGCTTGTTCGCCTTTGGGGAGACGGATGCGAACTATATTATGTCCAAGGTGCTTCAAGACCAGTTTGAGCTAATGAATCGCAGCGACGATTTGCCGGTTGCCCGGGCACGTCTTGACTCATCTACTGTAGAGCTCCAGCGTCCACTCGGCACTTACGCGGTATTTGAACAGCAAATCCGGGAACAGATGAAGTACAAGGCCCCCATTGATTTTACGATTGAGGTGGTCAACCGGTTTAAACCGATGTCACAGGTCATGAAGGAGGCGTCCAACACGGTGGATCTGTTGGGCAAGTTGCAAAAGCTTTACGACCGGCGGGAGGCGAAGCTGGATGAACTGCTTCAGAAACAAAACCAGGTGGCGCATGCAGCCGGGAAAATCGTGCCGCTTATTCCACGCTCCGGAGGTTCCGGTTTTTCTGACGGAGATTCTTTTGGAGACGGAATCTCCACAGCTGCGGATGTTGCTTCACAGTACACAGATTATGCCTGGAGAGTGGAGGAGGACCGGGCCCGTGAACCTCTTGAGCGAATGTATACGCTGGAAATCAGCCGTTATCAGTATGCGGCTTCCCGCTTGTTCGGCAAACTTGAAGATGCTAACCGGAATGCGCAGGAACAACACGGTTCATTGCTTCCGCAGGCTAAGGAATTATTGAACGAAGCCAGAGAAATCAATGAGCAAATGAGACTTACCATAAAGGAAGCGGAGCAGCGTTCGGCCCAGAATGGCTACAACGAAGTATCGGCCATGAAGAGCACGGGAGGGGACGGAACGGTGACAGGCGGAGATGAAATTGCCAAGATTCGACAGCAGAGCGCCAATCTGCTTTTGCCGGAATCCTTGTTTGCGGATTTCGAAAATGATATAGACGCGCAGGCAGCTCTTTTTTCTGCTCTCTACGGTTCCGTAAATTCCTTCCTTTCCCTGGAGGGGCCGATCATTTCGGCCTCAACCTCGACCGGGGAGCTTGAGTCGGCCGTGAGCGGTATGAATCGGGAAGCGGATAAGTACATGCTCGCTTATGGCGATTCCGGTGCCGGGAACATTTTAGGGCAAAACAAAAAAGTGCTGGAAGCGCGCCGGGGTTCCGACGCGGAGCGAAAGCAGACAGAGCGCGAAGCCCAAGGCAAGCTGAAGGAAGCGAATAACTTGATCAAAGGGATTTCGGAAATAAAAGACAATTTGAAGGAACAACAGAAACAGTTTGATCAGCTGGAGTCATTTTACAAGGCTAACCGGGAAATAAATCAGAGCGGTTTGGAAGGGGAAGAAGACAAGCGCAAGGATAACGAAGATCCCTACGATACCGGAAGTGAAGCCATGGCCGGAATGGATTCTCTTTACGGAGGACTTTCGGGCTTCATGAAAGGCATGTCGGACAGCTGCTTTCAAACCGAATATATCGTGAATTATTTTCAATTTCTCGATCTCAGCACCCTGGATGAGCTTTTGGAAGGCAGCGGACCGGAAAAGTTGGATGTCTTGGCTGATTCCTTTGCGGCCGAGAAACAGGAAGTGGAGTATATTCTTTACGGATTTCATAATCCGGCCGGGAATATAGCAGCGGCTTACGGAGAGATTTTTACAATGCGCCTGGCGATTCGGACGATGGAGGGGCTCATCAAGAACGGAGCCAAGGGAAATCCGCTTCTGGTTCTGGCGGCCGCCTTACTGTACGGTGTCGAGCATGCCGTAAAGGATATGATCGAGTTGACGAAAAAAGGTTCCGTCGTACTCAGCGATTATTTGAAGGTGAAGCTTACATATCGGGATCATCTGCGTATTTTCTTGTTGCTCCATGGACGAAATGAGCGAAGACTATCTCGAATGCTGGCAGTGATCCGGATGAACACAGGGATCCAGACGGAGGAGCGGGCGACGTATTTGAAGGGTACGGTTACGGCGGGGATCCCGCTTTGGTTTATTCCCGGGGTTGCCAAGACGATGGGGGCGGCTGGTGTCCTAGAAGGCAGAGTGGAAGGAAGCAAGTATTATGCGGCTAAACAAGCGGACTTCTCCTATTGAAGGTAACGGACATAAAGGCAGTGCGTTAAAAGGCGATGGGCAGTCAGACGGTAGCATCGTGCTGGAGGCTTCCCTGGTTATGCCGGTGTTTGTAATAGTTATATTCTTCTTCATCTACATAGTCCAAATGACCTTGCTGTCCACTCAAATGCATTCTGTCGCATCCAATGCTGTCAGGCAAGTATCGGCTCATATGTACCCTGTCGCCCTGGCGGTTTCGAAGCGGACAGAAGGAGGTACAACGGGTGGCGACGGACTTTCGCCGGAAGGTAGCGGCGCTTCGGCCTCGACCTGGAGCATGCCGGAGCTCTCATTGTCGGAGTGGAGTGATCAATATGCTTCAGAACTTCCGTCCCCGTTGTCCCACTGGATTTCTTCAGCGGCCGGGAAAGGCGAAGAACCTCTGCAGGATATCAAGAACAGCATTTCGGAAAGCGTGCTGGATCCGGTGGTGAAGCCGATGATCAAGCCGTTTCTGAAAGGCACCTGGCTGAATGAGGAGCGCCTTCATGTGAGTAGGGTCACTGTTCCTGACTTGAAAAGCGGAAAAAATCCTTATTTCGGTCTCGAGCTCAGCTATGAGTTGCCGATTAAAATTCCTTTTACCGGACGGTCTATTGTACTTCAGTCAAGGGCCGAGGAAAGATTGTGGATAGGCGATACGGGAGAACTTGTGAATGGAGACCAAGGTGGAGATGAAGAAGGGACGAAAGGGCAGCCCGCCGTCATTCTTACAAAACCTGAACCAGCCTACGCCGGTCGCCGCGCCAAGATAACAGCCAAGATTGAACCGGGAACGACCGCGAAATTGACGGTGCATTACAAAAGCGGGGTCAGTCAAGCAAAGTACTTGGGTGAAGCCACGGCTAACGAAGACGGTACCATAACGTGGGAGTGGCTGGTAGGAGGGAATACGACGCCCGGAACATGGATCTTTGTCATCGAAACGGAAGAGGGGCTAAAAACAACAGCGCAATTCAACGTTGAAAGTCCGAGAGCTTCAAAATAGGCCGGCTCAGTATTGCCGGATACTCTATTGAAATGGGGAGTGTTTTTGTAGTGATGACGGGGAGTTTGCTGGGGTGCTTCATTATGTTAGGTGTTGCATTCATAACGGATATTAAATCAATGAAAATACCGAATGCGATTACAGTTAGCGGCATGGTCACGGGCATAGCCTGGCATTTTATATCCGGTGGATGGACCGGCGGGCTGTTTGCTTTGAAAGGGGCCGTTGCCGGCTTCGGGCTGATGCTGATACTTTACTTGCTTGGCGCGGTAGGCGGGGGAGACGTGAAGTTGTTCGGCGGAATTGGGGCATGGATAGGGACCTTGCTGACTTTATACGTCATGATGTATTCCATTTTAGTTGCCGGCCTGATAGGTATCGTTGTATTAATAGTGCGGCGAGAAGTGTTTTCTCGGATGAGGGGAGTGCTCGGCCAAGTGCTGGGTGCATTTATTCTGCAAAGCTGGAAGCCCGTTGTGACAGGAGCGAAAAAACAGTTGCAAATTCCGTTTATGCTCGCGGTCCTGCCGGGTGCGATTCTGGCGGTTTACTATTTTGCCTAGCGATGAGGGAGTGGCGCTACTATGTTGGAACTGGTCACCGATTTTGTCAGGAACGGCGGGACATACATGGTTATGACCGCCAAAGAGGGGCTGGATTCAAGTCATATTAACCGGGTTCAGCGGAATATGTTGAGTTCGGTAACCGTACCGAATTTATTGCGGCTTGACGTCAGAGAAGTGGATTTTGCGGTAAGCCTGCATTATGAAATAACGGGGAAACGAATGCTGTCCCAATGCCTCAAACAAGAAAAAATCGGCATGGCGGAGCTGTATAGCCTTCTGCTTCAAGTAGTGACAGCGTTGGATGAATCCAAGCAGTATTTGCTCTCTCCGGATAAATATATTATGAATGAAGATCATATTTTCGTGGAGGATGGTCTGGCTTCGGGAATTTTGCATTTTGTTTATGTTCCGATTTTGGCTCCGCTTGCGGAGGAGCCGCTGCCAAAAATGCTGCTCTCCCTGATCACCAGGATGATGACCAGCGTTACTCTTATTGAAGGGGGCGGAATTCAGCAACTGCTCCGCTTTTGTTCGGATGAGATGTTTTCCCTGGCTGAAATGAAAAAGATGCTGCTGGGCTTGCTGGTAGATGATCAGCCTGCCGGCTCCGTTGCGTCGGGTAGCAGGCCTCAGGTTACAAAGACTCCCAAATTCCAATCCTCATCGCCTTCTCCTGTCATAGTTAAAGAATATTTGCCGATATCAATGCCGGATCCGGCTGTTGCCGACACCCCGCGTTCCTTTGCTTTCGGGCATGATCAGCCAGTAAAGTCCTCGGAACCTGCAGGGGATCGAAGTGAGGAAGAAACAGTACAATCGTCTTCCAAAAGAACCTACATTTTGCTTGGGACATTGCTTGTCATCGCTGTAATTTGGAAATTTGTTTATTTGGATCATCCTTCAATGATTACTCTTTTCGTTTGTCTGGCTATGACCGTGATTCTGGCGATAATTTCCCTGTTATATTTAAGAGGTAAACTGCATTTTCCGGGAAACTCCAAACAGGTAGAAATACCATCTTATTCCGAATCGTTTTGGGGAAAGGAGCAGGAGTCCCATGCCAATGAGTGGAGATGGCAAGAAGACTCGGTGAAGAAGTTGCCCGATGACTTTGCAGACAAGAGTGATCGCCATTCTCATGCTCTCCCCAAGACGGAAGAGTGGTCCTTGAAAGCGGAGCAAGATGTAAATACCGTGCTTGCCCCACAACCGCAAACGGTGCTTCTGGGCAGGCGTGCGGTCCCTGGAACCGGCCAATCGATGCCTGCTGCCGCGACGTTTGTACTTGAGCGGATTGCTTCGGACCGGACTCCGCCCGAGTTCATACCGCTGAAGTCGGGTAGTTTTGTGATCGGACGTTCCGAGGAAATGGCGCAATATGTGGATGGTACGGCGGGAGTGTCCAGAGCCCATGTGGAATTGATGGTCCGTTCCGGGGAATGCAGCCTGAAGGACCTGGGTTCCAGGAACGGGACGAGACTGCGCGGGGAAATGATCGCCCCCTATAAAGAATATGCTCTGAATCCCGATGATGCATTCATGATTGCCGAAGGAACCTATATATTGCGGAAGAGCAGTTAACCGAGGAATTTGGATTTTCCGTAGATTATCCGGACGAAAGAGAGTATAATAGGCGAGAATTATTCTCAATTGAGAGGGATATAGCTTAGTACTCTGGCCTACATAAATAATCATCGTAACACGTCAAAAGGATGGTTTGAACTTATGACAGTCTCAACTCAGTCTACGAAATCCCATTATCGGTCCCGGCCGATAGCGGCAACCCTGATTATATTCGGCGGCGTCATTTTGCTGGTTTTCGCGATCGGGCTTTCCATTTCCGTGGGAGCGGCGGACATCAAACTGGCAACGGTATGGAATGCGTTGTTTCATTTTAACGGGGAATTGACGCAGCATCAGATCATCCTGGATTTGCGGCTCCCGCGCGCGGTTGCCGCGGCATTAATCGGAGCCGCGCTGGCGGTTGCCGGGGCCATCATGCAAGGAATGACGCGCAATCCGATGGCCGATTCCGGCCTGCTGGGCCTGAATTCCGGTGCGGGTCTCGCTTTGGCGATTTGTTTTGCGCTTTTTCCCGGAACTTCCTTTCTGATGATGATGCTCTATTCGTTTGCTGGCGCCGCGGTTGGTGCCGGTCTCGTTTTTGGAATAGGCTTCTTATCCAAGGGCGGCATGACACCTGTCCGGCTGACTTTGGCCGGAGCGGCGGTCAGTTTGCTGTTGGTGGCTATCAGCGAAGGAATCGCGATCTACTTCAAGGTAGGCCAGGATCTCGCCTTCTGGTATGCGGGCGCGGTATCCGGGACGACCTGGACTCAACTTAAATTTGTGTCTCCATGGGTGGCCGTCGGCCTGCTCGGCGCTTTGGCCCTTTCCAAATCGATCACCTTGCTCAGTCTTGGCGATGAGATTGCCACGGGCCTGGGCCAAAGAACAGGCCTAATTAAAGCGGTCAGTATGATTTTTGTCCTGATTCTTGCCGGGAGCGCGGTGTCGCTCGTCGGGGCGATCGGATTTGTCGGGCTGATGATTCCGCATGTGGCCAAATTCCTGGTTGGGGTCGATTACCGCTGGGTCATTCCGTCTTCGGCGGTACTGGGCAGTTTGCTTATGGTGTTTGCCGACATTTCGGCTCGGATGGTCAATCCGCCCCATGAAGTTCCGATCGGCGCGCTAATCGCGGTGATCGGGGTTCCGTTCTTCCTCTATCTGGCGTTAAAGCAGAAAGGAGGACTGGAATGAACGGACCTGATTACTCGGCCCATTTGCGGAAGAAAGCGGCGAGGGCTTATACCGTTATACTTTTGTTTGCCGTTTTAATTCTTATTGTCTTCATAATCAGCATGAATACGGGATACATCAGGCTATCCCCAGGCGACGTGTTTCGGACTCTCTTTGGAATGGGAACGGACAAACAGGAACTTATCTTATATCAATTCAGGCTGCCTAGGATCATTATTTCCGTATTGATCGGGATGGGCATGGCGGTATCCGGTTGTATTTTTCAAGGGATTTCCCGCAACCCGCTGGCTGATCCGGGGGTACTGGGCATCAACGCGGGCGCCGGACTAGCCGTTACGTTGTTCATTTCGTTTTATCCGACGACGGCCGCGGCACCTGTATTTTTAATGCCTTTTCTGGCACTCTTGGGTTCGAGTATTGCCGCGACCTTGATTTATGTGCTTTCTTATAAGAAACATTACGGATTGCAGCCGATTCGCATGGTACTGGTAGGTATCGCGCTGGCTGCGGGAATCAATGCCGCGATGATCATATTGCAGCTTCGATTGCGACCGGAAGACTTCCAATTGCTCCAAGTGTGGCTTGTAGGAAGCATCTGGGGGGCTTCCTGGAAATACGTATGGGCCCTGTTGCCGTGGATCGTGATTCTGCTGCCGTATGTTTTCATCCGGTCACGGGCTCTGAATGTGCTTAGTCTGGGTGACCAGACCGCAACGGGACTCGGCACGCAAATCGAGCGTTCCCGGCTTGGATTACTGGCCGCAGCCGTCGGGTTGACCGGGGCATCGGTCGCTATCGGGGGAGGCATTTCGTTTGTCGGCCTGATCGCGCCGCATTTGGCAAGACGTTTGGTAGGGCCGAAGCACGAATACCTGATTCCGGCTTCTGCGCTTGCCGGAGGTCTTCTGGTCATCGTCGGCGATACGCTGGGCAGATGGGTTCTGCAGCCGGCCGAGATTCCGACGGGTATCGTGGTTGCTATCATCGGGGCACCGTACTTCCTGTATTTGCTCACAAAGTCGAGAATCTAGCATCAATAATCAAACAGCATCGAATCAGAGGTAGGACCTGTTCTGATCGATGCTGTTTTGATTTCGGGGTTATTTCTTTGATTTCAATTCCGTCATAGCTTCCTCCAGTCCGGGGTAAGCGAAAGTAAAGCCGGCTTGGAGCGCTGCTTCGGGGACTACCTTTTGCCCTTCCAACAGCAATGAAGACATTTCTCCGAGCAAAAGCTTTAAAATAGATCCCGGCAAAGGGATCCGGTCCGGTCGACGATAGACACGGGCGATACAAGAGCCGAATTGTTGATTGGAAACAGGGTAGGGACTGACCGCATTCACCGGACCGGAAATGCCGGAATGTTGAATGCAAAAGTCTATTAACCGGACCAGATCATTAAGATGGATCCAGGGCACCCATTGTCGTCCGCTGCCGATCCTCCCGCCGACTCCGAGAAGAAAGGGGAGACGCATCAGCGGGAAAGCCCCTCCTCCGTTTCCGAGGACGACGCCGGTCCGCAGCTTTACGAGTCGCCGCCCCGCGAACCCCTCATCGGCGGCTGCTTCCCACTGCTCCGTCACCCCGGAGAGAAAGTCGTTGTGCTCCGGCTCGCGTTGTGATTTTTCAGTAAATTCATGCATAAGGGAGGTCCCGTAAATTCCCACGGCGGATGCTTGCAAGATGACATCAGGTCCGGGAGTGATTGCCTTGCTCAGCCGTGCCACCTCACGGGTTGTATGTAGCCGGGATTCCAGGATGTTTTGTTTGGCCCGGCGGCTCCAGCGCTGACTCAGAGTCGCTCCGGCGAGATTCACAAAGGCATTCGCACCCTCAAGCGGAGTTGGATCTTCCCCAAGCTCGTCCCAAGTCCGATAGGCCGGCGCAGGAGCGCTCCCGGCTGCTCCCGCAGCAGCCTTGTCTTTGTTTCTGGAAACGATGATTACCTCATGGCCTTCCTTCATCCAATATCCCGTCAGGGCCTGCCCGATAAACCCGGTTCCTCCGAAAATGACATACTTCATCCGGCATGCCTCCCTTGTTCGTTAAATCCGCACGCATCGTTTTCCCTTATTTCCCTATAGAAACAAAAAACATCCGAAACCTTGGATTGTCAGGGCCGGATGTCGCTTTGCACCGCGCTATTTGTTCATTAAGTGCCGGTAAGGCTGATAATCGATCTGGTTCTTCTCAAGAAAATGGATCAGGAACTTATTGTCCCTTTTAGGGGTAGCCGATATATACCCTTTAATGCAATGATCCCTAGTCACCTCGGAAGCCTTCTCTTCAAGGGCAATTTTGCCGATTTCGGCGGCAATCGAGTGTTTGGCGATATCGCGAAACGGTCCGGGCACCGGCTGCACCAGCATATTCAAAAAAGCTTTGGCATCATCGCTCCATAAATGCCGGCTGGCTTCGACCCAGTGATTTTGCCAGTCCAGTTTGGACTTGCCGTCCGCCTTGGGCAGCACTTTTAAAAATTTCCTGAACATAAAGAACCCGCCGATGACCATCATGCCAAGCAGCAGAAATCCCCAGAAAACGATACTGTTTAAAAATAAGTTGCTGGGTCCCCCGGAAGACAACGGGAGCAGCAAAGCTTTGTTCAGCATGGAGTTCACACCTCAAAACTTTATTGGATTATGTGACATTTTTAATTGATAAGAATTATATCGTATTTTCGGTTTTATTTCGAGCCTTCCGTTGAATCTTGCATCCTATTTACGAGAAAGCTATGAATGTCCCAATCTCTACGGCGCGGCTAGCTTTATTTCGGCTTTCAAGATAAAATAGGGTTGTTTAGCGATTTACTGTCCAAAAGGGGGAAAAGAAAATGCTTAAAATAGGCTCCCATGTCTCGTTTTCCGACAAAGGGCTGTTAAGCGCAACTTCGGAGGCCGCTTCCTACGGCTCCAGCTCGTTTATGATATATACCGGTGCACCGCAGAATACGCGGCGTAAACCGATCGAATCGATGAACATCGAAGAGGGAAAAGCGGCGATGGCCGCAGCGGGAATCGACGAAATCGTCGTTCATGCTCCATACATCATTAACCTCGGATCTTACAAATCGAATACGTACCAGCTTGCGGTTGATTTTTTGCAGGAGGAAATCCGGCGGACCCATGCGATCGGCGTACGCAATATCGTGCTGCATCCGGGGGCTTTTACCGATAAGGATGCGGAATACGGCGTTGCACGGATTGCGGAAGGCCTGAACGAGGTGCTGAACGGCACAAATGAAACGGACGTTAACATCGCCCTTGAAACCATGGCCGGAAAAGGGACGGAAGTCGGGCGCAGCTTCGAAGAAATCGCGGCGATCATCGATAAAGTGCAGCACAATGAGCGCTTGACGATTTGCATGGACACCTGCCACATTCACGATGCCGGCTACGATATCGTGAACGATCTCGACGGCGTGCTCCGCCAGTTTGACGATCTCATCGGACTAAACCGGCTTGCGGTCGTTCATATCAATGACAGCAAAAACCCGATCGGAGCCCATAAAGACCGCCACACTCCAATCGGTACCGGGTGGATCGGCTTCGAAGCGATCAACCGGGTCGTTCACCATGAGGCGCTGCAAGGGCGACCTTTCATTCTCGAGACGCCTTGGGTAGGTAAAGATGCCAAAACCCAGCGCCCGATGTACGAAATGGAAATCGCCTTGCTCCGCGGAGAACTTGCTGCGCGGTTTGGAGAAAACGTGCTGACTGAGGTAGAGCAGCTCGGAGCCTTTTTTGCCGGACAAGATATCCATCCGCGGGCTTTTGTTCTGGATACCTGGAACCTGCTCAAGAATGACGCCAAGGCGAAAAAAGCGGATCCGCGCGAGCCGATGGAACGATTGTATGACCTCGTAACCGCAGCGAATTTGTTCCCGGATTATACCGAGGAGCAGGTCAATCAGCGCCTGCTGGCCTGGCTGTCCACGGGGCATTAATTTATACAAAGATACACAGGGGGATTAGGAGAACGATGGAAACTCATGTCAAGACAGGTGCACGCCCTGTCAAACCTTATGAAAACAACCGGGCCCGGATGTTGATTTCCTGTCCGGACGGCCCGGGCATCGTAGCCGCGGTTTCGCATTTTCTGCACCAGCACGGTGCGAATATCGTCCAATCGGATCAGTATACGATGGATCCGGAGGGCGGCATGTTCTTCATGCGCGTAGAATTTGATCTGGAGCAGCTCGAAGACCGGGTGGGCGGTCTGAAGGACGACTTTAAGTCGATCGCGGACAAGTTCGAAATGCAGTGGAATTTGTATCAGCTCAGTAAGAAAAAGAAACTGGCCATCTTCGTATCCAAAGAAGACCACTGCCTGGTTGAGCTTTTGTGGCAATGGCAGGCCGGGGACCTGGACGCTGAAATTTCCATGGTCGTCAGCAACCATCCCGATATGAAGGAGTATGTGGAATCCTTCGGCATTCCTTACTATCATATCCCGGTTACGCCGGAGACGAAGGCGGAAGCCGAGCAGAAGCAGCTTGACATCGTCAACGGGAAGGTCGATTTGATCGTGCTGGCAAGATACATGCAAATCGTATCTCCGGCGCTGATTCAGCCGTACCGGAACCGGATCATCAACATTCACCATTCCTTCCTGCCGGCTTTTGTTGGCGGCAAACCGTATGCCCAGGCCTACGACCGTGGCGTGAAAATCATCGGCGCAACCGCCCACTACGTTACGGAGGAACTTGATGGAGGACCGATCATTGAGCAGGACGTTCAGCGGGTAAGCCACCGCGACAACGTCAGCGAACTGAAACGGATCGGCCGGACCATCGAGCGGGTTGTTCTGGCGAGAGCTGTTAAATGGCATATTGAGGACCGGATTCTCGTTCATCAGAACAAAACCGTTGTATTTAACTGAAAATTCATGATCCAGATCTTTCAACCGCGCGGCAGACAGCAGTTCATATGCCGCGCGGTTTTTGTTTTCGGGTAACTTTTTTATCCCGGTTACCGTTAATGTTATGAAGGGATTTAGGTAAATACATATCAGGAGAGGGGAACGTTCTGTGCTTTTTTCAATAAAACGATGCTCAGCCATTGTACTGTTCGTCCTTGCGGTCATGATCGGGATGGGTACTTGGGTTCCGCAGTCCGCCTATGCGGCTGGACCGTCGATCAGCATTCAAAGCGACATCGGCTTTGGCGGCTATGTGAAATCGAACGAATGGAGCCCGGTGACCATTACGCTTACCAGCGACGCGGATGTGTCCGGGGAGTTGGTGGTCCAGGCCGAGGAACCTTATAGCGGTACCAGCGTATCCCATGTTAAAAAAGTGGATTTACCGGCCGGCACGACGAAGGCCATTACGTTCGGGATTTTGGGCAACAGTTTTAACAATAAGAACAATGAAATCCGTTTTTACGAAGGCTCGGCAGAATCGGGAAAATATATCCCTTTTTCCTCCGGCAAACCTTATCTGCAGAGCTCCGACTCTTCAAGAACTTTGATTGGCGTTTTGGCGGCCGATCCGGACAGCATGAATTTTTTGGCGGCCACGAACGGAACGGGGAACAATGCGATTATCATTCCGTTAAAAGGCGAGGAAATCCCCGAAGACGGGGTATTGCTTTCCACCCTCGATATACTCGTTCTAAACAATTACCCGACAGACACCCTGGCAGACAAGCAAATTAAAGCCGTCCGCTCTTGGGTAAACCTGGGGGGGACGCTAGTGCTTGGCGGGGGTCAAGGTTACGCGAAAACGGCCCAAGGCTTCGAGGATCTGTCGCCTGTGGAGTTCAAAGGCGGAGCGGATGCCAGTTCCTTACCGGAACTCGTACAAGTTGGAGGCAAGCCGCTCACTTTAAGCGAATCCTTTCCATTATCTTCTGCGGTAGTAAAGGACGGCGCCCGGCCGGAAATTTCGTCCGGCAATCTACCCCTATTTGCTTCCTGGACTGCCGGGAAAGGCAGAGTGATTTACGCCGCCTATGATATGGCGATGGAGCCGCTTCATGGTTGGGGCGGACATGCCGAGGTATGGAACACGGTACTGAGAGAAGAAATTTCGGAGAATTCGGCTACGATGGGAGGCTGGGTCTCCAGAGGCAATTTCATGTCGAGCGTGAGTTATTTGCTGGACCTGTTTCCGTCTTTGACGCTGCCGCCGTTTTCCCTGCTGCTTTGGTTGTTGCTGGGATATGCGATCCTTGTAGCTCCCGTTTTATATTACGTGCTTAAGAAATTCGACAAGAGGGAATGGGCCTGGGGGCTTATTCCGCTCATTGCGGTCATTGCCAGCGTCGGCATTTATTTTGCCGGCACATCCGGCAAATCAAGCGTGCGCATGCATACGCTCAACATTGTGGAACTGGACGGACGAGGACAAGCCATACAATCTACGGCTACCGCCTTGTTTGTGCCTCGCGGCGGCACCTATCATATGTCGTTCCCGGCCGGCACCTACGTTTCCGTTACGCGCGAAGGCGGGCTATTGGGAGGCGGGCAATCCGGGGGTTCCAACCGGCAGTTAATCCGGGTAAACCCGGAGGGGACGGATGTCAAGCTGAGAGACATGACGCACCGCTCGATCGCCAAGTTGTGGTTGAGCAAACCGGAACCGATCAAATCCGGAGCGATGAAGATCGATGTCTCCTACGATGCCAAAGGAAATCTGCAGGGGACGGTTACGAACGGGACCAACGGCGAGTTGAGCGATGGCGCTTTACTGGTCGGCGGAAAGGTGTATCGGTTCGGAGAGCTTCCGCAAGGTAAATCGGTCCAGGTTCCCGTTTCCACTTCTTCCGCCGCATATCAAGATTACGGTTCCGTTTTGTTCCCCCAAACCGCGGGCGGAAGCGACGATTATTTGCTCGAACGTCAACGCGGAATGATCAATCAATATATGGTTCAGGGTTTAACCTCCGACAACCCCGTATTTATAGCCTGGAATAAGGCGGAACTGAATGATTATAAAGTCAACGGTAAAGTAGTCGCCTCCGAGCAGTTGAACATGTTCGTGCAGTCTTTTGCGCCAAGCTTCACCCATAATGGGGAAATGACGATTCCGTTTGGTCTGATCGGAGCAAGGATCACCGAAACGACTTCCAAAGAATGGAGTGTCGATGGAGCGGGACGGGTCAATTTGTCACCGGGAGAAGCGACAGTGGAGTACGAGTTGCCGAAAAACGAGGATATTCAGTATTCTCAGTTGGAACTCCGTTGGACATATCAGGGACAGCAAACTACCGTCATGATATGGAACCAGGAAAGCGGGACTTGGGAGGATCTGGGTCCGTTCAACAAGTTTCAGGCCAAGTTTACGACAACCGCAAATTCCTATTTAATGAACGGATACCTGAAAATCAAAATCACGGCCGGAGAGTGGGATTCCTTCGATCTCCCCGAAATCGCTTTGAAAGGAAGGACCGGCAAATGATCGAAATTCAAAATTTGACGAAGACTTACGGCGGGTTTGATGCCTTGAAAAATGTCAATCTGTCGATTTCTAAAGGAACGGTGTTTGGCTTCGTGGGCCCGAACGGGGCGGGGAAGACAACCACGATGTCCATTTTGGCCACCTTGCTCGCTCCTACCTCGGGAAGTGCCAAGGTCGGGGGATTCGAAGTGACGGAACAACCGCATGAGGTACGCAAAAGAATCGGCTACATGCCGGACTTCTTCGGGGTATACGATCAGTTCAAGACGACGGAATACCTGCATTTCTATGGCGCAAGCTATGGGATTCCCCGGGCGGAGCGGGACCAATTGATCCCGCAATTGCTGGAGCTCGTCAATTTAAGCGACAAAAAGGATGCCTATGTGGACAGCTTGTCGCGCGGGATGAAGCAGCGCTTGTGCCTGGCCCGTTGTCTCGTTCATGATCCCGATGTGCTCATTTTGGATGAGCCGGCTTCGGGATTGGATCCCCGCGCCCGGATCGAAATGCGGGAAATCTTGAAGGAATTGAAGCTGATGGGCAAAACGATCATCATTTCTTCGCATATTTTACCGGAGCTTGCGGAAATGGTGGATGAGATCGGCGTAATCGAGCACGGAGTCATGGTCGCCCAGGGCAAAGTGAGCGATATACAGAACCGGTTGAGGGTGAAAAGAGTGCTGCATATCCGCGTGCTGGACCGGTCCGAAGAGCTTGCGGAGCGGCTTCGGGACGAGGCGCATGTCAGTCAGGTGTTCCATGACGAGACCGGCGTGCACGTTCATTTCGGCGGCGGAGATGCAGAGCAGTCGCAATTGCTTGGCGGCATGATTTCGGCCGGGTATCAGGTCGTATCTTTTCATGAGGCGCAAAGCAATCTGGAGGACGTGTTCCTTGAGATCACGAAAGGGGGAGCAGACCATGAACAACTGGCGTAAAGTGCTCATTAATCCCGTGCTCGGCAAGGAAATTACCCTACGGATGCGAACTCCCAAATCTGCTTTTTCTATATTTGCTTACGTGCTGGTTATGGGGCTCCTTGCAATGGGCATTATTTTCGTGATGACATCCAGCGGGGGGATTCAAGGCGGCAGAGTCGATTCCGGAGTGAGCAGGATGATGTTTTACGCGCTGAGCATCGCGCAGCTAGTATTGATTGCGTTCATGACTCCGGCGCTAACGGCCGGGGTGATCAGCGGAGAACGGGAAAAACAAACCTTGAACATGCTGCTGACGACGCAGCAAAGCTCGGCTACGATTGTTTTAAGCAAGCTGGTATCTTCGTTGAGCTTCATGACGCTGATCATCCTCTCAACTTTGCCGGTGTATAGCATCGTATTTTTATATGGCGGAGTATCGCCGAGCCAACTGGTCTCCGTATTTCTGTTCTATCTGTTTGTAATGCTGCTGCTCGGGTCGATCGGCGTCTTTTTCTCGACGCTGTTAAAGAGAACGATCTTGTCGGTGATCATGACCTACGGCGTGGGCCTTGTGATCTTCCTGGTGACCGGGTTGGCCTATCTGTTTGCGATGAGTATAGACCGAGCGAGTTATTACAATTCCGGCGCACCTTTGCGGGCCTATTCATGGGTGGGTTACCTGCTTGGACTTAACCCGGCCGGGGCGCTGATCAGCATTTTCGAACCGTCGTTTTCGGAATCGGCGTTTATGGTACAGCGGAGCAACCTCCAGTCCTCGGCGCCTATAGAATTGTGGCAGGAATTTATTATTGTTTACAGTTTGTTGATCCTGTTATTTTTGTGGATCGCCATCCGCCGCATTCGGCCGGTGAGAGGGAAGAAGCAAAAGCAACAAAAGAATGTTCAGGTGCAGCCGGTAGATCCGGGCGAGGGAACCTGACCTTGTTAAGATAATTTGGAGTACTAAAATTAGGAGAGGAGGCGGCAAAAGTGGAGCAGTTGAACCGTCAATTAAACATGGTGCGCCGGCGGCTGCAATGGTTTCGGGAATTGGACGGAATCAGGTATGGTATTCTGGCCGGGCTCGTTGCCGCCTCCCTTTTGTTAGCGGCAAGCAGGCTTTGGCCCCTGGATGGTGCATTGTTTTATGCCATGGGGAGCCTAGCCTTGCTGACTTCGGCGGGCTGGCTACGAGGACGTTTGCGCAAAATCCAGCACGCTGAGGCTGCCCGCGAAATGGATAACCCGGAAGCGGGAGATGAAAGACAGGATTTTATGGCGACGGCGCTCGCCTTCGCTGAAGAGGATTCACTTCCGGCCCGTTTGCAGCGCAAACAGGCGGAAGAGCACGGAGCGGCCTATGTTTTGGAACTTAAACGGCGTCTGCCGCTGCCTCGCCGCCGCAGATGGTGGATTCCTTTCGCAGCGGGTGCGCTGGCGGTCATCCTGCTCGCTGTTCTCCCGAATCCGATGGATCAGGTGCTCGACCAGCAACGAAAGGAAAGGGAATGGATTCACGCCCAACAAGAGGAGACCGGCAAGCGGATCCAGGAACTACAGACCAAAGAGCTGGAACCTTTGGCCAAGGATGCTCTTTCCAAGGAACTGGCGGATTTGCAGCAAGCTTTGGATCGGAGCAGTGAGCCTGCCGAAGCGCTGGATAATGTTGAAGAAGCGATGCAGCGGCTGAAGGAGATGCAGGATAAGCTGGACTTGAAACAGCAGCAGAGAAATGAATGGTTCGCGAATTGGAAAAATCATCAGGCAACCGAAGGGCTCGCCGCCGCATTGGAGCAAAAAAATGCCGGTGATCTGGATAAAAAGATGGACGAGCTTAGACAGAAGTTGCCGGGCATGACCCAAGAAGAACGGCAGAGCCTGGCGGATGCTCTTGAGCAGATTGCAAAATCCGCTCCGGAAGGGGATGCCGATGCCAAGCGACTGGCGGAAGCGTTGAAGCAGGCGGCTTCAGCCATTGACAGCGGAGACCAGGTCAAGAGCGATCAGGCGCTGGAAAAACTGGCTGAAGCATTAAAGCAGCAGCTCCGGGCGTCCGAGGCGGAGTCCGGACAGTCCGAAGCTGCAGCTGCCCTGGCTTCGGCTTTGGCGAAGCAGGGGATGAGCCTGGCGGAGGACATGGCAGCCTCGGGGCTGGCCGTGTCGGACACGTGGAGCATGGGAGGCAGCGCCGAGCAGCTTGCCGCCGGGGATGCGTATGCCAGTGGAGGCGAAGCTGTTGGCGAGGCCGACAGCGAACCCGGAACCGGACCGGGTTCGGGCGGACCGGAGGGAGCCGGTTCGAATCCTGGCGCCGGCTCGGGAACCGGTAACGGCAATGGAAACGGCAGCGGCAGCGGATCCGGCCAAGGTCAAGGCCAAGGCACGGGACAAGGGCAAGGCCAAGGACAGGGAGCCGGTGCGGGGTTGGGCAGCGGTGGACGGACTCTGGTGACTACCCCGCGCGATCCGGAAGGGAATGGCAATGTACAGGTCGACGGGGGACCAAGCACGGGAGGCAGCGTGCAAAAAGGCGGGGAATCTCCCGTATTCGATGGGGTAAGCCGGCCTTATGAAGAGGTATACAGCGACTATGCGGCAGAGGCAAAACGTTCCCTGGAGCGGAAAGATCTTCCGCAAAGCATGCAGAGCCTGGTGGAGAACTATTTTACGGAGATAGATCCCGGTCCGTAAGCCGAAACAAGAGGAGGAGATTTGTGATGTTGGACACGTCAGCCCAGGTGAAATCGTGGAGCAGTGCGATCGAACAGGTACGCGAACAGATTTCTCGCGTCATTGTCGGACAGCAGGAGGTAGTGGAACAGATGCTTTGGTGCATTTTTGCGGGCGGACATGTCTTGCTTGAAGGGATTCCGGGACTGGGAAAAACCGTGCTGGTGAAGACGATTGCCGATACGCTGGACCTGTCTTTTTCGCGGATCCAGTTTACGCCTGACTTAATGCCAAGCGATATCACCGGTACGAATGTCATCAGCTTCGGTCCGCAGGGCGCGGCAGATATGGTCTTTCAGGCAGGCCCGGTATTCAGCAGCATTGTGCTGGCCGATGAGATTAACCGGGCATCCCCGAAAACCCAGAGTGCGCTTTTGGAAGCGATGCAGGAGCAGACGGTGACCGTCGGCGGGGAAACCCGGAAGCTGCCACAGCCTTTTTTTGTATTAGCGACTCAAAATCCGCTGGAGCAGGAGGGAACCTATCCGCTGCCGGAAGCGCAACTGGACCGGTTCATGCTCAAAATCCATGTTGGTTACCCGTCTCCCGAGGAACTCAAGGAAATCGTCCGCCGGACTACCTCGGGGAATCAGCCGGCCCCGGAAAAGAAGATAACGGCGTCCGAATTGTTGGAAATCCGTAAGGCTTCAAAAGAAGTGCTGCTGGCTGACGAAGTGCTGGATTATGGAGTGCGGCTGCTGATGATGACTCACCCGGAAGAGAAGGAGGCACCGGCAGCCGTGCGGAGCTATGTCCGCTTTGGCTCAGGACCGCGCGGGATCCAGTCGATCGTTTTGGCAGCCAAAGTGAGGGCGATCTCCAAGGGGCGGTTGCATGTTTCTACCGGAGACATCGCCGCGGTCGCTGTGCCAGCGTTGCGGCACAGGTTGTTTCTCAATTTTGAAGGCCAGGCGATGGGGATTTCCCCGGACCGGATTGTTGAAGAAATACTCTCCGCATTGGAGGGATCAAGATGAGGAGCCCGCTTCTTCCGCCCGGCCTGCTCCCCAAGCTGGAGAGGTTATCGGTGAATTCCGGCCGGCGAGTGCGGGGAACCGTGCAGGGTAAGCGGCGGTCGGGGCAATTCGGGGCCTCTCTGGAATTCGCCGACTACCGCGAGTATACGCCGGGAGACGATATCCGGCGTTTTGACTGGAGCGTCTACCGGCGTACGGGCAGGCCTTTTGTCCGCCAGTACTGGGATGAGCAGGAAATGTACATAAGTCTTTACTTGGACATTTCTGCATCCATGGATTTTGGTGGTCGGCAGGCATTAGATCATAGTGGAGTCCCTGGGCCGGAGAACAAGCTGCAATATGCCAAAATGCTCGCAGCTGCCGTAGGTTATATGGCGCTGGCCTCCGAAGACCGGGTTCAAGCCTCTTTATTTGCGGCCGAAATTGAAAACAGGCTCTCCAATATTCGCGGGAAAGCCTCGGCTTCCAGACTATTTGCTTTCTTGCAAGAAGCGGCGGCGTCGGGTACCGGGGATATGTCCCGGGCGCTGCATACTCCGTCTTCATTACCGGCCAGACCCGGAATGACCTGGATTTTCTCCGATTTATGGTTTGAGGGCGGAACCGAAGCTTTAGAGACTACACTTTCCTACTTTTTGGCAGCGGGCCAGGAGGTTGTACTTGTGCATGTCGTTTCACAGGATGAGCTTCAGCCGGAGGTTATCGGAGACTTGCGCCTGGTGGATAGTGAGCTGGGGACCGGTAAAGAGATTGCGATCACAGGCAAGGTGCTCGATGCCTACCGGAATGAGCTGCAAAGATATACCGGGGAAATTTCCAGATACTGCAGTGAGCGGGGCGTTCGTTATGTACAGACGCCGACCCATTGGCCGCTGGAGAAGGGGATTTTTGAGGCGCTTCGCGGGGCGGGGGCCATAGCTTTTTAGTAACGGCAGAAAAGAATTTTTTTGATAACAGGACTGCGGAGATGGAGGGGAAGCGTAATGGGGATTGCTTCTTGGGCGGGTTTATGGTTCGGCTTGGCTTTGCCGGCCATCGTCATCATGTATTTATTCAAGCGAAAATATCTCGATACGATCGTTCCGAGCCATTTGCTGTGGAACCGGGTTCTCCGGAATATAGAAGCTAACCGGCCGTGGCAGAAACTTCAAAACCGGCTGCTTCTCTGGCTCCAGCTGCTTGCTGCAGCCCTGCTCGTAGTTGCGCTGATGCTGCCTTTCGTATGGGTCCAGGGCGGACGCCCTGGACATACGGTGATTATTGCCGATACGTCGGCCAGCATGAGCGCGGTTTTGGGTACGGCAGAGCGGGATAAGGACATGCATGAGACGAATTTGGAACGAATGAAAGAGCAACTCCAAGAGGATATTGATGGGATGTCTTCGGGACAAGAGGTGACGTTGCTGAAGCTTGGAAGTCAGCCTCAGGTGCTGTTATCCAGGGAAAAGAACCGGGATGCGCTTAAGAAAGCCGTCTCCGAATTGTCTGCGGATTATGGAAAAGCGGCCTATCGTGAGACGCTGTCCCTGGCTTCGGCGCTGACCCGGAACGACCCGGAGGCAAGCGTCGCGATCTATACGGACGGCCAGTGGCCCGGAGTTTCCGGCTCCGGGAACGTCGCATTTGATGTTCCGGTCCAAGTGAACTCCGTTCAAGATGAGGAGGCGGGCAATACCTCCATTGTTCAATTCGGGGTTAGGCAAGACGGGGAGGAAAGCGGAGTTTCGGGCGTCGCCGTCGTTAAGAACTACCGGAAGGACAAAATGGAGACTTCGCTGGATTTGTACGGGGACGGACATTTATTGGCCTCCAAACCGGTGGTAGTTGAAGGCGGGAAAAGCGCAACGGTTTCCTTCGGGCTGCTTGACTCGGCCGAGGTATATCGGCTGTCGTTAAGCGGCGAGGATGCCTACGCACCGGATAACGAGGCGTACGCTTTTCGCGAGAAGGCGGATTCGGGAGATATTCTGCTGCTTTCTTCCGGAAACTTATTTCTGGAAAAAGCGCTCCAACTGACCGGTGCCCGGGTTACGCGCATGGATCCGGGCGCCGCTACCGGCACGAATGGCGGTTCCGGGGTTCCGGCAATACCTGGCGCCAAGCCCGACATCATCGTGATCGATGGCGTGGAGCCTGATTTCGTACGGGAGGGCGCGTGGGGGGATTTGTTGAAAGAAACCCCGTTATGGACATGGGGAGGCGAAGGAGATAAGGCGCGGCCGGAAAGCGGGGAAACGGAAACGTTAAATCATCCCGTAACCCGTTATTTGTCGCTATCGGAGGCACCGACAGGGCAGTTTCTGAAGCGGGAGGTTCCCGCATGGGGAGAACCTGTCCTGAAAATCGGCGGCTTGCCTGCTGCTTATGCGGGAAAGGATCAGGGGGTAGCCCGGCTGGTTTTTCTGTTTGCGCTGGAGGATAGCGACCTGCCGCTGCGGCCGGAATTTCCGATTCTGGTGAACAATGCGGTGGAATGGCTGCAAACCGGACAGGCAACCGGCCTGGGACGGATCATGGCCGGAGCAAAATTGGATCTTCCCGTTGCTGCGGATAATGTTGAGGGGACCTGGATTCCCCAGGAAGGTTTTGCTTTGCAGACCGGAGCGGAGCATGTTCCGGCGGAGCGGAATCAAGGCGTGGTCTCTTCCCGGCAAACGTCACCCGGCATTCCGGGATTGTGGCGCCTTGAAATCAAGGGATCGGAAGATGTGAAGCAACGGACCTTTCTGGTGCAAGTAACGGCCGATCCGGCGGAGTCATCTTTCGAAGGCATGATGCCGCTCCCGGTGGCAGGGGTCCATTCAGACAAGCCTGCGGAGGGATCTGATCAGACGGAGAGCGGAAGCCAAGCGGGGCAGTCCGACAGCCTCATCTCCAAAAGCCGGAAATCTTTGGTTTATCCCGCCGCGCTTTTGGCGCTACTCGTTATTTTAGCGGAATGGGGGGTGTATCAGCGTGGGCGTTCAATTTGATCATCCTTGGGTATTGCTGCTGTTACTTCCCCTTGCGGTCGTGGCGGTCTATGCCTACCGGAGCGACTTCAGACTGAAGGGAGTCCGCAGGAAGTGGGCCGTCGGTTTACGGACGACGATCATTGCACTGCTGGTGTTCCTACTGGCGGGGTTTCACACCTTTACGTTGGTGAAGGACAAAGAAATCGTCTTTTTGGCTGACCGTTCCGCCAGCATGATGGACCAGGATCCCGTACGGGATTGGATCAACAAGGCCGGTGCCGAAAAAGGCCCGGATGATCGCGTGAGTATGGTAGCCGTAGGGCTGGATGCGGCCGTTGAGAAAAATCTGGATACCGCCGCTTTATCCGGGGGAAGCTCCGAAGCGGCGGTGAATTCCGGCTTCACCAACCTGGCAAAGGGCTTGCAGCTTGCGGGCAGCCAGTTCGGCGGCGGGGAAAACCGGCGGATCGTGCTGATCTCCGATGGGGAAGACAACGTAGGAAATGTTCTTTCGGAAGCCGCCATGCTTAAAGAACGCGGAATAGCCGTAGACGTACTGAAGGCGGTGCCGCCGGAGTTGAAGGATGCAGCCGTTGAAGCTTTTCATGTACCTGAAAAGCTGTATCGTGCGGAGGCGTTTGCTTTTGAAGTGCTTATCCGCAGTACGTTCTCTGGAGCCGGAGAGCTTCGTTTGTACGAAGACAACCGGGAGATCGGAAGGCAAAACGTCACGCTGGAACGCGGGGAGAACCTTTTTGCGCTGCAGGGTTTAGCCAAAGAGCCGGGACTACATCGTTATCGCGCGGAATTATTTGTGGACGGAGACGAGCAATCGGCGAACAATGCCAGTTATGCAATCACCCGGGTTACGGGGAGCCCGAAGGTGTTAATTGTAGAAGGAAAGCAAGGAACCTCCTCCAACCTTGAAAATGCGCTGGCTTCCGGCTTGATCGACCATACCGTGATCGGACCGGGCATGCTGCCGTCGGAGCTGGTTAAGTATGCGGGTTACGATAGCATTCTGTTCAATAACGTCTCCGGCGAGCAGGTCGGCGGCAAACAGATGGAATTGATCGAACAGACCGTTCGTTCTTATGGCGTCGGATTCATGATGATCGGCGGGGAAGAAAGTTTCGGAATGGGCGGTTATTTCAAAACCCCGATTGAGAAGCTGCTTCCCGTATCCATGGAATTGGAAGGCAAGCGGGAAATCCCTTCACTGGGCTTGATCCTCGTGATCGACCGCTCTGGCAGTATGGGAGGGGACAAGCTGAAGCTGGCTCAAGAGTCGGCTATACGCACCGTGGAGCTGCTAAGGCCCAAGGATACGGTGGGCGTGGTGGCTTTTGACGATCAGCCCTGGTGGGTGGTTGAGCCGCAGAAGCTGGATGACAAAGACGGCGTTATCGCAAAAATAAACAGCATTCCAAGCGCGGGCGGAACGAATATTTTTCCGGCGGTATCGGCAGCTGCGGAGGAAATAATGAACGTTCAGGCCCAGCGAAAGCATATTATTCTGCTGACGGACGGACAATCCGCCGTGAATTCGGGATATGATGACCTGCTGAAAACGATGACGGACGGGAAAATCACGATGTCCACCGTGGCCGTGGGAGACGATGCCGACGTCAATCTCCTGCAAAGTCTGGCCAACGGGGCAAAGGGGCGGTATTACCTGGTGAAGGACGCGACGACGCTTCCGGCCATTTTTAGCCGGGAGGCGGCCCTGATTGCCAGAACCTATATTGTGGACAAGCCGTTCGTTCCGGCGCTCGTACAGCCCGGGGACTGGAGCGGATGGTTCCAGGACGGGGTGCCGAGCATTTACGGTTATGTCGCCGCAACGCCGAAAATGACGGCCCAAACGGTATTGTCCAGTCCGGAACCGGACCCGCTGCTGGCAAGATGGCAGTACGGATCGGGCCGGACCGTGGCCTGGACCAGCGATCTGACGGGCAAATGGTCGCGCGATTTCGTGAAATGGGACAGCTTTCCCGCATTGTTCGCCGACATGGTGAAGTGGACGTTTCCGCAGTTTGCGGCTTCGCCTTATGAAGTCAACACGACCGTCATCGGCAATGAGGTGACTTTCGAAGTGACGGCAGAGGGTGCCGAGTCTCCGGAGGAACTTGAAGCGCTCGTCAGCGGGGAAGACGGAAACGAAGAGACCGTCCCGCTCGCCCAGGTTTCACCGGGCGTTTATGAAGGAGACATGACGGTAAGGTCTTCGGGATCTTTTCTGCTTCAACTCCGGGATAAAAATGGAGCGGACGGGAATGGCGGCGAAACGGCGGGGATGCAGGGAACCGGCTTCGTCATCCCGTATTCGCCGGAATACCGGCTGCCTCCGGCCGAGCCGGAGGATACGCTGCAGGCCGTCGCCGAACTGACCGGCGGCCGCATACTGGACTGGAACAAGCCGGAGGCGGCGTTCCAGTTCACCGCGCAGCCGACGCGGTCGATGCGCGGCTGGGAGCGCCCGCTGCTGGCCGCGGCGCTCCTGCTGTGGCTCGCCGACGTCGCCGTGCGGCGTCTGGCGCTGCCTTGGGGCCGCATGGCGGCGCTCATCGCCGCCGCCATGCCTTGGCGCCGCCGCGCCCGCGCGCTTGCGGCGGCTGCGGCGCAGCCCGGAGCATCCGCAGGCACGGCCGCGGATGCCGGGCTCGCCCGGCTCGCCGCGCGAAAATCGCGCGCGGCCGCCTTTTACGGCGCGGGCGGCGACGGCAAGGAACGCGGCGGCGTGACCGCCGCCTCCGGACCCGCCCCCCAGCCGCAAGCGTCATCGCCGACAGCTGCATCACCGTCGGCGCCGAATTCATCGCCATCGGGTAACTCATCACCGCCCACCATGGCTCCAACAGCCAAATCTTCGTCAGCCGCATCGCCGCCTACGATGTCGCCGGCAGCCAAGTCCTCTCCGCCACAGGCCGGTCCTCAGGCTGCTGCCCCTTCTTCGCCGCTTTCTCTTGACAAGGAGAAGGCTGGGAAGGACCGAAGCGGAACAACAGCCGATGCCGGGCCGGGGAACGATCGGCTTGGCCGTCTGCTGGATGCAAAGCGGCGAAGCCGGCGCTAGAGCCGCAGGGTTCAGGTTTATGCTAACGAATGGAAGTATATAGACTTGCCGCAATATCGCATTTATAATGCTTGTTTGTTCGCTCCAAACGGACAAAAACCTTAAAAATGTCTTTTCAAAAGCGGACACGAAGGTGTTTTGGTCTGGAAAGCGACAAAATCAATATGTAGCTAACATTCAATCTAATCGATACTATATATAGCGTAAAGAGTGAAAGGGAACCTATATCCCTTTCACAGAAAAGTGTCCACCTTTTGAAAGACAATTTGGGGATTATTCCACGGCTGGTGGACATTCTTCCGAATCCGACCTGCAATTCAACGCGAACAACCTGAATACGCTTTTTAAAAAGCAGCCCCATCCATCGGGGCTGTTTTTTGCTTCATCCCCTATACCTGAAAAAAACAAACCTGAATCCCAAATTTCACGCCTTGTTGAAAGCGCTTTAGGAAGCAATAATTGACATATCTTGAATCTAGGGGGCATGAATGAATGGGAAAAAGAAAAGCATGGAAGCCATTGGCGGTGATCTTGGCCGCGGTGATGGCGCTGGGTCTTGCGGCTTGCGGGAATGATAGCAAAACCAACACAGCCGCACCCGAGAAAAACAACGGGGCGGCTGTGCAAGGCAGCAGCGACAAGAACATTACGATTACTTTCCAAAACATTTATCCGGACCCGACGACTCCTTCGCATAAGACATTAAATGAACTGGTCAAACAGTATGAAGCGGATCACCCGAATATCCATATCGAGCTGGATACGCTCAATACGGATCAGCAAAAAGTGAAGTTGAAAACGCAGGCCGCTTCCAAAGAAGTGCCGGACATTACGATCGTCAACCCGGCGGCGCAAATGAAGCCGTTTGTGGATGCGAAATTGTTTGCACCGCTGAACGATATGCTCGATCAAAACGGACTAAAGGATACGTACCAAAGCGGATTGCTTGATTACTACAGCTTCGACGGCAATGTGTACGCGCTGCCGGACGGCAACAATATTGAAGTTGTGTATTACAACAAGGATTTGTTCGAGTTAGCCGGGATCGCCAAGACTCCCGAGACTTTTGACGAATTCCTGGACACGGTAAAAACGCTCAAAGCCAAAGGAATCACGCCGCTCGCGATCGGGGAGAAGGACTCCTGGACCGGTTCGTTCCTGTTCATGAATATTCTGCTTCGTACAAATGGGGGACCCGGATTCCTGCAAGACGTGATGGACGGCAAGAAAATCTTCGAAGACCCCGTCTTTATTGAAGCGGTCGATAGTTTCCAGGAGCTGGTGCAAGCCGGCGCATTCCCGGATGGAGCGACCTCGATCGATGCTAATGTCGGCGGCAATATTTTTAAATCGGGCAAAGCGGCCATGTGGGTGATCGGTTCCTGGGAAACCGGAGCGATCGATGCATCTTCCGTAGCGGGCAAAGTCGGTGCATTCCAATTTCCGACCGTTAACGGCAAAGGGGATCCTAATGAATTTATGTTGGCACCGGGCAGTGCGTTCGCAATTTCCGCAAATAGCGAACATCTGCAAGAAACGAAAGATTTCCTTAATTATTTCACACTAAATTTCCCGAAAAAACAATTTGAATTCAAAAATGCGGTAGGTCTTGGCCAAAAAGTGGACGGTGACCTGAAAGCGGCCGGTTATTCCGATCTGGCGATAGAAGTCGCGGAACTGTTCAATAACGTCAAAGGCGGCGACCTGGCGTTTGACAATACGATGAATCCGGCTACGGCACAAGTGCATCTCAGCAGCATTCAAAACCTCTTCGTACAAAAGGTTGACTCCGCTCAAGTGGCGAAAGAGCATCAAGCGGCTTTTGAAGCCAACAAGGAATAATCCCGATTGGAATAAGCGTTAACCCTCGATGCGAAGTAGCTTCGTGCTTCTTCGCATCGAATTTATATGAAGGGGCGAAATAAGATGAAAGTTCTCAAGGTACCCGCCAGAACAATAGCCGTCTTCGTATTGCCGTGTCTGCTGCTTTATGTGTGCCTTGTATTTGTTCCGATCCTGGTTTCGTTTTATAGCGGCTTGCTGAAATGGGACGGCATCACTAATGCGCAATTTATCGGCCTTGCCAACTTCCGGGATATGTTTGTGAATGATCCCGTTTTCTGGCCGTCGGTCAGACGAACGCTGCTGTACGCGCTGGCCTCCATGCTGGAAATCCCCCTCTGTTTATGGATGGCGATTCTTCTACACCGTTATTTGAAAAATGGCAGCAGATTGGCGTCCGTTTACTTCACGCCCGTCATTTTATCGGTCGTCATTATCGGTCAGTTGTGGAAGACCATCTATAACCCTACCTCCATGGGTGGGATGATAAACGGCGTGCTGGTCGCCTTGGGTTTGGACAGTTGGACGCACAACTGGCTGACGGAACCCAAAATCGCCATGTACAGCATTTATCTCGTTTCGCTGTGGCAGTACTTCGGTTACCATCTCCTGATTCAATATACCGGGGTGACCCATATTCCGGAAGAGATTTATGAAGCCGCCAAAATCGACGGAGCGGAAGGTTTCAAAGCGGACCGCTACATTACCATGCCGCTCATCGTTCCGATCTTTAAAATATCGATTGTTCTCGCGTTCATCGGTTCGTTGCAGGCCTTCGACATGGTCATGGTCATGACAGGCGGGGGACCGGCCCATGCGACCGACGTCATTTCAACGCATATGTACAACAGTTCGTTCCTGTCCCTGAAATACGGATACGGCAGTGCGATTGCGACCTTCCTGGTAGCGGTATGCCTGTTGTTCACGGTCATTATCAATTTCTTTTTTAACAAGCTCGAAAAAAGATACAGCTAGGAAGGAGTGCGCGATATGTCAAAATTCAAAAAGGGAGTCGTGTATCTCCTGTTTGCAATCCCTGTTATAACCCAGCTTTATCCCCTACTCTGGTTGCTGTTCTATTCTTTGAAAACCAATGAGGAAATCCTGGACGGAAGCTTTTTTTCATTGCCGAATGCGCCTCAATGGCATAACTACAAAGAAGCTTACGAAGCGGGGAATTATCTGAAATACTTGTCCAACAGCGTTTTGGTGACCGGGGTTACGATGGTTTGCGTATTGCTCCTGAGCTCCATGGCGGCTTACGCCATCTCCCGGTTTCGCTGGAAGTACGGCACGGTGGTAATGACCGTCTTTTTGATGGGGATGATGATCCCGATGCAGGCAACGCTGCTCCCGCTGATGGTGATTTTCAAAAACGTGGACATTTTGAATACGCATTTGTCGCTGATCCTGCCATATATAGCTTTCTCGACGCCGATCGCCGTCTTTATCCTTAGCGGATTCATGAAGGGTATTCCCCACGAAATCGAGGAATCGGCTTATATTGACGGAGCGAGCGTATACCGCATTTTCCGCAGTATTATTATCCCGGTGTCCATCCCTCCGATGATGACGGTTTGCATTTTGACCTTTATCTCGATCTGGAATGAATACATTTTGGCGGCGACCTTCATCTCCTCCGAGAAATTAAAAACCTTGCCTTTCGGGGTTTATACCTTCGTCAGCCAGTATTCGGTCAATTACGGCAACATCGGCGCGTTTCTGGTGATGGGAGCCTTGCCCGTTATTCTGATCTATTTCTTCCTGTCCGGACAAATTACGAAAGGGATGGTTGCGGGCGCAGTAAAGGGCTGAGAAATTGAAAATCGTTACAAATACATTGCATCAATTTATAATAGAAGAGCAGCAAAACATCGATGGAAGGAGGTTATCCATGCCTACCGGTTTTCGTTCCATACACCATCGCCTGTTTTTGCTGTTTCTTTTTTGCATGTCCGGCAGTTTGCTCATTGTGAGCTTGCTTTATTACAATCGGACAACGGATCAGTTTCACGAAAAAATCAGCGATTTGTCGCAAAAAAACGTGGCTCAAACCGCGGGGTTGTTCAGTCTGATGTATCAAGGCTACGACAGCCTTTCCAAATCACTGAGCAACAATTTCGAGATGATCCGGCTGCTGAACGAAACCAGCGATGAGCCAGCGGTACAATATATCAACGAGCAAAGGATTACGAGTATTATCGGAGCGATATTTTATTCGCGGGACGATCTCGTCGGGATTCATGTGATAACCAATAAAGGAAAGGTGTACAATTACGGGAATTACATGAATGTTGTAAAGCCGAACTATCTGGACGAAGAATGGTACCGACAGTTAAAGGATTCTTCGGGGAAAATGGTCTGGCTCGGCGTGTATCCGCATTCATTGATCGATCAGGTGGAGGATAGCCCCGTTTTTGCGTTCGGACGGCAAATCTATGATTTGAACGAGCATAAGCCGATCGGCATCGTGCTATACGAAATGAATCCACAGCCCATTTTGAATGCCCTTGATAATTTGAAACTTGGGGCTCATAGCGAAGTTTTTCTGGTATCCCAGGATGGTCGTGTCGTGTCTTCGGGAGAGGAGTTGCCGTCGGAACTCGAACAACTGCCCATGAGTGACCCTTCGGGCAATGTTCTTGTGCAGCAGGATTCAAAGCATCTGATCGTTGCTTCGCGATTGCCGTTCTCGGGCTGGTCGGTTGCCAGCATGACGCCGAACCGCGATCTCAATGTGGAACTGGTGGAAATGAAGCGGTATCTGCTGATTGTCATTTCGATCCTTATCCTGGTGTCTACCTTGATCGCTTCCATCATCTCACGAACTTTCAGTTCCCCGCTCAAAAAGCTGATTCGGGAGATGAAGATGGTGGAGATCGGTAATTTCCGGGGCATGTTGAAAGTATCTTCCTATCAGGAAATTAATATTCTCGTAGCTTCCTTCAACAGGATGGTCAACCGGATTGAGGAGCTCATTGAGCGGGTGAAAATTTCATCGGTCAGCGAAAAGAACGCCGAGATCCATGCGTTGCAATCCCAGGTCAACCCGCATTTTTTGTACAATACGCTCGACATGATTTACTGGATGCTTGATGAGAAAGGGGAAGACCCGCTCGGGGAACTTGTCTTGTCCTTATCCTCGATGTTCCGCTACAGCAGCCAGTGGGAGGAAGGCGCGGAGGTCACGCTGCGCGAGGAACTGGAGCAGACCGGCCATTACCTGAAAATCATTACGATCCGGTTCGAGGGCCGCCTTCAGATCGAAACGGAGCTCGAAGAGCGGTGGCTGGATTTCCGCCTGCCGAAAATGACGGTACAGCCTGTTATCGAAAATGCGGTGAAACATGGCTTGGAACCGATAGGCCGGCACGGTACTTTGAAGGTATATACGCTGGAAGAGGACAATGTTTTGAAAATCGTCGTAGAAGACAACGGAAACGGGATGGAGCCGGAGCAACTGAACCGGTTGAAGCTGTCTATAAATCAATCCGGACCGAAAGAGACGGGCAGGGCGGGCATTGGCTTGCAGAATCTGCATCGCAGGCTTAAATACATGTTTGGAGAAGCCGGGGGTCTGCAAATCGAAAGCGCTCCGGAAAAAGGAACGAGGGTTGCTATCGTTATGCCGCTTTCAAGAAAGGAGTTTTGATCTTGAACATATTAATAGCGGACGACGAACGGGCGATCCGGGAAGGCGTCCGGCGGAGCATCCGGAGGAATTGGCCGGATTGCGGCGTATATATGGCGGCATCGACGGAGGAAGCGATCAGGTTAATGGCCGAGCAGCGGATCGACATCGTTTTGACCGATATTTTGATGCCCGGAATCAATGGACTGGAATTCATGAAAATGATGAAGCGCAAATTCCCCCATGTGAAATGGGTCGTGATATCAGCGCATAGCGAGTTTTCCTATGCCCAGGAAGCGGTCCGGCTGGGAGCCAGGGATTATTTGCTGAAGCCGATCGGCAAGAACCGACTCTATGAAGTCATTCATAGCCTGAATCAGGAGATCGCCCATGAGAGCGAAGAGTCGAAGGAACGGGCGCGGCTGATCGCCAATCTGAAATATTTGCGGGAAGGCGTATTTCAGCGGCTTGCCTTCGGCCTGGATGTCGGCAATCTGGATATGGGCGCTTTTATCCAGGAATACAATGATTTCTATCTGCTGCTCGTCCAGATGAACGCCCGGGATCGGAGCGTCAGGCTGGAGCATTTTATCGTGGAAAATGTGTTATCGGAGTTGATCGACGGGCACGGCCGCGGATTTGTAATCAGCTATGACCAAAAAAGTTTGTTGGGTTTGTTCACGCTCGAAGGCCGGGCGGGAATTGAGGTGTTTCAGGAGAAGGTCAAGGCGCATTTAACCCATTATCTGAAAGTGCCTTTTCAGATCGTCGTGTCCGGACCAAATAACGATATTGCGGCGATTTCCAAGCTCGTAATCCGGATGAGACAGGCTTGCGAGGCCCAGGTTTCTGAATTGGAGCCGTTAAAGGGCAGTGGCGAGAAAGCGATTGACGTTGCTCTGGAGTATATCAAGAAGCATTTTTGCGAGGATTTGTCGTTGGAAAAAACCGCTGCGGCGGTCTTTTTGAATCCGGCTTATTTCAGCCAACTGTTCAAACAAATCACGGGGCAGGGGTATAAGGAATATGTAACCTCCCTGCGGCTTGAGCAGGCCAAGCTATTGCTCATGAATCCGAAGCTGAAACTGGCGGAAATCGCCGAGCATGTAGGATATCAGGATATGCGCCACTTTACCCAGGTCTTCAGGAAAAAGTATCAGATGACGCCTACCGAATACCGTCAGCAGCAAAACATAAATATTCTTGTGCCAAGAGAGGGAAAGCTATAAGCGGTTGTAACCATCAAAGAATGGGTATGGAAAACGGATGCATGAAGTGGTACAATAGATAAAGTCAAAATGATCATTTCAATTTGAATGTTTTACTTAGCAAGCTCAAGCCTTTCTTTGTGCACAAGTATTTTTCCATGACCAAGGAGGAAAAGAAATGCCATTGTCAGACAACAACACCATTGAAAATTTGTCGATCACCACGATCCGTACACTGGCGATCGATGCGATCGAAAAAGCGAAATCAGGCCATCCCGGCATGCCGATGGGTTCGGCTCCGATGGGGTATCAACTGTTCGCCAAGACGATGAACCACAACCCCGACCATCCGACATGGATTAACCGCGACCGTTTTGTTCTTTCCGCAGGACACGGCTCCATGCTGCTATACAGCCTGCTTCATTTGTCGGGTTACGATCTCCCGATGGAAGAACTCAAACAGTTCCGCCAATGGGGCAGCTTAACGCCGGGTCATCCGGAATTCGGACATACGGCAGGCGTTGACGCTACGACAGGTCCGCTCGGCCAAGGGATCGCTATGGCTGTCGGTATGGCGCTGGCTGAAACCCAGCTTGCTGCGACCTACAACAAAGGCGACCTGAAAGTGATCGACCATTATACTTACGGCATTTGCGGCGACGGCGACTTGATGGAAGGCGTTGCGAGCGAAGCGGCTTCGCTGGCGGGTCATCTCAAGCTTGGCAAGCTGATTTTCCTATATGATTCCAACGACATTTCGCTGGACGGTGAACTTAACCTCAGCTTCTCCGAGAACGTAAGACAACGTTTTGAAGCTTACGGCTGGCAAACGCTGCGCGTAGAAGACGGCAACGATCTGAACGCGATCCAGGCGGCGATCGAAGAAGGCAAACGCGACACCGAGCGTCCTACTTTGATTGAAGTGAAGACGGTCATCGGATACGGTAGCCCGAACAAGCAAGGTAAAGGCGGCCACGGCGGTACGCACGGTTCCCCGCTCGGCGCGGACGAAGCGAAACTGACGAAGGAATTCTACAAATGGGTCTACGAAGAAGACTTCTATGTGCCTGAAGAAGTACGCGAACACTTTGCCAAAGTGAAAGAACGCGGCATTGCTGCGAACAAGGCTTGGGACGAAACATTCAAAAAATATAAAGCGGAATACCCTGAGCTTGCGGCTCGGTTTGAACAGGCTATTGCTGGCGAGCTTCCAGCTGGCTGGGACAAGGATCTTCCGAAGTACAGCGCGGAAGACAAAGCCGTTTCGACCCGCGTTGCTTCCGGTAACGCGCTTAACGGTTTGACCGGCGGCGTGCCTCAGCTTTTGGGCGGTTCGGCCGACCTGGAAAGCTCCACGATGACGCACCTGAAGGGCCTATCGGTATACACGCCGCAAAACCGCGAAGGACGCAACCTGTACTTTGGCGTTCGCGAATTCGGCATGGCTGCGGCTATGAACGGGATTGCCCTGCATAGCGGATTGAAAATTTTCGGCGGCACGTTCTTCGTGTTCACGGATTACCTGCGTCCGGCCATTCGCCTGGCTTCGATCATGAAGCTGCCGGTAACTTACGTGCTCACGCATGACAGTATCGCCGTAGGCGAAGACGGTCCGACTCACGAACCGATCGAGCAGCTTGCTTCCCTGCGCATTATTCCAGGCCTGACTGTCATTCGTCCTGCCGACGGCAACGAGACTTCGGCTGCCTGGGCTTATGCCGTTGAGAACCAATCCAATCCGGTTGCGTTGGTGCTGACTCGCCAAAACCTGCCGATCCTGGAGAAAACCGCTGAGCTTGCACGCGAAGGCATTAAACGCGGCGGCTACGTGGTATCCGATGCGAAGGACGGCAAACCGGTAGCGCAAATCATCGCTACAGGCTCTGAAGTACAACTCGCGGTGAAAGCTCAAGCCGCCTTGGCTGAAGAAGGCATTCAAGTCCGCGTCATCAGCTTGCCAAGCTGGGATCTGTTCGATAAACAGGATCAGGCTTACAAAGATTCCGTTATCTTGCCGGACGTTAAAGCCCGCGTTGCTGTGGAAATGGCGCATCCGTTCGGTTGGGAGCGTTATGCAGGCGAGAAGGGTTCCGTCATCGGCATCGACATCTTCGGGGCTTCCGCGCCTGGGGACAAAGTGATCGAAGAATACGGATTTACCGTTGAAAATGTAGTGAAGCACGTGAAGGATCAATTGAAATAATGGATTTGATTTACCGTTGAGGGGAGCGGGAAACGTGGAGCAGCAACTTAAAAATGTAACTGTAGACAAAGCCGCCAACATTTATTTTGACGGCAAAGTAACTAGCCGGAGCGTATGGCTGCCGGACGGCAACAAAATCACGCTCGGGATCATGCTTCCCGGAGAGTATGAATTCGGGACGGATTCGCTTGAAGTGATGGACATTTTGTCCGGAGACCTGAAGGTCCTGCTTCCGGGCGAAACGCTCTGGAGAGAGATCAGCGGCCGCGGTACGTTTACCGTGCCTGCCAACGCTTCTTTCAAGCTGGAAGTCCGCAGTGTAACGGATTACTGCTGCTCTTACGGTTCGGGTTCGGGAGCTTAGTTAGATCACGACTTCTCGGCAAAACACATCAAAAGGCAGGTACAAGCCGAGCGCTGTACCTGCCTTTTTTAATTGTGTTTCAAAATAACTGGAAAATCTCCAGTTATTCTAGCCCATATTGGAGCTGGCGGGTGGAATAGCTGGAAAACCTCCAGTTATTTTGGACGCTTCAGCGACCAATAGAGCAAAAAGCCGAAATTAGCTGGAGGTTTTCCAGTTAATTTCGGCTTGGAAGGCAATTTGACTGAAATTAACTGGAGGTAATCCAGTTAATTTCATCACGTAGCGGGCTAAGGACCGCGGGTCACTTTCCGCTTGAATTCAAGTTCGGGCGGTCGCCGATCTTTTGCCCGATCCATGCCTCGTAGATTTTTACGACCGAGGAGAGGTCTTCGTCCCCGAAGCCTTCGGTCTGGCCGGCCTGGAACAGGCTCTTGGCCAGGTTCAGCATCGGGGAAGGGATGCTGGCTCCGTCCGTAAGCGAGGAGGCGAGCTTCAGGTCCTTGAGCATCAGCGCGAGCGAAAATTGGTTGGTGAAATCGTGCTCGATGATTTTTCTCCCTTTGAGCTCGGCGGCTTTGCTGCCGGCGGATCCGAGCTGGACCAGCTCCAGGAAGCGGTCGGCCGGCAGTCCGGATTTGGCCGCGATGGAGAAGCCTTCGGCCAACGCCAGATTGTTGATGCCGACGATCGTATTGTGCGCGAGCTTGGCGACGGCACTGGTGCCGTTCTCGCCCATGTGCAGCACTTTTTTGCCGAGGCATTCAAAGATGTCCATCTCTTTGGCGAGGACATCCGCTCCGCCGCCGACCATAAAGACGAGAGTGCCGTCGATGGCCGCCGGAGAGCTGCCGGTCACGGGCGCATCGAGGAAGACGCCACCCAGATTGCCGACCAGACCGGCCAGCTTCTTCACAAGGGCGGGCGAGATGGTGCTGCAGTCGATCACCGCCGTGCCGGGTTTCAGGCCGTCCAGCAGGCCGTCCGGGCCTTCGTACACGGCCGCGATGGAAGCGTCGTCGCTGACCATCGTAATTACCGTGTCGGCGCCCGACGCAGCCTCGCTTGGGGTTGCGGCGACTGCCGCGCCTAACGCAGCCAGCGGCTCGCATTTCGAGGCCGTGCGGTTATATACGGTAACTTCGTAACCTTGTTTGAGCAAATTCGCAGCCATGGGAGCCCCCATCGTGCCGAGACCGATAAATCCGATTTTTTTCAATGTAGTCACCTTCTAAAAAGAATTGAACAGCATTTAAATATTTTACCACGCGGGCCGGAAACCTGTATATTGTGCCCTTGTTTTCACTGGTAATTTACAGTATCCTAATTACAAGTTGCTACAAACGGTTGTCCAACGGGTAGGTAGTGAGACAAATAAATAGATGGAGGTATTCTTCAACATGTCTAAAAAAGTAAGTTTCGATTACAGCAAAGCTTTGCAGTTTGTCGGTCAGCACGAAGTCGATAATTTGGAAGTCCAAATTCGTGCGGCTCACGAGCAATTACATAACGGCACAGGCGCCGGCTCCGATTACCTGGGGTGGATCGACTTGCCTACGGCTTATGATAAGGAAGAGTTCGCCCGCATTCAGAAAGCGGCTTCAAAAATTCAAAGCGATTCCGACGTGTTGATCGTCATCGGTATCGGCGGTTCTTATCTCGGTGCCCGCGCGGCGATCGAATCTCTCTCCCATTCTTTCTATAACGTTCTTCCGAAGGATAAACGCAAAACTCCGGAAATTTATTTTGCAGGGAACAACATCAGCTCCACTTACGTGAATCATCTTCTTGATCTTATCGAAGGCAAGGATTTCTCCGTTAATGTTATCTCCAAATCGGGAACGACCACGGAACCGGCGATCGCTTTCCGTATTTTCCGCGCAGCTTTGGAGAAGAAATACGGCAAGGAAGAGGCACGTAAACGGATCTATGCAACGACGGACCGCGAAAAGGGCGCTCTGAAGAAGCTTTCGAATGAAGAAGGCTACGAAACGTTCGTTATTCCGGACGACGTGGGCGGACGTTACTCCGTATTGACGGCTGTAGGTCTTTTGCCGATCGCAACCGCAGGCATCAGCATTGAAGATATGATGCAAGGCGCGGCTGACGCGTCCAAAGAATTCAGCAACCCTAACCTTGCCGAGAATGCCAGCTATCAGTATGCGGCTGTCCGCAACGCGTTGTACCGTAAAGGGAAAGTGACGGAAATTCTGGTCAATTACGAACCTTCCCTGCACTATGTATCGGAATGGTGGAAACAACTTTACGGCGAGAGCGAAGGCAAAGACTTCAAGGGGATTTTCCCGGCGGCCGTCGACTTCTCGACCGACTTGCACTCCATGGGTCAATTCATTCAAGAAGGAAACCGTAATATCTTTGAAACCGTCATCCAAGTGACGGAAGTACCTAGCCATATTACGATCGAATCCGATCCGGCCGACCTTGACGGACTGAACTTCCTGGAAGGCAAAACATTGGATTTCGTTAATAAAAAGGCGTTCCAAGGCACTTTGCTGGCGCATACTGACGGCCAAGTACCAAATTTGGTGGTCAATGTACCAGATTTGACTCCATATTCTTTCGGTTATCTGGTATACTTCTTTGAAAAGGCCTGCGGGATCAGCGGTTACCTGATGGGCGTCAATCCGTTCGACCAACCGGGCGTAGAGGCTTACAAGAAGAACATGTTCGCATTGCTGGGCAAACCGGGTTACGAGAAAGAAAAAGCGGAACTCGAGTCAAGACTTTCCGAATAATCTATTTTACAAGGGCAGGAATAAAGCCGCCAGGAAGCAGTTCGCCGGGAATCTCCGGATGGGCTGCTTCTTGGCACATTCATAAGGATGGAGTCATATGCTGGAACGTTACAAAACGGTTCGCGGAGCCGGAGATAAGGAAATCGTCATCAAGAAATCGAGATTTATCGGGCACGTTAAGCCGGTGGAGAGCGAGGAAGAAGCCGTCAGCTTCATCGAGGAGATCAAGAAGCGGCATTGGAACGCTACCCACAATTGTTCAGCTTATATGATCGGTGAAAGAGACGAGATCCAGAAGCAGTCGGACGACGGGGAACCGAGCGGGACGGCCGGCAAGCCGATTTTGGAAGTGATCCGGAATCAGGGTCTCAAAAACATAGCTATTGTCGTAACCAGGTATTTCGGAGGCATCATGCTTGGAGCAGGCGGACTGATTCGCGCTTACACGGACGGGGCGGTCGCAGCCATTGAAGCGGGTGAAGCCATCACACGGATCCTTCATCGCGAAGTATTCGTGGAACTGGATTATACCTGGCTGGGAAAAGCCGAGAATGAGCTCAGAAACCGTGGGATACGGACTGGGGAGACCACGTTTGCCGACAAGGTTACATTGCTGTGTCTGCCGCTGGATGGTGAGGCGCAAGCCTTTAAAGACTGGATGACCGATATGACGCAAGGGCAGGCTGTAATGACGGAAGGTGACAAGGTTTACTTTATTGAAGGGGAATAATGCCTATGGCTAGAAGAGCAGTAGAGCAGGAGTTGTCGAGGGAAAGAATTATGGATGCTGCGAGGCACTTGTTTATTACTAAAGGATATCGCGGAATCTCCATGAGGAGCATCGGGCAGCATTTGGGCTATAGCCACGGTTCTCTGTACTATCATTTCAAGGAAAAAGCGGAATTGTTCTATGCCATCGTTGTTCAAGACTTCAACCATTTGGCCCGTCTGTGCGAGACGGTAACGAAACGCCTGCCGACCGAGGGGCTGACGAAGACGGAACAGCTGATGCTGGAATTCATTAAATTCGGGTTGGAACATCCGCATCAATACGAGATCATGTTCATGCTCAGGGATGAGGAAATACTGGCTTACTGCCGGTCCGAGCAGGCGAAGTGTTTCGATATGTTCGACAAGATCGTACGCGGTTTTTTAAAAGAGGAGAGGCATCCGCTTGAGAGTAATCCGTCTCTTCCGCTAAGTATGTTTTTGGGAATCCACGGATTCATCTCGTTCTACATCCAGGATCGACTGACCTTCGAAGAAATATTGCCCGCCGCAGTGGCCCACGTCAAAATGTTAAGTCAAAGCAGTTACCGATTAACGTCATGAGACGTTTTTGTTTTCCACGCATACTTTACCCGTTCACACTATCATAGCTGTACTCCTTTATTACATTACTTTAATAACGTAACATACTTCCATTAAGTACGATGCTCTAATGCAGGATTCTTGCCCCAATGAACAAAAATAAAGACGCGGTTCTCCAGGGAGATCCGCGTCTTTTTATTGGGTTCATCCTTCAATGAATTTGACCAGGCACTGGCGTTGTCTTGGGCCGTCAAACTCGCAGAAATAAATTCCCTGCCAGCGGCCGAGCATTAATTCTCCCTCATGAATGACCACGGTTTGGGATGAACCGGTCGTGATTGCCTTGAGATGGGAGGCCGTGTTTCCTTCCGCATGACGGTATTTTGGATGGGTCCAAGGATATACCTCGTCAAGTCTAAGCAGGACGTCATGCTTCACATCCGGATCGGCGTTTTCGTTAATCGTAATTCCCGCTGTCGTATGCGGACTATAGATGACGGCGATGCCGTTCGCGATTCCGCTTTTATGAACAAGCGAAGTGATTTCTCGCGTGATGTCGCGCATTTCGTCCCGTTTGGCGGTTGACAATTCCAGGGTATGTAACATGGCGGATTGCACTCCTTTTTATTTTGATTAACTATGGTCTACTAATTTGTATTTTACCCATTGCCGGAAGAACCGCCAACTTCAGGGAGGATTTAAATTTATTGACGCCGTCGTGCGGGTTTGGTAAAGTGTCCTTATATAATAAAACCAAGTAAATATATAAGAATAAATAATTTAATTATAGGCGATGAATAATCGAAAGGAAGTGGCTTCTCCCATGCATGTGGAAGTACGGAATTTGGATAAGCATTTCGGCAGTTTTCACGCGGTAAAAGACGTCAGCTTCGGCATTGAAAAAGGGCAGTTGATCGGGCTTCTGGGACCGAGCGGCGGCGGGAAGACCTCCATTCTCCGCATGCTGGCCGGCCTCGAACAACCGGATTCCGGCGAAATTCTGTTCCATGGTCAGCGCGTAAACGCCCTTGCGCCTCAGGACCGGGGGATTGGCTTTGTCTTCCAAAGCTATGCATTGTTCAAGCATATGACCGTGTTCGATAATATCGCCTTCGGCCTTCAGGTCAAGAAGGCGTCGAAAAGCCGCATCCAGGAACGTGTCATGGAACTGGTAGAATTGACCGGGCTGAAGGGATTCGAGAAGCGCTATCCGCATCAGTTGTCCGGCGGACAACGGCAGCGGGTCGCTTTCGCCCGGGCGTTGGCCCCGGAGCCGCAGTTGCTGCTGCTCGACGAGCCGTTTGCGGCGATCGACGCGAAAATCCGGCAGGAGCTCCGGTCCTGGCTGCGCGAGCTGATCGAGCGGGTGGGGATCACGTCGATCTTCGTAACGCATGACCAGGATGAAGCGATCGAAGTGGCGGATGAAATCATGATCATCAATGAGGGGCGCCTGGAGCAAAAGGGATCGCCTTGGGACATTTACAAGGAACCGAATACTCCGTTTGTCGCTTCGTTTGTCGGGCAATCCACGCTGGTTGGCAGAGCGGCCGATCTGAAAGGATTCGAAACCGAGGGCGGGGATGGAGGAACGCAGGCGCTGATCCGTCCCGAGTACATTGAGGTTGGAAGCGATCATGAATTCACGCTTTTATCCGCCACCGAGCCGGGGATCGTTAAGCATCTGCATTTCCGCGGCAGCGAATGGCTGGTTGAAGTGGAGGTCGGGGGACATACGCTGACTACGTTCCGGTCGCTGGAAAAGGAAACGCTGAAGTCCGGACAGGAGGTTCGCGTGCTGGTGCACCGGGCGTATTTGTTTAACGACGAGAAGAGCTGGATCGTTGAAAATCCGCTGAAGGGCGGACCGATCACCGTAATGATTTAAATTCGAAAAGAGGCGGCTCCTGCTGACGGATAGCAGGAGCCGCTTCATTTTTGTTATGATATGTTTATTGTTGCATATTGTTATGACCGGAGATGGACAAAAGGGGTTGGAGTCATGGAACAGCTTGTTTTTCTGGGGACGGGAGACGCCATGGGAGTGCCGAGAGTCTATTGCGAATGCGCAATTTGCGAAGAAGCCAGGACCGGCGGGGTAAACCGGCGGTACCGTTCATTGGTATCGGTTGAAGGGGAGAGGTTTCGGGAGAGTCAGGAAAACCCGGCCGATGGAGTAGAGGGGTTCCTGATCGACTGCGGCCCGGATTGGCGGGGTACTATGGAAAAGCGAGGGCAGCGCTTCGCCGGTGTAGTGCTGGTGACTCATCCGCATTTCGACCATATCGGCGGTTTGCCGGAATGGGCGGACGCTTGCCGCTGGCTGGGCCGAAAAGGGCAGCTGTACGCCCCGCAGGAAGTGCTGGATACGATATTGCGGCAGTATCCCTGGCTGGACCGGAATCTGGATCTGCATGCCGTGGATCAAGGAGTGAGTTTGGCCGGTTGGGGCATCCGCGGATGGAAAGTAAACCACGGTAAAAACGGCTACTCCTATGCGTATCGTTTGGAGAAAAACGGCTTTGCTTGGGTTTACTGCCCGGATTCGATCGATCTTCCTCCCGAACAGCGGCGTTTGTTGACCGGACTGGATCTGCTGGTTCTGGGTACGAGCTTTTATCATGAGACAGCGGAATTTTCCACCCGTTCGGTGTATGACGTTAGGGAGGCGCTTGAGCTTCTGCGGGAAATAAAGCCGAAACGGACGGTTTTTACGCATATGTCGCATGACATCGACTTGCGCCGTGACTATCCTTTACCGGAAGGCGTGGAATTTGCCGAAACGGGGCTGAATATCACTTTATGCTAAAAAAAGCACCGGAGCCCAGCTCCGGTGCTTTTGCATGCAATGAAGTTTTAGTTTATTCTTCCGCTCCAAGCACGAACTTGTCGATGACGTGTTTGACTCCGTCTTCGTTGTTGCTTGCGGTGACGTAGTCGGCGATTTCCTTCAATGCCGGGATGGCGTTGCCCATGGCGACGCCGAGGCCTGCGGCTTCCAGCATTTCATGGTCGTTCCAGGAGTCGCCGATGGCGATGCATTCCGAAAGCTCGCAGCCGAAATGGGCGGCAAGGAATTTCAAGGCATGGCCCTTGGTCCCCTCGTGGTGCATAATCTCAAGGAAATGCGGCTTCGATTTGGTGATGTGAACGCCGTCGCCAAGCAATTCGCGAAGCACCGGAGCGATTTCGTCCAGGTAATCCGGCTCGTCGATGATGAGCATTTTCGGCGTCGGCTGCGCCACCAGCTTGGAGAAATCCGGTTCGATATAGTATTTGGTCTTGTTAAGAATCGTATAATCGATGATTTTCTGGTTTTCTTCCCGGGCATACAGTTTATCATCGATGTAGGTTTGCAGATGCAGGTTGTTTTCGATGCAATATTCGAACAGTTTATGCGCGGCATCCTTAGGCATGTAACGTTCATACAACACTTGCTCGTCCAACAGATTTTTTACCAGCGCCCCCTGGTAAGTGATGATAGGAACATTAAGTCCGGTTTGGCGGGCGATGGCTTGGGCGGAAGCATAAGCCCGTCCGGTCGCCAGGGTAACGACGGCGCCTTTGGCCACGGCTTGCTCCAGCGCCTGCTGAGTGGCGGGGGTTACCTCCTTGTCGTCGTTGATCAGAGTATCATCGATGTCGATCGCAATCAGTTTATACAATGGGTTCTCTCCTTTTCGGGACGGATGTCGATGTTCGTCCTTTTGTCTCTAAATTGCAACTGTTTCTATTGTACCTCACAAGGCTCAGATTTCAATTCAGCATTTATCATTTTAAATGATTTATTCCCTTTACGGGAATGTATGTTCTGCGATAGAATGAATTAGATTTCCAGTTCCAGAATGTACCAATCCTATGTATAAGGGGGAACAAACATGCCAAAGACGTTACCCGTCGTCCGGGGCCGAATCCATACCGCACCGGAGAAACTGGGTCTTGACCCGCATCGGCTGCAAGAATTGGAGCGCCATTTTGCGGGCTTGATCGAAAGAGGGAAACTCCAGGGGGCGAGCTATCTGGTGGCCCGGGACGGGGAAATTGCCGTCAATAACGCCATCGGAAGCCTTACTTATCATGAAGATAGTGCCGAATTGCAGCCGGATTCCATCCGGAAAGTATTTTCCATAACGAAAGCGTTTACAGCGGTGGCCATAGCCAAATTGGTGGAGGAAGGGAAATTGTTCTATCAACAACCGGTCAGCGCTTGGCTTCCGGAGTTCGATACGGTGCTGCACCGCGATATAACAATTCAGCATCTGCTGAGTCATACCTCCGGACTGATGGCCGACCCTGGCTGCCGGAACGAGCCTTACCAGATTCCCTGGTATGAATGGTGGGTTCATGAGAAGCAGGAACGGGATCCATCCGGCCGTCTGCAGGAAGGGGATTGGATCCGGACGATTCTTGGCGGACGGATGTGGTGCAAACCGGGAGAGCAGTGGAGCTACAGTACCGCAGGATATTCTTTGTTGGGGGAAGTTATCTCTAGAGCGAGCGGACAGCATTATGACCGATACATACAAGAACAGATCATTACTCCGCTAGGCTTGGACCGCACTTTTATGAACAGCGTGCCCCAGAGCCTTCATCCCGAAGTGTGTTACGTCAACCCGTGGCAGGAAAAAGAATTCCGGCCGGCCCATGACGGGACGGGAACCCCTCCGGCGGCGGGAAACGGTTTGTTTTCCACGTTGGAGGATTTGTGGAAATTCGGACAATGTCTGCTTGACGGCGGAAGCTTCAACGGACACACCTTGCTGGGCCGAAGAATGGTGCAGAACATGGTATCGAATCAATTGAAAAACATACCTTCGACTTGCTGGGGCGAGAAAATGCAGGATTATCCGATGTCCCTCGGCTTCAATCTGAATCATAACGATATCTGCTCACCCGGAACCTTTTCCCATGAAGGGTTTGGGCATAGCGGGCTTTATGTGGATCCCCGAGAAAGGCTGGTATATGTATTCTTCGTTCCAAGCCAAGCCGGATGGGTACCCGAAGCCGTGATTAATCCGAGAGCTATCGTCTGGTCGGCGCTGCTTTAGCTTTTTTGAAGCCACATATATGGAAAGGATGGTTTTCATGAATAGAACCATGAGCATACACCATGGACGGCTAGATGCAACGCCTGAACAGGTCGGCTATAGACGGGAAGCATTGAATCGGCTTAACGCGCTGTTCGAAGAACTTATTCATCATAAAAAAATACAAGGGGCCTCCTATTTGCTGGCCAGAGGAGGCAAAACCTTCGCTCATTCGTCGATGGGAGCCCTTCGCCATACCGAGCCTTCCGGCGATTTCATGCCGGATTCCATTCGCGTGATCGCCTCCATTACCAAATGGTTCACGATGGCCGCCGTGCTGCGATTGCTGGAAGAAGGACATCTCTATTTGACCCAGCCGGTCAAAGACTGGTTTCCGGAATTCGATCACCCGGTTTACGAACGAATCAACGTGTTTCATTTGCTGACCCATACGTCCGGCCTGGCCCCGGACCCAGGTTATTTTCTCGAGCCTTATCCGGTTGGCTGGTGGGACATGGAATTTGCCTTTGCTCCCTATGACGAGGAGGGGAAAACGCCAGAGCTCAGCCCGGACGAGGAGATCAAAGCGCGTAAATCGCAATGGATCAAGGCGATGCTCGCCGGGCCGCCCGTTTGTCCGCCAGGCGAGCAGTGGAATTACTGCAGTAACGGATTCGCGTTGCTGGGCGAAATTATTAGCGTGATCACCGGGCAAAGCTATGAATCTTATGTTCAAGATATCATTCTTCAACCGCTGGGGATGAACCGAACTTTTTTTGCCGTACCGGAATCCATGCACTCTGAAGTATGTATTACGAACGACTGGGAACTGAAGCGATTAACGCGAGAGAAGGAACCGGCGTGGGCTGCGCCAAGATCCGGCGGGGGATTATCCTCCACGCTCGAAGATTTGAATAAATTCGGCCAAATGCTGCTGAACAAGGGGACGTATAATGGAGCGCGCATCTTAAGCCGCAAAACGGTGGAAATGCTGTCCCGGGTTCAGGTCCCGGGCGGCCTTCCGGCATTCAACTGGGGCGAAGACATAAAGAACAGCGAGTTTGGGCTCAGCAGCTCTTTGGGACGCATGTCCGATCCATTTAAGCCGAACACGATTTATCATGAGGGTGCTGGACGGTGCGCCTTGATGGTAGATCCCGACGAGGAACTGGTGGTTGCCTTTTTTGTGCCCTCCACCGTGGGCTGGGTGCCGGAATCCATGATCAATGTCAAAAATGTGATCTGGTCGGGTTTAAAATGAAACGTTCGCTGGGCATCATCAAAGCGGTAGGCTGGGCCACTTATAAAGAGTGGGCGGCCTTCCGCTCCCATATGGCGGTCTCCATCGTCATCGGACCCATTTATTTTCTGGTGCAGTATTTCATTTGGAGCGCCGTCTTTTCTGCCAGAGATACGTTAAACGGATTTACTTTGTCTCAAATGCTTGCCTATTACGGAATTATGTCATGCATTAATTACCTTACTTTCGATTTTGCGGACTGGAATTTGCAAATGCTGATCCGGACCGGAAAATACGTCACCTTTGCATTACGCCCCGTATCGCATGTTTATTTTGCCCTGTGTCAAAAAATCGGCCATCGCTCGCTGGGATTCTGGATGGAGTTTTTGCCGGTGTTTCTGATTTATCTGTTCATTTTCGAGATCGATTTGCTTCCTTCCCGCCCGGGGTGGGCCGTACTTTCGGTCATCCTAGGCTTTCTGATGACGTTTCTTGTGAATTACTGCATCGGTTTGACCGCCTTTTGGCTGACTAACGCCGACGGAGTGCGCAGTATGTTCCATTTGCTCCGCAATATATCGGCTGGGGTGTTTGTCCCGCTAACGTTTTTTCCTGAAATCATCCAGCGGGTGCTATTCTTTCTTCCGTTTCAATTCATGCAATACGTCCCTGCCCGAGTGTTTGTCGGGGAATATGAATTGGCTGGTTTCTCGATGTCGATTCCCCAGATCGTCGGACTTCAAGCACTCGCCTTGCTCCTGATGTGGGGGATCACGGCCGTGTTGATCACGCTGGGCAACCGTAAATTTACGGGGGTGGGCGTATGAGGTCGGTCTGGATGTGTTACATGGCGATTATGAAAACGAAGCTGGCCGAGCGGATGGCTTACCGCGCCGATTTCTTGATCAGCATTCTGATGATGTTGATCGGAGATCTTATGCTCCCGCTCGTCACGCTGCTGCTCTATAGCTCAGGGGCTTTTTTTCCGGGCTGGTCGTTACAGGAAGCGATCCTGATTCAGGGGATTTTTACCTTGGCAAAGGGGATCGCCTTCCCGTTCTTTTTCGGAATCGTGTCGACGACGCTCTATCATGTGCGGGAAGGATCCTATGATATTTTTCTGCTAAAGCCTAGGTCCGTTCTGTTTGTCACCATGGTCAGCTCATTTGATATCGATGACTTCGGCAGACTGATCAGCGGCGGCCTGCTGACAGGTTGGGCGTTGACGGCAATAAGCTGGCCGGGAGGGACGGAATGGCTGCAATTCGCGATCCTGTTCCTGTGTTCGATGCTGGTACTGTTCGCGTTTTCGCTATTCCTGTCGGGTATGTTGTTCAAATGGGTAGGGAGCAGCCGGGTTTATGAGATTTTCGACTCGGTATCCGTATTCGGCATGTATCCGGGAACGATTTTCTCTAAAACCTTTCAAAACCTACTGACTTACGTCATTCCGATAACGATGATCGGCTTTCTGCCGGCCGCGGCTTTGCTCGGAAGACCGGTCGCAGGCTCCTGGATCGGGGGCGGGGTTTGCGTCCTTTTTTTGGGTGCGGGTCTGGCTTTCTGGCATTACATGCTGCGGAATTATACTAGTGCGGGGGGTTAAATCTTGATCATACAGGTTACGGAACTGCGAAAGAATTATATGACGTATCAGCGGGGAGCTTCCTTCCGGGAGACGGTCATGAGCGTGTTCAGGCGGAAACCGATTACGGTGGAAGCGGTCAAGGGATTATCCTTCGAGGTGGAGAAAGGCGAGATCGTCGGCTTCCTCGGTCCGAACGGAGCAGGGAAATCAACTACGCTCAAGATGCTCACCGGAGTGCTGTATCCTACTTCCGGCGAGGTGAACATCCTCGGCTATACCCCCTGGAAGCAGCGAAAAAAATATGTACGCAACATCGGAGCGGTATTCGGGCAAAAATCGCAGCTGCTTTGGGATATTCCGCCGATCGACGCGTTTTACATGAACAAGGAAATCTACGGATTGGAAGAGCCTGCCTTCCGGGAAAGCCTGGATCAACTGGTCGAGCTGCTGGATGTCGGGGAAATTATCCGGAAACCGACCCGGCAGCTGTCCCTTGGGGAACGCATGAAATGCGAATTCATCATGGCGATGCTGCACCGTCCTTCCGTCGTGTTTCTCGACGAGCCGACCATCGGGCTAGATGTGATCGCCAAGGAGAAAATCCGCGCATTTATCCAGGAGATGAACCGCCAGGGCGTCACTTTCATTTTGACCACACACGATCTTGAAGATGTTGATCAATTGGCCCGGCGGGTCATCGTCGTCAATCACGGGGAAATCGTATTTGACGACTCGATTTCGGCGCTGCGCGGTTTCCTTGGGGCGAAGAAAACCGTCCGCATCACTACGGAAAGCGAAGCGGACTGGGACGGTATCGACGGCGTCAGGGTGTTGAAGCGAGAATCGGAAATTGAGGCCGAGCTGGAACTTGATACGGACAGACTCCCGTTGAAGGAGTTCATAAGGCTCGTCAACGAACGCCATACGATTCTTGATATGGCTATTGATGCACTTCCGATCGATGTCATCATTAAGGAATTGTACCAGGTAAGCTAATGCGTAATGCCTCCGGACACGGGTCCGGGGGCATTTTTTTACTAAAGGGAGGGAGCCTAACCGGGAGGGAGTTAATCCAGGTCGATCTCTTCGATATTCAAGAAGTTGATTCTGATCCGTACATAATCCCCTATAGAAAGGGACGAACCTCCCGGGAGAAATGTCGTTTAAATCACAATTTTAATGATTAAAATATGCTATATTAATTCATCATTCCAGTAAAAAAATTGAGTGGCCTGGGAGGCGGAAAATCATGAGGCGCTGGATCCGCGACAAGATTTTGAATCTTTTTCCGGGATATTTTTCGATGGTGATGGCAACCGGAGCTTTGTCTATTGCAATGCATCTGCTTGGAATCCCGCTGTTTCCGCGCGTCTTGTTGTATTTTAATGCGGTCGTCTACATTGCATTATGGATATTGAACCTGAGTCGTCTCGGAAAATTTCTTCCCCGTGTCGTTAAAGACTTAACGAGCCATTCCATGGGACCCGGTTTCTTTACATGGGTTGCCGCAACATGCGTCCTCGGCAGCCAATTTATCGTGGTTGGCCAATATTACGCCATTCCGTTCGTGCTGTGGTTGATTGGGATCGCAATGTGGGTGATCATTATGTATACCTTTTTTACCGCGGTAACGGTCAGAAAGAAAAAGCCCAGCCTCGCGGAAGGCATTAATGGTGCGTGGTTGATCGCGGCCGTTGCGACCCAGTCGGTATCCGTGTTGGGGACTTTGCTGTCTCCTCATATGGGAAGCGGCCGAGAAATGGTCTTGTTCTTTACCTTGTGCATGTTTTTGTTGGGCTGCATGCTGTATCTCAGCATTATCACATTAATTTTTTATCGGTTTACCTTTGTTGAACTCAAATATGCAGCACTGACACCACCTTACTGGATTAACATGGGGGCTGTGGCGATTGCTACTTTGGCAGGGTCAACCTTGATTCTGAATACGCAACATTTTCAGCTTCTGGTTGAAATTACTCCCTTTTTGAAAGGATTCACCTTGTTTTTCTGGATTACGGGCACCTGGTGGATACCGCTGTTGTTTGTCCTGATGATCTGGCGCCATGTCGTACACCGTTATCCGCTCACTTATGATCCGCAGTTTTGGGGAATGGCGTTTCCGCTCGCGATGTATACGACCAGTACCTATCAGCTGTCCAAAGCGCTGGGGTTGCACTTCCTGGTCGGGATTCCCCGCTTTATGGTGGTGATTGCGGCCGTGGCTTGGCTCGCGGTGCTTGCCGGATTCATTCATCATCAAACGGTTTCAATCCGGAGTATGTTCTCAACTGCAGAAAAATCGTGAACCCTCGGTGTTGTAAAAATCAAAAATCCGAAGCTGTGGGCGAATGGCGCTCCTGCTTCGGATTTTTTGCTTCAATCTATTCTTCCAAGAAAACAAGCCCGATAAAGTCGTCCATTTCGAGATTGCCGAAATAATGTTTAACATTAATATCGGATAACGCTGCACGTACGTCGTTTTCTTCATAACGTACGCCTCTTAGCTTGTCTTCGATATCGGTCACGTCGCCTACGCCGAAGAAGTCGCCGTAAATTTTAATACCTTGGATATGACCATCCTTAATGTCCATGCGCAAATCGATAATGCCGACCGGGAACTTCTTGGCGTGCTTCACATTGCTCTCCGGAGACAGGCCGTAGTTCCAGTCCCAGTTTTTATAGCGCTGATTCGAAATTTCGCGGATTTTGGTCCAATCCTCTTCCGTCAGCTTGTACTGGGGAACGGAAGCCGCATCCATGCCGAAAATGTGCTGCAACAGCTCGGAACGGAATTCTTCGATCGTCATGCCTCGATCCAGGAAATCGACGATATTGGCGACGCGGCTGCGCACGGACTTGGTGCTCTTGGATTTGAATTTTTCGGGATTGGCATGCAGCGAGGCTTGTACATCCTCCAGGTTGAGGTTGAACATTAAGGTACCGTGGCTGAACATCCGGCCCCGGGTCGCGAATTGGGCATTGCCCGAAATTTTTTGTTCGCCGACCTGCAAGTCATTTCGTCCGGTCATTTCGGCATTGACGCCCAAGGAGTGCAAAGCCTGAACCACCGGCTCGGTGAACTTGCGGAAATTGTGGAACGATTGGCCGTCATCCTTGGTAATAAAGCTGAAGTTGAGGTTGCCGAGGTCGTGGTAAACTGCGCCTCCGCCGGAAAGGCGGCGAACGACCTGGATTCCTTTCTCTTTGACGTATTCGGGGTTGATTTCTTCGATCGTGTTCTGGTGCTTGCCGATAATGATGGACGGGGCGTTAATATAGAACAGCAAATAACTGTCGTCCTCCAGCGGCAAATGTCTGAGCGCGTATTCTTCGATGGCCAAATTGAGCGACGCATCGGTAATTCCCTGATTGTCGATAAACAGCATGGTTCTCTAGTCCCCCATTACTATGATTTGGTATGTAAACTCTCCATACTATTGTAAACCAAACCATCCGCGAAATGAAGGGAATCAAAGTTTGACGGATCGGGGGAACCGGGACCCTAATCGCTTTTGACGCGTATGCGTTGCTCGGCATGAAGCAAGAAGAGGATCTTAAAGCCGTTCCTGTGAGAGTAGCTGTGCTCTTTCGGAACGGATTTCTTTGTAGTAAGTTATTTAAGAAATAATTTCATTACGTATTGCTCGCCGATCGGGCCCATCCTGCGTCCTCCGGTATCCGTAAACCCGGATGCCGAATACAACTGGCGGGCCGGCGTATTTTTGCAATTCACGACCAGAACCACTTCATCGCAAGCCGCAAATTCATTCATGACGAACGCCTTCAAGGCGATCATGGCTTTTTTGGCGTATCCTTGGCGCTGCTGCTTATGGTCGATGGACAATGCGGTCAACAGCATGGCGTTCGGATTATCGGAGTAAGCTTTGACTCTTTCCGTAGCATGAAGCATAAAAAATCCGACGGGGACGCCGTCGCTTGCTATGACGATGCGGTACTGCCCCTCAGTCACGCTTTGGATTTCTTTCGGCAAAGCGGTGAATCGAATCTGATCTTCCGGAAGCTCGAAGCCGTCAAGCGCCGACGAATGCCGCTCCTCCGAGAAATGGACCAGCTCGACGGTGTGTTCTTTTCCCATTGTCGGCACCTCCTTTTTGTTCTCTAACCATCATATAATAAGAACGTGCCTTCGTCATCCCGGAAGGAGAAGCGATATGGCCAATCCTGGGTCTTGATTTAACTTGAAGGTGTGGTAGACTTCACCTGAAAGTCTCATTGGTTCAGAAAGAAGGAGAAGCTTTATGATTCTGGAAGTATACGGACATGGCGGGGACTTGCGGACGGCTTCCGCCAGATACGGAATCCCCGCGGAGCGGTTTGCCGATTTCAGCGCCAATATTAATCCGCTGGGGCCACCGCCGGGATTGTTGGAGTTGTTGAGAGATTCGCTTCCCCGGATCGCGAGCTATCCCGATCCCGGGCATAGGGCTTTGGTCCGGCGGTTGGCCGAAACGCTGAATACCGATGCCGCCGGCATCGTCGTCGGCAACGGAGCCGCGGAAAACATGGCCCTGGCCCTGCTCGCGCTGGCGCCGTCGAAAGTGGGCGTGATTGAGCCCTGTTTCTCGGAATACAGGGCATTGTCGGAGCAGTTCGGTGCGGAGGTCCTTTCCGTGCTAGGAACGGAAGAGAGGGATTTTAAGGCGCCGCCGGAGGAAGTGGAGCGGCTCATTTCGGCATGCGACCTGGTGTTCGTCGGACAGCCGAACAATCCGAACGGCGTGCAGTATGAACTGGACGAGCTGCGAGGCTTCGCTGAAGCGGGGGAGCGTTATCGTACATATATCGTAGTGGATGAGGCGTTTATCGATTTTATCCCGGTGCCGCGGAGGCAATCGTTGCTGGCGGAAATCGAGCGTTATCCCCGGCTGATTCTGATCCGGTCGATGACGAAGTTTTATGCGATTCCCGGGCTGCGGCTAGGCTATGCCGTGTCGCATCCCGAGACGGCGGCGGCGATGCGGGGCAAGCAGGTGACCTGGAGCGTTAACGCGCTGGCCTTGCTGGCGGGAGAGGCTTGCCTGGCGGCGGGATCATCCTATGAGCAGGAGACGATTTCGCTGATTATCCGGCAGCGGGAGGTGCTGCGTCAGGAATTGGATAGGCTGGGCTGCCGCACCTGGCCCGGGGAGGCAAACTTTTTGCTGGTGCGCCTGCCCGAGATCTGTACGGCCGCCGGCATACAGGAAGCTTTGGGGGCGAAGGGGGTACTGGTGCGTAGCTGTGCTATGTATCCGGGACTCGGAGAGCGGGATATCCGGATCGCCGTTAAAGACCCGGCAGCCTGTGCGAAATTGCTTGATGAAATGAAACAAGTGCTTGCGGGGGGAATGAAGAAATGACGACGCCTTTTTTGAATAGCGGCGAGAGCGGGATTTACGAATCGTCCGCATGGCCCGGATTGAAATTGACGCGCGGGGAGCGGCATCTTTTGCTGGAGGCGCCGACGGTCATGGATGGCTTGGGGAGTTCGGTATACGGCGGGGGAATGTCGCCGTTACAACGGATGGTTAATATTTATGTCGACCGGTTCTACCGGTGCGATGATCCGGAGCGGGACATCGCGGATAGCTTGAAAGCGTGGGGATACCCTTCGGAGGAAACGGCGGGTCTGCTTACCGCCGTCCGATTGCGTCACGCCGCTGTCGCGGAGGAACGGTGCGGCGATTTCGCCGTGTTCTGCTGCGCCACGGCAGGGGTATCCAATGCGGCGCGCGCGGGCGTGAAGCGGACGACGTTCCCGGCATCGTGGACGCCGGGGACGATTAATTTGATGCTGGCGGTCGACGGGCGTTTGACGCCCGGGGCGATGGTGAATGCCGTCATTACGGCAACCGAGGCGAAGACCGCTGCGCTCGGCGATCTCGGCGTGCTTGACGCCGAGACGGGGTTAGCGGCCACCGGCACCACGACCGATGCGGTCGTGATCGGCGTGAGTCAGCGCGCCGAATGGCCGCTGCTGCACAGCTACGCCGGCACCGCAACGGACCTTGGCGGCATGGTGGGCCGCCTGGTATACGCCGCCGTAAGCGAGTCGCTGCGGGCAGCGGCGAAGGGTCGCACGTGACGGCGGCGTGGTGGATGCTGCCGGTCGCGTACGCGCTGGACCGGCTGCTCGGCGACCCGCGCTGGCTTCCTCATCCCGTCATCGGGATGGGGAAGGCGATCCAGCGGGTCGAGGCGGGCATCCGCCGCCTGGTGAAGCCCCGCGCCTACCGGGCCGCGGGGTTGCTGCTGCCGCTCATCGTCGCGGGCGGCAGCTTTGCCCTGACCTGGGCCGCGCTGTGCCTGCTGGCCGGGATCAGCCCCTGGCTCGCCGCAGCGTGCGAGGCCTTGCTGATCTGGACGACCATCGCCGCGAAAGGATTGCGGGACGCCGGCATGGAGGTGTGCGGCCATTTGTTGCGCGGCGATCTGCCGGCTGCGCGCCGTTCGCTCGGCATGATCGTGGGCCGCGACACCGAGCGGCTTGAACCGCCGGAGATAGCACGCGGCGCGGTCGAGACGGTAGCGGAGAACATCGTCGACGCCGTCGTGTCGCCGCTGTTCTTCGCTTTGCTGGGCGGCGCCCCCTTGGCGATGGCTTACCGGGCCGTGAACACCCTCGATTCGATGGTAGGCTACAAGAACGACAAATACATTCATCTCGGCTGGGCCTCCGCCCGTCTGGACGATATCGCCAATTATATTCCGGCCCGCTTGACCGCGCTCCTGCTCATCGCCGCTTCCTGGTGCCTGAGATGGGATGCCGCTGGCGCCTGGCGTGCTGTGCGCCGGGATGCTTCCAGTCATCCCAGCCCCAACAGCGGTTATCCTGAAGCCGCGGTGGCGGGAGCACTCGGCATCCGGCTCGGCGGGGAAAACTGGTACCATGGCGTGAAATCGTTTCGCGCATACATGGGGGAGAAGACGCGCGAATTAGAGCCCGATGACATTCCGAGGACCGCCCGGTTAATGTTTGTTGTATCCGGAGCATTCGTATTGATTGCAACCGGAATCCGGATCTGGATGGCCGGCGGGGCGCACTGGATTTGAAGGAGGACAAGACATGGAGTGGTGGTTGATTCGCCACGGGTGGACCGAATGGAATATAGAGCGCAGATACCAGGGACACAGCGACCCGGAGCTTCTTCCCGGTGAAGCTTGCGGGTTGTCTCCGTTGCGGGCCGAGCTGGGGGAGACCGCTTTTTCGGCTGTATTCTGCAGCGATCTTAGGCGCTGCCGGAGCACGCTGGAGTATATTTCTCCGGAGTTGGCCGCCGCTGCCTCCTATGACTCCCGGCTGAGAGAGATGAATTTCGGTGCGTGGGAAGGTCGGACTTATGAGATGTTAAAACATATTTCCCACTACCGCAACTGGATCGACAATCCGCAGGAGGTAACCCCTCCGGGAGGCGAAGCATGGCCGGAATTCGCAGGCCGCATCAAGGAAATATTCGCCGAACTGGATTCATTTTCGCGTAGGCTCGTGCTCGATAACGTGGAAGAACCTATTCTGATCGTTACCCATGGCGGCGTCATTTCCATGCTGGGTACATTATTGGAGCCGGACAGTGACGGCTTCTGGAATGCCAAATGGAAAACGGAACCGGGAAAGGTGCTTAAGGTGACCTATAAGATCGGGGAAGGGTATACACAGCGTAAGTAGCTGGATCGGCAGATTTTGGACAGCGGCTCCTGCGCAGAACGCCTTTGCTGAGTGACTTTTAAAGAGTGCCTCACATAGTGTAAGTTCTCAGAACGACTATACAGTGATCTTTTGGAGAGATCCTTGTTGAGAACCTGTTACGAAGCGTCATGAAAGTCAGAGCCGGCATTCTTGTCTCTCTTTGTCCTTCAACGGTGGATAAAACATGAATTTGTCTTTCAAAAGGTGGACAGGAATTTGCGGAAAAGATAGCCTGCTTCTTTTGTACAACACTAAATGTGGGATGAAATGCGCAAAAATGCACGAAGTATAGATGTATACTAAAAGCAGTCTTTATTGTCTTCATGTCCACTTTTAGGTGGACATATTTTGTTTATTGTCCACGATTCAAAGACATTCCAAAAAAGAAAATATTCACCCGATGCGGCATTAAAAACTGCTGACAACCTCTTTTTCATAATTCATACTTGACAGGTGTGATTAATGGGTTTAATATGATGAAAAATACTTTATCAGTCATTTTCTTAGTGCTAAGAGAATGGATAGTAGCAGCCGATTGGACCGCCAAAGGCTCCTGAAAGACCTCCCGATCAAGGGATGTTTTTCGGGGGCCTTTTTACTATTCTTCAAGGGGTTGAGGCCGTCATTAGCAGAAGCGAAGCGGAGTGGGAGTTGATCGAGGAGGCGGATTGGCTGTTCAGAAAGATGGTCCGGCGATTCGTGAAGGAACGGGACAAAGTCGAGGTTGAGGGGGTTACGCTTCCCGGTTTGCTCGTCATGCAAAAAATGATCCGGGAAGGACCGCAGCGTCTGGGCGATCTGGCCGAGGAGCTTGATTTTACGTCAGGTGCCGTGACGGGCCTGTGCGACAAGCTGGAACAGAAAGGGTTCGCCAGAAGAATCCGGCAAGACAGCGACCGTCGGACGGTATGGCTCGAGATTACGGAGCAGGGCAAGGATATGCTGGACCGCAACCGGAACATCGGCAGAGTATGCATTTCGATTCTGTTTGCGGAATTATCGGAGGAAGAGCTTACGTCGATTCATCATCTTTTCAAAGTGCTCACTGGCCGGCTCGAGCATTTTTCCGAAACGCTGAACGATTTGGCGAAGCGGAATTCGGAGGACGCGCGGCGTGTTTCCCGGCGGGAGCAGCAGAAAAAAATCGACGGGCCGACGGCCGAGGACATGAACCGGCAAGGAAAATTTCTATCTTACTAATAGAGGAGCGGATGAACATGGGACACCCGACAATATACCCTACAGGAGCGACGGTGTATAAACCGGAGAAAGCGTGGAGCGGTTATACGATCTATCAGGCGGCCGATCTGGGTGCGCTGCTGATCGACATGAACGGCAAAGAGGTGCATTTGTGGCAGGGGCTTCGCGGCTTCCCCAACAAATTGTTTCCCGGAGGCAATGTACTCGGCAGTACGGCCGAACGGGATCCGAAGTACGGATTCCAGGATGAGGTCGACCTGGTGCAGGTCGATTGGGACGGAAATATCGTATGGCGGTTCAACCGGCATGAGTTGATCGAGGATCCGGGCCATGATCCGCAGTGGATGGCCAGAGCCCATCACGATTACCAGCGGGAAGGCAACCCGGTCGGTTATTACGTTCCCGGTGCGGAGCCCAGAATTGATGGGGGGAACACGCTGATTCTCGTGCATAAAAACGTCCGCAACCCCAAAATTTCGGATAAATTGCTGCTTGATGATTCGATCCTTGAAGTGGACTGGGAAGGAAACATCGTCTGGGAATGGAATTTGCATGAGCATTTTGACGAACTGGGTTTTGACGAGCAGGCCAAAAACGTTCTGTTCCGTGATCCCAATACCCGGTTTTTCGGCGACCATTCGGGGGACTGGATGCATATCAATTCCGTCTCCGCGCTTGGGCCTAACCGCTGGTATGACGACGGAGACGAGCGGTTCCACCCGGATAACATTATTTGGGACGCCAGAGAGAGCAACATTATTGCGATTACGGACAAAAAATCCGGGAAGATCGTCTGGAAGCTCGGTCCGGATTATTCCGCCCCCGAGGTCAAGCATTTGGGCTGGATCATCGGTCAGCACCATGCTCACCTGATTCCTAAGGGGCTGCCCGGCGAAGGCAATCTGCTTCTGTTCGATAACGGGGGCTGGGCCGGTTATGGAGCTCCGAATCCGGCTTCCGCGTTCGGTCAAAAAAACGCCGCCCGCGACCATTCCCGCATTTTGGAGATCGATCCGGTCACGCTGGAGATCGTATGGAAATACACTCCGACGGAAGCCGGATTCATGGCGCCGCTGGACTCTTACCATTTTTACAGTCCTTATATCAGCTCCGCCCAGCGCTTGCCGAACGGCAACACACTGATTACGGAAGGCGCGGACGGCCGGATTTTTGAAGTTACCCGGGAGCATGAACTGGTTTGGGAATATATTTCCCCTTACAAAAATAAGAGAAACTCGAATATGGTGTACCGCGCTTATCGCGTGCCTTATGAGTGGGTGCCCCAGCTTTCGCAACCGGTCGAAACGGCGATCGAGCCGCTGGACGTGGCCAGCTTCAGAGTTCCGGGAGCTGCGGGAACGGGAGCTGAATCCATCGTGCTTGTGAACGGCACGGTTTCATATGGTGAAGGTGCGCTATGCGTCGCCCGGATCGATGAGGGGACCCGGCCGGCCAAGCCGGTTGAAGAAGAATAGGAGAAAGAAAGGAGAAGAGACCATGCCAAGATCCAAGAGAAACAACACTCATTTGAAAAGAACGGCTATATCGTCATTATTGTTATTTCTTACATTCCTGATGGTTCTAACCGGGTGCGGCTCGTCCGGTGACGAATCGTCATCCAAGGCCCAGGCTGCGGGAAATTCGGGAGGCGGGAACGGACAACAATCGAAGGTGAAGCTGAATATCGCCGATATTTCATCCAATCCCGTACTGCGCGTTGCGGTAAATCAAGGACTCTTTGAAAAACACGGAATCGATGCGAAGTTGGTGACATTCGCTACGCCTGCGGAAGGGATCAATTCGCTCTTCATCAAGCAGGCGGATATCGCCTGGGGAGCCGATTTTCCGATTTTAAACGCCGTCAGCAAAGGGGAGTTTGCGATCATCGCTTCGACCGGGACTTCCACGGATCTGAGTGCGAAGCAATGGAAGTTGTTTGTAAGGGACGACATCAAGCAGCCGGAAGATTTGAAAGGGAAGAACCTGAGCTTTATGCGGGGTACATTTATTACCTATCTGTGGGATGAGTACCTTGCCGAATACGGCCTTAAACCCGAAGATGCCAAATTGATCGGTCAAGGGGGATTTGACGAAGCGTATATCGCTTTGAAAAAAGGAGAGGTGGACGCCGTTTGGGCCACCGGTGCGGTCATGGTGGAGAAGTTCGCAGCCATTGAAGGGGTGCACCAGCTGACGGACATGTCGCAAACGAAGGTACGGATCGGCAGCCAGATCGTCGCGCCGGAGTCGCTGATCAAGGAACATCCGGAAGCCGTGTCGGGTTTCCTCCGCGCACTGGACGAATCCTCCGCCTTTATCAAGGAGAACCCGGAAAAGGTGGCGGAGATTTTGTATAAAGAAGTCAAACAGCCGAAGGAAGCTACGTTGAAGGATTTGTCGGTGGTCAATTGGAATATCGATTTCGATCAGGCCGCGCTCGACAGTTTGTCCCGCCAGAAAAATTATATGGTGGAAAATGGAATCATACAGCAGGACTTTGAGTTGGAAGACAAAATCAAGCTGGATGCCTTGCGGGAAATTTTGCCTGACCGCGTGACCATCACACCATAGGAGGGGATTTAAATGTCTCTAGCGTTGCCGAAGCAGGGGGCTGCACTGAAACATACGATCACGATCGAGGGTTTGAATAAGAGCTACAGTGAACAAACCGGGGCCGGAAGCGGCGAACTTCACTACATCATCAAGGACGTGGATCTGGTGATTAAAGGGGGCGAGTTTTTCATCCTGCTTGGTCCGAGCGGCTGCGGGAAATCAACCCTGTTGAACATGATCGCGGGTTTCATCTCCAAAACCAGCGGGAATTTGCGAGTCGGAGGCGCCGATATCGATAAGCCCGGACGGGACCGGGCGGTCGTTTTTCAGCAGGCCGATTCCTCGCTCTTTCCCTGGCTTACGGTGAGGCAGAACGTAGAGTTCGGGCTGAAGATGAAAAAAGTCCCGAAGCGCGACCGGAGAGCAATCTCGGAGCAATATATCGATCTGGTCGGACTGACAGGGCACGGAGACAAATTTCCGAGAGAGCTATCCGGCGGGATGAAGCAGCGGGTACAATTGGCTCGGGTTCTGGCCAACGATCCCGAAATTTTGCTTATGGATGAGCCGTTCGGCGCGCTGGATGCAATGACCCGCAGGACGATGCAAAAGGAACTGGTGCGGGTCTGGCGGCAGACAGGCAAGACCGTCGTGTTTGTGACGCATGATATTCAGGAAGCCATCTTGCTGGGCGGACGAATCGGCATCATGTCCCCGGGCCCCTCCTCGAAAATATCGCATATTTACGATATTCCGCTCTCTTACCCCCGGGAAGTTTCCGGGGCGGAGTTTTACGAGTATCACGGCCGGATTCAGGCCCATTTTGACGAATAGGAGGAAGACGGATGACAGGATGGTTGAAAAAGAAATGGGCGGGCTTGCTTCTGCTTTGGATATTTCTTCTAGTGGCCTGGCAAGCTGGTGCTCTCCTTTATGGTCCCGAGGTGATCCCCGGCCCTGTGGATACCGTTAAAGGGGCGATAGAGCTGCTCAAAGACGGATCGCTCCCGAAATATATAGGAATCAGCTTTTACCGGGTGTTCAGCGGTTGGGCGCTCGGCAGCCTGCTGGCGATACCGCTCGGCGTCCTCATCGGCAGAGTGGATATAATCCGCCATTTCGCGGAACCGCTGCTTAATTTTATCCGGTTTATTCCTCCTATTGCCTTCATTACGTTATTTCTTGTCTGGTTTGGCATCGGGGAACAGTCGAAGATCGCTCTGATCCTTTATGCCACGCTGTTTATCGTGATGATGAACACGCTGACCGGCGTGCTGTCCGTCGAGGAGGATAAAATCCGGGCAGCCCGCAGCATGGGCGCCTCGGAATGGCAGATTGTCCTGCACGTCATTATTCCGGCGACCGCCCCGTATATGTTCACCGGGGTCCGGTTAGCTATGGGTACTTCATATATGGCGATCGTCGGGGCGGAAATGATCGCCTCCAATGAAGGCGTCGGTTTCCTGATCTGGAACTCGCGGCTGTTCTTCCGCACGGACTGGATTTTTGTCGGCCTCATCAGTCTCGGTTTAATGGGCTTTGCCACGGATCGCCTGTTCGGCTGGTTCGGCCGCAAAGTATTGTGGCGTTACGGGGTTATCAGCTCCGCTCCGGTCCGAAGATAGCCGAATTCGAAGCGAGACGCAGGTCTTTTCACCCGTTGGCGGAAGCCGCCACCGCCGAAATCATCCGAAGCAGTAATTCAACTCCATAAACGTTCATACAACGAGTCGCTCTTTTTTACTGAAGAGCGGCTTGTTCCTGTTATTTACAGGAACAAATGTTCGTATTATAATAGGAATCAAAAGGGAGGATCGGCGTATGGATGTGTATGATAAACTGACGATTTTGACGGATTCGGCCAAATATGATGTATCTTGTTCTTCCAGCGGTGTGGAACGTAAGAACGGCCAAGCGGGGGCGGCTGGCAGCGCGGTCAGCTCAGGTATCTGCCACAGTTTTGCCGCAGACGGACGCTGTATCTCGTTGTTGAAAGTGTTGATGAGCAACGTTTGTATCTTTGATTGCAAATATTGCGTAAACCGGCGTTCCAACGACACGCGGCGGGCTATGTTCACGCCGGAGGAACTGGCGAACCTTACGATGAACTTTTATCGGCGCAATTACATAGAGGGATTATTCTTAAGCTCGGGGATCATGCGGAACCCTGATTATACGACCGAGCAGTTGATTCGTGTGCTGGAATTGCTTCGGAATGAGTATAAGTTTGGCGGATATATTCATGTCAAAGGGATACCCGGTGCCGATCCCGCGCTGATTTCCCGGCTCGGCCTGTTGGCCGACCGGATGAGCGTCAATATCGAGCTGCCCTCACAGGATAGTCTGAGTCAGCTAGCCCCGGATAAGACCAAGGAGGCGATTTTGAAGCCGATGTCTCTTATCCGGCAAGGTATTCAAGAGAACGTTACGGACCTTGTCAAATACCGTCATGCCCCCAAATTCGTCCCTGCCGGGCAAAGCACCCAGATGATCATAGGAGCGACGCCGGACAGCGATTTGAAGATATTGACTTTGACGGAGGCGCTGTATCACAAGTACAAGCTGAAGAGAGTATATTATTCCGCTTATACTCCGGTGATGGAGCATTCCCTGTTGCCGTCCCTGGACACCAAGCCGCCGCTGCTGCGGGAGCACAGGTTGTATCAGGCGGATTGGCTGCTGCGGTTTTACGGATTTGAAGCGAAGGAGCTGCTGGATGAACGCACTCCGAATTTCAATCCGTTCATGGATCCGAAATGTAATTGGGCGATGAATCATATCGATCGGTTTCCCGTGGAGATCAGTACGGCGCCTTATGAGACATTACTGCGGGTACCGGGGATCGGGGTCAGAAGCGCAAAAAGGATTGTGAAGGCCCGCCGGGCGTCCAGGCTGGACTTTCCCGGGCTTAAGAAGCTGGGCGTCGTATTGAAACGCGCCCAATATTTTATCACCTGCTCCGGCAGACGTCTTGAGGGATTGAAAGTGAACGAAAGCACAATCTTGAGATCGCTATTGTCAACCAAAGAACTGGGCATGTTTCTGCCCCAACCTCAGGTGGAGCAGTTATCGCTGTTTACGGATGAGGAATTGGCGATGGGTACCGGAAGAAAGGACTTGATCCCATGCCTTGGGTGAACGATGTTGCTTATGTCTATGATGGAAGTTTTGACGGTTTGCTGAGCTGCGTATTCGAGAGTTATGAGCGCAAGGAGGAACTGCTGGATATTACTTCTGACGCAGATCCGCAGTATGTGCTTTTCGGCAACCGTTACGTTGAAACCGATTCGGGGAAGGCTGCACGGGTATATGATGCAATCGGAAATAAAATATCGCCGGCAGCCCAGGAATTGGTCCGGTTAGGCTTTCTCACATGTGACTCTCAAAAAGAAATGCTGATTTACCGCTTTCTGCGTCTTGGTTTCAAGCATGGGGGCGTTGTGATGAATATGCTGACGGAGAATACCGTTCATCAGCTTAATAAAGCAGTGAGGCATTTGAATTCCGAGAGCCATGCGTTCACGGGATTTGTGCGTTTTTCGGTCTACGGCGATGCTCTGGTATCCGTGATTGAGCCCAAAAATATTGTGTTACCTGTTTTGGCTCCCCATTTTTGCGATCGTTACCGTCAAGAGTCGTTTATGATTTACGATAAAACTCATGGACAGGCGCTGATACACCGGCCGGATGAGACGCAGAACGATAAGGTGTCAATTGTGAATGTGGATGAGTTGACTCTGCCGGATGTCAGCGAACAAGAGAAAGCTTACCGCAGTTTGTGGAAGCAGTTTTATAATACGGTAGCGATCCGGGAGCGGGTTAATCCGCGCGCGCAGATGTCCCATATGCCCAAAAGATACTGGGCGCAGCTCACGGAGATGCAGTGACGGGATTCAATAAAACTTTCAAATTTTTGATACAATGGACAATGAAAGTTGAAATTAGAATTTTGAAAATATGGAATGTGGTACGAGATATGGGATATGAAGTATGGAATTTGGAACCATTGTGCCCAAATCTATCGGGAGGAACAAGGTAAAGTGCAACCGAATCTAAATCATAACCGTGAACGGTTTATCTTTCTTTTTGCATGCCACGAAAATGATAGAGAACTGTGCCGGATGGAGCTTCGCGCTTTGTTTGGAGAAGAACCGGGATCATTATCATATATAGAGAGTCCTTTGAGGATCGAACCGAACAGGAGCCCGTTTGTTTCCATGCGGGTAGATGTTCTGTTCACCGGTCATTCGCTTGAAGAGATCATCACGTATGCAGCGGGAATAAAGCTGGAGGGAAGCACCTTCAAAGTACTGTATCTAAAAAACGGTTTGAAGCGAAGTTATGAGGAGCAGAGGCAACTGGAACGGCGAATTGGCGCGCATATCAGGGGGACGGCGAAAATGCGCCATCCGGACATAACGTTTGGGCTGCTTTCGTATAATGGCGGCTGGATGTTCGGCATCTGCCGTCAGGCAGACCCGGTCTGGCAGCAACATAAGCATAAGCCAAGGAATTACTCCACAGGACTGCCTGTTGCGATGGCTCGGGCGCTCGTGAATATCGGCATCCCTGATCCGAAAGGGATCAGGGCGATCGATCCGTGCTGCGGGATGGGCAATGTGCTGATCGAGGCGCTGTCCATGGGTGTCGATATCTTCGGCAGGGATTTGAATCCGCTGGCCATCCGGGGAGCCCGGGAGAACCTGGCGCATTTCGGGTATGATGACCCGGGGCTACTTTCGATTGGAGATATGAATCATGTGAGCGGGCATTATGATGCAGCCATTCTGGATATGCCTTACAATTTGTGCTCGGTGTTGCCGCAGGACGAAAAAAGAGCCATGCTATCGAGCCTGCGCCGGTTCTGCGAGACTGCTGTGGTGGTGTCGAGCGAAGAGTTAGAGTTCGATTTGCAGGCTTGCGGTTTTCAAATTAAGGACTACGGTCAGGTAGTGAAGGGTTCTTTTGTCCGTAATGTTTGGGTATGTCAGAGTTAAGAAACATCTATATATCACAACAAAATATAACATAACGTGTTATATCTATAAAATAGACATAGAAATTTGAAGAAAAATGTATTAAATTTCCGAAAAAACTCTTTTTATGTCTTAAGTCCTATTCTATAATGTAAGATAAACTTACATAAGAGGAGTGGGAACAAATGAATCAACTCCGCGGGATCGAAAGAAATGCATCCGTACTGGGTATGGGGGCGGCCTTTTTATTGTTTATCATGGCTTTATGGCAAAAGTTATCCTGGTATATGCCTTTCGTGGCCCTGATAGCCTTTATATGTTTTGCAACGCTCTCATGGAGTTTCCTAAAATTTCGACGCGAAGGACAAGAGACTTCCTCCTCGCTTCCTTCGGCAGCTCCGCCGGAACATGATGATAAAGGGCATTCCGAAACCGATTGGATCGTGATGGCCAATGAATCTCTGGTTGCGGCGGACAGGCTGCAGGCTGCCGTGGGAGAAGTGAACGAGAGCATGGAGCAACTCCAGCATTTATCCGATATTTCCTCTGTGGAGGATCTGAAGCTGAAGCACAGCAGTGAACGTTCTTTGGAACAGGTGCAGGAAAGTTTGGCTGCCATGCAGGAAGTTGCTACCTCCGCATTTCGGATTCAGGAGGCGGCGGATCAACTGCATATCCGCAGCGAGAAGACGCTGTCCGAAGCTTCGCGGATCACGGAAGCCCTCGCAGAGGCAGACGGGACGATTCGCTCGCTGGCGGAGTCCCAGCAGTCGATCAACGGACCGATGAACGATCTGGAGCGCAATACGAGACAACTTGGAGCCTTATATCGGGAGCTTGAAGGGATATCCGGCGAAGTATTGCTGCTCGCCCTGAATGCATCCATTGAGGCGGCAAGACTGGGGGAACAGGGTAAAGGTTTTGACGTAGTGGCCATGAGAATGCGCCAACTTGCCGAGCAGAGCAGCAAGGCGATCGGCAGTTCCGCCCCTCTGTTCCGGCAAATCACGGATGAGGTGGACCGGGTTAAGGATACGCTCCGGGATGGAAGAAAATCGGCGATGGACGGCATCGAATTGCTGAAATCGATGGGGAAGGACATCCTGTTCATTTCCGACGAGGTGGCCGAAGTGAACGGGCTGGTGGCCGAGACTGGACGGCGAAGCCGGGAACAATCGGAGATGACGCGGAATATGGAAAGCATGATGAAGGAAGTTCATGCGGGCCTTAACCGGAGTATCTCCCATGTGGAGGGTGCCTTGTCCCGGATGGAATCCCAGAGGGGGCATATCGGCAAGCTTCAAAGTGTTGCCGGCGGCCTGCACCGGGCGCAAGAGGAACTGCTATCTTCGTTGGAGGCGGTCCGGGGAAGTTCGGCCTCGGAGGAAACGGAGGAACAAAAAGCTGCGGTACGGGAACTGGGCCTGGTTTATGCCAGAAGACTTCAGGAAACGGCGAACAACAGCACAATGCTCTTGATGCGGGAATTTGAGCACCGCGTCGTTTTGGAGCGGCTCCTGGAAGGGGAGACGGGACTGGAAGCCGCATGGACAAACCGGTCCGACGGTTCTTTTGTCGTATCGATTCCAGAGGCGGGACTGCTCAATGCCAAGGGTCGCGATTGGTTCCGAGGTGCCATGAACGGGGAAACGGTCATTTCGGAGGTTTATGTATCGGCAATCACCAAGCGGCGTTGCATCACTTTGTCTGTTCCCATTTTAAAAGAAGGAGATGTTATCGGGGTATTGGGGGCCGATTTGTCCGTAGATCATTAAAGTTAGAATGACCGTTATGCTGGCCGATAGCCCGTATCGCATATTGTAAATTTTAAGCTTATCCCCTATAATCCATAGAGAAAGAAAGCCTAGATTCAAGCGAATAGAAAGTGCCCGTAGGTCCTGGAGCATGCTTGCCGCAAGCTTCGGGTTAAAAGGGAAGCCGGTGTAAATCCGGCACGGTCCCGCCACTGTGTACAGGGACGAAACTCATTTTGCCACTGTCGTACGGAAAAGTATGATGGGAAGGCGAGTTTTCGTCGCGGCCTGATAGTCAGGAGACCTGCCAACGGGAGTTTTAGACGGTCCTTCGAGGAAAGGATAACGTTCTGCTAATGAAGACGGAAACCGGTCTTGCGTGATTGACTTGAAGTTTCCGTAAATGACTTTGTAGACGTAACCCATCCGCTCAGGATGGGTTTTTCTTGTGGAATAGGGCTTCGCTTTGGCTCAGGCGTTTCTTAAAACAAGAAACCCGAAGGAGAGGGACTAATGAAGAAGTGGACTAAGGTTTGGGGGATTTGGCTGCTGGCGCTTTTGCTGCTCGTTACCGCCGGTTGCGGAGCGAATAACACAAACAGCACGGCGGACAATAGCAACAACGCGGGTCAGACTCAAGAACAGCAAACAAACGGTGCAAACGCACCGGAGCAGGAAGAACTTCATACGACTTACCCGCTTACCGTAAAGGATGCTTACGGAAGTGAATTTACGTTTGAATCCGCACCGCAGCGGATCGTCTCGCTGGCACCTTCGGAGACGGAAGGCTTGTTCGCCCTTGGTTTGGATGAACAAATCGTTGGGGTTTCCGATAACGACGACTACCCTGAAGCGGCTAAAGATAAGCCGAAAATGGGCGGTTTTCAGGTGAATGTTGAAGCGGTAGTAGCAGCGCAGCCGGATCTGGTACTGGCTGGAAGTCTGATCGGCGAAGATACGGTCAAGAGTTTGACCGATCTCGGGATGAAAGTGTTTCGCTCCAATCCCAAAACGATCGACGGGGTAATGGACAATATTAAAACGGTCGGCGAGATCACCGACCATCAGAACGAGGCAAAAGAAGTAACCGAACAAATGAAAGCTGAGCTGGACAAAGTTACCGAAGCCGTTAAATCTTTGACAGCCGATCAGAAGAAGAAAGTGTATATTGAGTTTTCTCCCGGTTGGACCGTAGGCAAAGGCGAGTTTATGGATGAAATGATCACACTTGCCGGCGGGGAAAACGTGGCTTCCGACATTACCGGTTGGAGCGAGATTAACGAAGAAAACATTATTAAAGCAAATCCGGACGTCATTTTATATGCGAAAAGTGTAATCGATGAGAATAACCGTACATTGGCCGAAATTATCAAAGGCCGCGGCGGCTGGGATCAAATCACGGCTGTGAAGGAAGACCGCATTGTGGGAATGGATGACAATTTATTGAGCCGTCCGGGTCCGCGCGTGACTCAGGGATTAATTGAAGTAGCGAAAGCGATTTACCCGGATTTGATCCAACCATGAGGTCAAAGCTGGCAGGTTACGGGACGATCGGCCTGGGATTGCTTCTCTTTACGCTGCTGATCTGCATCGGGTTCGGTTCCGTTCACTTGCCGGCAGGTGAAATCGTCGGGATTCTGCTGCATCGGATTCCGGGTCTCGGAGAATGGATCGAGCCTGATTGGAGCGTGGCTTCCGAACAAATCGTGATGCAGGTACGCCTGCCGCGCGTGTTGCTTGGCATGTTGGTAGGAGCTTCGCTTTCGGTGGCAGGCGCCGCGTTTCAAGGCGTGCTCCGCAATCCGCTTGCAGATCCCTTCACCTTGGGGGTTTCCTCGGGTTCGGCGTTAGGCGCGGCCGTGCTGATCTTTTTCGGCTGGCAATTTTCACTGCTCGGCATATTCACGCTTCCGGTGGTAGCTTTTCTGACCGGGGCGGCTACGCTGTGGATCGTAATGCGGCTGGCCAGGGAGAATGGAAAAATCCCGATCGAGAGTTTGATATTATCGGGTGTGGTTATGCAGTCTTTTCTCGGTGCGGTCGTCTCCTTTCTGACGGCGATGTCGAAAAGAACGGTAAATGAAATATTGTATTGGACGATGGGAAGCCTGAGTCTGCGAGGATGGTCGTATACGGCCATCCTGCTTCCATATTTGGCGTTGGGAGGATTGTTCCTGTGGAGCCGTGCCCGTTCCCTGAACCTGCTGGCATTGGGTGAACGTCAGGCGTCTCATTCCGGGTTGAATGTGGAGTCGACGAAGTTGGTCATTTTGCTCGTGGCTACGCTGATGACTGCCGCGGCCGTATCGGTTTCCGGCGTGATCGGGTTTGTCGGCCTTGTGATTCCCCACATGATCCGGCTCATCACGGGTCCGGACTATCGGCTTATTATCCCGCTCTCCGCGCTCGGAGGCGGCATTTTCATGATGTGGAGCGACCTTGCGGCCCGCTCGTTGCTTGCGCCAACGGAAATCCCGCTCGGGGTAATCACGGCTTTTGTCGGCGCTCCGTTTTTCGCTTTTTTGTTATATAAAAAGAAAAAAGCGCGGGAGAGGGAGATGTCATGATCGAGGTGAAGAATGCCGCAAAATCATATGGGCGTCTGAACGCGTTAAGAGATATCGATTGGAAGATAGAGCCCGGGGAATTTTGGGGAGTGATCGGGCCTAACGGAAGCGGAAAAAGCACTTTGCTTGGTCTGATTTCCGGGATTGAGTCACCGGACCGGGGCCAAATCAAACTGGCTGGTCATCCGCTGTCCTCATACAGCCGTAAAGAGTTATCCCGGAAGCTCGCGGTACTTCAGCAAGACGGGCTTCCGCCCGTTTCTTTTACCGTCCGGGAAGTCATCGAAATGGGCAGGTTCCCTTTTCAGGATTGGCGGGGAAGGGAAAAAGACGGACAAGCGGAGAGATTAATGCAGGATATTATGGACAGGCTGGAACTTGGAAGTCTGGCAGAACGCCCGCTAAGCAGTCTCAGTGGGGGCCAAAGGCAGCGGGCCGCGCTTGGTAAGGTAATGGCGCAACAGCCTGAGGTCGTATTGCTTGATGAACCGACAACCTATCTGGATATCCGTTATCAGATGCAGTTTATGGAGCTTGTTGCAGGCTGGCAACGCGAGGAAGGTTTGACCGTCATCTCCGTCATGCACGATCTGAATCTGGCCTCGCTTTATTGTGATCGCCTGCTTGTTTTAAACGAAGGCAGTTTGGCGGCTCAAGGAACTCCGTCCGAAATTCTGGTTCCGGGAATGATTGAATCGGTATTTGAAGTGAAATCCCACAGCGTGGCTCATCCCGACACCGGTGTTCCTCAACTGCTGCTGCAGAAGGCGACGGGAAAGCGGGCTGATTAGACTAGTAATTAATGATGCTGTTCTTTTTCCGTTCAAGATAATAATGGTAGAATGGTATCAATGGAATCATAGACGAAAAAAGAGAGGTGTTAACCGATGAGTCGCTCCATAATGGATATCGCCGGATCGGTACAAGCCCTGGATCCGGTTGCTTCAGCAGCGGCGGCAGAGCATTTGGACCGTTTGACCAAACCGCCCGGAAGTCTCGGCAAGCTGGAATCCTTAGCGGTGAAACTGGCAGGAATCACGGGAAAAACGCAGCCGTCCTTCCCGAATCGGGGGGTGGTCGTCATGGCCGCCGATCACGGGGTGTGCGAAGAGGGGATCAGCGCGTTTCCTGCAGAAGTTACTCCTCAGATGGTGCTTAACTTTCTTTCCGGAGGCGCGGCTGTGAACGTCCTCGCCCGCCAAGCGGGAGCGGAAGTGATGTGCGTCGATGTAGGGGTCAATGCGGAGATTAACCATCCGGGCCTCATCTCGCGTAAGATTCGTTATGGTACGGGCAACATGGTATCCGGGCCGGCTATGAGCCGGGAAGAAGCCGAAGCTGCTTTGATGGCTGGCGTTGAAGTCGTAGAAGATGCGATCCGCAGAGGGGTCTCCTTGTTTGTTACCGGGGAAATGGGTATCGGCAATACGACAGCCAGTGCAGCACTTATGAGCGCATTTACGGGGATTTCGACTTTGGAAACAGTTGGTCGCGGAACGGGAATCAATGATGACCGGATGCGCCATAAAGTCCTTGTCGTAGAGCGGGCATTGGAGTTAAACCGTCCGGATCTGTCCGATCCGGTAGATGTGCTCGCCAAGGTTGGAGGGCTTGAGATTGCCGGATTAACCGGAGTTATTCTGGGCGCTGCGTCCCATCACTGTCCGGTTGTGCTTGATGGGTTCATTTCCGGAGCGGCGGCGCTTGCGGCTCAACGGCTGGCACCGGAGTCGGTGAATTATATGATTGCTTCCCATGTTTCGCAGGAGCAGGGCCATGTATATCTGTTAAAAGCGCTTGGCCTCGAACCCATGCTTCAACTGGACATGCGTCTTGGCGAAGGTACGGGCGGCGTCTTGGCGCTTCACCTGGTGGACGCGGCTTGCCGGATTATGGCCGAGATGGCTACGTTCGAGAGCGCCGGGGTTTCAACGGGGGAAGCAGCAGATACGGAGGGCGCGGAATCTGCCGGGGAGGCGCGGGGATGATCGTGACGGTTACGGGAGGAGCCCGCAGCGGAAAGAGCAGCTTTGCCGAAAAATGGTGCATGAAACATGCAGACTCCGGGTTGTACATCGCAACCGCCCAAGCCTTCGATGAAGAGATGACTCAGCGCATAAAATTGCACCGAACCCAGCGCGACGACAGCGGCTTCCGGTGGTTCACCGTGGAGGAGCCTCTGCATGTGGCGGGCGTGCTAAGCGAAGTGCAAAGAGGGGAAGGGCCTGTAACGGAAAATGCCGCCGAAGCTGAGGCTAGAACTGGGGCCGTGGGCGGATTTCAGGCCGGGTTTCATACCGGGACTAAGTCCAAGCCCGGGACCAATCTCGGGACCGAACTCGTGACCAAGCCCGATCTCCAACCAGGGCAACGGCCTCCGGTTGTTTTGATCGATTGTTTGACCCTTTGGCTGTCGAACGTAATGCTTGCTGCCGACGTTGCCGGAGACGGGACGGTTTCGGAGCGGGAGGTACAGCTGGAAGTGGATACTCTTGTTGCTGCCGTAGAGGCCTATCCCGGCACACTGGTTATGGTGACGAATGAGGTCGGGAGCGGGATTGTGCCCGAATACCCTCTTGGTCGGAAATACCGGGACTGGGCCGGGATTCTAAACCGGCGGATGGCCGCAATCTCGGATCAAGTCTTTCTTGTTACCGCGGGCATCGCCATAGAGCTAAAAAGCAGGGAGTATAAACTATGAAGCAAAAAGGACGGCCGATCTTGGCCGCTTTTCAATTTTTATCCCGGTTTCCGGTGAAGGCCGAGCTGGATTTCTCGCCGGAGCTTTTGCGGCGCAGTGCCAAATACTATCCGATGGTCGGGACGGCGATCGGGGCCTCCGTTTGGTTAGGGGGAGCACTGTCGGGCTGGGCGCTGCCTTCTTTGCCTGCGGCGGCCGTGACGCTCATCATTTGGGTGTGGCTGACCGGCGGCCTGCATCTGGACGGCTGGATGGATTCGGCCGACGCATTGCTCAGCTACCGTTCCCGGGAGCGGATGCTGGAGATCATGAAGGACAGCCGGGTCGGAGCCATGGGGGTATTGGCTTGCGTATTGCTGCTTTTGCTTAAATTATCGCTCATTTTCTCGCTTTTGGAGCTCGGAAATGCGGCGTTGGCGGCCGCGATGCTGACGGCCCCGGTTTGGAGCCGCTGGTTTATGACAAGGGCCATGCATAAGTGGCCGACCGCACGCGAGGGTGAGGGCCTGGCCGGGCGCTTTCGCGGTCTTGGCGCGAAGGACATGGTTCTGGCCACCGTTCTTGCGTTGGCGCTAACGGCTGCATGCTTAGGAGCCGCCGGAGTTCTTGGCGGCGCGGACGCCGCCTCCTGGCTTCGCTTGGGAGGTTATTTTGCCGCAGCACCATTGCTTGCCTTAACTGCGGGTTCTCTGGTCGCCGGCAACATCAATTCAAGGCTCGGCGGACTTACGGGGGATATATATGGAGCTTTGAACGAAGGGCTGGAGGCTATGCTGCTTTTGCTCGCGGTTATTTTCTTTTACTGAGAGAGAACGAAACGGGCTCAATGGGGAGCGAAATTCGCAGTAGTCATCATGCGCTAATGTTGCTCCTGACGAGCCGAGGACACTAGATTTGCTAGAGTCACCATTAGCGAAAAGTTACTTCGAAAGCGCTAAAGGCTAAAACACTGTTTTGCCAAAATTACTTCTTCGATCCCTGATGGTCTTGTCGCCACGGATGCAAAAGTTATACTCCAGTTACTTATAAAAATAAACACTCCTTTTCGCGGTCTTGTGTAAGTCTGAAGTGTCCCTCAGGAATGTATCTCGGGAATGTATCTCGGGAATGTATCTCGGGAATGTGTCTCGGGAATGTGTCTCAGGGATGTGTCTCAGGAATGTCTTTGGGGAATGCCTCTTGGGAATGTCTTCCGAGAATGTCGCTCGGAATGTCTCTCAGGCTTCGTTCTATTCTAACGGACATGAGGGACGTTATCCGGTGTAAATTTGCCTATTTGGAAATTTAACGGACACCAGAGCCCTTAATGGAAAGAAAAAGCTCAGATTCGGCGGTTTTTTCGACGAATAAGGTCTCCTGTGTCCGTTAGAAGTTGAAATTCACGAAATCGGGACCTTTAAGGTCTCCTGTGTCCGTTAGAACTTAAAGTTGCAACCAACCCGGACATAGACGCGGACAGTCTAATGTACAAGTTATGCAACAATGGATGTGCTGCTGGGGAACATGATCAATGGCATAACACGTTGATCAGTGATCGGTATGACCGTAAGGTCTTTTTTTCATCGGATGGAGGCGGGCGGAATGAGAGAATCGGAAATAGAGACCACAATCGATACGACAACGGAAGCCAGAGGCAGGGTATTGATGGTCCAGGGAACGGCATCCGACGTGGGGAAGAGCGTGATTGTCACGGCGCTGTGCCGCATTTTTACCCGGGACGGGTTCAGGACCGCACCGTTTAAATCGCAAAATATGGCCTTGAACTCCTATGTGACCCCGGACGGCAAAGAGATCGGTAGGGCGCAGGGCATCCAGGCGGATGCCTGCGGGATCGAGGCTACTACGGATATGAATCCGATCCTGCTGAAGCCAACTGGGGACATGCACTCGCAGATTGTCGTTCACGGAAAGCCTTACCGAGATCTAAGCGCGGTGAGTTACCGGGAAAATTTCCTTCCGACTGCGAAGCCGCTGGTTATGGACGCGTTGGGACGGCTGCGGCAGAAATACGACATCGTGGTGATGGAAGGGGCCGGAAGTCCGGCGGAAATCAACTTGAAGCATCGCGACATCGTCAATATGAATCTGGCCGGATGGGCGGATGCGCCCGTAATATTGGTGGGCGACATTGATCGAGGCGGCGTGTTCGCGTTTCTTGTCGGGACGTTGGAACTGCTGGAACCGAAAGAACGGGCCCGGGTTAAAGGATTCGTGATCAATAAGTTCAGAGGCGATCTGTCCTTGTTGCAGCCCGGTCTGGAATGGCTGGAGCAGAGAACGGGAATCCCGGTCCTCGGTGTACTGCCTTTTATGCCCGATCTGGAAATCGAGGCCGAAGACTCGGTCGTGCTGGATACGTTCCCAAATCAAGCCCGGTCATCCGCCGGGCCGAATCTCGACATTGCCGTGATCCGCTACCCGAGGATTTCGAATTTTACCGATTTTGATATATTGTCCGCCGAACCGGATGTATCGCTGCGCTATGTACAGAAGCTGTCCCAACTAGGTGATCCGGACATTGTCATTCTTCCCGGTTCCAAGAATACGATCGGCGATCTGGAATATGTGCGGGATCAAGGACTGGACGAGGGAATACGCAAGATCATCGAACAGCGGCGTCACGCCCGGCTTGTAGGTATTTGCGGCGGATATCAGATGCTGGGGAAAGAACTGCATGATCCCGATGCGGTGGAAGCGGCGACACCTCGCCAGGCCGCAGGCCTAGGCTGGATCCCGGTGGCTACGACCTTTATCCCCGGTAAAACGACGGTCCGCGTCACCGGGACCGCCGTCTCCAACGCACCCACCGCTTCATCCTTCTCAAGCCACTCGCAAGGTGATAGCCTGGAGATTAGCGGCTATGAAATTCATTCCGGCCGGACGTTGGCAAGCGGAGGTGATGACCGGGTGATTCCCGTTTTCCGAATCACTGAGGAAGGGGGAACGGAGCGGGACGAAGGCTGTACCACACCGGACGGTCGGGTTTTCGGCACTTATTTGCACGGAGTGTTCCAGAATGATGCCTGGAGAAGGACCTGGCTGAATAGCGTGCGCCATGATAAAGGTCTGCCTCCCCTTGCCGGGGAACTTTCGGCGGCCTCCCGAAAAGAGGCTGCGTTTGACCGGTTGGCGGACCATGTAAGCCATCACTTGGACATGGGGCGAATTTACAGCATAATAAATAATGAGTAGTATATGTATTAGCCAATTTGCCAATCAGCCAATCAAAAGCAGTCTTCCAAATCAAAAGACGCATCCTTGATAACCCAAGGATGCGTCTTTTTGCAGCAGTCTAGATTTTGAACTTCTCCACCGCTCCCTGAAGGGAACGGGCCTGTTCGTACAATGCCTCAACCGTTCTGGAATGGACCTCCATCTCATCGATTTGCTGGCTGGAATATTCGGCGATTTCTTCGATGTTTTGAAGCGATTTTGCCGTAATGTTCGCGGCTTCTTCTACCGATGCGGTTACTTCTTCGGTACCGGCGGAAACTTCCTCGGTGGATGCGGAAACCGATTGGATCGTCATATTGATGTTATAGATCAAATCCGTCAATTGTCCGAAGGCGATACCCGCCTGGTTGACGCGGTCCGTTCCGGACTTAATTTCCTGGCTGACAAGCTCCATCGCGTTAACGGAATTCATGGCCTCCTCGCGAATGCTCAGCAGGTATTCACTGATCTGATCGGTAGCCGTTCTTGATTGTTCGGCCAGCTTGCGGACTTCCTCGGCCACCACGGCAAAGCCTTTCCCGTGCTCGCCTGCGCGTGCCGCTTCAATGGCCGCGTTCAGCGCCAAAATATTGATCTGTTTCGTAATATCCATAATGACGCTAACGACGGCGGCAATGGACTCGGAGCGGTCGTTCAACACGGAGATATATTCCCGCGATTTGATGGCCGCCTGTTCTACCTGTCTCATTTGTTCCACGGCCGTTTTGGCAAGCTCATTTCCCGAATTGGATTCTTCCGAGGCTTGGCCGATCTTCTCCGTTACTTCCGCGGAAGAGGTGGCGATATGCTGCACGCCTTGCGAGATTTCTTCCATGGCCCGGGCATTTTCCGCCGCGGTGGAAGCGATGGTGAAGCTGCCCTTTTCTATCTCGAGCGTAGCCGCCCCGGATCGTTCGGTGAGGCCTTTAAACGTCTCTGCCGAATGAAGCAACCGGTCTGAACCGCTGACAACGGAATTCGACGTTTCCAGCACTTTGCCGATCATCTCCTTGAGCTGGGCGGTCATTGTCCGGAAGCTATCGGCCAGTTGGCCGATCTCGTCTTTGGAGGTGATTTCGATCTGCTCGCGGAAATCGCCCTGGGCCATTTTTTCCGTGACGGCGGCCAGTCTCTTGAGCGGGTTCGTGATTCTCCGGCTGTTGATAAAGGCGACCACCATGCCCACAGCGATTACGAAGGCAAAGATGCCGAAGCAAATCCAGGTGATTTCGCTCCTTTTTTGCTCAATGAAGGTGGCATCCATACCGACGGCCAGCAGGGCGGAACTGCCCGGCAGTGCCATGTACGCGGTTTTATGGGAGCCGAATTGGTCGGAATAGAGCTCGCTGATGCTGGCTTTGCCCTTGGACTCCGCGTCTTTCATTGCCTGAAAGACCTCTAGCTGATCGCCGACTTTCATATTCGATCCCTCATTGACGCCGATTACCGTGGCTTTATCCTCTTGCAAGTCAAGAAGATAGGCTGTATGTAATTGAAACTCTTCCACTTTTTCCGACAGATAGGATTCCACAGCGAACCGCGAATTATCATTTCCGGTCAGCAATTGGAGAGCACGGGTCGTATCCAGGTTCTTAAAAATATCTTTAGAACTGGTTTGAAGCACCTTATCGAACTGAGGAAGAACATTTTTGTTGATGATTCCCATGGAGACGATGAAGAAACTGGAGCTAAACAAGACGGATGAAAGAATGATGACGACGGCAAATGTGAGCATAAATTTGCGGTTAATGGAATGCTTTCTTTTGGACATGGAAATCCTCCCCATTTTCTCCTGATTTCTAGATATTTTTCTCTCTAGGCAGTATGGCTTGCTTCTGGTTCTATTTGACCAGTGTTCATTAGTGCTATTTTATAGAAAAAAAAGGCTTTTGAAAATGATGTTTTTCATTTTTTTCATTTTCAAAATTGTGCTGAATGGAAATAAGGGATAGTAACTTGGCCGGAGATGTGGTATCTTGGGACTTGCTGTTATTTTCAGCCGCGGTTCGTAACCATCCCGCGTAATCAAAACTAGGAGGAATTTATGTGTTTAATATAGGATGGGGCATATTTTATATGCTCGTCAATTTTTGCTTTTTCCTGCTCTGTTATAAGCTGTTTGGGAAAAAAGGCCTGTACGCCTGGATCGGGGTAGCCACGGTCATCGCCAATATCCAGGTTGTCAAGACGGTGGAGATGTTCGGCATTGTCATGACGCTAGGCAATACGATGTATGTCAGCCTGTATTTGACCAGTGACCTGTTGAATGAGAAGTTTGGCCGTCAGGAAGCGAAAAAGGCGGTATGGTTCGGCTTTTTCACCCTGATCATGACTACGGTCCTGATGCAGATGGTACTTGTTTTTCAGCCGCAAGAAAGCGATATAGCTCAGGGTTCGCTGGAAACCATTTTCGGTTTGATGCCGAGGTTGGCATTGGGAAGTCTGACCGCTTATTTTATCAGTCAATTTCTCGATGTTCGTCTGTATTCCTGGATCCGCAAGCATTATCCGAAGCGAAATCAGCTCTGGATCAGGAACAACGGCAGTACCATGGTGAGTTCGTTCGTGGACACGCTTATCTTTTGCTCGATTGCCTTTATCGGCGAATACAGCTTTCAAGTTTGGCTTGAAATCCTGTTTACGACGTATATCTTTAAATTCATCCTTACCGCGGCGGGAACTCCGTTCCTGTACATTGCCCGGAATTTCCGTCATGAAGAAGACGAGCCCGCAAAGGCGGCGTCATAAACGACAAACCTCCAGACCGCCTAAGGCGATTTGGAGGTTTGTTTGTATTTTCAGCCGGTTTCGTGATTTACAAATAGGTGAGTTGCTTTGGAAAAGAGGTCAGCACCCGAACGCCCGTATCCGTAACCAGGCAGTCATCTTCAATCCGAACCCCGCCAACGCCCGGTACGTAAATGCCCGGTTCCACGGTGAATACATTACCCGCGCTCAGCAGGTATTCGTTTTGTCCGTGAACGGAAGGGAATTCATGAACATCGATGCCAAGCCCGTGACCGAGACGGTGGATGAAGTAAGGGCCATATCCGGCAGCCTCAATGACGTCTCTGGCGGCTTTGTCGATGGAGGCGAAGGTGACGCCCGGAGTAATGGCCGCAATTGCCGCTTCGTTCGCCGCGAGCACGGTCTCATAGATCCGCACCTGTTCCTCGGAGAGTTCGCCGAAGGCGAAGGTCCGCGTAATGTCCGAAGCGTATCCGGACGCATAAACGCCGATATCGAACATCAGCAGATCGCCGCGGCGGAGCTTTCTTTCCCCCGGAACACCGTGAGGCAATGCCGTTTTTTCGCCGGAAAGCACCATGGAATCGAAAGAAGGTCCGTCCGCGCCGAGTTTACGGATTTGATATTCCACTTCGGCTACGAGTTCGTTTTCGGACACGCCTTCTTTCACCTGTTTGAGCGATTCCTGCAGCACCTGTTCGATGAGCCGGACGGCGTGGGACATTTTTTCGACTTCGTCGGCTGTTTTGCGGACCCGCAGATCCCGGAGCCAAGGACCGATATCTACGGACGTAGTGAAGCCTAATGCCTCCTGTAATTGTTCAAACCGGGCTATTGTCAAATTTTCTTTTTCCAGGCCCAGCGTGCCGACCGAACCTTGAAGTCTGTTTTGCAGTAAATGATAAGGGTTATCCGTATCCAGATGGGTGATGATGTCCATGCCTCCGGTTGCGGCACGGGCAGCCTCTTCATCCAGTGCGGGGACAACCAGGGCCGGTTCGCTGCCGGGCTGGAAAAGAATCCCCAGAAACCGTTCGTGTGGGTTGCTTAGAAAGCCCGTCAAATAATATACGTGTTTGGGATCGGTGATCAGCAGGGTCTGAATCCCTTGCTGTTTCATTTTTTGTACCAATCCGGACCAATGTGCATTCATCGTGAACTACTTCCTTTCCTGACTTTTATTCCTATAGTATAGGGTACACCTTCTGACAAACTGCTTCAAGAAAACCTTCAAATAAGCCTTAGCGCGGTTCCACCATGCAAGTGTTTTAGCAGGGGCTGCATAGGGAAGGGGTGCGGAAATGAGTTATTTCTCAAAAGGGTTTACATTTTCTTCTTTTCCACTAAAATAGTGTAATGATATTCAAATTTGAATAGGTATAGGGGGCCGGATGATGGGCGTTGAAAAAAAAGATAATACCAAATTTATATTGATCGGCTTGATGCTCTCCATTCTGATGTCGGCGATGGACAATACCATCGTGACGACCGCGATGGGAACGATCGTATCCGAACTCGGGGGAATGGAACAGTTCGTTTGGGTTACGTCCGCTTATATGGTGGCGGTGATGGCCGGTACGCCGATCTTCGGCAAATTGTCCGATATGTACGGACGGAAGAAGTTTTTCCTGTTCGGGATCATCATGTTCCTGATCGGATCGATACTTTGCGGAATGGCGGGAAGCATAATACAGCTCAGCATCTTCCGGGCGATCCAGGGGATCGGCGGCGGAGCGCTGATGCCGATTGCGTTTACGATTATTTACGATATTTTTCCGGTGGAGAAACGGGGTAAAATGACGGGTTTGATGGGGGCCGTATTCGGAACCTCCAGCATATTCGGTCCGTTGCTCGGAGCCTACATTACCGATTCGCTCGGGTGGAACTGGGTGTTCTACATCAATGTGCCGATCGGTCTCGTAGCGTTGATCCTAATCATTCTTTTTTACAAGGAATCGCTTTCCCATGCCAAACAGCAGATTGACTGGAGCGGGGCATTTTCGCTCGTCGGAGCCGTCGTTTGCCTGATGTTCGCGCTTGAGCTGGGCGGGGAGAAATACGCCTGGGATTCGGCGGTGATTCTTGGTTTGTTTGCCGGTTTTGCCGTTTTGTTTTTGGTGTTTTTGGTGGTGGAAACCAAAGCGAAAGAGCCGATTATTTCGTTTGATATGTTCCGGAACCGGCTTTATGCGACAAGCAGCCTGTTGGCCTTGTTTTACGGGAGCGTCTTTATCATTGCGACGGTGTACATACCTATCTATGTCCAGGGCGTTTTTGGCGGAAGCGCCACGAATTCCGGCCTCATTCTGATGCCGATGATGATCGGTTCCGTCGTGGGCAGCATGATGGGCGGCATGTTGGCGTCGAAACTGTCCTATCGCTCGATTATGGCGATATCCGTCGTCTTCTTCGTATCCGGCATATTTGCACTAAGTACATTGAACGGCGATTCCTCGCGGACGCTGTTGACGTTATATAGCATCCTTACCGGGTTCGGGGTCGGATTTTCCTTTTCCGTGCTCGGCATGGCCGCGGTACATCCCTTCGATACGCATCAGCGCGGCGCGGCGACCTCGACAAACTCTTTCCTGAGATCGCTAGGCATGACGCTCGGGATCACCATCTTCGGGATCGTGCAAAGAAATCTGATGGCCGACAATATGGCCGAGGCTTTCCAAGGCATGGGTCAGGCGGGCCAGGCTTTCGGCGATACCCGCGAGGCCTTGTCACCGGAAAAGCGGGCCTTGATTCCGCCGGAAATTCTGGATAAATTGACGGATGCGATGTCTTCATCGATCGCGCATACCTTTATGTGGGCCCTGATTCCGGCCGTGCTGACCGTTGTGGTCGTGATCGTGATGCCTAATGACCGCATGTTGGCGAAGCAGCCCGAAGCCAAGAAGCAGCACGTGTAGGGGAAGCGGGATATGCAAGCTTTATCGATCCGTTTATGTATTCTCGGCCTGCTGATGGAAGAAAATATGCATCCTTATGAAATACGGACCCGGATGAAGGATCGATTCCTGGATTTTCAGGGCAGATTCAAAATCGGCTCTCTTTATTACGCTGTCGACCAGTTGGCCAAACAATCGTATATCGAAGCTGTGGAGACCATTCATAGCGACACCCGTCCGGACAAAACGGTATTCCGGATCACGGACAAGGGAAGGGCCTATTTTCAAAAACTGCTGCTGGATCGGTTCAAGGAGGATGTCCCGTTATTTCATCCGATGCATATCGCCCTGGTGTTTGCCGGGAAAGGGGACCGTGAAAAGATCGCTGCCATTCTAAGAGAACGGGTGCGTGAAGCCGAACATCAGGTGAATCTGTGCTATCAGGTCTATTGCGAGCACCAGGGAATCGTTCCCCGGAGCGTCTTGCATTTAATGGCAGGGCGATATGAACATGCAAAAACCGAGTTGGCTTGGCTCGTCCGGCTGCTGGCGGATACGGAGGCGGGACGGCTCAGCGAGAAGGAATTCTCCCCGCTGCTGGACGAAGACTAAGCCGAACAGGGGCGGGGGCCATGTTTATCCCGTATGGTTTTGAGGTATAAAGGAAGTACAAAGCCGTAACGAGGTGAGAGCATGTCAGACGATACAGTGAACACGGATCGTAACCTTCTTGAAAAAGTCTCTGTTGATCGGGATCATCCCGAACAGTATCCTACGGAACAGCCCAGTCTTTTTGATCGGTTTGAGAGCGAGCGGAACGTGGATCCGATTCCGGTCGAGGATTTGAATCTTCAGGTCCGGGATGAAAAGGACAAGGAAGCCACGAAGCAGTCGTCCTCCAGCGAGCGGAAGTATCGTACCGGATTCGAAGATAAGTAAGAGATAAGGAAGTCAAACAAAAATCCTCCGGGGGTCCATCATTCATGGACTTCAGGAGGATTTTTTTGAATGCATGCTTGTTGTTTTTTGCTGATATGAGTTGATGAGACGCTATTGCAGCTCTTTGACTATATTGGGGGGCGTATGTCCTTGCAATGCAAGCACCAGATTTTCGGCGGCAAGCATCGCCATCTCCCGGCGCGTATGCTCCGTCGCGGAGCCGATATGCGGCAGAGCGACCACGTTCGGCATGGCAAGCAAAGGATTGTCGGCCGCCACGGGTTCCCGTTCGAATACATCCAGCCCTGCTCCATAAATCAGTTTGTTCTCCAGGGCGTAAATGAGTGCGGATTCGTCGACCGTAGCGCCCCTCGACGCATTGATGAATACGGCTGTACGTTTCATCAGCGAGAACTCGCGCTGCCCGATCAATCCACGGGTTTCCGGCGTCAACGGCGTCATCAGCACGATGAAATCACTTTCGCGAAGCAGCTCGGGAAGGCTGCGGTATTCCGCTTGCAGGGCAGTCTCGGCTTCCGGCTTCCGGTGGCGGTTGTGATAGAGCACGTCCATGCCGAACCCGAATTTGCCCCGGCGGGCGACCGCTTCGCCGATGCTGCCCAACCCGATGATCCCAAGCTTTTTATGATGAACGTCAAGTCCGAATAAGAGTTCGTCGTCCCCGCGTTTCCACTGTCCTTCCTTGACGTACCGGTCCATTTCGGCGATCCGCCGGGCCGTGGACAGCATTAATCCCATAATCAAATCGGCCACCGTCTCGTTCAGGACATCGGGCGTATTCGTCCCCAGAACTCCCCGGCTTTTCATGGCCTCAAGGTCGAAGTTGTTATAGCCTACGCTGATATTGCTGACAACGCGTAAATGAGGAGCGTGCTCCAGCAATTCCGCATTGATTTTTCCGCCGGTAGTCAGAAGTCCATCGGCATCACCCAGACTTTCAAGCAGCCGTGCACGGGAGATGGGCTCCGGATGATCCCATTTGCTGTAACGGCAGTGTTCCCCGATATAGGCTTCCACCTCCGGCGGAACCTTTCTGGTAATATATACTTTCGGCTTCATAAGCTAGCGACTCCTCTCTTTATGTCTGGTGCCGGGTCTTCGCAGCTACCTGAGCGGTAACCAAGAAATGCTTTTAACGATTATCTCCTTTTTCGGGATACATGTCGTGATTCATCAAACGGTGCTCCGCCATGGCTTCATATTTCGTGTCGGGACGGCCGTAGTTGCAGTACGGATCGATGGAGATGCCGCCGCGCGGAGTGAACTTGCCCCACACTTCGATGTATTTCGGGTCCATCAGTTTAATCAGATCGTTCATAATTATATTAACGCAATCTTCATGGAAATCACCATGGTTTCGGAAACTGAACAAATAAAGCTTGAGAGATTTACTCTCCACCATTTTGATATCCGGAATATAACTGATATAAATGGTAGCAAAGTCCGGCTGCCCCGTAATCGGACAGAGACTGGTGAATTCCGGACAATTGAATTTTACGAAGTAATCGCGATAAGGATGCTTGTTATCAAAGCTCTCCAAGATTTCCGGGGTATAGGTCATAGGGTATTTAACGCCCTGATTGCCCAGAAGCGTTACATCCTGCATTTCTTGCTGCTGTCTTCCTGTCATCGTATTTCCTCCTTAATATAAAAAACTCTCTCAGATCACTGGCAGATCAATAGTTAGGATTTTACCTCGAAAGTTGAATAAATGCCCCGGGTGTTGATCCGCATCTGCAAGATTAACTGGATTTTCTCCAGTTAATTCTGGGATTTTAGTTGTCCCGGCGTAATTAACTGGATAACCTCCAGTTAATTTTGCGTGTTTACGCCTGAATACGGGAAATGGGGAGAAATAGCTGTAGGTTTTCCAGTTATTTCTCCAATTGGTCGCCTAACCGGCCGAATTAACTGTAGGTTTTCCAGTTAAGTCGCCGGTTAGTTCGCGTTCAGCGGATAGAATGTCAGATAAACGTGAGTTAACGCGAGCTAATCACGAGCTAACCACGAGCTAATCTAACCGCGAACTAACCGCGAACTAATTACGAATTAACCACAAACCAACCACAAACCAACCGGAAGCTAACCGCGAACTAATTACCAAACCAACCACAAACCAACCACAAACCAACCACAAACCAACCACAAACCAACCACAAACCAACCACAAACCAACCACAAACCTACCACAAAACAACCGGAAGCTAACCGCGAACTAATTACCAAACCAACCACAAACCGGCCGCCAACACACGCCGCCAACTCTCCCTGCCGCAACTAGCGGCTTCAAACACCCCGCTTGTTGCCCCACACGAGGGCATGGAGCTGGGGCAGCACGCGTACATCGTTCAAATCGCTTATGGACATGACCCGGTCAATAAGCGCTTCGTAACGATGCAGCAGATCCGCGGCATGATGGCCGATGTCCATCCGCCGCACGTCGGGATTGCCGACCTGTAGGAACATCGCAACGCCCGGGTACCGGGCGTGCACCTTCCTGGCGTAAGCCAGGTCGGCTTCGTCAAAGACGACGACCTTGAGGCTCGCCGCAAATGGGGCGGGCCGGGCCGAGAGCCTGGCGACCATGTCGTCCAGTACATGCCAATCCGTAGCCATCCCGGAGCTTGGAGGCTTGGGAGAGAGCGTCACCTGATGAATCTCGGCCAGCCAATCCTGCCACCGGGAGCCTTGGGTTTCCACGGCTATCGTGATGCCTTCATCGCGGAGGAGCGATACCAGACCCTCCAACTGGGGCAGAAGGGCGGGATTGCCGCCGGACAGCGTAACATGGGAAAACCGGTCGCCTCCGATTCTCCGCAGCTCGTCCCAGATTTCCGCAGGGGTCATCTTGGTGATCAAATCTTTGGCGCTGCCGTCCCAGGTAAACGCGGAGTCGCACCAGGAGCAACGATAGTCGCAGCCTGCGGTGCGGACGAACATCGTCTTTTGGCCGATGACCATGCCTTCGCCCTGGACGGTGGGACCGAAGATTTCAAGCACGGGAATCGGGGCCGGGCCAACGATATGGCCAGTATCCCCATTTCCGGGGCTCCCGGGGCTCGTGTTAATCCCGCTGCCGCTATTCATCCTGCATCCACTCCCGTCTCGCCTCGGCAAAGCTTGTCGGCGTTTCGTACAGGCGGACGAACTCGGTTCGTGCGTCCGGCAAGGAGGAGCGGTAATGTTCCGACAACAGTGCCGCCTCCATTTTTTCATATAGCCATACGACCATATTTTCCGCCGTCGTATTCATAGACGGTAGCGTCTCATTCAAATAGCGGTGATCGAGATAGCCCTCGATTTCGTTTTTCCAAATCTGCTTTACCGTGCCAAAATCGATGGTGATTCCCCGTTCGTCGGGCTTTCCGCTAATTCCGAAAACGACTTTGTACGTATGGCCGTGAAGATTTTTGCATTTTCCGTCATAGGCATGCAGGTGATGCGCCGCATCAAAGGTAAATTCCTTGCTGACAAGAACGCGGCGCCGATGGTACCGAAGCTGATCTTTCGAGATATCCTCTCCGAAGACTTGCAACCGTTCCACGATGCGAAATGCTCCCGGTTCCCGGTTCGTCATTCCTGTTCCTCCTTCCCGGAGGTCTGAGAGAGACCGTTCTCCATAAATCTGAAGTTATGCGATACAGTCGTTTGATTTCCAGCCTCACGGCGCAAGCGCAGGTAGCTCTCCATTCCGGCTCTTCTCAGTTTGCAGGCGGGGCATTCGCCGCATCCGTCGCCAATGATGCCGTTATAGCAAGTCAGCGTGTTTTCGCGGACAAAGTCGAAGGCTCCGAGCTCGTCGGCCAATTGCCAGGTTTGGGCTTTGTCGATCCACATTAAAGGCGTATGAATGACGAATTCGTAGTCCATCGCCAGATTCAAAGTCACGTTGAGCGATTTGACGAAGACATCCCTGCAATCCGGATATCCGCTGAAATCGGTCTCGCATACGCCGGTTACCAGATGACGGGCTCCGACGCCCTTGGCCAAAACAGCCGCGAAACTAAGAAACAAGTGATTTCTTCCGTCCACGAAAGTGCTGGGAAGCTCTCCTTCTTCATGTACGATCGGAATATCGGTGCGGGTAAGCGCATTTTGAGTTAATTGGCCGAGCAGACTCATGTCCAGCACGGTCAATTTGACGCCGAGCTCAGCGGCGATTCTTTTGGCGCATTCGATCTCCATGGAATGGCGCTGGCCGTAGTCGAAAGTGACCGCTTCGACTTCCCTGAATTGCTTCAGCGCCCAGAACAGGCAGGTGGTGCTGTCCTGACCGCCGCTGAAAACAACGACCGCTTTTTCATTTTTAAGCATAAAAAAACCTCTCATTCTTCTTGGATTTGTTCCGAAGGCGATAGATCGTGTTTTCGCCTTAGTAGGAAATAGAAGAAAGAGAGTTCTTGAACTGACACCGCAAAAAAACAAGCCCATGCTATCCGTGCAGGGCACCATTAGTTTTTTATAGAGGGAGTTCGCGAACCTCTCCCGTGCGGACAACGCACGGATCTTCTTCAATTGTTACGGGTTTGCACCCGCAGCTATTATATCATAGCTCTATTATTTGATCATATGGAAATGTTGGCATAATTCCGCCTATTTGTCTATTTACAACCGTAAACCTGTGGATGATAATGGAAGATATTATATGAAGGGGGAAAGAAACGGATGAAGAAAATAAAAACCAAATGGCTGGCGCTTCCACTAGCGCTGCTGTTGGTAGTGCTTGCTGGTTGCCAAGCGGTTGCAGGCTTTGATATCAACAAGGCACTCTTGCAAAGCGTTACGCCGGTATCGAGCGAATCGAGCCAAACTATGTCGGTTGAAGTTGTACCGGCAGCGGGTACGATCTCTGCAGAGGACAAGAAAATCATAGATTTGATCAATTCCTTCTCGCTGAAAGTAGATAGCGCCAAAACGCAGGATGCCAGCACGGCCTCGCTGAAAGGGACGGTCGGATTCGACGGCAAAAATCTTCCATTCCAATTGTCGATGGATGAGAAGGGCTTGGTAATCGAGGTAGAAGGAGCCAAGCAGCCGATATACATATCGCTTGATTCCGCCGCCGCAGATTTGCCGGATATGGCTGCCTACACTGAACAGACTCAGCAATTGTCGGTTCAGGCAACCGAGTTTTTCCTGAAGCATTTGCCGAATCCGAGCAAGATCTCTGTGAAGCAGGTTAGCGACAAGGTAAACGGGGAATCGGTGAATCTGACCAACCTGCAGGTTGAGGTAAGGGGAGACGAACTGGTCGGCCTGGTCAAACCATTCCTTACGAGTGCCGTAAAGGATGAACAAGGCATTAAAGATTTGATCGGTACATTTTACGACGTGTTCTATCCGTTGATGAGTTATGAAACGGGCAGCGACTTCATCGATTCCGATGACTTGGATGCTCTGCCTGAATCCAAAGCTGTGACGGTTGCGGCTTTAACGGCTGCGATTCAGGAAGAACTAAACAAATTCCTGGCCGATTACGATCAGCAAGTGGCTGATTTGTTGGCCGACACTCCGGAACTCGCAACGGTATTGGGCAAGGATACCTTCTTGAAAATGGACCTTGGCTTTGACAGCAAGCTCAACATCCGCAAGCAATATCTGGAACTGTCTGTGGCTCTGCCGGCTTCGGAAGATCTGCCAATCCAAGCCATCAAGGTTAAAGTGGCAAGCGATATCTGGAATGTGGGCGGCACGGTGACCGCCGACAAAGTGGACACCTCGAACGGGGTGATCGACGTTATGGACGGTACCTTGACGCCGGGGCAAGTGTTACGCAATTTTGAACAAGGTTCCGTAGTTTACAATTTATTGAAGGACGAAGCGCAAATTACGCATAAATCCATTTTTCTTGATCCTTACAATGAATACTACGGCGTGATCTCTAAAAAGAACACCTCCTTTGTTCCGCTTCGTTATCTGTCCGAGCAACTGGATGCCGAAGTAAAATGGACTCCGGGCTCCAAGCAAATCGTCATCATCGACGACATTACCGGTGGGCAGATTACGGTGTCTGTAGGCTCCAAAGAAGCTTCCGTGAACGGTAAAACGGTTACGCTGGCTCAACCGGTGTTCGTTCACCAGGATGGAACGATGTATGTTCCGCTGCGCTTCATTGCTGAGTCCTTGGGTGCAACGGTGACCGTAGATGAAGAGGGCTGGATTACGATTGAGCGTCAATAACGGTTTCATTTGAGGTAACCGAAAAGGTTGTCCCTTCCATCATTAAGGAGGGGGCAATCTTTTTTTGTGGACAATGCACGCCCTCCTGATATAATATGAGAACATAAAGAAAATGATAATCATTATCAATGAAGACGGAGGGTCCATCATGCGTTACATGAAACACAGCCTTTTATCTCTGACGGCGATATTGCTGCTGTCTATCGTTCTCTCCGCTTGCGGAGGCCAAAACGGCGCTAACAACAGCGCTAACGGCGGCAATGCGGCCACCAATGAAGCGGGTCAGAATGCCGGGAATCAAGGCTCGAATACGGAAGAGGCGAAGACTAAGATATTCAAAGATCTGAAAGGGGATATCGAAGTACCGACCCATCCGGAGCGGATTGTATCGGTCACTCATTTGGGCGATCTGCTGGCACTTGGCGTGAAGCCGGTCGGTGCAGGATCGCTGGCGCTGGAAAATTCCGTGCTTTTGGAAAAAGAACTGGAGGGCGTAGCCAATGTAGGTGACGTCTCCGTTGAAAAGGTGCTGGAGCTAAATCCCGACCTCATTATCGTGCCGTCGTATTTACCGGCGGAAAACGTGGAGCAGCTGAAAAAGATCGCTACGACCGTTACGCTTGCCACTACGGGCTGGGAAGGCATCGACCCGCTTGATGAAGTAAGAACGATGGGCGATCTGCTTGGACGCGAAAAGGAAGCGGAAGAATTCATCACCCGTTACAAACAAAAAGCGGAAGAAGCGAAACAAAAGTTGCAGGAAGTCATCGGACCGGACGAAACGATCGGGACCTACTCGATTTGGGCCAAAAACTTTTGGGTATGGCCGAAAACAAGAGACGCCGGATATAATTTGTATGAAATGTTCGGGCTGAAGCCGTTGCCGAAAATCGAGTCCGAGGTGTTCCCGGGAACCGGTGCGGATATCTCGCTTGAAGTGCTGGGTGATTATGCGGCCGATCATATGTTTGTTACCGTATATGAACCTGATGGCGGGGCAGAGCGGGCCAAAGAAATCATGAACGGGGCAATCTGGAAAAACATTCCGGCCGTGAAAAACAATCATGTGTATTTCCTTGATATGAAGGAATTCTGGATGGTTGACGGCTTGAATTTGGAGAAGCAGGTTGATATCCTTACGGATATGATTCTGAGTCAAAATCAAAAGTAAGGCCTATATGGAGCAGGCTGCCGTACTCTTAAGATTTCTTAAGAATGCGGCAGCCTTTTGACTTTAGGCCTTATTCATGGCAGCGGAAAAATCAGCAATAGCTTCGTGCAGAATGGTTGAGGGAGGCGCGTTCTTTTTGGCGGCGGACCTCGCTACCATGGCCGTAACGAACCGGTCCCACCAGCTCATGGCGTCGGGTTTCAATTCCCCTCCGAAGCATGAAATTTTTAGTGCGGAATCTCGTAATTCGGACGGCAGCGCATGGGTGACAAATTGATCTGATTGATCCGGGGATCCACAGCAAATGAATACCCCGACTTTTTTTTGCAAGAGCGTCTTAAGATGTTCACGAAATAGCCTGACGCAAGGCTTTTGCAGTTGTCCATAGTAGATCGATCCACCGATTATAATCTTTTCAAAAGCAGCGAGGTCGGGAAGGGGGTCATGATGCAAATTAACGATACTTACCGGGCCCGTTAACTGGGATTCCAGTATGGACGCGCATTTTGCCGTACAGCCGTACTTACCGGCATAAGCAATCAATACACTCATATCGAACCTCCTGTGTAATCCTCATTTTCCAAATTATATAAGATGGTGTCTCTAATAGATAAGAGATTTATCATACTGCCAAGCATGCAACCATATCAATGCGCATTGACAAATGACTTTGAGTTTATTTAGTATTATTTTGTATTCGTAAATTTTACTATTAAACGGGATTGAGCCCGGATCTGCGAAGGGAAGACGGACATGTTGAAGTTAAAAAAGGGCGATCTGTGGCTCATCGCCGTGCTTGTCGTAGTAGGTATCCTCTGGCTGGGGATCCGCTATTTTAACGAACAGAGTCATACTTATAATCCGGCAGACCTGAATGCGGTCATCACGGTGGACGGCCAATTGTACAAAACCGTTCCCTTGGACGGAGCATCGGAAGAAATCGAGATTAAAACCGAATTCGGACACAATATTCTTAAAAAGTTTGACGGGGGCATTCAGATGATTTTTGCGGATTGTCCCAAAAAAATTTCCATGGCCATGGGATTCATATCCCGGCCGAATGAGACCATCATCTGCGTCCCGAACCGGGTCTATGTGGAAATCGCCGGCAGTAAGGGCAGCAAGGAGACCCCGGAAGATGAAGTGGATGCTTATGCCCGTTAAGCGGGAAGGGCAAGCCTGGAGTCTGTGTTTTTACGAATCTCCCGCAGATCCAGGCTCAATACCTCCGGAAGACTCTTTTGCCTTTTGGATCCATTGTTCCACCGCTTTGCTGTTGAGGTAGATATAAGGGGTATCCGGTCGTGGAATTTCGGTCACCCGCTCGGCAGTAACCGCAATAACTTCTCTACCTTCGCGGATTACCGTAACCAGATTCCCTTCGACTTCTAACCATGCATCGTTTCGGACTTCCGGATCGTCAGCCTGAAGAATGACCGGAACGCCGAATGGATATGCATCCGCCGTGCAGCATTGCACGAGAAAACGTCCCAGGACAAATTCTTGATCCGGTGAAATGCCCTCATCGCGGTACACAAAACCGCTCAACTTGATCTTTTTCCCCTTAAACTCTTCTTTGAACAATTGTATGGCCCCTACGATTTCTGAATAAATTTCCGGTTTGACTTCGATCGGATCCTGCACATACAGCAGCTTGGCCAGTTCGGCAAATTCCACGTTGTACTTGTCCGGTGCTTTGAATTTGCCGTCCAGCTGTTCTCTGGTCAGCACGGGCGATCCGAGAATCATGCCTTTTTTTGTTGCGGCCGTGACCCCGAGAGCCTGGTCGGGAAGCAGGCTTCCTAACAGTAGCGGAAGGATAAATAGGGCATAGATCGCCGAATGTTTGAGTTTGGAACCGGTGACGGGGTGTTCGCAATGGCAATCCACACCGTGCTTCGTCCCGAACAAAGCCCGGTAAGCAAGATTGAGAGATAGCGCGACGAGCGGAATGACGCTCAGCCGGAGCCAAGGATACATTTCCGGTGCGACGTAATATTGAAGATATCCAGTGGCGGACAAACGTGCGATATATAAGGCAAAGCCGAGTAAGATGAGACTTCGGATCAGTTCATGGCTTCGGAAGAATGGCCTTTCATTCATCATAACTTCCCTCCTATTGACTTAAAAAGAGAGCATCCACAGCAACCGCTCCCGTAAAGACTACCGCGCAAATCAGAAAAGCCAAGTAAATGACGAATTTCGTTTTGAAAACGGACAGCAGCATTAACGTATTTTTGAAATCGAGCATCGGGCCGAAGACGAGAAAAGCGAGCAAGGAGCCGGACGAGAACGAATGGAGAAACGTTTGGGCGACAAAAGCATCGGAAGTGGAGCAAAGGGACAGCAGAAATGCGAAACCCATCATGAACACATAGGCGCTGACCGGGCCGTTGCCGATGGATTCTAGGCTTTCTTTTGCCACAAAGGATTGAATTCCTGCGGTAAGCATGCAGCCCAGCAACAAATATTTGCCCATATCAAAAAATTCATCCGCCGTGTGGACGAAGATGGAGGTCCATTTCTTTTCACCTTGATTTGAATGGGTATGGTGAGCGGTATGGTGGCAGGCGTGATTATGGTCGTGGTCATGGTCATGGTCATGATGGGAATGGGAGTGCGCCTTGGAGATGGAAGCCGTTTTAAGCGGATCATTTTTCCAGGTGACGTAAATCATGACCCCGATGGAGGCGGCTACGAAGAAGGCCAGTCCCATCCGGGCGTAAACCATCTCGGGATACAGCCGGAACGCCATGTAGGTCGCGCCGAACACGACCGGATTAATAATCGGCCCCGATAGAATAAAGACAGTCGCAATGTATACAGGCATGCCTTTCTGGATGAGCCTGCGAATCAGCGGAATCATGCCGCATTCGCAAACCGGGAACAAAAGTCCGAGAATACAGGCGGTCAAAATTCCGGCGGCAGGATTTTTCGGAATCCATTTTTTCAATAATTGTTCGGATACATATAAATGCACCAGCGAGGACAATAGCGAGCCTAGCAGTACAAACGGCAACGCCTCCAGTAATATGCCGAGAAAGCTTGTCCGGAACGTATAAAGGTAGGTCAAATTGATGGAGCCCGCAGTAAGAGGCAATAGGACGGTCAGACAAGCCAGAATGAACGCTGCGGGCGCCAAAATGGGAAGGATGCGGAGCGGAAACGGTTTGTTCATCGACGGGAATCTCCTCTTCAGGATACTTAATCATAATCATTACTATTTAGCAAAACAGGAGTTCAGAACAGAAAAGCAAAACTTTTCGTGAACCGTTGACAACTTGGAGAGCGGGGGATATAGTAAATGTTATTAATCGTAATAATTACGAATAAAGAAATGAAACAAATTACTTAAACTTGAAAGGGGCAAATGACTTAGTGACTTTGGATACGAAAATAATACCGGTCACCGTGCTTTGCGGCTATTTGGGATCAGGGAAAACCACGCTGCTTAACCACATACTGAACCAGCGCGGCGGCCTGAAAGTCGCCGTGATCGTGAACGACATGAGCGAAATTAATATCGACGCAGGCCTGGTGAGCAATGGGGCCCAGTTGTCCAGAACGGAAGAGAAGCTGGTGGAGCTGTCCAACGGCTGCATCTGCTGTACGCTCCGGGACGATTTGCTGCGGGAAGTCCAAAAGCTGGCGGCGGAAGGCCGGTTTGATTACATTCTGATCGAATCGACCGGAATCAGCGAGCCGGTTCCGATTGCTCAAACCTTTACTTATGAAGATCCCGAAACGGGAATCGACTTGACCGCCCTTGCCAGACTGGACACCATGGTGACCGTGGTGGATGCCTATCGGTTCTGGCATGATTTCGGCTCGGGCGAAACGCTGCTCGACCGGGGCCAGGCGACAGGGGAGGAGGATACGCGGGACGTGGTCGATTTACTGATCGACCAGATCGAAACCTGCGATGTGCTGATCTTGAATAAATGCGATCTGGTGGGCGAAGAGGAGCTGGAAGAACTTAAGGGAGTGCTTCGCAAACTGCAGCCGACGGCCAAGCTGCTCACTTCTAGCAACGGTGTCGTGGACCCGAAGGAGATATTGAATACGGGACGGTTTGATTTTGAAAAAGCCAGCTTGTCCGCCGGTTGGATCAAAGAGCTTCAGAAAGACGAGCATACGCCCGAGACGGAAGAGTATGGCATCGGTTCTTTCGTGTACCGGAGATCAAAACCTTTTCATCCGGAAAGGCTCGGTAAGGTATTGGAAAATTGGCCGGTTGAAGTCGTAAGAGCCAAAGGAACCGTATGGCTCGCGGTGAAACATGACCTGGCGGCAAGCCTGAGCCAAGCCGGCCCCTCGATTCAGTTCGGTCCGGCCGGCCGGTGGGTGGCTGCTCTGACTGAGGAAGAACGGCAGGAGGTGTTTCGGATGGAACCGGAAGTACTGATGAAATGGGATTCCGTCTGGGGCGACCGCATGAACGAAATTGTGTTGATCGGCATCGACATGGATCGAAACTTGCTGGAGCGGGACCTGGACGATTGCCTGCTTACTGCCGAGGAGATGGAGCTGGATTGGTCCGGGTTCAACAACCCGCTCCCCTGGATTAGCGATGAAGACTACGAAGCGGCCATGGGCAACTGAACCGGATTAACGGGTTGTTCGGAAAAGGAAGGAGGTGAAGGTAAATGCGCGTAGTTGTCACTCTGGCTTGCACGGAATGCGGGGACAGAAACTATACGACCACCAAAAATAAGAAAACTCATCCGGAACGTCTGGAGCTGCGTAAATATTCGCCGCGGCTAAGAAAATATACGATTCACAGAGAAACAAGATAGCCAGGGGTTGCTGGACGCCCTCAACTGAATAAGACCGGCCGTCGGCCGGTCAAATGATATTTTTTCCGTAAAAAATTTCGTCCATCTCAATCGTCAGCCGCTCCGTAATTTCCTGTTGTTCCTTGGGACTAAGCGTGTCCTTGGTGTAACCGAACAGGTAGTTGTTCAGATCAAATTCCTTCAGCTTGCATTTGGTATGGAAAATATGCTCCTGGTATACATTGACGTCAATCATTTGATATTGGTCCAGTACTTCGTCCGGAATATAGTTCTGAATGGAGCTGATATCATGGTCGATAAACAGCTTCTGGCCGTTGATATCGCGGGTGAAGCCTCTGACCCTGAAATCGATCGTCATAATATCGGTATCGAAGGAGTGAATTAAATAGTTCAGCGCCTTGAGCGGCGAAATTTCGCCGCAGGTGGAGACGTCGATATCCGCCCGAAACGTGCTGATGCCTTCATTCGGATCATATTCCGGATACGTATGGACGGTGATATGGCTTTTGTCCAATTGGATGACTACATTATCGGGAAGCGGCCCGGGTGATTCTTCAAACGATTCGTTCGGCACCTCCACGACCGGACCTTCCGAGACGAGTACCGTAACGCTGGCCCCTTGGGGAACGTAATCCTGCTTGGCGACATTCAGCACATGGGCGCCGATGATTTCCGCGACGGTGGTCAGGATTTTCGTCAGCCGGTCCGAATTATATTGCTCGTCGATGTAGGCGATATAGGCTTCGCGTTCCTCCTTGGTTCGCGTATAGCAGATATCGTACATATTAAAGCTGAGCGATTTGGTCAGGTTGTTAAACTCGTGCAACTGGATCCGCTGTTCCTGGGTCAGTTTCATGAGGGAATCCCCCTTTTTCGTGGCTGGTCTCATGGTAAAGTTTGTTTGCATTACCTTACTTTTATACCCATTCTGTCCCGGAAAAAACGTTTAGCCAGAGAGAAGGGGAGAGATCGCCGCCATGAAAGGAAGAATCAGGTTAAATTATCCCATCTGTCCCACTGTTCCTTAGGGTTCAGTTTATAAATTTCTCTATCCCGGCTCATGAGCCCGTGAATGATAAACTCTCTGCGGATGGTCGCATAATCCTCGTGATGCGGTTTGATATACTCGTTGATTTCTTTCTCCGTATAAATACGGTCCGGTTCCAGTTCCGAGACAAGATGGTGGAGTACGATTAGTTTCTTCTTATATTTGGTAGGCAGCTCCTTCAATCTTCCTTCGGTTGTAAAAAAGTTTTTGATGACGTTGGTTTGTAACGCCTGTTGTTTCGGGTCCATGGTTCGCTGGTTCACTTTTTGCTTTTCATCTTCCTGTCGGTTCATGAAAGACTGTCCTCCTTATGCTGTTCAAATTGGAACAGATATACAGTTTACCGAATTAGATATTTATTTAATTAGATAATAATCGAATTAGGTTGTGAAGTCAATGCCATGCTTTGCTCAGCAGACCATAACAAATAGACATTAATACAGTAACCTGTCTCTTTTAGTGCAGGGTATCAGCAGGGGCAGCTAAGACAGTCTTCAATTAGGGTAAATACATCGAAGGCCCGGCGGATGAAACCCGCCGGGCCTTTCATTGCGATGATTAAGGATTAAGATTAAGGCTCGAGTCCCCAAACCAGGCTGCCGTTCAGGTAGGCAGGAACGCGCTCCCAGTCGGCGTATGCCGATTTGGTCGAGTCATATGAGAAATCGTCCGCTTCCGCATAGTTACTCCAATCGGTTTTATTGATGCGGACTTGAATTTCTCCAGTGTCGGCTCCTGGTGCCAGGCTTCCCGCTCCGGCGCTAAAGGAAATCTCGATATAGTAATCTCCTCCCGGAAGAGCAGGGTCCACCTTGACGAAGGCGCCGCTGACGTTGCCGCTTCCGATCGCGGCATAGTCACTGTGGAACTGCTGTGCTTTGTCTCCATCGATGGTGTAATAGTAGCGTAGCTTCACGTCGCTTAAAGCAATAGCTTCGTCACCGTTGTTGATTATTTTGAATTGGGCCCGGATTTGGTTGTCGTTCGCGTTGTTGTCGTTCGTCCGGTACTGGACGGTCAAATCGCCTTCCGCCGGAATCGGCGCCTCTGTCGGTGTCGCGCTGACCTCTGCGGAATCCGGGCTGAAACCTACCGCATTGCTTGCGCTTACCACATAGTAGTAGGTCGTGTCGTTGACCACGTCGAAATCGTTGTAAGCCATTTCGGAAATCGTGGCTATGTCGGTGTAAGGTCCGCCGCTGAGCGTGGCCCGTTTGACCGTATAAGACTCGGCGCCGGTCGATTTGTTCCAGGTCAAACCGACTTGAGCATCACCGGCGGTCGCTTTAAGACCCGTAGGCGCTTTAGGAGCTACAGGCTCCACCGGGCCTCCGCCACCGCCGTTAATCAGCCGGTCATATTCGGCATAGGCCGTAGCCATGTCGACTTGGGACCAGAAGCGGTGGTACGTGAATTCCGGAGCTCCGTTATCCCATTGTTTGGTTTGCGGATTCCAGGACGTGTTGAATTTGTTTTCGAGATAAGACCAGTCCGGATCGTTTGTAATGTCCTGACGGACGTCGATATAGCTGGCGTACACTCCGTTTCCGCCTTTGGCAGGATCGGAAGGCACGGCATTGCTGCCCGGAATGGCGTTGCCTTGGCCGAAGGTTCCGTTCCAACCGTTAGGGAAGTATATCTCCTTCATAAAATATCTGTAATAATCGCCGCGGGGCTCAACCGTCGTGATGCCGACGCCGTCATTATAGCCCCAGGCGGCATCCAGCAGCGATTTGGCCAATTGTTCGGCTTGGCTGCCGAGTGCGGTGTAGCTGCCGTTTTCCGCCTTCGTAGCGGCTGCAAAGAAAGTTAAAGCCTTGATATAGCTTCCGAGGACCCCGGCGTCTTGTCCCGGGTTTTTGGTGACTACATGAAGACCCGGATTACCGGTATGATTGCTGAATCCGTTCCAGCTGTCCGGCTTGCCTTGCCATTCCAGATTGCTCGGAATCCAGAATTCCCCGGGAGCGGACACGGTAGCGATTTGCGGATCGTTGCCGCCGAGTACCCGGTTTCCTTGCTGATCGAGGTAATAGCCTTCCGAATCGGTCACCGGACGGTTGTTGGCGAAGGCGTAATCCATCGACCAGTCGACCCAACTTTCAACGACCTGCTTGGCCATTTGGAAGTTTTCGGACGAGGTGTCTCCGCTGGAAGCGAGAATATAGTATAACTCCGCGATCCGTTCCACCGGCCAGGCTTGCATGCCGAACCAGTTGTTGGAAGGAGGATCATGATAGACCGGTGCGTCGTCATAGGCCATTCCGTAGAACGTACTGGTTCCTGCCGGATAAGCTTTGTAGGCCCCGTCATAGCTGTTGGTCGCCCCGCCGGCAATGGCGCCTTCGCTGGACTGCAGCCAGGAATAGAATTCAAGCTGACGTTTCAGCGAAGTAGCCCAATCCGTGCCCGCCGTCGGCGAAGCAGGAATGAGGCCGCCTTCCGGGTCGGACAGGGCATAGGCAGCGACCACGTTTTGATAGCCTTGATGCGCATGGCTGGCTCCGATGCGCCAAGCCCAGTTGCCGGTGTTTCCAAGCCCGCCGCCCCAGGCGGTATACCAGGCCATCAGATAGTGCGCGGCATCTTTACCGGTACCGGCCGAAGGCGAGCCGTCGGAGGCGCTTCCGATTTGCTGGAAGTACTTGTCGTACATGCCGTAGCGCAAATAGTCGCCCATTTTTTCGGCCTTTTGCAAATAAACTTCATTATCATAGCCGAGTTCTTTGGCCCAATACATGGCTTGAATCGCCCGCGCATCGGCATCCGTGGCATTGGTATAACGCCATTGCGGAGCAGGCGTGTTGCTCTCTTTCGTGAAGAGGGTCATAAATCCTTCGCCGGGTTTACCGAACGATTTGTCGTCCTGGGAGGGGTGAGGAACCGCTTCCCATACCGATTCCTGTTCGCCGCGTTGGAAGGTGTTTACGTAAGCGGCGGTATGGCTGGGGTTGAGCAGGTTTCCGAAACCGTACCAGTTGTCCACGTCGACGAGCCAGTGCATAAGATAGGTCTGGTTATTGCCGTAGGTCGCCTTCAGTTCGGCATCGAGCGGGTCCTTGCCTGCGGCATATTGTCCGCTTAGCTGGCTTGGATACTTGTCCGGCTGGTCATATTCTGCGGCATAGGTCGCCGGACTGTTAGGGTTATAATAGCTCATGGTCGGCTGTTCTTCTTTGCCGTCGCCTTCATTCACCGGGATAATATATTTCTCCATGTTATCCCAGGCTTCTTCAAGCTTGCTCCAGTCTCCCGTATAGTGGCCATACAACACTTCAAGCCACATCCAGTAGCTGTAGGCTTCGGAGGTCGTCATATGCCCGTAATCCGGGGCTTCGCTCATTAAGGTTTCAACAGCGTGATAGGGGATGCCTTCGGGCGAAAAATATCCGCTAGCGGGATCTTTAAGCTGATCGTAAAGCTGCAGAAAGCGGGTTTCCTCCGTGGAGGCGGCCATCGCTTTGGGAGTCCCGGCCCCGAACACGCCGGTCATCAGGGAAAATAATAATGCTGCGGTCAAAGCAAGCGAGAGGGGTTTCCTGAACACGTTCGATCTTTTCATAAATCCATCATCCCTTCAATGTGATTTGGGTAAGGATTAAATGATTTGCTTATCGATCTCGGCAGTCAGTACAATCTAGGCTTTGCTCAAGGTGTGGCTCAGGGCTCTGCTCCCCATACAAGAGTTCCGTTCAGGTATAAAGGAGTTTTGTTCCACTCGGCATAACTTTGCAGCGTTCCGTCATAAGAATAATCATCGCTTTCGCTAAAGTTGGTCCAATCGGCTTTGTTGAAGCGGATTTGAATTTCCCCGGTGTCGGCACCCGGTGCCAGGGTGCCCGCACTTGGGCCAAACGAAATTTCAAGATAATAATCGGCCCCGGGAAGAGGCGATTCCAGTTTAACGAAAGAGCCGCTGACGTTGCCGCTGCCAATGGCTGCGTAATCGCAATGGAACTCCTGCGCTTTGTCTCCGTCGATCGTGTAATAATAACGCAGCTTCACATTGCTTAGCGAAATGCTTTCGTCTCCGGTGTTGGCGATCTTGAACTGGGCCCGGATCTGATTATCTCCGGCATTGGTGTCGTTGGTGCGATATTGAACTTTTATGTCCCCTTCCGTAGGAATGGGGATTTCTCGCGGTGTAGCGCTGACTTGGGCGGATGGGAGGCTGCTGCCGACCTGATTTCTCGCCGTAATGACATAGAAATAGGTCGTTCCGTTACTCAGTCCGCTATCGCTGAACGAGGTTCCGGTCACGTTGCCTACGGAAGTATAAGGACCGCCGCTCGCTTCCGAACGTTGAATCACATAATCGGCCGCTCCCGATACCGCATTCCAGGACAAGGCAACCTTTCCGCTGCCCGGAGTCGCAATCACTCCTTTAGGCGCCGCAGGAACCTTGGGTTCTCCCGGATTTCCTCCTCCGTCCGGCAATTCTCCGAATACCCGGACACCGGCGTCAAATACCGGGATATTAGCCGTTTTTATTGGGCCGCCGCTGTTACTCCCGATTCCCTGATACGAAAAGTCGTTGCTGTTATCCCAGAAATTCGTGTTCAGCGGTCCGGCGATACGGAATTGCACTTCTTTACGGTAAGCCGATTGGCCGCCCGGATAGATGCGGGTTCCGCTGAAATCGACGTTCGTGTAGTAAATGTTGTTTGCTTCATCGTGCGGCTGCAACTGGGATACGGTAGCCCCCTGGTTATAGCCTCCGGCAGTTACCGTAATGTCTTCCGGTCCATACCCGGCCGCGACCGCTTCGCTAAGATCAAGATAATATTTGAAGGACATGTCCTCGCTGGCGCGTGCGGGCCATCCGGAGCGATTGTTTAGCAAGGCCCGGATTTCGATAAAGTTGCTGCCGCTGGCATTGACCGAAGCCTCTAAGAACATTTCGTCCTCGCGCGTTTCCGGCGCAGGGAACGAGGAGAGGGGCTGCTGGCCGGCGCCGTGAAGCAACATCATTTTGGCCAATGCGCCGGTGAATCCGGCATTATAATCCGTCGCAACTTCGTTGGACACGTAATCGCCGATCGAGTCGGTGTAGGCGTCGGTTTTTGACGGTCCGCCGACAAGCGCGCCGTACAGCACATGGCGGTGATTTGAAGGTACGGACTGGCTGTCCGCCCAGGATCCGTGAGAGGTGCGATGATGCGGATGATGTGGCGAATTATCGCCGAAGCCGATGACATAGCTGCTGTTACGCGGATTGTCGCCCAGCATGTACAAAATTTGCTGTTCAGCGAATGAACGCGCGTTTATTTTCTTCGTAGCATCGCTCACCCAATCGGAATACACAAAGGCCAGAAATGCCTGGTTGGCGGAATACCGCAGGGCGCCCCATTGATCGAGATGGGCCAGGCCGCCGGGGGTGTATGTTACCTTTTCACCCGTGCCGCTAACGCCGGTTGTCCAGAATTCCATATTCCGTTCCGTGGATTGAACGAAACGGGGGTCTCCGGTAATCCGGGCCAGCAGAAGCTGGGCTCCATAGTGTTTATCATCCCAAGCGTGGGTCCATTTGTAATCCCATTGTCCTTGCTGGTTGGTGCCCCACAGATCGCTTGCCGCGATCGCTTTATCCAGGTAACTCTGCTCCTGGGTCGCCAGGTAAAGCCAGATAGCTCCCCAACTGAGCTCATCCGCATAACCGCTCCAGGAATTATAAAACTGCTTGGCGTCGGTGATGCTGTCGGAATATTTTCCGCGGTACTGATCCGCGAAGCTATACAATTCCTTGGCATGCTGGAGCAGTTCGGCGGAGTAGGAGGGATCGCTGTCTTTAAAAATGATCGAAGCGGCTGCCAGCGCGGCGGCCGTCTCACCGGCCAGATCGGAGCCGGGATGGGTGGCGTCGATTTTATATGCCGGGCGCTGCATCGGCATTACCTCGGCCGGCCCCCACCAGTTGTGGTCCGCCGTTCCGTTGCCGACTTGACCCCACAACTCATTCGGCGCTGTATGCGCTTTCATGAAATAGTCCGTTGCCCAGCGGATATTGTCCAGAACTTCATCCAGTTGACCGGACTGTTCATAACCTTCCCGGTATTCGTAAACCGACCAGGCCAGCAGGGTTGCCGTAGAAGCCATCGGAAATCCGAACTTGACGTGGTCTCCGGCATCATACCACCCGCCGGTCAAATCATGCCCTACGTCCGCACCGTCCTGCATTCCCGAATCTCCCCGCCATTCCACGCGGTTGTTATCGGGAAGCTCTCCGGAACGCTGCGCTTCATAGAAATAGATCGATTTTTGCAGCGCCTCGGCATAATTGTAATCGGAAGGGGCTGCGCTTGCTTTGCCGGGAAGGGATGACCAGCCCGAATAGCTTGTAAGCGCTAACAAAATACTGAAGGACAGTGCACTACTTTTCCTGAACCATTTGCCCATAGCAGATTTCATCCTCTCTTAGAGTGATTCTACTAAACAAACGACTTTCGGCTGCAACGACAAAAAAATAGCCCGTTCACCTCACTTTCGTTAAAGTAGAGGACGCGCTGCCTTGGTCATTGGGACACCTTCTCCTTTGGCCTCATCCATAATATACCATGTAAATCTAGTATTTTCTAGTTTTTACAGTAAAAAATTTCTATTAATTCCATATCAATGTGAAAAACCCCTCATTCTCGACATGAGGGGTTCTCGTAATTACGCGTAAAATGTCAACCGGGGGGCGCTACACCTGTAAATCTTAAGCATCAGGCTTGTTTAAACGGACGTTTTGTTTCAACAAATCCCGGATTTCGGCCAATAGGATTTCCTCGTTGGTAGGTGCCGGTGCTTCCTCCGGTTTGGCTTCCTCCTTGTGTTTGAATCTGGAAATACCCTTAATAAAGAGGAAGATAGAAAAGGAAACGATCAGAAAATCGACGACGGTTTGCAAAAACAGTCCATATTTCAATACAGCGTCCCCAAGCGTAAATGTCAGGCCGGACAGATCGATGCCCCCGAGAAGCAGTCCTACCAGCGGCATGATAATATCGCTTACCAGCGAAGCTACGATTTTACCGAAGGCGGCCCCGATGATGACCCCGATGGCGAGATCAAGAATATTTCCTTTCAAAGCAAAGGCTTTAAACTCTTTCCACATAGGTGGTTGACACATCCTTGTTCTAAAATTGCCGTAACCGTTAGGATAGTTACTTAGCTTACATTAAGAGTTATTTTATCCGAATTATTGGGATGTGCCAACCGGGTCCGAGAAAAAAACCTTCCCGAGAAGGGAAGGCCGGGATAACCCGTTTGTGCCTATCCGGTGCAATTCCTTTAATATTTCGGATTCGGTCCGTACTGATTGGTGCCTTCGTCGCTGTCCAGACACATGAATACAAGCAGGATAATTGCCCCGGCGACCGGCACGAAACTGATCAGAGCCCACCAGCCGCTTTTGCCGGTATCATGCAGCCGGCGGAAGACCAGGGCGATGGAAGGGATTAATACGGCCAGTGCATAGAGATAGCCAAGCACGTTAGGTAGGTTGAGCAATCCGCTTATAAAACCCAGGACAAAAGAGATGATGAAATTGAACAGAACGAACATCCAATATTCTTTTCGCCGGGCTCTTCCTTGGAACCCTACATAATTTTGCAAAACCTTGAGATACCACTCCATGAATAAAATTCCCTCCTAAATTAAGTATTGTTTTTCCGTGAACTATGTATATTCCTCCATGCCCTGTTATAGAAAAAAATCCCTGAAGTTTACAACCTTTTTTTAAATCATTTTCCTGATTTTTTAATTAATCCTGACAGACCTCTGATTAGTACATGATTTTTCCATAAATTAATACGGTATTTTTGCGAAGAAGTGATGTGTTACGTTATTAAGCAGAATGGAAAACGCTTTCAAAAAATGTTTTTAACAATTTACAAGGGAGGAAAAAGTTGAGTATGAAGAAAAAAAGTTTTCGTCCGGCCTGGTCATTTGCCATGGCTGCTGTGTTGCTGGTTTCGATGTTTTCAAGCGTCGCATCCGCCGATCCAAAACAAACCGCTAACGCTAAAGACACCGGGAAAATCAGTATGCAATCTTATGTAGAAGCGATGCAGCCCGGATGGAATTTGGGAAATACCCTTGATGCCACAGGCGACGACGAGACTTCGTGGGGCAATCCTCGCGTAACGAAAGAGTTGATTCAGCAAATCGCCGACCAAGGCTACAAGAGCATTCGCATTCCGGTCACTTGGGGACAGCACATGGGCGAAGCGCCGGACTACACTATTGATCCTGCCTATCTTGACCGGGTTGACGAAGTTGTGAACTGGGCCCTGGACGCCAAGTTGTACGTCATGATCAACATGCACCATGATTCGTGGCAGTGGATCAGCCATATGGAGAAAAACCATGATGAGGTGCTGGCGCGTTATCAATCGGCGTGGACTCAAATTGCCGACCGTTTTAAGGATCACTCCAACAAGCTGATTTTTGAAGCGATCAACGAACCGCGGTTCACCGACGGCGGTACGACCGACCGCGCCAAGCAATATGAGATGCTTAGCGAGTTGATCACCTCTTTCCACAAGATCGTAAGAAACTCCGGGGGTCTGAATGGTGAACGCCCGCTGGTAATTCCGACTCGTGAAACTTCGCCTGCGCAGGAGGATTTGACCGAGCTTTACAATACGATCCTTAAGCTTGACGATCCGAACTTGATCGCTACTGTTCATTTTTATGGTTTCTGGCCGTTTAGCGTCAATATCGCCGGTTACTATAAACTTGAAAAAGATACGTTGAATGATTTGACCACGACTTTTGATAACGTTTACAATACCTTAGTGTCGAAAGGGATTCCGGTCATTCTTGGCGAATACGGATTGCTTGGCTTCGATAAAAATACCGGCGTTATCGAGCAGGGCGAAAAGTTGAAATTTTTCGAGATTTTGACCAACTACCTGAACGAAAAGAAAATTACGCATATGCTGTGGGACAATGGGCAGCATTTTGGCCGTACCACGTTCAAATGGTCTGACGAGCAATTGTTCAATATTATGAAAGCAGGATGGACGGGACGTTCATCCACTGCGGAGAGTGACTTGGTTTACCTGAAACAAGGCGACGAGATTCAGGATGCAAAAATCAAGCTGAATCTGAACGGCAATCAACTGACCGGCTTGTTTGCTGGAAGCGAGAAGCTTGCTCAAGGAGAAGATTACGAATTGAATGGTGAAGATCTCGTTCTTAAGGCGGGGCGCCTCAGCAAACTGATTTCTGCCGGCCATTTGGGGCAAAACGCCATCTTGACCGCCAAATTCAATCAAGGCCCGGAATGGAATTTTAAAATCACTGTTTATAAAACTCCGGAGTTGGGCAATGCTTCAGGTTCCACAGAGGATTTTGCAATTCCGACTACCTTTAACGGAAACCAGCTGGCCACGATGGAAGCATTGTATTCCGGCGGGGGCAATGCGGGACCACAGGATTGGACGTCCTTCAAAGAATTCGGATATACCTTTGCTCCTTCGTTCGCAACCGACGAAATTCAGTTGAAACCGGAATTTTTCAAGGAAGTGAAGGATGGAGACGTGATCTTGAAATTCCACTTCTGGAGCGGAGAGATCGTAAACTACAAAATTACGAAAAAGGGAACCAGCGTGACCGGGCAAGTTTTCCGGGATTAGGGACCCCTGGATGGGAAGCCTCGAGCCGCGTGTATTTAGCGGACCGGGGCTTTTTACTTTACGGCAAAAAAGTCTTGCCCGGTTTGGAATATTAAGGTATGATAATGTCCTTCTTGCAAAATCGCCTTGTCTGAAGTGGACGAAAACTTGCGTCCAATATGCTTATCGGAGGTGTTCTTCAATGCTTTATTTCACGCTGGCTTCCAAAGCCTATGCCCGAAACCTGCAGTACCGCGGTGCGCATATGGTGCACAATCTGGCAAGTGCCATGTTCGGATTCATGTACGCATGTATCTGGATCGGGCTGGGCAAAGATCATTCTTTGGGGGATTACGGAACGCAGGGGATGGTGGGCTACATCGCTTTTACCCAGGCAGCGCTCTGGGTTACCAGCTTCATCTCAAACGGCCTCGGCATTCCTCAATCCGTCAGGACCGGTCAAATCTCGCTCGATCTGATGCGTCCCGTTCATTTGTTCAGCCATCTGATGGCCAGGGAATGGGGACAAATCGCCTACCAGTTTCTTTACAAATCCATTCCGATTTACCTCCTGTATTTTTTTCTTTTTTCACTCCGGCTTCCCGATCATGGGATCACTTACTTGTTCACCTTTCTTGGACTAACCGGAGCCGCCTATTTATCCATTTGCATGAATTATCTTATCGGCGTCAGCGCTTTGTGGACGACGGAATCGTCCTGGCTGTATTGGGGCAATCACGCGATGATCAACCTGCTGGCCGGCTTTTTTATTCCGCTGGAATGGTTGCCCCGCTGGCTTGAAAATCTCGCCTGGATGTCTCCGTATCCATATCTGCTTTATGTGCCGACGACCGTGTATCTAGGTCACGGAAGCGGACGCGGATTATGGGGGACTTTGTTTTGGGGCGTGTTTATGACGGTGCTTTGTCTCCTGGTCACCCGCGTCGTACGGCGGAAATTGGAGGTGCAGGGAGGATGAAGCTTAGATCCTGTTTGGCTATGTACCGCCTGCTGATCAAAACCAGCATCAAAAGCCGAATGCAGTACAAATTTAATTTCATGCTCGCGTCGGTGCTCGCCGCGTTGATCCAAATTTCCGAATTTCTGATGATTGCGATCGTGCTGGCCAAATTCGGCGCGATCAAGGGATGGTCCATCTATGAGATCGGATATTTGTTCGCGGTGATGACGTTGTCCAAGACGTTGTACAGGACCTTTGCCGATGAAGTGCATCATTTGGAAAAATATCTGGTGGGTGGGGATTTCGATCAGTTGCTGACCCGGCCGATGCCGGTACTGCTAGCTCTGATGCCGCAAAATTTCAGAATTATGCTCGGTGAAGTGCTGCAGGGCGGCTTTATTCTCTGCTGGTCTCTTGGCGGGATGATGCACAGCGGACAAGTTGGTTGGGCCGCCGTGCCGTGTACGCTGTTTATCATATTTACGGGTGCGGTCATTTTGTTCTCGATAGGTCTTGCCACCGCAACGATCGGCTTTTGGACGACCCGGATCGAAGAATTGCAGAACTTTACGGAGGATGCCGCACGTACGGCTGCGCAGTATCCGCTTACCTTGTATCCCAAGTGGATGAAATCGCTGCTCCTGATCGTGATTCCGGTCGGATTCGTGAATTATGTTCCGTCTCTTTACATCCTGAAGGGGGAGCTGGGGGCGTGGGTGCTCCCGGCATTGGCAGGCGTGGCGATCGTTTGTCTGGCGGCAAGCCTGCGTTTCTGGCGGTTCGGTATTACCAAATATCAGAGTACGGGGAGTTAAGGAGGGAAGAAAATGATCGAAGCTCGAAATTTGTGCAAGGATTTTAAAACGCCGGTAGTGCCGGAAGGGCGCTTTTCCGGATTACGTGCGCTGTTCTCACGGGAATACCGGCTGAAAGAAGCGGTACGCGGAATTAGTTTCCAGGTAAAACAAGGCGAGTTCGTAGGCTACATCGGCCCGAACGGGGCGGGGAAGTCGACGACGATCAAAATGCTGACAGGGATTTTGCATCCAACCTCCGGTGAGGTAACGGTAGGCGGATGGAACCCGCACCGGGACCGCCAGAAAGCGGTCCGGCAGCTGGGCGTCGTCTTTGGACAGCGCAGTCAGCTTTGGTGGGACCTCCCGGTGAAGGATTCCTATGACATTCTGGCTCAAATGTATGACGTCACTCCGGCGGATAAGAAGCAAAGGCTGAATCAGTTTGCGGAACTGCTGGATCTGCATGAATTTTGGGACACGCCGGTAAGGAAGCTGTCGCTCGGTCAGCGGATGCGGGCCGATATTGCGGCCGCGATGCTGCATGATCCCGAGCTGCTGTTTCTCGACGAGCCTACGATCGGCCTCGACGTGCATGCTAAGCTCAATATCAGGCGGTTCCTGCGTAAATTGAACGAGGATTTCGGCAAAACGATTTTGCTGACGACCCATGATATGGATGACATAGAACAGCTGTGCAGCCGGGTCATGGTTATCAATCACGGGGAATTAAAGTACGACGGGACGATTGGGCGTCTGCGGGAGATGATCGGATTGCCGACGCTGATCCGGGTCAAATTTCGCGGGGATTTTCAGGTTCCTGGGGAATGGATCACCATCAGCCCGTCCCTGTCATTTAATGTGACACGGGTTGAAGGCGATACCGTTACGCTTGAGGCGAATCGCCGGGAAATCAGTACGATCGATATCATTCGGGTAGTCGGGGGATGGGGCGAAATCGACGATATCGCCATGGAAGAGCCGGAATTCGAGGAAGTCATCCGCAGTTTTTCCGCCTCATAGGCGATATGGAAAAACTTGTGTTAGCTATCTTGACATTTGCCGCTTCTCATCTTACATTGGATTATACAAACTGAAAAATGCGGATGAAGATGATGGGAGAGCCCGCTTTCACTGAGGAAGCGGCACCGAAGGAGCAAAGGGCCGGCACTGCATGACGGCAATGAATCTCTCAGGTACCAGGACCATGATCCGACGCGACTCTGGAGAGAGCGTTCAGCCACCAACGGGGTACATGTTCCTAAAGGATTCGGAACATTAAACTTTCTGGTAACCGGGACAGAGAAAAGGCAGCAGGCCTTTTCCCTGTCCCTTTTTTTGCGCAGAAGGGAAAGCTGAGCGTATGGCTATATAGAAAAAATGAGCAGTCGGGGGAAAAACCATGCGATTTAAAAATGTATTTTCAATTATCGGGCCGGCGATGATCGGCCCATCCAGTTCGCATACGGCCGGGGCGGTACGAATCGGACGCTTCGCCCGGCAATTGTTTGGGGAATTGCCGGCGGAGGCGAATATTTGCTTCTATGGTTCGTTCGCCGAAACCTTTAAGGGCCATGGCACGGATCTTGCCGTGGTCGGCGGGATTTTGGATTATCCCACGGATGATGAGCGTATCCGCCACTCCTTGCAAAATGCCGAAGACATGGGGATTGAGCTTCATTTCTCTACCGGCGTAGCGCCGGGGGCTCATCCGAATACGGTAAAGATTGTTTTGTCTGCCGGGGAGAAGCGAAGTGAAGTGATTGGTGCTTCCATCGGCGGAGGAACGATCGTGATCCGGAATATCGACGGATTCGAAGCGAAATGCTCCGGTGAATTGCCTACGCTTGTAATCGCCCACGCCGACCGTCAAGGCGTACTGGCCGGAATTACCGCGCTGTTCAGCCGGGAAAACGTAAATATCGGTTATATTATTACGGACCGGAAGGGTAGAACCGCCGAAGCATTGACGGTGGTCGAGGCGGATTCGGCCATTCCGGAGACCCTGATCGAAGCGATCTCGGCGCTGCCTCACGTCAGCCGGATTTCTTACATCCATTTAACGTAAACCCGAGTATGAAGCTCAATGTAATGAAAGTATAGGTAAGTACAGGAAGGAGCGGACACCATGCGCTTTCGCAATTTGCAGGAGCTCATCGAAGTTTGCAATAAAGAGTCCAAGACGATTTCTCAAATTATGCTGGAGGACCAGGCCGAAGAGAGCGGTCAATCGGTAGGGGAAATCATGGCTGTCATGGCTGAATATTATCAAATTATGAAAACAGCGGTTCATAAGGGGTTAACCGAGGAGATTACTTCAACCAGCGGATTAACCGGGGGCGATGCGAAAAGAGTGGAGGAATACCGGAGGTCCGGGCAGCCGTCCGCCGGAGATATTGCCAGCCAGGCGATGGCTTACGCATTGGCCGTATCGGAGGTCAACGCTTCCATGGGCCGGATCGTCGCCACGCCGACGGCGGGTTCCTGCGGCATCATTCCCGGCGTCTTCGTCAGCGCACAGGAGCGCTTCGGCTGGGATGACGATTACTTGGTGCGCGGCTTGTTTAGCGCCGGCGCCATCGGCTACGTCATTGCCAACAATTCCTTCATTTCCGGCGCGGAAGGCGGGTGCCAGGCCGAAATCGGCTCGGCGATCGGGATGGCGGCCGGAGCCATGGTGGAATTGCGCGGGGGGACGCCGGAGCAAGCCGTTCATGCGGTCGGCCTGGCGCTCAAAAATACGCTCGGGCTCATTTGCGATCCCGTGGGCGGCCTGGTGGAAATTCCTTGCATCGTCCGTAACGGATTCGGCGCAGTCAATGCGCTGGCCGCCGCCGATATGGCGCTGTCCGGCGTTCGCAGCGCAATCCCGTCCGACGAAGTCATCGACGTGATGCTGGAAGTCGGTACGGCCATGCCGAGCCGACACCGGGAGACCGCCCAGGGCGGCCTGGCCCAGACGCCGACCGGCCGCAAAATCATGAAAGAACTGAGGGCGCGCAAAAAATAGATGCCCGGAGATAAAGAAAGCCGCCCCATCGGGCGGCTTGTTTTAGTTGCGTCGTTTTTGCTTCGGGATTCTGGGCCATCTGGCAGGCAGAACATGCTGCAGCATGGCCATGAACAGTTGACCCCATTGCTGCTCATTGAGTTGGCAAACGGGCATGTTTCTGTCGATGCTCAGGGTTCTTGCCAGCTTCGTAATTTGCGGCGGCGAGAACACTTCCGAAAATGCTGCGGACAAAGGAAGCCGAGGGGACCTTAGCCCGTGTAAGGCCAGCGCCATAAATCGCGCGTGATGTTTTAAGGGAACTGTCGGATTCTTCTTTCGGCTGATACTCAGAATCGCCGAATCCACTTTGGGCGGCGGCGAAAAGTTACTTGGTTCCACGGTCCGCACGAGTTGCAGATCAAACCACATCCGCCATTTTAAAATCCGTGGATCTGTAATCGGGTCGGAAGTAAAGCGTTTGGCGGCTCCTTTTTCCACGATGATGGCGGCACGCTGCAAAGGGATTCCCGGTCCGTCAAGAAGCTTCCCAAAGATCGGCGTGGTAATCGAATATGGAATATTGGCCACCACAGAAAAAGGACGCATTGGAAGAGGGGATTGCAGGAAGTCGGCCTGCCTGATTTTAATATTTGCCATATTTTCTGTTTTGCTTATTAGTTTGCTGGCGAACCCGGGGTCGCTCTCAATGGCCACTACCTGGGCCGCCTTCTCCGCTAAAGGCAGTGTGATGGCACCTGCCCCCGCGCCGATATCCAGCACCATGTCGCCGGGGCCGATCTTCGCATGACGGATTAGTTCATGAACGATGTTTTTGCTGATAAGCAGATGCTGTGCGGAAAAGTTGGAAGAACCCCTGCGGTTAGCAGTGGTGAACGGTTTATTTTTAGACATGAAAAAAGCACCTCATTCATTCGAATTTAGGAATGAAAAAGGTACAACACAAATAATCCGATCAATTGTAATAAATTGGATCGGACGCATTTGTCTTGTACCTCACATTATCTAATACGAATGTATGGGATGCCGCCGTTCATAATCATTGTAAAAATCCTCGCTATGCTGCTTGTTCTGGAATGGTAGTACTTTACAAGTATAGTAGATTCGTCTTTAACTGTACAGTCGGTATGCCATAGATGCCATGTTTTAAACTTGTTGTTCGGTGGTCATAAAGGTTTTAACCGCAGGCGCTTCATAGGTAAGAAACTGATCGAGCAGCCCTTTCGGCGTCGTGTCGGCCAGAGCCATAGACCGGTATTTCTCCTGAAGAAACTGTTCGTCGGCCATATGGTTGAACATCGCGATAAGAGGGTCATAGTAATGATTGATGTTAAGAAGTCCGCATGGTTTGCTGTGAAGCCCCAGTTGAGCCCAAGTGAATATTTCGAAAAATTCATCCATCGTGCCGGTACCGCCGGGCAGAACGACGAATCCGTCGGCCAGCTCCGCCATTTTTGCTTTTCTTTCATGCATGGAATCTACAATAACCAATTGGGACAGGTTTTTATGGGCTATTTCCCGGTTTTCCAAAAATACGGGAAGAACCCCGATGGCTTGCCCGCCATGCTCCAGCACGGAATCGGCAACACTACCCATTAGTCCAATGCTGGATCCGCCATACACCAAAGTAAGTCCTCTGGCCGCAAGCTCTTTCCCCAGAGCGACCGCCCCTTGTCTATACACATCGGACGCTCCTGCACTCGACCCGCAAAAAACGGCTATTCTTTCCATTCTATCGCCTCCTTGTAGATCTCCATAAATTATAGCTCACATCCCGGGCTTGTTAAATAACTATACCGTACATTTGTAAATCATGAATAAATTCATGTGATTAAAAAGATTGGGGTGATGGTATAGTCGGCGGTCAAAGCAGCGATCGAAGCAGGAATCGGATTTGAATGTAGCCGGCTGGCCTGGCCAGTGGCCAATTAATCCTAACGGACACAGGAGACCTTAAATGCTCAGAAAACGGCATCCGTTACGGCTAACGGACACAGGGGACCTTATTTTGCATTTTCGATGGAAAAACAAGGGGTTGGCAGTCTTTTAACGGCCCTGGTGTCCGTTAGAATTCAAAAACGGCCATTTTGCGGCAGATAACGTCTCTGGTGTCCGTTAGAATGCGCTGAGTCGAGAGAGTCACCCTAAACTGAATTAGTTCGGCATATCACCATTATCCAAACTCCAAACTCCAAACAATCCGCTCCAAGCCAAGTATTATGCCTTATTTTCTTGCCATCTCATTGCCATGAAAAATATCTGTTGCCGAAGCCGGAATATATGATAGTATAAGTACAAAAAACGATGATAAAACGAAACTTAGTTTCATTAGATGAAACCGAAACGATATGAATGGGAGGGAATGATATGCCGATCGATTTTCATGATGCTCAAAACCGCCGGACCTACAGCACAAGAACAGCGGATGAGTCTTGGAGTGATTTTATTCGCGCAAGGGTGGTTGTTAGCGGCAAAAACGCGGCGGATGTAGGATGTGGAGGGGGAATTTATACTAAAGCTTTGACGGAGTTGGGAGCTTCCAGCGTGATCGGAGTCGATTTCTCGGATGAGATGCTGGCTGGGGCGGCCTTAAACTGCAGAGGCCAGCAGGAGATTAGTTTTGCAAAAGGAGAGGCTTATCGAACCGGTCTTCCTGCCCGTGAATATGACCTGGTACTGGAAAGGGCCTTGATCCATCATTTGGATGACTTGAGCGCCTGCTTTACTGAAGCGAACCGGATTTTAAAAAAGGGCGGGGTGCTCATTGTTCAGGACCGGACGCCGGCTGACTGCCTGTTACCTGGGGATATTCATAACATTCGGGGCTATTTTTTTGAAAAATATCCTCAGTTGGCCGGTTCGGAGATCTCGCGCAGGTATGAGTCGGAACAAGTGCAGCGCGCACTCCAAGATTCAGGATTCAAGCTGTTGGAAACCGCTTCGCTTTGGGAAACGAGAGTGGTTCACCCCGATCTGGAGGCTTTGCGGCAGGATTTGCTCCACCGGACCGGCCGCTCATTGCTTCATGAACTGAACGATGGACAGCTTGAGGAGCTGGTTTCTTTTATATCAGAAAAATTTAAGGTTCATGAGGGTCCGATCATAGAAAGCGATGCATGGACTATTTGGTTTGCGGTCTCTTTGGAATGAAGGCATGATGCTTGCTTGGCACGCTACAGGACGATCCCGAATAGCTCGCTTAAATGGCGGTCAAATTCCTGCTCAGTGGTTATGTCTTTATCTGTCTTGATCCCGTTTTCGGTTAGGATAAGTTTATCGTCCGTCAACGATATTCTGCCGTTTTCCCTTTCAAGCGAACACACTCTGTTTTTCCGAAACCGGGATCCCGGAGAGGTCTCAAAATATAAACATCTTTCCCTGAAATCCTCCAGCTTTCTTTCCTCCAGACTGAAAGTATACTCCAGGGAATCCTGTTTGCCGGATGCCTGTTTGAATATTTGGTATGTATCTTGTCCCGTCATCATGATCCGAAATTGCCCGTTGAGGTCTGTTTGGACAACACCAACCACTAACTTTAAAGGTTCAAAAGCATGGTTGCCGAACCCTACATCCACAAGCCAGCGATCCTCTTCCAATGATACGAGCAATAAAACATGGTCAAAGCGATCTCCATCCTCAAGTACCTGTGCCGAGATGTACCTTACGTCAAATCCGATTTCCCGGAGCAGATGAAACAGCAACCCGTTCAACTCATAGCAAATACCGCCCCTGTGGTGCTCGACGACTTTCACCCATAATTGATCGGTCCGTAAATCAATGCTGGTGCCGTTCATAATATCAAGGTTCTCGAAAGGAATGTTCAGCAAATGATGTTTTTGAATTTTTTGCAGGGTGTCCAGAACCGGAGGCAAAGGGTGCTGCAGCTTCAATCTGTTCAGGTATTTATTCACGAATTCTTCTTGTCGCATGAATGATTCCCCCAGGCTGGATTGCTCGAAGCTAGTGATCACTTCTTCTTTTTTTTGGCTTCCGCTTTTTCCAGGTTTTCAGCTACTCTGAATTTTACGATCTTACTGATTAGTTCATAGGGCAGAGGCATCTCCAGAGGAAACTGGACGGAACCTTTAGCTCCTTTATACGCCGATAATTCTTTTTTGAAGGCTTCAATTCCGCTAGGATCGGGATAAAATCCGATATGCTTCGGGAAGGCGGCAAAATGCACCAGATTCCCGTGCAGGGCAAAAGTAGGCATCTGGTAGCTGATTTTTTCGGTTGCTTCTGGCGCTGCAGCTTGAATGACTTCCCTCAAAGTTTGAAGCTTTTCTTGAACTTCAGCAGGGAAGTTGGTTATATACTCGTCAATGGTCTCGAAAGAGGCACGTTTGTTTTCCATCATAAACATTCCTTTCAGGTATGGTGGATTTCGGTTCAATTCCTTTGATTCGTTTTTTCGGTACTTCAATGGGGAAACCCCGATGATTTTTTTGAAAATCCGCCCGAAGTGGGCCAAACATTCGAATCCGACCGCGCTCGGTGATTTCCGATACCGATAATCGGGGGTTATTCAACAGCGTGCAAGCTTCTTTCACGCGGATATTGTTGACGTATTCAATAAAGGTGAACCCGGTCGTTTCCTTGAAGGTCCTGCTTAAATGAGACTGGCTCATGTAGAAGGTTTTGGATATCGTCCAAAGTCAGGTGCTTGGCATGCTGTTCATGAATAAAAATGACTATTTGGTGCAGTTTCACGTTTAACTCGGATTGAGCAGATTTTTTTCGCGTGCTCGCCGATCATTTTATCGAATTTACTTTCAACATAACTTTGCTCATGTCCCCGCAGTTTTACGGCACTCTAACCGCCAATAAAACAGGAGAACAGATCGAAGGCTTCCGGATCCGGCAAAAAAGGGCGCAGGAATTCCTTTTTGAACAATAGGGTAACCCTTTCGTACACGGCACCGTTGGAATTGACCAGCCTGTGCGCCTCGTTCGCGTTGATCAGCAGCAGAATTCCTCCGACGACTTGATATGTCCGGTTTTCGATAAAATAGTGAAGCTCGCCGGAAACGAAATACAAAATTTCGTAAGCGTCATGGTAATGAAGGGAAGGAATGCTGGAATGCGTTTTTCTTTCCCGGCTAATGTGAAAAGGTTCGGATTCGTAAAAGTTGGTTTCCACCGTCAAACCCTCCAGCAATAACAAAGTGCGCTTACACCGATCATATCACGCAATATCCGGCATGAATATTATTTTGCAATGTTTTACTAGGTTTTAATGACGGCATGCTTGATGCTCGATTACAAAACCAACATTCCTCTGGGATGATTAATAGCAGTAAGAGGATATTAGCTTCTCCGCTCCGTTATTGGTAAGCGTGATGATCGATAGGGACAATCAGGAATGGTTGAACAAGCTTTGGGATTACAATGCGGCAGTGAAGACGGAAGATGATGTTTACTTCGGCAATCAAAATCTCAACGGCGGGTAAGTGCCCAAAAGAGTAAAGCAACGGCACTTACGGAGGCGCCAAGCCAGCATACGCCTATCCAACCCGAGTAGGAATAAGTCAAGGTGGAAAGGATCGAACCGGTTGCGCTGCCTATGGAATAGAACATCATGTAGGCTGCAGTGAGACGGCTGCGAGCTTCAGGGCGTACGCTCATAATCATGCTCTGGTTCGTAACATGCACGGCCTGTACCGCAAAATCAAGGGAAATAACCCCAACGATCAATCCCCACAAGGTGTGTTCCGTAAAACCGATTGGCAACCATGAGGCCAGCAGCAGGAAGAGCGAGATTCCCGTTGTCCGCTGCCCCAAACCTTGATCGGCCAGACGCCCTGCTTTTGCCGCCGCCAAAGCTCCGGCAACTCCGGCAAGACCGAAAGCTCCGATCTCGGTGTGCGAAAGAGATAGCGGAGGTGCGCTGAGAGGTAAAACAAGGGAAGTCCATAAAATACTGAATGCGGTAAAAATCAACAGTGCCAGTACTCCACGAATACGCAAAATTTTTTCTTGCACAAACAATAAGATGACCGAACGAATCAAATTTTTATAGGTCAAATCTGTTTTTTTTCGCTCATAGTTCGGTAACGCCCGAAATAGAAGTACAGCCATCAGGAGCATCATGGCTGCGGACACGAGGTAGACCGAGCGCCAACCGGCGAGGTCCGTTAATATACCGGCAACGGTTCGTGCCAACAGAATACCGATTACGACGCCGCTTGTTACCACGCCGATTACTCGTCCGCGTTGAGATGGCGCAGCCAGCATTGCGGCGAATGCCACGAGGGTTTGTACGATTGCGGCGAGCAGTCCGACTGCAGCAATGGCTAACATCAGGACCGTGGCTGAGGAAGCGGTGCCAACGGCAAACAAAGCTACAACGGATAATAGCATTTGATAGACAATCAAGCGGCGCTGATTCAACAAGTCACCGAGAGGCACCAATAGGAGCAATCCCAGGGCATAGCAGATCTGGGTTACCGTGGTGACGACGCCGATCGCGGAATGCCCGATACTGAACTCGGTCGACAGGGCGTCAAGAAGCGGCTGGGCATAGTAAATGTTGGCAACCGCCATGCCGCACGATACGGCAAACAGCAGGGCCACTTTTCGGGATATGGAGGGGAAGGAGCCGGATCGGGCGTCTTCGGCAGCGGTTGCTTTCGTTACGTTAACATTCTCCATCTTCGATCACTCGTTTCTTTATTTTATCGAAATAATAACATACCGTTCGGTACATAATGATCATGGATAAATATAGTTTATGCCTTAAGGAATGTCAAGAAATTAAGTGTGGTTAGGTAAGGGACTGCCATCATTTTGACAGAACAAGATTTGAACGATAAAATATTTACGTACTAAACGGTATGGAAAAGGGGGAGCAGCACATGGTTCGACCGCGCGAATTTGATGAGGAACAAGCTTTAGTTGCGGCAATGCAGGTTTTTTGGGAAAAGGGATACGAAGCTACATCCTTGAGCGACTTGACATCCAGAATGGGGATTCAAAAGCCGAGTATTTACTCGGCCTTTGGGGATAAGAAAGCATTATTCGAAACGGCATTGCGTAAATATAATCAATTTCATGCCTCTTCCGTCCGATCCAGACTCCAAAACAAATCTTCGGTAAAAGAAGGGATCCGGGCATTTTTCGAAGGCTTGATCAATGAGGGATACGGAGAACGGTTCAGCCGGGGATGCTTTTGCATTAATACGATGGTGGAACTCGCCCCTCACGACGAGAAATTCGAGGTACTGACTAGAGAACATCAGATGTATTTGACCGTAATTTTTCAGGAAACGATCGAACGAGGCATACGATCGGGCGAGCTTGCAAACAGCTTGAACCCGAAGGCGCTGGCTCAAACGCTCGTCGTTTTCTTGATAGGACTTACCGTTATGATGAAATCGCGTCCCGATGCGCTATATGTCCAAAATAGCGTGGATTCGGTCCTTGCATTGCTAAACTAACTTTAAGGGCCGGCATAAAAAGAAGCTCAAGCCTATGAATTGCTTGAGCTTCAACAGAATGGATCAATACCTTAGACCCTTAGCGAGCCGCGGAACCCTCTGGCACCATAATAGGATTCCGCTCCGTTATGGTACATGAAGATAGTGTCATAGCGACGATCGCAAAAGATGGCTCCGCCAAGTTTTCTAATGTTAGCGGGTGTCTTCACCCAGCTCGAAGTTTTCAAATCAAAGTTTCCAAGTTTCTGCAACTCCCGGTATTGCTCCTCCGTTAAAAGCTCTATCCCCATGTCAGATGCCATTTCTATGGCACTATTTTGCGGCTTGTGTTCTTTCCGCGAGTCGAGCGCTTCACGGTCGTAACAAATACTCCTGCGACCCTTGGGACTTTCCGCCGAACAATCATAAAAAATGTACTCGTCCGTCGTATTGTCATGATTTACGACATCGGGTTCGCCGCCGGTTCGCTCCATTTCGTGGAGCGACCATAATTTTTCCGGTTGAGCTTCAAGCTTTGCATGTATATCAGCCCATTCAAGACCTTGATGGCGGTTCATGTTTTTCTCAAAACGTGCTTTCAAAATGTTGAGTAGTTCTTCATGCTGTTCCGGAGGTAACTCCTTTTTACCGTTGACGGGACTCGTCGTCATATAAATCTCTCCCTTCAAATAGGTTACTCCTTAGTTAGCGACACACAGCACTCCACATGGCTTGTCTGCGGGAACATATCGACCGGCTGAAGCCAATCGATTTTGTAGCCGCCATCCGTCAGGATCTTGCAATCCTTGGCCAGGGTGGACGGATTGCAGGACACATATACGAAGCGCTTCGGCTTCGTGCGGAGCACCGCTTCGAGGAAGCGGGGATCGAGGCCGGTGCGCGGCGGGTCGGCGACGATAACGTCGGGCGAGTAACCGGCCTTGGCCCAGCGCGGAAGCAGTTCTTCCGCCAGGCCCTCGAAGAAGGCCGCGTTGGTGCGCCCGTTGCGCGCCGCATTCTCCTTCGCGTCCCTTACCGCTTCGGGGATCGACTCGATCCCGCGGACTTCGCGCGCGTAAGGGGCAAGCCACAGGCCGATCGTGCCGGTGCCGCAATAGGCGTCGACCACCGTCTCCCGGCCGGTCAGACCGGCGGCGTTGCGCACCGCCTCATACAGCTTAACCGTCTGCAACGGGTTAAGCTGGAAAAAAGCGCGCGGGGACAACGTGAACTCCAGGTCGCCAAGCGACTCCTGGATGCTGTCCTCGCCCCACAGGATGAACGTCTTGTGGCCGAACACGAGCGACGTGTTCTTGGGATTGACGTTCATTGCGATGCTCGTCAGCTCCGGCATCGCCAGCCGGAGCTCCTTGACAAGCTGCTCGCGCCGCGGCAGCTTGTCGCTCGCCGTAACGAGCGTCACCTGAAGTTGCCCAGACTGGAAGCCCCAGCGCACCACGATCGTCCGCACCAGTCCTTGATTGCCCTTTTCCCGGTAGACAGGGATGTTCAGGTGCTCCAGGACATTGCGCGTCCGGTCGACGGCCTCGTTGATCTTGGGATGCTGGATCGGACACCCGGTAATGTCGATCAACCGGTGCGAATCCACCGCGTACAGCCCGGCGATCATACCTTCTTCCTGCATTCCCAGTTGAAGCTGGGCCTTGTTGCGGTAGTCCCACGGATGCTCCATGCCGAGGATCGGCTTCATTCGGACGTCCTGCATACCGGCATACCGGGAAAAGGCTTCGCGAACGATGTCCGTTTTGCCGGCAAGCTGCCCCTCATATGAAAGATGCTGGATCTGGCAGCCGCCGCAAATGCCGAATACAGGGCATGGGGCGTCGATCCGGTGGGGAGAGCGCTTCTCGATGTCCTTGATTTTCGCGGAAATGTACTTGGCTTCCGCGCGAATGATTTCGGCCTTGATCACCTCATCCGGCAGTGCCCCTTCGATAAATACCGCTTTTCGCCGGTAATATCCGACGCCTTCGCCGTTGATGCCAAGCCGTTTGATCGTCACGATGATGACATCGCCGGGAGCGACTTCTTCCGCCGTATTCCGGTTCGTAATCCGGGGATCCGGCTTTTTGTCCGGCGCGGGGCCTCTGTTTTTATGTTTTGATTTATGACTAGCTTGGTGTGGTTGTGCATTCTTCGAATTTTTCATGAAACGATTGTTCTCCATCCGATAATTTTGTCCGTTTTAACTATACCACGCCGTACAGGCAAGTACCATAAAACCGCAGCAGGTTAGGGAGAATCGTCAATGCAGCCAAAGAAAGGCGCCGAATAGCAGGAGAGCGCAGGCCAGGTTCATCCAGCCCAGAAAAGAGGCGGCTTTGGCTTCTTTCTTTTTTTGCCCCGTTTTGTATATTTTGCGGTCAACCAAGAGTATTAAAAGACCCGAAAACAAGAACATGATCGCGACAAAGGAAATAACCCGTATCATTTAATCCCCCCTAGTTTTTTAGACCGACGCGGCGGATCGTCATATGAAGCTTGATATCCATGGGAACTTTGGCATAAATGTCTTCCCAGTCCCGTTTGGAAAGGACATGCTTATTCCAATAAGCTGGACGGTGGGCGCGGACCAACTCGCCCACACCGAGTACGTCTGAACGTTTCGATTGGGTCGCTTTCAAGAAATCTTCAACAATTTCCGAGGCATTGCTGACGAACGTTTTTTCAATCAGGGCAAGATTTTGCATAGATCCGATGTCTGTATCGCCTTCACTATGCTCCGTGATCGTTCCCTCCAGTTTAATATTCAGGGTAACCTTAGGTACTCCATCCTGAATATCCACTTTCATATTCGTATGGCGCTCCTGGGTTTGAACCATTACAAAGCCGATGCCGGGCACGTCGAGCAAGGTGGAGTATCCGCCGGGATCAATCCCTTTGGCAGCCATGAAGGCCCCGATTTCAATAGGTGTCGTCGTTCCCACCAGCTTTCCTCCGCTAAAGTAGGCCATTCCTTTGATCAGAATATTTTCTTTTCCTCGAATCGAAATATAGGGGAGATATCCGTCTTGTCCCCATCTGGATTCGGCCGTCCAGAAAATCCCTAAATAGTCCAGCGGGAATTTGCCGGTTTGGACCGCCTTTTCCACCATGGACAACAGATACAAGGTGGGCACCCGTTCCAGCGGCGGCGCGGCATTCATGATTTTTGCCGCTTCCATATCGGATACGAGCAACCAGGTTCTGCGACGGACTTCCGGATTACGTCTTAGATAGTCGCTAAGATCTTCCAGTCCCTGCTTGGCGATAGCTTCGCTTACTACGATAACCCGAAGATGGATCAGGTACTTGGGATCGGCGATTTGCTGCTGCAAATTGTTCAGTGCGTCATCCAGGCTATGGCCGAATACCTGAACGACCCATACTGAATTTTGGGTTTCTTCTCCGCTCGTGGCGCTGCTGGGGCCGAGGGGTACCCGCCCGGGGACGGCGATTTGCGCGGTGATACGGATCATTTTGTCGGGTAACTTTCCGTTGTTTTCATGCGTTACGCTGTCCTCTTTGGCCTCGCTTCCGGGCGGGGCTTCATCAATAGCCAGAGCGAGTAATAGCGCTCTGTCCTCAATCTCCAGACTGTCCCAGCAACCGGTTAGGAGCAACCCGGAACTTAAGAAAAGCATCGTGAGCAGCAGATTCATAACAATTCTTTTATTCATGGGTCATGGCACCCTTCCGGCGGAATAAGGAGACAATTCTCAGCAGCAGAGGGTAGCAAGTCAGTAGAAGCAAGCCCGTAAACTCCGTATGGTGGACGATGCTCCGCGTTTGAAAAACATTGTGCGGCAGCAAAGCGATCGCCAACATAAACGGCAGCAGAAAAGAAGAGGTAAGGCGCAGATCGGAAAAATGGAAAAGCTTGCTAAAGGCATGGGAAGCCAGATAGTAACTGGAATAAAGCGTGGTATACACAGTAATAAACCAAATGACGATGAAAAGGGCGTCAAAACGCTCCAATACCCCTCCTCCTAACGAAATGGACCGGGAAAGTTCCAGGGTGGGATAAAGCAGCAGCTTGGTTTCTTCCGCCCCGTATATGCCAAGTACCGAAAATATCATGATCAAATAAGCACCTCCGCTGATCGCTAATCCGAAAAAGGATGATTTCATCGCCGATTTCGGTTTTTGCATGTGGGGGAGCAAAATCGTAATGATAAACGAGCCGAGAAACAAAGATGCTGATTCCGAAATTCCCGGGAAGAACTGCATGGATTTATTTCCGGTCAGCGGCAGCAGGTTCAGGACATCGATTCTTTGCAGCGATACCAACATCAGTATTAGATAAGGAAAGAAGATAAAGGGAAAATAGAAAATGTGGATATAGCTGAATTTTACAATGTCCCGTCTGCAGGAAAACGCAGTCGTCAATAGGATCAGGATGATGCTGATTTCGATGGGTGTTCTACGAAAAACGACGGTAGAAAGCACATCACCGAACTGGCGGGATGACAAGGCGGCCGAAATGGTGAAGAAGATGAACAGGATCAGATTAGCTGCGATTGCCGGCCACTTTCCGATCAGCGACTGTCCGTATTCAAATATGGTCTGTCCCTTGAAGCGCTGTCCTAATGCGGTCACGAGCCACAGTCCGAACAAAGCCAGAAGCATGCCCAACAATGCCATCAGTGGAGCGCCGCTTCCGGCAGCTTGAGCCATTACTCTCGGGAAACTCAAAACGCCAACGCCGAACGTAGTGCTAGCGACGACGAGGGCGGTTTGGGTCGTTGAGATCTTCTGCTTCCTGTTCATAGATGATCTCCTTTCTCCGGAATATTCCGTTGATATAGGATTGCGTTTCTCCATCAGGCAAGCGGGTTGCGTCAACCGGATGCAAATGGGACGGCCGCCGGTTCATCCACCACAGGGGGGCTCTGATCATGGTGTCGGTCAAGCGCTCCCGCATTCCGGTAATCAAGTTGAAGAGGTACGGAATGCCGAACGACTCCAGGTAAAGCAGATGGTTTATAATTAAAATAGTACCGATCATCACGCCGTATAAACCGAATAATCCCGCCAATAAAATCAGCGGAAAACGAAGCATACGCAGGGCGATAGCGGCATTGTAAGCAGGCGTGGCGAACGAACCGATCGTTGTCAAAGCGACGATCACTACGGTAATCGGGCTGGCCAAACCCGCGGACACCGCGGCTTGCCCGATGACCAGCACGCCGACAATGGAGAGGGCGCCGCCGATCATCTGCGGCAAACGAATGGTCGCTTCCCGCAAAATTTCCATGGATACCTCCATAATTAATACTTCCAGTACGGCAGGGAAAGGGACTCCGGCCCGCCCTCCCGAGATCGCTACGGCGAAATCGGTTGGCAGCAGTTCGGGGTTATAGGAGATGACCGAGACATACAGCGACGGAAAAAACAGAGAAAATAACAAGGCAACCAGGCGGATGATACGAATCAGGCTTCCAATAATAAAGCGTTCGGAATAATCGTCGATCGTCTGCAAAAATTGGTCGAACAGCGCAGGGACGATCAAGGCAAAGGACGAGCCGTCGACCATGATGACGACTCTGCCTTCCAGCAATGCCGCTACGGCTTTATCGGGCCGTTCCGTATTTTGAACTTGCGGAAAAGGAGAAATGGGCTGATCTTCAATGAATTGTTCGATGTAACCTGCATCGATAATCCCGTCGAAATCAATCTTAGAAATTCGCATCATGGCTTCTTCGACCAATTCGGGATCCGCAATTCCGTTAATATAGCAAACCGCAACGCGGGAATTGGTGCGCTGTCCGATCGGACCGGTTTCGATTTTCAAATCAGGGCTTTGGAGCCGGTATCGGATCAGCGATAAATTGGTGTCTAACAGCTCGATGAAGCCCTCCCGTGCGCCGCGGATCACCTGTTCCGTCTGAGGCTGCTCGATGCCTCTTTTCTCAATCTCGCGCATGGCAAAGGCAAGCGCTTCACCGCAATCGTCCAGCAAAAGCAGTACATGACCGGACGTTAATAAATGGAGAAGAAGGGACAGGTCAGAGCATTTTTGACCTTCATTAATATAAATCGTCTCGTTCCAAAGCCGGTCGATCAGGCCGCCCTTCGGAAGCGGGCTTTCCGAGTCTCCGGATTCATTTTCCCGCCACAGCATTAGCGGCTTTAAGATGTTCTCTTGAATTCCTTTCTGGTCCGTCATGGAAGACAGGAAGACGAGAGCCGCCCGGTATCGGCGCGCAATCTGGAATTCCCGTACGGCCAGATCGCCGTTTGCGCCGATGGATTGTTCGAATTGAGCCAAATTCTCATGTAGCGAAGTGCCGAGGAAGGATGGACCGCTCTTGCCGGAAGCCGGTTCCTCGGGGGAATGATTCTTTTTTTGCGCATAGGCCCTGTAATTTTCGCTCCATTTTTGCAAGGTCCGTTCCTCCAATCTAATAAACCGGCCTCTCTTCCGGATGAAAGTATATAATAGTAAGTGTTAGTAAGAGTAATGGACTTTATGTACCAAGGAATGTATTCCGTAAAATCAGGCAAGGGTGGATGTTGCCCATTGGCTTAAGGCCCGGTAAACTGGAGAGAAGGTTTATTGGCCGGTAATACATGTACCGATATAAGGAGTTTGGTTCAATGAATGTGCAAATCCCCACTCTGGAACAAGCGCAGCAGTTGCTGCAAAAATATTACGGGTACCCCGATTTCCGCGAAGGGCAGCGCAAAATCGTCTCCAGCATGCTGAAGGGAGCCGATACACTCGGCATTATGCCTACAGGCGGCGGCAAGTCGATCTGCTATCAGATTCCCGCGCTGTTACACCCCGGATTGACCCTGGTCATCTCCCCGCTCATCTCGTTGATGAAAGATCAGGTCGACGCCTTGATCACGATGGGAATATCGGCCGCTTATATTAACAGCACTCTTTCCGGCAAAGAGGTGAACGAGCGCATCCGGGCCGCGAAACGCGGCGAATTGAAGCTGCTATACGTGGCGCCGGAGCGTCTGGAGCTGGATTGGTTCCGCGAAGAAATGAGCGGGCTTGAAATTTCTTGCGTCGCCGTCGACGAGGCTCACTGCGTCTCGCAGTGGGGGCATGATTTCCGGACAAGCTATCTCTCGGTATCGCCGTTCGTGAACAGTCTGCCGAGACGCCCGATTCTCGCGGCCTTTACGGCGACCGCAACGCCGGAGGTCATGGATGACATGATCCGGTTGCTGCGGCTTAACGATCCGTCCGTCTTCGTGACGGGCCTGGGCCGGGACAATTTGGCGATGTCGGTCCTGCGCGGCGAAAACAAACGGGAATTTATTATGAATTACGTAACTACGCACGGCCATCAGCCGGGGATCATTTACGCGGCGACACGCAAAGAGGTTGATGATATGTATAACCGTTTGCGGCAAAACGGCATTCCGGCCGGACGCTACCATGCCGGGTTGTCCGATAGTGAACGGGAGGAAAGCCAGGAAGCGTTTCTTTATGACGACATCCGGGTAATGGTTGCAACCAATGCCTTCGGGATGGGTATCGATAAATCGAATGTGCGTTACGTGATTCACTACAATATGCCGAAAAATATGGAGGCTTACGTTCAGGAGGCGGGACGTGCCGGCCGGGACGGCGAGCCGAGCGATTGCATTCTGCTGTTCAGTCCGCAGGACATCATGACTCAGAAGTTCCTGATCGAACAGAATCCGCAAGACGAGAACCGGAAGCGCAATGAGTACAAGAAGCTCCAGCAGATGATAGAGTACTGTTACTCGAATAGCTGCTTGCGATGGGCGATGCTGGATTATTTCGGTGAAGCCCATAGCCGGGAAGCTTGCGGCATTTGCAGTTCCTGCCGCGACGAGCGTGAGCTTGTCGACATGACGGTGGATGCGCAAATCGTCTTCTCCTGTATCCACAGGATGAGAGAGCGTTTCGGCGTTTCGCTGGTATCTTCGGTGCTCAAAGGTTCGCAGAACAAGAAAGTACTTCAGTACGGATTCGACAGTTTGCCGACTTATGGCATGATGCGGCGTCGTACCGAGAAAGAGATATCGGAGCTGATCAATGTGTTTATTGCCGAGGGCTATCTCGCCCTTTCGGAAGGTCAGTACCCCGTTGTCCGGCTTCAAACATTGGCAGCGGATGTCCTGAGAGGACAGCATCAGGTGATGATGCGCGCGCCTGAACCGCCTGCGGCGAAAAGTGCCGGGACGGCTTCCGGTTCCCGCCGCAGAGGTGCTTCCTATGATGACGGGCCTTCGGCCGTGAACGAAACGGTATTCGAACAATTGCGCCTGATCCGCAGGGATTTGGCCGAAAAAGAGCGCGTGCCTTCCTATATTATTTTTAACGACGCCACCTTGCGCGAAATGAGCTTGGTATGCCCGACAAGCGAAGCGGAAATGCTGCGGATTAAAGGCGTCGGCGAAGTGAAATACCGCAAATACGGCGTGCCGTTTCTCGAGTTTTTTCAAAATATGGAATAGGGTTGTGAAGAATGAAAGTCATTTTAGCCACATTAAATGCAAAATACATCCATACCTCGCTGGCGCTTCGGCTGCTTAAAGCCTACAGCGGGAATGAGTTCGATATCGATTTGGCGGAATATACGATCAAGGACCCGGTGCTGAACATCGTGTCCGATTTATATAAGAAACGGCCGGATGTCATCGGCTTTTCCTGTTATATCTGGAACATCGAAGAAACGATCAAGGTGACCAATATGCTGAAAAAGGTGCTTCCGGAAACGGCGATCGTACTGGGCGGTCCCGAGGTTTCCTACGATACGGCGTACTGGATGGAACGGGCGGACAGCGTTGATTTCATCGTCATGGGAGATGGAGAGGAAACATTCCATCATTTGCTGCAAGAGCTGGGCGGGGAACGAAAGTTCCATTACGTGTTCGGCGCCGCTTACCGGAAGGACGGAGAAATCAGGGTCAATCCTCCCCGGCCGAAATCCGACCTCAATACGCTACCATCGCCGCACCGGTTTCCGGAGGATATCCCGGATCTGGGCAAGCGCATCGTTTATTTCGAAACGAGCCGGGGGTGTCCGTTCAACTGCCAGTTTTGCCTCTCCAGCATCGAGGTGGGGGTTCGTTACTATGATATCGAGCGAGTAAAATCGGATATTCTGTACCTGATCAGCCATGGGGCGAAAACGATCAAGTTCCTGGATCGCACCTTTAACATCAACCGCAGCTACGCGATGGAAATGTTTGAATTTTTGATTCACAATCACGGCGGTTGCGTGTTCCAATTTGAGATTACGGCGGATATTATGCGACCCGAGGTGCTCGATTATTTGGCGGAGAACGCTCCGCCGGGCATCTTCCGCTTCGAGATCGGGGTTCAGTCGACGAACGACAACACGAATGAACTGGTGAAGCGCCGCCAGAATTTTACCAAACTGACCCGGACCGTAATGAAGATCAAGGAAAGCGGCAAAATCGATCAGCATCTTGATTTGATCGCCGGATTGCCCGAAGAGGACTATGCTTCGTTCCGAAAAACATTCAACGACGTATTTGCCATGCGCCCGGAGGAACTGCAGCTCGGATTTCTGAAGATGCTTCGGGGTACGGGGCTTCGCAATGAAGCAGCCAAGTACAATTACACATATATGGATCATGCCCCTTATGAAATTTTGGGCAACGACATCATGCCTTTTTCGGATATCATCCGGCTGAAGCGGTTGGAGGACATCTTGGAAAAATACTGGAACGATCATCGGATGGATCACACGATGGAATATCTGATCACCCGGGAATTCGATACTCCGTTTGACTTTTTTCAGGAACTGGGAGATTTCTGGGAAGAGCAATCGTGGCAGCGTATCGGCCATCAGCTGGAGGACTTGTTCACACGGCTTTACGAGTTCCTGGAATGGCGCGGAATGAAGCAACCGGAGACCGTGCTGGGGCTGATGAAGCTGGACTATTTTTTGGGACACAAATACAAGCCGCGCAAAATCTGGTGGGAAGACCGGATGGACAAGCAGCGGCGGAGCGGGTATTTCAAGGCGTTGGCCGACCGGTCCTCGGAGGTGTCCGCAGCCTTTGCGGCCCACGGACTGGCGGAGCGGGACCTTCAGAAATATGCCGTGCTGGACGAGTTGCCGTTTTCGCTCGAAGACGTGCTGACAGGCAAGGAGTCCCCGGAACGGCAGCGGGAAAGCACGTTGCTCGTCGTATTGTACCAGCAGGATTCAAGCGAACAGCGGCCGTTGTATTATGCGGTAAATACGTCGGCGTTTACGACTGAGGGAATACACGGCCGGAAATAATCGTCTTCGGTCGGTTACTTCAGGCTTGAGCCTATGTGTGTTAAAGGCCCAATCATTCCCCTGGGTTTGGAATAGAATAGGATGTACTCTAAACCGAAGGAGGAATCCCTGTGAGTGGTGTAGTTGGCGGATATGGCGATAAAGGATATGGAGGCGGCATGTTTACGTCTACCGGGGCTATTTTGGTACTTTTCATTCTGCTCGTGATTGTCTCTAGAGCTTTCGTCTTGTAGAAATAAGCTTCATTTTCCCGCTGAGCCTTATGGCTCGGCGGGAATTTGCTTTATGGGTATTATTTCCTTGGATCCTCCCGGAATAATGACAGGGGGCCGTTTTCCATAGTAATATAATAAATGTAAAGAATTTGTCATAGGTTGTTGTTAAGTCAATATACAACATGTCGGGAGAGGATTGAAGATGTCGGATCAAGAACAACAGCTTCCCCAGCTGTCGAATGATCATATCGATGCCGGTGAGTTGCTGAATGCTTTGATGGCTATGAAGAAAGGGGATTTTTCTTTTCGAATGCCTTACGACCGGACCGGTATCTCCGGCAAAGTGGCAGACACGTTTAATGAGATCATGGACATGCAGGAAAGCCTGGTGGGCGAAATCCGCACCGTGGCTGAAGTAGTTGGCAAGGAAGGTAAACTGACTCGCCGATTTAATCATAAAAATACGGGCGGATCCTGGGAACTTGTTGTTGAATCGCTGAACGGACTTGTGAGCGATTTGGTTCAACCCACCGCCGAAGTTGCCCGCGTAATCAACGCGGTAGCGCAAGGGGATTTGACGCAAAAGGTGGAGGTTGAGTTCGAAGGAAGACCTCTGACCGGAGAATACTTAAGAACGGCAAATAACATTAATATGATGGTTAACCAGCTCAGCACATTCGCTTCGGAAGTGACGCGGGTGGCCCGGGAGGTCGGCACCGACGGCAAGCTGGGCGGACAGGCGGACGTCAAAGGCGTGTCCGGGACCTGGAAAGACCTGACGGATAGCGTGAACAACATGGCCGCCAATTTGACGAATCAGGTACGTAATATCGCGGCCGTTACAACGGCTGTAGCGACAGGGGACTTGACGAAGCAGATCACGGTCAATGCCAAGGGCGAAATTCTGGAACTGAAGGACACGATTAATACAATGGTGGACCAGTTGTCCATGTTTGCCTCGGAAGTGACGCGGGTTGCGCGGGAGGTAGGCACGGAGGGCAAGCTTGGCGGCCAGGCCGAGGTTAAGGGAGTATCGGGAACCTGGAAAGATTTGACTGATAGCGTTAATGATATGGCTTCAAATCTGACCGATCAGGTGCGGAACATTGCGGTCGTGACGACGGCGGTCGCGAACGGCGACCTATCGAAGAAAATCACGGCAAACGTGCAAGGCGAAATTCTTGAGCTCAAAAATACGATCAATACAATGGTGGATCAATTGTCTACCTTTGCCTCCGAAGTAACGCGGATGGCGCGGGAGGTCGGTACGGAGGGCATTCTCGGTGGTCAGGCCGAGGTTACCGGAGTAGCCGGTACGTGGCGCGACCTGACGGAAAGCGTAAACTACATGGCGTCGAATTTGACGAATCAGGTGCGTAATATCGCCGAGGTTACAACCGCGGTCGCCAAGGGGGATTTGTCCAAGCATATTACGGTTAACGCCAAGGGCGAAATCCTGGAATTGAAGAACACCATTAACATCATGGTAGATCAATTGTCTACGTTTGCCTCCGAGGTTACACGGGTGGCCCGCGAGGTGGGTACGCTCGGGATGCTGGGCGGACAAGCCCAGGTCCGCGGGGTGGCCGGTACGTGGCGCGATTTGACGGAAAGCGTAAACTACATGGCCTCCAATTTGACGAACCAGGTACGTAACATTGCGGTCGTTACGACGGCCGTGGCGAATGGCGATCTTTCCAAGAAGATTACCGCCGATGTACAGGGCGAAATTCTGGAACTGAAAAATACGATCAATACGATGGTGGATCAATTGTCCACCTTTGCTTCCGAAGTCACGCGGGTAGCATTGGAAGTAGGTACCGAAGGCAAGCTCGGCGGACAAGCCGAGGTGAGAGGCGTCGGCGGTACTTGGAAGGATTTGACCGAAGGCGTAAATAACATGGCCCGGAACCTGACCGATCAGGTTCGAGGCATTGCGGAAGTAACGACGGCCGTCGCGAAAGGCGACTTGTCGAAAAAAATTACCGTAGACGCTAAAGGCGAAATTCTGGAACTGAAAAATACGATGAACACGATGGTGGATCAGCTCAGTCTGTTTGCCTCCGAAGTTACCCGCGTAGCTCGCGAAGTCGGCACCGAAGGCAAGCTTGGTGCGCAGGCGGATGTGAAGGACGTATCCGGTACATGGAAAGACCTTACGGACACGGTGAATACGATGACCAGCAATCTGACGATCCAGATGCGGAACATCGCGGGGGTTACGACCGCGGTGGCAAACGGGGATTTGTCGAAGCAGATTACCGTAGACGTAAAAGGCGAGTTGCTCGAGCTAAAGAATACGATCAATACGATGGTGGATCAGCTCAATTCATTCGCCTCCGAAGTAACGCGGGTAGCGCGTGAGGTCGGCACCGACGGCAAGCTCGGCGGCCAGGCGCAAGTGCGCGGCGTTGGCGGCATCTGGAAGGATTTGACCGACAACGTAAATATTATGGCTGCCAACCTGACCGACCAGGTCCGGGGAATCGCCAAGGTCGTTACTGCGGTCGCCGGCGGGAACCTGAACCAGAAGCTGACGGTGGAAGCCAAGGGCGAAATCGCGGAGCTGACGGATACGATCAACAATATGATCGATACGCTGGCCACGTTTGCGGATCAGGTTACGACCGTGGCCCGCGAGGTTGGCGCGGAAGGCAAGCTGGGAGGACAGGCCAGCGTGCCTGGTGCGGCCGGTACATGGCGTGACTTAACCGACAATGTAAACTACATGGCCAGTACGCTGACGACCCAGGTGCGTGCCATTACAACGGTCGCGACTGCGGTAACCAAAGGCGATCTGTCGCGAAGCATCGATGTCGCCGCGGTCGGCGAAGTCGCCGAATTGAAGGATAATGTAAATGAAATGATCCGGAACTTGAAAGAGACGACCCGGATCAACACCGAGCAGGATTGGTTGAAGACGAATCTCGCCAAATTTTCCAGACTGCTCCAAGGACAGCGCGACCTGTACGCCGTGTGCCGCATGATCTTGTCGGAGCTGGCTCCGCTCGTTTCCATGCAGCACGGCGTCATGTACATCAACGAGCAGGTAAACGGCGAGCCGACATTGGCCCTGTTTGCCAGCTACGCTTATCAGCAACGAAAACATTTATCCAATCAGTTCCGTTCCGGCGAAGGCCTTGTCGGCCAGTGCCTGATCGAGAAGCAGCGCATTCTGCTCACGAACGTGCCCGGAGATTATGTGATGATTTCTTCCGGCCTTGGCGAATCCGTTCCGCTGAATATCGTGCTGCTGCCGATCATTTTTGAAGACCAGGTGCTCGCCGTTCTGGAGCTGGCTTCGTTCCGCCGCTTTACCGATATCGATCTCGATTTCCTTGACCAACTGACGGAATCGATCGGGATCGTAATTAATACGATGCAGGCGAACCGGCGTACCGAAGAACTGTTGATGCAGTCCCAGTCGCTTACCGAGGAACTGCAAAACCAGCAGATGGAGTTGCAGGAAACGAATGAGGAACTGGAGGAGAAAGCAAGGTTGCTCGTTCTCCAGAAGGCGGAAGTAGAAAGCAAAAACAATGAAGTGGAAATTGCCAGACGGGTGCTTGAGGAAAAGGCGGAACAGCTGGCTTTGACCTCGCGCTATAAGTCCGAATTTTTGGCCAATATGTCGCATGAACTTCGTACTCCGCTGAACTCGCTGCTGCTTCTGGCCGAGCAGTTGGCCGAAAACCCGGATGCAAACCTCACCGATTACCAGGTGAAATTTGCCCAAACGATTCAGGATGCGGGCATTGAACTGCTTGAGTTGATTAACGATATTCTGGACTTATCCAAAATCGAATCCGGCACGGTAACCGCGGAATATAACGAACTTCAAATCAGTGAAGTCACGGACAGCCTGGAGCGGACTTTCCGCCATATGGTTGACGACAAGAAGCTGGACTTTTCGATTAAGCTCGAAGAAGATCTTCCCGAGAAGATGGTGACGGATCCGAAACGATTGCAACAGGTCCTGAAAAATCTGTTGTCCAATGCCTTCAAGTTTACGGAAGAGGGCCAGGTCCTGCTCCATATCTATAAAGCGAATGATGGGTGGAGCGCGGGAAGCGACCGGTTGAACCGGGCGAAAGAAGTGATTTGCTTCTCCGTCAGCGATACGGGGATCGGTATACCGACCGATAAACAGGCGATTATATTCGAAGCGTTCCAACAGGCTGACGGAAGCACGAGCCGGGAATACGGAGGGACCGGCTTGGGGCTGGCCATCTCACGCGAGATTGCGGTTTTGCTGGGCGGCGAAATTACATTGTTTAGCGTGGTGGATAAAGGCAGCGTCTTTAATCTGTTCCTGCCGTTATATACGGATATTCCGGGACACGAGACGGAGGAGGTTTCCCAGCTTGAGGCCGTGCCGTCCTCTCCGAAGTACGTGCCGGAAATCATTGATGTAACGCCCCGTGAATCGAAGCGGGGCGGCACGCCGAGGGAAGAACGGATCATCCAGGACGACCGGGATTCCATTGAGCCCGGCGACAGCGTATTTTTGATCGTGGAAGACGACGTGAAGTTTAATGAAATTCTGCTCGATATTTTGCATAAAAAAGGAATTAAGGCAATTATCACCACCCGGGGTAACGGAGCGCTGGAACTTGCCCAAAAATACGCTCCGGACGCGATTACCCTGGATCTGCGGTTGAAGGATATGGACGGCTGGCTGGTGATCGACCAGTTGAAAAACGACCTTAGCGTCCGGCATATTCCGATTTGCGTCATTACGGTGGAAGAGGACGAAATTCCGCTGCGCCAAAAAGGCGTGTATGAGTATATCGGTAAGCCGGTGACGAATGAGGAACTCGAAACGAAGCTGGACCAGTTGAGAGAGTTTTCGGCCACGCTGGTGCACCGGGTGCTCATCGTCATCAGCGATAGCGAGCGCAGCGAACAATTCGAGCAGCTTCTCGACAATGACGACTTGGAAATCGTCACGGTGGATACCGGCCGGAAAGCGATCAACCAACTGAAGTCGAACAGCTTCGACGTCATTCTGATCGATAATGATCTGGGGAATACCGACGTGCTCGGCCTGGTTCATGAAATTCACAAAAACATTCAAAACAAGTCGGTGCCGATCATCTTGAACCGTAACCGGAAATGGACTCCGGAACAAGAGGCCCAGCTTGAGGAATTAATGAAGCACTCCGTGATCAAGGAGGTCAAAACACCGGTTCAAATGATGGATGAAAGCAGCTTGTTCCTGCATCGTAAAGCGGAAAATCTCTCGGAAGAATCACGGCAAATGCTGGTCAAGCTGCATGAGTCCGATGAGATGATCACTTCCAAGCAAGTGCTTGTGGTGGATGACGATATCCGGAATATCTTCGCGCTTACGACGATACTGGAGCGTCACAATATGAAGGTGATTCCTGCGGAGAATGGCCAGGAGGCGATTCAGATCCTGGAAAATACGCCATCGATCGAAATCGTGCTGATGGACATCATGATGCCGATCATGGACGGGTATGAAACGACCCGGGCCATCCGTAACAAGCCGGAATTCCAGAACCTGCCGATTATAGCGCTCACGGCGAAGGCGATGAGCGGTGACCGGGAGGCTTGCCTTGAGGCAGGGGCTTCCGACTATATTACAAAACCCGTAAACAGTGCGCAATTGCTTTCCATGATCCGTAGTTGGCTTGACCATCCGGAGGAGGAAGCGACAGCCCCGGACACGCCGTAAGGGCTGGCTCGCGTTTATCGGACAATAAACAAGCAAGGGGACTGTTCTTAAGCAAACATTGCTTAGGAACAGTCCCCTTGCCTCATTTTATGACCTATGTAAGATATCGAAGCTAACGTCAAGAAGGCAAGTGCCGCTTCAGCCAATCAATTGTATCGCAGGTGACTTCGTCCCGGTTGAGCTCGTTCAGCATTTCATGCCTTCCGCCGGGGTAAAGCTTGAATTCCAGATCATGGAGTCCCAAGCGCTCGTAAAGGGACAGGAGTCGAAGCACACCTTTGCCTTCAAGGCCTACAGGGTCTTGGTCTCCCCCGAAAATATAAACCGGTTTGTCTTTGGGGATGAGGCTCATCCGGTCGGGACGATGAATCTCGCGCAGCAAACCGAACAATCCCTGAAAAAATCCGGAACTGCAAATAAACCCGCATAGCGGATGCTGCACGAACTTATCCACTTCCTGCTCGTCTCTAGACAGCCAGTCGAAAGGCGTCCGCATCGGAATAAAGTTTTTGTTGAAACTGCCGAACGATAGCGCGTTCATTAGCAAACTCGCATGTTCAGGCCCTTGAATCCGGGCTTGAAACCGCGCCAGGTTTTGACCGAAGGAGAGGAGGCCTCGGGGGCCGTTGGTTCCTGAAAGAATAAATCCTCTGTATCTCTCCGGGCTGGTGTACATCGTTTTTTGGGTTAAGAAGGAACCCATGCTATGTCCCATGAGAAATAGGGGTATCCCGGAATGCCTGTCATGAATAAGCTCGCCCAGCGTAATGATATCCCGGACCATCCCGTTCAAGCCGTCATGGCCAGGCCAGCCCAGTTCATCCGGGCTGACCGCGGTTCGGCCGTGGCCCCGGTGATCATTGGCGTAAACCAGAAAACCTTCCTTCGTGAGTGTCTCCGCAAATCGTCTGTACCGTTCCGCCGTCTCGCTCATACCGTGGGCAATTTGCATCACTCCGCGGAGTGGGGTGTCCAGATCTGCGGGGGACCAAGCGTACACGAAAACCTGTTGACTCGCATCATTTTCAAACGTAAATGTTTGTTCCTGCATGCTGCAGCACTTCCTTTTAAGATTTTGGAAATTCCTTCAGCAAAACATGATGGCTTTTATTTTTTATCAAATGCGATAAGATAAGGGGATGCCGGCTTCTGCGGCTGGCGGTAAAGAATACTTTGTCCTGCGGATTGCGGCAGGGAAGCAGCCCAGGCTTCGACTGCAGCGGCCTCCTCGTCTCCTCCCGGATGACCGGGGTAGAGGACGACCGTCAGGATGCCTCGAGGTTTAAGAAGCCCCACCGCTTCATTCAGGGCCTTTAGCGTGCTTTCCGTATTCGTAATCACGGCCTTGTCGACTCCATCCGCCGGTAAATACCCCAAGTTAAACATGACGGCTCCAAGTTTGCCGTGAATATTCAGGGGTAACGCCGACTCCATTTCCGCATGGCTGCGTTGCAGTAAAGTTACGTTGGACAGCGTTCCTGAGATCTCTTTCTCCAGTCTAGCGCGGGTAAGTGCCAGCGCCTCGGACTGGATGTCAAAGGCGTACACGCGGCCGCGCGGTCCGCACGCTTTTGCCAGAAAGAGGGTGTCGGCCCCGGTTCCCGCCGTGGCATCCACGGCAATGTCGCCCGGCTGCAATCGCTCGCCTGCCAATTTATGAGCAAAGCTCAGTACCGAGAGAAACCCCATGTCATCCCCTCCAGTATTTACCCTGCCAAGTGTCGCGCTGCTTCAGTTCATCGTCGATCGCATTCAGTACTTCCCACTTTTTGAGACTCCACATCGGCCCGACCAACAGGTCGCGCGGAGCGTCGCCGGTTAAGCGGTGTACAATCATTTCAGGCGGCAGAAATTCCAGCGTGTCCACGATGAGCTTCACGTATTCGTCTTTTTCCAGAAAGCGGAGAAGTCCGGCCTCGTATTGCTTCACCATCGGTGTTTTGCGCATCAGGTGCAGCAGGTGGATCTTGATGCCCTGTACATCCATTTGCCCCACGGCACGGCCGGTCTCCAGCATCATTTCATGAGTTTCTTGAGGGAGCCCGTAAATGATATGCGTGCAAACCCGAATGTTCCGCTTGCGCAGTTTCTCCACCGCATCGAGATAACACTTCGTATCATGAGCCCGGTTGATGAGCGTCGAGGTTGATTCATGAATAGTTTGCAGCCCCATCTCCACCCATAGGTAGGTTCTTTCGTTCAGTTCGGCCAAATAATCGACGACATCGTCAGGGAGACAGTCGGGACGCGTCGCGATGGAGAGTCCGACTACTCCCGGCTGTTCCAAAATAGCCTCATAGTATTCCCGCAATTCCTCCACGGGCGCATAGGTATTCGTGTAAGCCTGAAAATAGCCGATATATTTGGCGTTCGGCCATTTCAGGTGCTGCCTGTCACGGATCGTATTGAATTGGGTTACCAGATCATCCCGGCGGCTGCCGGCGAAATCTCCCGAGCCACGGGCGCTGCAAAATGTACAACCGCCTTTGGCGATGGATCCGTCCCGGTTCGGACACGTAAAGCCGGCATCGAGCATGACTTTGAATACTTTATCCCCGAATTGTTCCCGCATTTCCGTGTTCCAGGTATGAAAACGTTTGTCGCTCCAAAGTCTGGGCGTTGTTGAAAGAGTAGTGGTCATTTTTGCTCCTTTATGTTTGTGTCTATGTTTGTTACTTATTGTCACAAAATAAGTTTTTGTGTCTGTTAGGGGGCGTAAAGCCTTTGATCAAGCGGCTTCCCATGAATCATTGTATCAAATTTTACGAAAAAAGGGGAATGTTCGAAGGGGTCTTTTCTTGCGATGAATGACAGATTATGTTATTTTAATTGTACCTAAACTACGTTTGGACCCCAATTCCAAAATATATCGGAAAAGGAATCCCCGTACCGTCTCCCCGGCGGTCCGTCAGGATTCCTTTTCCCTTTGTCGGGGGATCATGGTTCATTTTTATCTCTTTACTTTTAGTTCGAACTTCGGCACAATATTTCAGTAATGGAATATTGAAATTGGCATTTACATGAAAGCGGAGGAATGAGATGCGTTTACGCGGAAGAAAGGGAATCCGGGAAAATTTGGAGCAGCAGCACGATCTTGTCGTTCTGGATCCCCGGGAATATAAAGGGAAATGGCATCAATTGTTCGGAAATGACCGCCCTATTCATATCGAGCTCGGCATGGGCAAGGGACAATTTATCAGCGGAATGAGTTTCAAGCATCCGGACTGCAACTTTGTGGGAATGGATATGTACGATGAACTGATCCGCCGGGGCAGTGAGAAGGTGCGGGCGATCTGGAGCGGACATGAAGTGGAAAATCCGGAGAATGTTCGGCTTGCTCTGGGCAACATCGAGTCGATCGAGGAATTTTTCGCTCCAGGTGAAGTTGAGAGGGTTTATTTGAACTTCAGCGATCCGTGGCCGAAGAAGAAGCACGGACGGAGACGGCTTACGCATCCGCGTTTTCTCGACAAATACCGCGCTTTACTGAATGAGGAAGGGGAAATTCATTTCAAGACAGATTCGCGGGAACTGTTCGAGTTTTCACTAAATGCATTTGCCGCGAGCGGCTTGCAGATGGACAACATTTCGCTTAATCTGCATGGAGACGGGATAAACGAGAACCATGTCATGACCGAGTATGAGAGTAAATTCGTGGGACAAGGGATGCCCATTTACCGTTGCGAAGTCAAGGTCGGCGAGTCGGCCCTGCGTCGTTATCACGACCATAAAATGGAACAATTTTAACAAATAGAAAACAGACCTCCAAAGTTCCGGAGGTCTGTTTTATTGCTTGTAAGCCGATATTCGTAGAATTATGTCGTCACTGTATTCCGTTCAATAAGATCCATAATGGCTTGTGCGCTTTGTAGCGGATAGTAACTCGCGATGTGGTCGAGAACTTCTTCCCTGGCTCGTACGACTTCATCGTACTTGTCCGTGAGCCTGTTAATCCAGGCGCTAATGTCATCCAGGGAACCGATAGGCGTTCCCCAACCCTGGGAAGCGAAGTACTGGGAATTTTCCTCTTCCTGTCCCGGGAGCGGTTTGTGGAACAGCATCGGAATGCCTTTGGCCAAGCCTTCCGTGCAGGTCATTCCGCCGGGTTTCGTTATCAGCAAATCGGATGCATCCATCAGCTTGTCTATCTCCCGCGTGAATCCCAGCAAGTGGATATGTTCATGAATGAATCGGGAATCCTTTTTCATCTTCTCCAGCGATTTGGTGTTGCTTCCGAAGCAGAAGATGATCTGGATTACGTCGCGGTAAGAGGCTAAGTGGGCATTAACCGCCTCGTCCTTCATAAAGCCCCAGCCGCCCCCCATGACAAGCACGGTGGGAATATTCTTCAGGTTAAACTGGGCCCGGATATCTTCTTTCCGGTGGCGTTCCCAGAAATTCGGATGAACCGGAATCCCCGTGATCCGGATTTTGTCCTCCTCGACTCCTCGTTCAAGCAATTTCTGCTTCACTTGCTCAGTGGATACAAGGTAGCTATTCACTTCCCGGCTGATCCAAGTGCCATGCGCGTCATAATCGGTGATAACCGTGCAGAGAGGCACGTCAAGCATTTCCAGCCGCTTGATCCGCGAAATAATGGCGCTAGGTATGGGATGAGTACAAACGATGACATCCGGATGAAGTTGCCGGATCAATTGGATCGTGCGCGTATAAAATATCCGATGGAGAGCCAGAGTCGTCAATCGGTTCAGTGATTTTTTATAATTGCTGCGATACATCATGCGTACAAGGCGCGGTTGGGTGGATACCGTTTTCTTATAGGCAGTGATAATGAGCGGTGCCACTCTCGGATTTAAAAAACTGCCCAGTTCTAGGACTTTGGTCTGCACATGTGGTGCCACTTTGCGTAAACTGCTGGAGAGCGCATATGCCGCCTGGGTATGTCCGGCTCCAAACCCTTCAGATAAAAGCAAGACTCTTTGTTTTTGCACTTTAGTTTCACCTTTTCCTGCAAGGTTTTTCTACCATTTACAATATCCCCTTTACGCCCATAATGCAACCGTTCCGAGGGCAACGGACGAACCGATTACAGCCCCTGCGAGTACGTCGGAAGGGTAGTGCAAACCCAAATAAATCCGGGACACGGCAACGATCAGCGCAATGGGCCCGAGAATCAGGGCAAGTGCCGGTTGAGCTGCCATGAACGGCATGGTCACCGAAAAAATGGCTGTCGTATGACCCGAAGGAAAAGAGTGGTCCGTAAGCGGATTACGGAAAGTATTGGTCCCGGGAAGCGTCAAGTACGGACGAACCCTGGGATATGTTTTTTTTGCCAATGCGACCGGAATATGGCTGATTGCCAGAGCGACGCAGGCTTGTAGACCTACTCTGTTCCAGGGCTGGGGAGCGACCATCCATATGAGCAGGGTGGACAAAATCGTAAACCAGGCTCCTCCGAGATGGGTGAGGTGATACACCCAAAAATTAAGAAAGCTCCGATGCAAGCGGCCGTTGATCCCTACAAAAAGCCGTTGATCCAGTTGTACCAATTTTTGAAACAATCGATTCATAAAAAATTCCTCCGCGCTTGGTTTGCCGCAAGATACGGCCTAAAACTGCCGCATAAGCCGAGACTATCACGCAGCGATGGCATTTTCAGGTAAGTATGATCATATTTTGAATCCGTGGCCTTTTTCAAGAACAGGGGACTTTGTGAGTTAATATACCCTTTTTTTAAGTTCTTGTGAATCTGCACTTGAGATTGATTCAAATGATATCAAAAAAGTTTAAAGAAAAATGAGTTATTGAGTAAACTTTTTCCGATTTTTTTCGTTTGTGTATTATCGACTGATTTTATATACCGTTAATAATTTGAAAAAAAAGGGGGACTAAAGAAATAAAAAGCGTCAAAATTGATGAAAATAAGAACTAACCGCACCGATTGCTGGTTGCGGTGGTGCTTTGTGTGACTATAGAGTGTCATCCGTCGGATTTTAAGCGTTACGCAGTTCTTACAGCGGTTTGACAAATGATACAAAGTCATGGAAAATCGAAAAAGCGTTGAAAATGAAAAAAAAGATTTTCAAACAACGTTGTTACAAAGGGTCATGAAAAAAACTCCGTAATATCTAGAGAAAAAAAGCAGTTAAAAATTAAAGGGAGTTAAAAGGGGGTATTAGAGATCATGATGGACGCCATTTTAATTTCGCTGCAGGTAGTGCTTGCAGTGATCGGGGTGTACCAATTCGGTTTATCGTTGTTCGGCATGTACAAGAAAAAGAAAAAAGAAAGTTTTGCTCCGACTAAATCTTTTGCGGTGCTGGTAGCGGCGCATAACGAGGAAAAAGTGGTCGGCGCTTTGATGGAGAACTTGAAGCATCTGAACTACCCGAAAGAACTTTACGATGTGTTTGTCATTTGCGACAACTGTACGGACGGAACAGCCGACATCGTACGGAGTCACGGGATGAAAGCTTGCGTGCGCTCCAATCCGAATTTGCGCGGGAAAGGTTACGCGATCGAATGGATGCTCAAACAACTATGGAAAATGCCGCGGCAGTATGATGCGGTCGTGATGTTCGATGCCGATAATTTGGCGCATCCGGACTTTTTGAGCGAAATGAACAATGACCTCTGTTCAGGCGCCCGTGTCATTCAAGGCTACATTGATACCAAGAATCCGGAAGATTCCTGGATCACTGCTTCCTATGGGATATCCTACTGGTATTGCAACCGTTTGTGGCAGTTGTCCCGCCACAATTTAAATATGGCTAACTTCCTCGGCGGAACGGGGATGTGTTTTGAAACCGAGCTTCTGAAAGAAATCGGCTGGGGAGCAACAAGCCTCGTGGAGGATTTGGAATTCACGATGCGCTGTGTGGAACGCGGTGTTTACCCGGTGTTCAACTACGACGCCAAGCTGTTTGACGAAAAGCCGCTTACCTTTAAAGCTTCCGCCCGCCAGCGCCTTCGCTGGATGCAAGGGCACTTTACGGTGGCTCGCAGATATTTCTTCCCGCTGTTGTGGAAAAGTATCAAGGAGCGGAATCTGATCAAGCTGGATATGGCCCTTTACGGTGCCAACGTATATATCGTGTTGCTGACTTTCCTGCTCACCGCTTTTATCTGGGCGGACCAGTCCTTGTTCGGCGGACCGAACTTTGAAACGCTGTATTCTAAATTTCCGCTGTGGATCTCATTCGTGGCGATCGCGGCTAACGTATTCATTTTCCTGGCGGCTATGTTCCTGGAAAAGGTCAAGTCTAAGAAGGTTTACGCTTATCTCGTGCTGTTCCCGATCTACCTGATTTCCTGGTGGCCGATCACCTTCTATGCGTTCTTCACCCAAAACAACAAGCAGTGGAGTCATACGCAGCATACGCGCGTAGTACGCCTGGAAGAAGTCCAAAAAGGATAGGAAGCTCAAAAACAGGGCTTTGATCACGAAGCTTAAACCGGGAAGTCGATTCGGCATCGAATCTTGAATTCAGCCGAGCCCTCCGGTGCTCACGTAGGTTTCTCCTACGCTCCGCTCCTCGGTCTCGGCTTCTTCCAACCTTCTCGGTGCTGAAAGCCCGGTTTTTGAGCCATGTTTGGAATGGAAGCTCAAAAACAGGGCTTTGATCACGAAGCTTAAACCGGGAAGTCGATTCGGCATCGAATCTTGAATTCAGCCGAGCCCTCCGGTGCTCACGTAGGTTTCTCCTACGCTCCGCTCCTCGGTCTCGGCTTCTTCCAACCTTCTCGGTGCTGAAAGCCCGGTTTTTGAGCCATGTTTGGAATGGAAGCTCAAAAACCGGCTTTGAATTAAAGCCTTGACACGGCCTTCGGCATGTGTTAAAGTATTCAAGTGTTGCAATGAATGATTTTGGATTGCAAGCAGAGGCCTTGGCTTCTCACCTGTCCGACAAATGATGTTGGCTGGTTTTGATCCGATGACTTATGAATGGAAAATTCATGATGAATTGACGATCAATTTGGGATGCGGGCGATAACCTGCATCCCTTTTTATTTAGCAATATCCGTCCTAAGGACAACAAACTCTTTGGAGGTGGAGAATTATCAGTAAGGAACATTTGATCAATGATGAGATACGGGCCAAGGAAGTTCGTTTGGTAGGTGCGGGTGGCGAGCAAATCGGTATTACGCCGATCCGTGAGGCACTGCAAATGGCAATCGATCAGAATCTGGATCTGGTTAACGTAGCGCCGACGGCCAAGCCTCCGGTATGCCGGATAATGGATTATGGCAAGTTCCGTTACGAGCAGCAGAAGAAAGAAAAAGAAGCCCGTAAGAATCAAAAGATAGTGGACATCAAGGAAGTATGGTTCCGTGCCAATATTGAGGAACATGATTTCCAGACGAAGCTTCGCAATGTGATCAAATTTTTAAAAGACGGCGACAAGGTAAAATGCTCGGTTCGCTTCCGTGGCCGCGAAATTACCCATGCCGACATCGGTAAGAAAATTCTCGACCGCGTTAAAGAAGAGGTTGCGGAAATTTCAGCGGTGGAACGTCTTCCTAAATTGGAAGGTCGCAGCATGATTATGATTTTGGCACCTAAAAACTAATCGCACACTTCGGCGGTTCGCCTAAAGCGGATCGGCGAGAGTGAGCAACTCACAAATTTTGAGGGGGAAGTACAATGCCTAAAATGAAAACCCACAGCAGTCTTAAAGACCGCTTCAAAATTACCGGATCCGGTAAAGTAAGACGTTACAAAGCGAATCGCAATCACTTGCTGTCCCATAAGTCCAAACGCGCTAAACGTGTATTGGCAAACAGCCCTGTGGCTTATTCCGGTGACGTTAGCCGTTTGAAACAACAACTCGCAAACTTGAAGTAATTTATTAACACAACTTATTGGGAGGTTTATTGATATGGCAAGAGTAAAAGGCGGATTCGTGGTTCGTCGTCGTCATAAAAAAGTATTGAAATTGGCTAAAGGTTATTTTGGTTCGAAACACCGCATCTTCAAAACTGCTAACGAGCAGGTAATGAAATCCCTGCTGTACGCATACCGTGACCGTCGTACGAAAAAACGCGATTTCCGCAGACTGTGGATCGTTCGTATCAATGCGGCTGCCCGCATGAACGGTTTGTCTTACAGCAAATTGATGCACGGCCTGAAACTGGCTGAAGTTAATATCAACCGTAAGATGCTTGCGGATCTGGCTGTTAACGACATCAATGCATTTAATTCTTTGGCGACTGTAGCTAAGGAAAAAATCAACGCCTAATTAACGCGGTAGTAACAACGTCGTCTCTGGTTGCGATCCAACCGGAGGCGACGTTTTTTGATGTCAACCTAGCATGGGAACGTCCTATTTGGAATTTACTGCAAAGTTATCGAATCTGCTTGAGGATCGCGCCGTTACTTTGTGAGGTTTCTTTTGTGTTGGAAACTCTTTTTTGGGGAAACATAAGGATTGAAATAAAAAGGCAGAAGGCTTTGATTTCGGGCTAAGTTTACACATAGCGAACATTGTATGGGAATTGTGTCGAATGAAAGCGATTCATTTCACAAAAAGACGAAGCTTATTTAACCTATGGTCATTAAAAGTATGGATTTTAAGTAATTTTAACGGTATAATCTGTCTGTACAGACGCTATAACAGGGTCATAAAATTTTAAGGGGGATTATTCGTCAATGAAGTCAATGAACAAAACCTTCAAATTTTCTTTAGTCATGGTACTCGCTGTGATGATGATTTTGGCGGGATGCGGCAACAACAAGAACAATGCGGCAAACAACGGTGCTTCCTCCAACACGGGAGCGGGGAACACGGAAGCCAGCAATGGTGGTAACAACGGCGGAAGTAAATCGTCCGACATCAAGGTCGGTCTTGTTACAGACATTGGCGGCGTAAACGACAAATCCTTTAACGAATCGGCATGGGAAGCGCTTGAGGCCCTGAACAAGGAACAAGGAATTCAGCACAAGTATTTGCAAAGCGGAAGCAGCTCGGACTACATTCCGAACCTGAATCAATTTGTACAAGGCGGTTATGACTTGACTTGGGCGATCGGCTTTGATTTGGGCGACGCGTTGAAGCAAGTGGCTGACGCCAACAAGGACGCCAAACTGGCGATCATCGACAGCGTTGTTGATGCTCCTAACGTAGAATCCGTTACTTTTGCCGAAAACGAAGGTTCGTTCCTGGTTGGGGTAGTTGCAGGTCTGACTACTAAAACTAATCAAATCGGCTTTATCGGCGGTGCCGAAAGTCCGGTTATCAAACGTTTTGAAGTTGGTTTCAAAGCAGGCGTAGAGGCAGTTAATCCGGATGCTGAAGTTAAAATCACTTATGCCGGTGCATATGATAAGCCGGATATCGGTAAATCGCTCGCCAGCCAATTGTATGATAACGGCGCGGATATTATTTTCCCTGCTGCTGGACAAACCGGTAACGGCGTATTTAACGAAGCGACTGCACGTAACAATGCAGGCGGAGCTACAAAATTGTGGGTTATCGGCGTGGACAAGGACCAATCGCTTGAATTTGGCGATGAAGTAACGTTGACATCGATGATCAAACGGGTTGATGTAGCGGTGAAAAACGTAACTCAACAAGTTATTGACGGCACGTTCAAAGGCGGTCAAATCACGAACTTGACGTTGAAAGACGACGGCGTAGGCATTGCCGATACTTCTTCGAAAAACGTAAGCAAAGAGATTCTCGACAAAGTCGAAGAATACAAACAAAAAATTATTAATGGTGAAATCACAGTACCAGCCGAGTAACAAATATATTTCCTTTACGACGGTTTCGGCCGAATAGTAAAATAAGACATAAGCAGGCAAGGCCAGTGTTGTATGAACTGGCCTTGTTGTTTGCGTAAATCCCAGAATGGTGAGGGTGATTTCATGAGCACTACGGCTCCTGTAGTCGAGTTGAAGCAAATCACAAAGCGTTTTCCCGGTATAGTTGCCAACGATTCAATCAGCCTGACCTTGCGTAAAGGGGAAATTCATGCCCTCTTAGGTGAAAATGGCGCGGGCAAGTCAACTTTGATGAATATTTTGTTTGGACTTTATCAACCGGATGAAGGTTCGATCGAGATCGACGGGAAAACGGTAACGATCGATAATCCGAACAAAGCGATTAAATTAGGTATCGGTATGGTTCACCAGCATTTCAAGCTGGTCCAACCTTTCACGGTCACGGAGAATATTATTCTCGGCATGGAACCGAAGAAAGGGCTTAACATCGACTATAAATCGGCGTCCGCCGAAGTGGCGAAATTGTCGGAACAGTATGGTCTTCACGTCAATCCCAACTCCAAAATCCAGGATATTTCGGTCGGAATGCAGCAACGCGTGGAAATTATGAAGACCTTGTTCCGCGGCGCGGATATTCTTATATTTGATGAGCCGACGGCGGTATTGACCCCGCAGGAAATCGTAGAATTGATGGCGATTATGCGGCGGTTGGTGGCGGAAGGCAAGTCTATTATTCTGATCACTCACAAGTTGAAGGAAATCATGGAAATATCCGACCGGGTGACAATCATTCGGCGAGGCAAGGTAATCGATACGGTGGATACGGACAAGACGAATCCGAACGAGCTTGCCGAAAAAATGGTCGGTCGCGGCGTTACTTTTAAAATAGACAAAGACGCTCCGGTCATCGGACAACCTGTCTTGCAACTAAACCAAGTGAAGATGAATGACAAACACGGGGTTTCTGTTTTAAACGGGCTGAATCTGGAAGTTAAGGCGGGAGAAATCGTCGGGATCGCCGGCGTGGACGGCAACGGGCAATCGGAGTTAATCGAGGCTATTACCGGCCTTCGCAAGATTGATTCGGGCTCGATTGTGCTGTCCGGCAAAGAGATTGCCAACTTGCCGACGCGCAAAATCATCGAGAGCGGCATGTCCCATATTCCTGAAGATCGTCATAAGCACGGGCTGGTTTTGGATTTTTCCATCAGCGAGAATATGGTGCTGGAGACGTATTACAAATCTCCTTACAGTAAAAGCGGGTTTCTTGATCGACGGGTTGTGGATAAAAATGCCGAGAAGTTAGTGCAGGCATTCGATGTTCGTACTCCGAGCATTGAAACCAAAGCCCGCTCGTTATCCGGAGGCAATCAGCAGAAGGCAATTATTGCTCGGGAAATAGACAAGAATCCGGATCTGTTGATCGCTGCCCAACCGACGCGCGGACTCGATGTAGGCGCTATCGAATTCGTTCATAAGCAATTGATTGGTCAGCGCGATCAAGGGAAGGCCGTCCTGCTTATTTCATTCGAACTGGACGAAATTATGAATGTATCCGACCGGATTGCCGTGATTTACGAAGGTAGGATTGTCGGTGAAGTGCTTCCGCAAAATACGAATGACCAAGAGCTGGGTCTGATGATGGCAGGCTTCATGGATAAGGGAGGACAATCGGATGAATAGATTGCGCAAAATCTTTACCCTGGACAGCCTGATCGTACCGCTCGTGGCCATTCTCCTGGGCTTGATTGTCGGCGCGGTCGTCATGCTCTTGGGCGGATATAATCCGTTTGAAGCTTATGGTGCCTTGATTAAACGGGTTGTGGGCAACCCGTACGACTTTGGCGAGACGATTCGGCAGATCACGCCTTTGATCTTTACGGGATTAGCCGTCGCATTTGCCTTCCGTTCCGGGATGTTTAATATCGGCGCGGATGGACAGGTTCTCATCGGGATGACGGCGGCAACGTCCGTTTCTCTGTCCATGTCAGGTGTTTCGTCTTCGATTGTCGTGCCGGTGGCCGTAATAGCCGGGGGAGTCGCAGGTGGATTATGGGCTGCGATTGCCGGCTACTTGAAAGCCAAACGGGGCATTAATGAAGTTATTACAACGATCATGTTGAACTGGACCGCACTTTATTTATCCAACTACGTGATCCGCCATTTCTTCCTTCTCAAAGGACAGAACCGTTCGGAGGATATCGGAGCTTCGGCAGCTCTGATGTTCCTATCGGGAATATTCAACAATGCCCGGGTACATTGGGGGATCGTTATCGCACTGCTGGCAGCCTTATTCTTCTACGTATACCTCTGGAAAACGAAGCAAGGTTATGAGATGCGCGCGGTCGGTTTTAACCAGAATGCTGCTGAATATGCCGGGATGAACGTGGGGCGCAATGTGGTGAAAGCCATGTTCATCAGCGGGGTGTTCGCCGGCTTGGCGGGGACTTTCGAGGTGCTTGGAGTGTTTCATTATCAGTCCGTCTTCGCGGCGTCTCCAGGCTATGGTTTTGACGGGATCGCGGTCGCGCTTCTCGGGATGAATCATCCGTTCGGGGTCGTTCTGGCTGCAATCCTGTACGGCGGTCTGACTTACGGATCGGCGGGGATGAGCTTTGCGGCGGGTGTTCCGCCTGAACTGATCAAAATCATCATCGGTTCCATTATTTTCTTCATTGCCGCACAAGGCATCGTCCGCTTTGTGCTGAAGCCTTTCTACCTCAAGCGCAAGAAAGAGAAGGTGTTGTAATATGGACGTTCTTACGCTGCTAGGTCAGTTGCTCAATTCAACCCTTGTGTTTTCGACCGCGCTGATATTTACGGCTCTGGGCGGAATTTTCTCGGAGCGTTCCGGCGTGGTGAACATCGGCCTGGAAGGGTTGATGATCTTCGGTGCGTTCGCGGCTGGGGTAGGAACCTACTATGCCCAGGAAGCGGGGCTCGGAGGCATGGCGCCATGGATCGGCGTTATCGCTGCAATTGTGGTCGGCATCCTCGGCTCGCTTATTCATGCTGTTGCTTCGATTACATTCAAAGCGGACCAAACGATCAGCGGGATCGTAATCAACTTTTTGGCTGCCGGCTTGACCGTGTACATCGTCAAGATGTTGTTTGACGGTTCCGCAGAAACGCCGTTGATTAAAGTGTTTCATAAGATCGCGATTCCGTTCCTGCGTGATATTCCGGTCATTGGCGAAGGGCTATTCAATTCGTATCCGACGACTTACCTGGCGCTAATACTGGTTGGAGTCGCGTATTATGTATTGTTCAAAACGCCTTTCGGCCTTCGCTTGCGTTCTGTAGGCGAATATCCTGGCGCAGCGGATACGCTTGGCGTAAACGTTTCGCGGATGCGTTATATCGGCGTAATGATCAGCGGCGCGCTCGCAGGCATAGGCGGTGCGACGATTACGCTGACTACGACAAGTACCTTTGCCCATAATACGATTTCCGGGCAGGGCTTTATCGCGATCGCCGCCATGATCTTCGGCAAATGGAATCCTGTTGGCGCCTTAGGGGCGGCTATGTTTTTCGGCTTCTCCCAGGCGATTCGAAACTATGTTCAATTGTTCGAATGGTCCAGAAGTATTCCGCAGGAATTCATTTTCATGATTCCGTATGTATTGACGATAATTGTACTGGTCAGCGCGGTTGGCCGATCCTCGGCTCCGTCCGCACTAGGAACTCCGTACGATCCATCCAAGAGATAACGAGAGCGGTCCCGAAGGCGTATGCCTGTCGGGGCCGTTTTTTTGTATGTAGTGCTGTACTAAAAAAGGCCGGGGGCTTAATGTCCCCGGTCTTTCAGTTGCCAATGGACAGCCTATTTTGGAGAAAACAAGGCCATGGTGCAAGCGGGGGCGGATGAAAATGAATATGGTGATTTGAATACGAAATAGCCGATCATTCGGTTCCGAAAGGAAACGGTTAATACGACTATTTGATCCTACATTGGAGGAGGGTTACCATGGGCAGAACGGTAACGAAAAAGGAAGCCGAAAAGTGGCTGGGCAAATCGATCGTCGCTTACAAAAAGGATGGCGGAGTGGTTACCGGTAAGCTGGTAAAAATCAGCGGGAACCGTTTGATTGTAACTCAAAATTCGGGCAAAAAAGTGAAGACCAAGGCGATTATCCCGCTGGTTCTGTTTGACCTGCTTGCTATCGGATCGGCTCCTTACGGCTATGGAGGTTACCCTTACGGGGGAGGTTACGGCCCGTATGGATATCCTTACGGCGGTTACCCCTACGGCGGTTTCTGGTAATAGTTTAAACCCGGATCAGCAACTTCTTTTCCAGCTCAAAACATTGGGAAAGCTGAACATATCGGACTGTCTGATAGCCTAGATTCCGATAAAACTGTTGGGCGCGGGTGTTGTCCCGATCTACCATGACTTTGGCTCGTGTGCACCCTCGCGAACCGGCGAAATTTTCCGCCTGGGCGATCAGGCTTTTGCCATGGCGGTTACGCCGGTGCGCGGGAGCAACGGCCATCATATCGATATATAAAAGTTCGCCATGTACCATGAAGTGAATGAATGCCACGGGATCGGCTTCATAGTAAGGCGACACCACCAACGTAACGCCTCGGGCAAGACGTTTGGGAAGCTCCTTGATGACCGTTTTCAATTCATGCGGGGGTAAGTGGGAATAAGGGACAAGCTCCTTAAGAATCAGATCATTAATAACGGGATCATCCTGTTTAGGTCTTCTGTAACGTATCATTTCACTCGTAATCCTCCTCACGATGAGAATGAAAATTCGGCCTCACATCATGCATAAAAGTGGGCGTTATCTTTTATCATATGACAGGAGGGTATCCAAGGGTTCCAAGTGGAATATTAAGCGGGGAATGCCAGGATCTGACTAAGATTCCGCCCGTTAACTTGAAGCGCGTTCTTAGGCAACTTTAAAACTGCCGCGAAAAGGGTATTGACTCTGGATGTAAACTAATCATATAATGTTTCTAAACATTTTAACGATTATATCAATCGGCGATGATGAGGACGAAGGTTTAAGGGCTCTTTGCTCAGAGAGTGGACGGATTTGCTGAGACCGTCTGCCATTACCCCTTAAATGCGAGCTCACCTCGGAGCTGTTTTCCTGAAAAACTGCAAGCGATCCTAGGCAACGCTTGCGATGAGTCTATTAGGGAAAATCGTCAGGTCTGCGTTAGAGACCACGGGTAGGAGTCAGTTTGGCTTTTACTCGTTAAGGCCCGGTACTGTGAAGAACCGGGTGAAAATGGGTGGTACCACGGAAGCTAAACCTTTCGTCCCTCGGAACAGGAGACTGTTGCGGAGGACGGAAGGTTTTTTTGTTAATATAACAATTCAAATTTTAGAAAACCTTAAGTTTTGGAAGGAGGATGACTGATGAGCGCGCAAATTCCTGCAGTGCGGTCTACAGAACAATTACGTGAGAAATGGATGAAACCGGAAGTGATTACCGGTTCGGACATCCTGCTTCGCAGCTTGCTTTTGGAAGGTGTCGAATGCGTCTTCGGTTACCCGGGGGGCGCGGTGCTATATATTTACGATGCGCTGTACGGATTCACCGATTTCCATCACCTGCTGACAAGACATGAGCAGGGAGCGATACATGCGGCAGACGGCTATGCTCGTGCAAGCGGCAAAGTCGGTGTCTGCATCGCCACCTCCGGACCGGGAGCAACCAATACGGTAACGGGAATCGCGACAGCCTATATGGATTCGGTTCCGCTCGTCATCATCACCGGGAACGTAGTCTCCAGCCTTATCGGTACTGACGCTTTCCAGGAAGCGGATATCACCGGCATTACGATGCCGATCACTAAGCATAGTTATCTGGTAAGAGACGTAGAAGATCTTCCGCGAGTTATCCATGAGGCTTTCCATATCGCTAATACCGGACGGAAAGGACCAGTACTGATAGATATTCCGAAGGATGTTTCGGCAAACAAAGCGCTGTTTGAACCTGTGCAAACCATCAACCTGCGCGGCTATCATCCTACCGTCGTTCCGAACCGCTTGCAACTCGACAAATTGTCTTCTGCGATTCAGGAAGCGGAGCGTCCGGTCATCCTGGCCGGCGGAGGCGTGGTATATTCCGGCGGGCACGAAGCGCTGCTGGAATTCGTGAACAAGACGGAAATTCCAATCACCACAACATTGCTGGGGCTCGGCGGATTCCCGAGCGGGCATGACCTTTGGATGGGAATGCCGGGGATGCACGGTACCTATACTGCCAACCAGTCCATCCAGCAGGCAGACCTGCTGATCAACATCGGCTCCAGATTTGATGACCGGGTAACCGGACGGCTCGACGGCTTTGCCCCGAAGGCTAAAATCGTGCATATCGATATTGATCCGGCGGAAATCGGAAAGAATGTGAAAACAGACATTCCGATCGTCGGAGATATCAAAACCGTCCTTGAACTGCTGAATCCATTGGTTGGACGCGCGGGCAAAGCGGACGAGTGGAGAGCCAAGATCAAGCAGTCCAAACTGGATAAACCGTTCAAGTATAAAGATTCGGATTCCGTACTCAAGCCGCAGTGGGTTATTGAATTGTTGAACGAAACGACGCACGGCGAAGCGATCGTAACGACGGACGTAGGGCAGCACCAAATGTGGGCCGCTCAGTACTACAAATTCAATCAGCCCCGCTCCTGGATCACTTCCGGGGGACTCGGAACGATGGGCTTCGGATTCCCGTCAGCGATCGGCGCGCAAATGGCCCATCCGGAACGACTGGTTATTTCGATTAACGGCGACGGCGGCATGCAGATGTGTGCCCAGGAGCTGGCGATCTGCGCGATCAACAAAATTCCGGTCAAAGTGGTCGTCATCAACAATCAGGTGCTTGGTATGGTTCGCCAATGGCAGGAGCTGATCTATGAGAACCGTTACAGCCATATCGATCTTGCCGGCAGCCCGGATTTCGTGAAGTTAGCGGAAGCTTACGGCGTTAAAGGTTTACGCGCGACGAACAAAGAAGAAGCCAAGAAAATTTGGCAGGAAGCTATGGAAACGCCGGGACCGGTATTGGTGGAATTTGTAGTGGATAAAGGCGAAAACGTGTATCCGATGGTTACACAGGGTTCCACCATTGATCAAATGTTGATGGGGGACGAAGAACAATGATAAAAAGTCATGCAATTTCCGTATTGGTTAATGACCAGCCTGGGGTTTTGCAACGCGTGTCCGGCCTTTTCGGCCGGCGCGGGTTCAACATTGAAAGCATCACGGTCGGACAATCGGAGGAAGAAGGATTGTCCCGGATGGTCATTGTGACCCAGGGTGATGACAAAACGTTGGAACAGATTGAAAAACAATTATACAAACTAATCGATGTAATCAAGGTCGTCAATCTCAGTTCCAAGCCGATGGTAGGGCGCGAACTAGCGTTGATCAAGGTGAAGTCCGAACCGGCGGAACGTCCGGAGATTATGGGTGTCGTTGAAACGTTCCGCGCGGCTGTAGTCGATATCGGTACGAACAGCATGATCGTTCAGGTGGTCGGCGATACGGAGAAAATCGACGCCATGATCGAACTGCTGCATCCATACGGAATCCGGGAGCTGTCACGAACCGGGGTTACGGCTATGATTCGCGGCAATGCCTGATAGATTTTTATACAACATTATTTAGCAGCAGCTTCACCTTCCGCCTAAGTTGGCGGGGGATTGAAAGAATCGTTCATCCAGAATGTCCTGGGAAGCCGATCCTTTGAATCACCCGTCAAACAGGCGGAGGGTACAAAATAAAATTGGGACATGCGCTATGCATACCCGCATATTATGGGAGGGTTTTAGAAATGGCAGTTACTTTGTACTATGAACAAGATGCAGAACTTAGCGTATTGAAAGGGAAAACGATCGCAATTATCGGATACGGCAGCCAAGGTCATGCCCATGCCCAAAACCTGCGTGAAAGCGGGCTTCAAGTCGTTATCGGCCTTCGTGAAGGGAAATCCTTCAACAAAGCTAAAGAAGACGGTTTTGAAGTTCTTTCCGTAGCGGAAGCTACAAAACGTGCGGATGTCGTGCAAATCTTGATGCCGGATGAAACTCAAGCGGCTGTATACAACAGCGAAATCGCTCCTAACCTGAAAAAGGGAGCAGCACTGCTGTTTGCTCACGGCTTCAACGTTCATTTTGGTCAAATCGTACCGTCCCCGGACAATGATGTTCTGCTCGTTGCTCCAAAATCGCCGGGTCACATGGTTCGCCGTACGTATGTTGAAGGCTTCGGGGTTCCGGGTCTGATCGCGATTCATCAAGATGCTACCGGTAAAGCCAAAGAAATCGGCCTTGCTTATGCCAAAGGGATCGGCTGTACACGTGCCGGAGTTATCGAAACTTCGTTCCGCGAAGAAACAGAAACCGATTTGTTCGGTGAACAAGCTGTACTTTGCGGCGGTGTAAGCGCCCTGATCAAAGCAGGCTTCGAAACGCTGACTGAAGCGGGTTACGCTCCTGAAATGGCTTACTTCGAGTGCTTGCATGAACTGAAGCTGATCGTAGATCTGATCTATGAAGGTGGCCTGGCAACGATGCGCGATTCCATTTCCAACACGGCGGAATACGGCGACTATGTTACCGGTCCTCGCGTCGTTACGGAAGAAACGAAGAAAGCGATGAAAGAAGTGCTGTCCGATATCCAACAAGGCAAGTTCGCACGCGACTTCATCCTGGAAAACCAGTCGAATCGTGCCTTCCTGACAGCTACACGCCGCAACGAAGCTAATCATCCGATCGAAGTTGTCGGGAAAGAGCTGCGCGGTTTGATGCATTGGATCAAAAAGTAATACATTTAAAGGTACGTCATAAGTATGTAGCATGAGTATTCCGGTTGCCTAATAAGCTGTTGCTTTAAGGCGGTGCGGAGCTAAAGAAAAGAATGAACCGTTTATCTTATCCAATGCGGCCGTGCATCAGCGTGTGCCGCATTGGAGGTTTTTATTTGGACGTTTTTTTATTCAGGGGGTGCAGGAATGCGGAAGATTTATATTTTCGATACAACGTTGAGGGATGGGGAGCAGTCGCCGGGGGTCAATCTGAACACCCGGGAAAAGCTGGAGATCGCATACCAGCTTGAAAAGCTTGGTGTCGACCGGATTGAAGCGGGATTTCCCGCGGCTTCACCAGGCGATCTCGCAGCGGTGAACGCCGTGGCACGCGCCATCAAAAAGTCGACGATTATCGGCTTGTCGCGCTCGCGCATGCAGGATATCGACGCGGTCCGGGAAGCGCTGCAAGGCGCCGAAGACCCTTGCATCCATCTGTTCTTGGCCACAAGCCCGATCCACCGGAAATACAAGCTCAAGATGGAGAAGGAGCAGGTACTGGAAACTGCACGGGATGCGCTTCGCTATGCCCGCAAATATTTCTCCAAAATCGAGTTTTCCTGCGAGGATGCCGGACGTACGGAACTCGATTTCTTATGCCAGATGACTGCGATGGCCATAGAAGAAGGCGCTTCCGTCGTCAACATTCCGGACACGGTCGGTTACTTGTATCCGCATGAATACGGAAACATCTTCAAGACGCTTAAGGAACGTGTTCCCGGAATTGAAAAAATCCAGTTGAGCGCGCACTGCCATGACGACCTCGGCATGGCGACAGCGAATTCGCTCGCCGCGATTCTCGGCGGAGCGGATCAGATTGAAGGCACGATCAACGGGATCGGCGAGCGTGCCGGAAATACGGCGCTTGAAGAAGTGGCGCTTGCTCTGGAAACGCGAAGCGACTTTTTCGATGCGAAGACATCGCTTGAATTGACGGAAATCTCGCGCACCAGCCGACTTGTCAGCCGTTTGACCGGGATGGTCGTTCCCGGCAACAAGGCGATTGTCGGGGCGAACGCATTTGCCCATGAATCGGGCATCCATCAGGACGGCATGCTGAAAGAGAAGACGACCTATGAAATCATGTCGCCGGAAACGATCGGTTTGAAGGAAAGCAAGCTGGTGCTGGGCAAGCATTCCGGGCGCCACGCTTTCCGGGAAAAGCTGATCGATTTGGGCTATACGCTTGAGGAAGAGCAGCTGAACGAAGCATTCGCCAAGTTCAAGGCGCTTGCCGATAAGAAGAAAGATGTGACCAACGAGGATTTGCTCGCCATTTTGGAAGAGAAGCTGGACGATACGCCGGAATCCTTCCATCTGGAGACGATTTACGTTGCTTACGGAAACGAGTCTACGCCAAATGCGAAGGTTACCCTTCTGACGGCGGAAGGCAATACGGTGGAGAAAGAAGCCGAAGGCAACGGGTCGGTCGATGCGATTTACAATGCGATTGACTTGGCTTCGGGCGAGGAAGTGACGCTTTCCGATTATTTGATTAAATCGGTGGGACGCGGCAAAGATGCCCAAGGGGAAGTTCATGTCGTTCTGACGCAGGACGAATTATCCGTCCAAGGGCGCGGAGTAAGCACGGACATTCTGGAAGCGAGCGCACGCGCTTATGTCGATGCCCTGAACCGCCTGATCGAGAAAAAGGAAAGTAATCGCGGCATTAAGGCTCAATCTTAGAAAATTAAGCAAAGAAGAGAACATAGGAAGGCTGCGGAGTCATAGGCTCCGCAGTCTTTTTGCGTTTTTGAATGAAAGAAAGTCCGGCTCTATGTTTAGTTTGGAGCTAAATCGTCCAACTTAAATTGAGGAATCAGAATCCTAGATGAATACTGACAAGCGAAAAGGAGAAGACAACATGACCAAAATCGTTAAATCCGTAACCTCTCCCAAAAAGTTTATTATCGGGCACGACCTGCTGGAGACCATCTATGACTATATGAAGCATTTCGGCGACAGCGCGTACGTGATCTGCGACGAGTTTATTCTGGAACGAGCCTCCAAGGAAGCGGGTCAATCCATTGCTGCAGGCGGGGGCAAATCCGTATTCGAGAAATTCAACTATGAATGCACCAAGGAAGAAATTCAGCGGCACCGCAATCTTCTGCATAAGGCGGGGGCCAATATCGTCGTCGGCATCGGCGGAGGGAAAACGCTGGATACGGCCAAGGCCACTGCCTATTATGAAAAGCTGCCGGTCGTCATTTTTCCGACCATTGCTTCCACGGATGCGCCGTGCACGGCGCTGGCGGTAATTTACAAGCCTGACGGTTCTTTTGATGAATATCTGTTTCTGCCCAGCAATCCCGATGTGGTGTTGGCCGATACCGGCATCCTGGCTGCGGCGCCGGCCCGTTTCTTTGCGGCGGGCATCGGAGACGCCCTGGCTACGTATTTTGAAGCAAGAGCCTGTTACCGTTCGGTGGGGGATAATCTGGTATTAATGAAGCCTTCGCTGACCGGACTTGGGATCGCCAGACTTTGCTACGACACCCTGTTGGAAAATGCAGTACAAGCTAAAATTGCCGTGGATAAGAAGGTTGTAACCAAAGCGGTAGAAAATACGATTGAAGCGACGATTTATTTAAGCGGAGTTGGAGCCGAATCCGGCGGGTTGGCAGCAGCACATGCCATTCATAACGGAATGACTGCCGTCAAATCGCTGCATCATGCCCAGCACGGGGAGAAGGTGACGTTCGGATTGTTGGCTCAGCTCGTCTTGGAAAACGCACCGCATGAAGAAATCGAAACGGTCATCTCCCTGGTGAAACAAGTGGGACTACCGCTGACATTGCAAGATCTCGGAGTCAAAAAATTTGTTGAGGAGGAATGGCGTCAGGTGGCTGCAGATGCCTGTGCGGAAGGCGACACGATGGGAAATATGCCATTTCCCGCAACGCCGGATGACGTGTACAATGCGATTGTTGCCGCCAATGCGCTTGCGGAAGCTTACCATGACGACGAAGTGTAGATGCCACTAAAAATACGGTATATCTTCATGGGCTGAAGCCGCTAACGATTAGCGGCTTTTTCTAATCCCCGAGCAGTAGATCGCCTATAGTTAAAACCTATAAATCTAATAGATTCTATATCTTGGTCTTCTTACTGGTGATTATGTTACAACTAAATTAGAGTCTATTCGAGTGAGCTACTGAGAGAAAGGGAGTTGTAGGGTTATGGCAGAAGTAAAGAAAATCGCGGTTATCGCCGGTGACGGTATCGGACCGGAAGTGGTTGCCGAAGCGGAAAAAGTATTGAAACGTACGGAAGAACTGTTCGGATACAAATTTGAAACGGAACATGCTTTGTTCGGGGGCATCGCCATCGACGAGAAGGGTACGCCATTGCCGCAGGAAACGCTGGACATTTGTCAAAAGGCGGACGCCGTCCTGCTCGGGGCCGTAGGCGGTCCGAAGTGGGACAACAATCCGAAGGAGTTGCGTCCGGAAACCGGATTGCTCGGGATCCGTAAAGCGCTCGGCCTGTTCTCCAATCTTCGTCCGGCCGTTGTGTTTGACTGCCTGAAGGATGCTTCGACATTGAAACCGGAAGTGTTGGAAGGCACCGACCTCATGGTCGTCCGCGAGCTTACCGGCGGTATTTACTTCGGCGAGAAATTCCGCCGCGAGACGGAGAACGGACAAGAAGCGGTCGATACTTGCGCTTACAATGTCAGCGAAGTGGAACGTATCGTACGCCAGGCTTTTGAAATCGCCCAAAAACGCCGCAAAAAACTGGCATCGGTGGACAAGGCCAACGTACTCGAAACCTCCCGTTTATGGCGCGAGGTCGTGATCAAGGTCGCCCCGGAATATCCGGACGTCGAGCTGGAGCACGTGTTGGTCGATAACTGCGCGATGCAGCTGCTGCGCCGTCCTTCGAGCTTCGACGTCATCGTGACGGAAAATATGTTCGGCGACATCCTGAGCGATGAAGCAGCGATGCTTACCGGTTCGATCGGCATGTTGTCCTCGGCTTCGCTTGGCGAAGGCAGCTTCGGCCTGTATGAGCCTGTACACGGTTCAGCGCCGGATATTGCCGGACAGAACCTGGCTAACCCGATTGCAACGATTCTCTCGGTGGCCTTAATGTTCCGGATGACATTCGGCTATGCGGATGCCGCAGATGCCATTGAGCGCGCAGTCTCGGATGTGCTAAATGCTGGTCATCGTACAGGGGACATCGCGGTTGACAAGAGCAAGGCGATCGGTACGACGGAGATGGGAGATCTGATTGTCGCAGCGATCCAAAAGTAATGAGTAACATCAAATTGTAATATTTATCAAGTGAGTTATCTATTTATAATAATTATAAATAGATAACTTTTACAATCTTGACTTTGAAATTGTCGAATGATACCATTTGAAATGTAGTCATGACTTGCAAATGAATGATGTGGATACAGAAACTTTTCGGTTTCTTACATATTTCTAAAGGAGGCTTATTCAAATGGCAGAGCGTTTGGTGGGAAGACCCGCACCGGATTTTGATATGGCGATCGTAACCGGAGACGGCAAGGAATTTGGACGCAAGAAATTGTCCGATTATCAAGGTAAATGGTTGGTATTCTTCTTCTATCCTTTGGATTTCACGTTTGTTTGTCCTACGGAAATCACTGCGCTTAGCGAAGCTTACACCCAGTTCAAGGAATTGGACACCGAAATCTTGGGCGTCAGCATTGATTCCGAGCATAGCCATAAAGCATGGATCAATACTCCAAAGGACAGCAATGGCTTGGGTCAATTGAACTTCCCGTTGGCTTCGGACATTACGAAGAGCGTTGGCCGTGATTACGGCGTCCTGATCGAAGAGGAAGGTGTAGCTCTTCGCGGACTGTTCATTATCGATCCGGAAGGCGAACTTAAATATCAAGTGGTTAACCACAATGATGTGGGCCGCAGCGTTGAAGAAACTTTGCGTGTGCTCCAAGCCCTTCAATCCGGTGGTCTGTGTCCGATGAACTGGAGACCTGGAGACAAGAACCTCTAAGCCTAATCATAAATAGTTTTCAAGGCCCCCTGTCAGGCGCAAGCCGGAACAGGGGGCTTTTTGCCCCGGCTTATACAAGATGTAGGAAAAAAATCAATCGTATGTTCAACCGAGACCGGGTCCATCCTAGAAGAAATAATCAATCTCAGGTTAAAAGGAATTTGCACACGGGTGCGCGAATAAATATATGCAAATCAATTTTACGCCATCCAGGTTGTACGAAGCTTGAACGGAAAGGGTGATGGGGAATGAGTTTTTGCTGCGGAGCAAGTATGGTAGGAACAAAAGGAACGTTAAAGCATTACCGTACCCAGGTTCATAACGTTCCCCTGCTTTTTTGTCCGGTATGCCATCGGGTGGAGGTTCACTATAAAGTGGAGAACGAGTATGAAGTCCTGGCTGAATATGCGCATAGCGACGGGCTTTCGGAGATCGATTTTCAAGACTTCATTATGGAGGATGAAGACTCCATCTTCGGTAATTGCGTGAACCGCGAGGATGAAGACCCGTTAGATATTGTGCAGAGTCAGATTGACATGTCGCTGGATCTTTTGACGGTTGCCAAGCAAATCGAGGATTCCAAGTGGGAAGATGAACTTAAGAAGCGATTGGCCGTCATGAGCCGGCGAAGAGCTAAATTGTTGCAAAAGAATAGCAAGGAAATGAAATAGCTCCCGTTCAGGGGGCTATTACTTTTTTTATGAAATTTGCATTTCTGAGAGTATCCCCGCTTTTTCGACAGTATCTCTGATTGACGATATTTGGAAGTCTTTACTATGATTGATATAGGCCGTTTTTCGTAATCGGTGATTGCCTTATTACTAAATTATATATAGGACAAGCTCATGGAATAGGAAACAAGGTGGAGAGGTGAAGCTTCATATCTGACCAAAGATATGGACTTTCCGTATAGTGATCGTTAGTTGTCGTCAGAGGCTGGAAGATCATTCGGAGAATAAGGGGGAACCGACTTGTTGAGCGAATTCCAGGAGACACTGCTCCAGTCCGTTAAAGCGTATCAATCGACCCAGCTTGTTAAAAACAAATACGAAAACGTGCTTCAACAGCTTGACAGCGGCATTATGCTGTTTGATAGCGACGGCGTTTTGACTTTCATTAACGTGCAGATGGCCAGGCTGCTTGAAATTCCGCGCCATTCCCTGATCGGCTGCAATTTGCTCCAGTTGCTGCGTCACCCGCACTTAAGCCGTTATAAGAAAAGAAAAATATTGCGACTTTACCGGGAAACGATCTTTTACCGTAAAAAAAATCATGAATTTGTCGACGAATACGGCAGGTATTGGTTAGCTACGGTTACATACGGAGACCAAATGGAAGGCGATTATTTGTTGAGCGTCAAGGATGTATCCGAATTCAAGCAAATCGAGCAAACCGCTTACCAAAATGATAAACTGGCGATGCTAGGTAAAATTTCGGCGGCAATCGCGCATGAAATACGTAATCCGCTTACGGCGATCCGCGGATTTATTCAGTTGCTCAGGCCTCATCTGGTTCAACTCGGAAGAGATGAGTATGCCCGGATCATCTTAAATGAGATCGACCGCGCCAACGACATCATTTATGAATTTTTGAACTCTTCGAAACCTTCGGCTCCGCAAAAAGTGGTGATTAGCATAGCATCCCTTTTAAAGGAGGTCGTTTTGCTAACCGAGAGCGAAGCGCTCATGATGGGGTGTGAAATCAATTTGCAGCAAGCCGATCCCGATATGAAGGTATCCATTGACGTAAAGCAGATCAAGCAGGTGCTCCTCAACATGATCAAGAATGCGATGGATGCGATCGAGGAAGTTAGCGGGGATCATTCCGGTGCCATTGAAATCGACGCCAAACCTGACGGCAAGTACGTAAACATTTCGATCCGGGATAACGGAAACGGCATGGACAAAGCGTTGCTGGGCCGCTTATTCGACCCCTTTTTTACTACAAAGGAAAAGGGCACGGGGCTCGGGTTATCCGTCAGTTATCGCATTATTAAGAATCACAGGGGAAATATTCAAGTAGACAGTATTAAAGGGACAGGCACCGTATTTGTCATATCCTTGCCCTTGGTTTCATCATAAAAAGTTAAAAAGAGGGCTGTTCTTGCGCAAAATAGTGCGTAAGAACAGCCCTTTGTTATTTAGTGGCAAGTGAACATTCACTTTGATTTGGAGGAAGCAGGTGCATGGGAATCACTACAAGCGGCCGAACAGGATTTCTGCTGCGAGCAGGACGCGCAGGCCCCTTTTTTGCTTTTTCGGAGTCCCCGGTACAAGGCGAAAGCCGCGTAGGAGAATACGATGGTAATAATGACGATATCAGCCATCTGAATCTGACTCCTTTCCCTAAGTTAAAGTTAGCCTTTGTCGATGGAATGCAATACTAAGTCAGCCCGATCCATTTACCGCCTTGATAAATAATCAGCGATACCGCATAGGCGAGAACAAGGGCGTAAGCAATGGAAAATAGCGTCCATTTCCATGATGCCGTTTCTTTCCGCAGTACGCCGACGGTTGCCAGACAAGGCGTATAAAGGAGAACGAAGGCCATAAAGCTGTAAGCTTGCAGCGGTGTGAACGCCGCCGAGATCTGGCCCTGAAGCCCGGCCATGTCCGGCACATGATAGATGATATTCATCGTGGAGACAACGACTTCTTTAGCCATAAATCCGGTGACCAGCGCGGCCCCCGATTGCCAGGTGCCGAAGCCGATAGGCCCCAGCAGCGATGCGAAGAAACCGCCGATGGATGCCAGGAAGCTGTCGTCCATATCGGCTGCGATACCGCCTGGACCAAGATAGGTCAACAACCAGATCATGACGGAGCCGCCAAGAATAAAGGTTCCGGCCTTGCGCAGGAAACCTTTGCCCTTTTCCCATGTGCTGCGGAATAGGGTGACTGCTTGCGGCATCCGGTAAGGAGGCAGCTCAACCATAAAGAATGACTTGCTGTCTTTAAACATGAACATGGAGAAGAGCTTGGCAAGCAGCAAGGTAAGCACAATGCCCATTACATATAGCGATAATACGACCAGAGCCTGTGATTTTGCGAAGAAAATACCGGCGAACAGCGCATATACGGGCAGCCGGGCGGAACAGGACATCAATGGGACCAGAAGCATAGTCAAGGTACGTTCCTTCTGTTGTTCGATGCTTCTCGAAGCCATGACAGCCGGAACATTGCAGCCGAATCCGATAATAAACGGAATCAGCGCCTTGCCGTTCAACCCGACCATTTCCATCAATTTGTCCATCATGACGGTAATCCGCGCCATGTAACCCGAATCTTCAATGAAGGAAATAATCAGGAACATGATGAAAATCTGTGGCATGAATACCAAAACCCCGCCAACACCGCCGATAATGCCGTCGATAATAAGTGCATAGGTAAACTCGGAGGCCCCGACTGCAGAAAGTCCGCGTTCCACCAGGCTGCTGAAAGGTCCGGATATGAAGCCGTCAAGCAGATCCGATAGCGGGTTTCCGAGCCAATCGAACGTAAGCTTGAAAGTGAGAAACATAAACAGCAGGAAGATCGGAATTCCCCAGACCGGATGGGAAGCGAACGCATCGATTCTTTCCGTTAAACTGTGAGGCTTCTGGTTCGAATGATCGACAGCCGATTCGCAAATGTCGTGGATGATCTCCAGACGAACAGAGCGGATATGCTCTTGCAGTGATGCTGAAATCCTGTCGTTTGTAAGTCGCTCCTGCGTATTCTCCACAATTTTCAGAAGGCGAGCAAGTATATCAGGCGGAAATGATAACGAGTTCATTACCGCAGGATTATTCTCCAGAATTTGCAGCGCAATCCATCGTGGCAGCAATGGGGAGGAGGGCAGATTTGAACTTACTTCCCGGGAAATAAGAACAATCGCTTCCTCAATGATGTCCCCGTAATGGATTTCAAATGGAGGCGTTTGAGCGGTATCTTTGGCTTTGCTCATGCTCAGAAGCAGATCTTTGGTGCCTGACCCGGTTCGTGCAACAAGAGGAACAATTTCGGTGCGAAGGCTGGCGGACAACCTTTCGATATCGATGGACAAGCCGCGGGCTTTAGCCACATCGACCATATTCAACCCGATGATGACCGGTTTTCCGTATTCAAGCAGTTGAATGGTGAGATATAAATTCCGTTCCAGTTGGGAAGCATCGACGATGTTGATTAGCAAAGACGGGGATTCGGTGACCAGATATTCAGCGGCCACGCCTTCATCCCTTGAGAGAGGATGGAGTGAGTAAATGCCGGGGAGATCGGTAAGCGAGCCGCTTTTGTCCTTCAGGTGACCGACCTTTTTCTCGACCGTCACACCGGACCAGTTGCCCACGTATTCGTAAGAGCTTGTAAGTGTGTTGAACAGTGAAGTTTTACCTGTGTTGGGATTTCCGATAAGGGCCGCACCGCTCATGATACCAACACCTCAATCTTCGCAGCTTCCTTTTGTCGGATACCGAGAAGCTGTCCGCTGCATTCGAGCAGGATGGGGCCGCCAAATAGGCAAAGGCGCTTGACGGTAATGTTGGAGCCTTCCGCTACGCCCAAATCGGCAAGACGGCGTTTGAGTATGGGATCTATGTTGCCGAAGCGGCAGATGGACCCGGAATTGCCGGGTTGTAAACCTGATAAACAGCATTGGCATGGTGTCAACGGACATCACTCCTTTAGCGCTCATTCGATATTGAGAATCAGTCTCAATTAAATTCAATTCAATATATCATGAAAGGAAAAGAAGAACCGTGATAATAATCACAACAAAAAGCAGCGTTACATCTTTACTTTTTGTTTTCGCTTCAAGTAAGATGGATAGTAAAACATACAGGGAAAGGGATCGGTAGGGATGAAGGAAAATCAAAGTAAAATTGTCGATTGCACGATACGCGACGGAGGACTGGTTAATAACTGGGATTTCAGCGTGGAATTTGTTCAAAAACTATACGCCGGTCTTAACGAAGCAGGCGTAGATTATATGGAAATCGGATATAAGAATTCGCCCAAGCTATTGAAGGGAGCCGATCAGGCTGGACCTTGGCGGTTTTTGAACGATGATTTTCTCAAAAAGGTCATTCCGCAAAAGGGGAATACGAAACTGTCCGCGCTGGTGGATATCGGAAGGGTGGATGAGAACGATATTCTGCCGCGCAGCGAAAGTCTGCTGGATCTGATCCGGGTGGCCTGCTACGTCAAAGATGTGGACAAGGCGTTGAAATTGGTTCAGCTTTTCCATGATCGCGGATATGAAACTACATTAAATATCATGGCGCTTTCGAACGTGATGGAGAACGAATTGCTTGAAGCGTTTGAGATGATTAGAGAAAGCGTTGTCGACGTCGTATATATTGTAGATTCTTACGGAAGCCTCGATTACAAGGACATGGAATATCTGGTCAATAAATTCAAAACCCATCTGCCGAATAAACGGCTGGGCGTGCATACGCATAATAACATGCAGTTAGCTTTCTCCAATACGCTGGTGGCCGCCGATCTTGGCGTTGAATTTTTGGATGCCTCGGTATACGGAATGGGACGCGCGGCTGGTAATTGCCCGACCGAACTGCTGGTCACCCATCTGAAAAACACGAATTACAAACTCCGTCCGGTGCTGGACGTGTTGGAACAGCTGCTTATTCCGCTTCGGGAGAAAGAGGAGTGGGGTTATCTGATTCCGTACATGATTACCGGGACGCTGGACGAGCATCCCCGTTCGGCTATGGCGCTACGGGCTTCAGAAGATAAAGATAAGGCGGTCGATTTCTATGACAAATTGACAACGCCTGAAGTTAGCTTTGACAAAAAGTAATCGTTATGAGGCAAAAGTTCGGCCGATCACGTGCCGGACTTTTGTCTGTTTTTGATCTATTTTTTTGTGAAAATTAATGAATTTTGAACAACTTTTGTGAATATTCATGCAGTTTTTAGATTCCTTTAAAAGAAAAGGCAGGAAAAGGTCGTTTCTTGTTGAATTGTACATAATAACAGCTTCACAGATAATTACCTCCGGGGGTTGAACACAAATGAGAATCAGGACAGAGGAGAGAACAACAATCATCCAGGGAGGATTCGGTTTGGCGGTGATGCTCGGTGCTATTTGGCTTTCTGCCGGCACCGGAAAAGCGCCGTATGCCGCGGAATCATTGCAAACTTTGCAGTTGATGGCCGGTTTAGTCTGCGGTGCCGTATCTTTCGCTATTTTTACTCAAGGATGGATTTTGTTCACAGAAAAGTTGTCAAAACAGCGGCTGTACTCTGCGGTGCTATTCTCCATCCTGGGAGTACTAAATGTTCTTCATGCCGCAGGAACGAGCGGGATCAAACTGTTTGGCTTAGAGACGGGGTTTCGCTTATCTAATGCATTTTTAATCATTTCGCATCTGTTATGCGCGGCTGGAATGCTGATCATATTTTCAACATCTGACCGGCAAATTTCCGGGAAACATAAACTATTCGTTTTTTTGGGTGCCGCATTGATCGGTGCAACGGGAATTATCTTGCTGTATACATATCGTACGGATCTCCCCGCATTACTTGAATTTCAAGATCATCCTGCAGGGAAAATGGTTTTATTGTCAGGGATTTTGGCGCTTTACGCCGCCGGTATTTTTGCCATTCTTTATCGCCATCGCAAGGAAAGCCCTAAGGCAACCTTAACGGTAATTCGGGCTATGCTGTTCCTCATGATGGGATATACGTTGCTTATGTCCGGCAATCCCGGGAATTCCGGGTTGGTACATGTCCTCGGGGAATGGTATACCGTTATTTCCTATTATTTTGTGCTTAAAGGTGTCTACCATTTGACCATTGATGAACCGTATAAAGGACAGCGTGCGATTGAAGCCCAGATGAAGCATATGGCTTATCACGATGATTTGACGGGACTTCCTAACCTTCGCCGGATGAAGGAGATGCTGAATGGGCTTCTCGAAACAGGCGGAAAGAGCGAAACCGTCCGTGCGGGGGTAGCAGTAATCAATATCGACAGGTTTAAAGCGATTAACGATTCCTTGGGCTACAGTGCGGGAGACAAGCTTTTGATGGAGGTAGGGGGACGTTTGGAAGGGCTCTGTCTTTCCGAGGAAAAAGTGTTCCGGATGGGCGATGATGAATTTGCCGTTATCTTTACAAGTCCTCAAGACGAATCCGGGATGGAAATACGCGCTGAACAGCTGCTCGTATCGGTGAATCCTTCCGTGATGATCGACGACACGGAATATCATATTTCGTTAAGCATGGGGCTTTCCATTTTTCCCGAAGACGGAAATTCGGTAGATCAGTTGATTCAATACGCCGACATGGCCGTTCACCATGCCAAAGAGCATGACCAAGTATTCATCCGTTATACGGAAGCCATGAAAAAGGTCACCCAATCCAGGGTTGAACTGGAGAACGATATGCGCAAAGCGTTGGAACGGAACGAGTTTTTTCTGGAGTACCAGCCTCAATTCAGCCTTCAAAGCGGCAAGATGGTCGGTATGGAAGCGCTGGTCCGCTGGAATCACCCCAAACGGGGTTTGCTTCCGCCCAATGAATTCATTCCTCTTGCCGAGGACTCCGGACTAATTGTTCCGCTTGGTGAATGGGTGCTGAAAACGGCGTGTCAGCATACTAAAAAGTGGCAACTCGATGGTTATGAGCCTGTCTGCGTCTCGGTGAATTTGTCGATGCGCCAATTCCGGCAGTACAATTTGGCCGACAAGGTTGACGCGATTCTGAAAGAAGTTGGGCTGGAAGCTAAATTTCTGGAGCTCGAGATCACGGAAAGCATGACCTTCGATATCGAAACCGCACTAAACCAGCTTCAAAGCTTGAAACGTTTGGGCATACATATTAGCATCGATGATTTCGGAACAGGATACAGCTCGCTCAATTATTTGAAAAGCCTGCCGATCGACCGTCTGAAGATCGACCGCTCTTTCGTGAAGGAAGTAATGCTGGACGGAAATGACGCTGCCATCGTTTCCACGATTACGACTATGGCGCACCATTTGAAGTTGAAAGTTACCGCTGAAGGGGTGGAGAGCGAGGAGCAGCTTGAATTCCTCAAGGGACAGAATTGTCACGAGGGTCAAGGGTACTTGTTCAGCAAGCCCGTTCCGGCCCGAGTACTGGAAAGTGAATTCCTTAGTCGGCTTGCCGGCTAAGGTTTTTCTTTTTAAGCAAAAAAACAGTTGCAATGAGTTTTTGAAAGTGATATATTATATTTTGTCTTCACGAGAGATACTCTTCAACAGTAGGACTTCGGGACGTAGCTCAGCTTGGTAGAGCACCTGGTTTGGGACCAGGGGGTCGCATGTTCAAATCGTGTCGTCCCGACCATGATCATTATTCACTACGCGGGTGTAGTTCAATGGTAGAACTCCAGCCTTCCAAGCTGGTAGCGTGGGTTCGATTCCCATCACCCGCTCCATACATACTTACGATAAAGCTGCCGGATGGCGGCTTTTTTTGTTGCGCCGACACAAATTCTGGAAGTTTGAATATGAAGCTAGTGGTTAATTATCTTCTGAACCCAATCCACATCAGGAGGTAATTGACATGGCTCAAAAAATAGTTGGTGTTTTTGCTTCGGAGAAGGATGCTTCTAATGCGATTCGGGATTTGCAAGGCCTTGGTTACGATTCCGATGATATTTCCGTCATCGGGCGAAATAAAGACGATATCAATTCTATTCATGACGAGACAGGAACGAAAGCGCCTGAAGGAATTGCCACGGGGGCTGCCACAGGCGGGCTTTTGGGCGGCGTAACAGGCTTGCTGGCGGGCCTGGGCGCGCTAGCTATTCCCGGGATCGGGCCTATCATCGCTGCAGGACCGATCGCGGCAACGTTGACGGGAGCGGCTGTAGGTGCCGGAGCCGGAGGACTGGTAGGCGGTCTGGTCGGTCTCGGTATTCCCGAGAATGAAGCGGAAGAATATAACAACTTCGTCAAGCATGGGCGCATTCTTGTTATGGTAGATGCGACCGATACACAGGAAAGACAGGTTTATAACGTATTCCGGGACCACCATTCCCTGAATGCCCACAATTATCGTGATGGATACGATAATAACGGGATGGATCGCAGCGTGTCTGAAGAAAAGATGCAGGAAACCCGGGAACCGGCAGGTACCTTTTACCAGGAAATGGCGACGCTGGACCGCCCGCAGGGGCAGGATAGAGATTACAACAGTGAGGATCGCACGATGCGACTGCACGAGGAACAACTCGACATTTCGAAAACCCGGGAAACTACCGGTGAAGTAAATTTGCGTAAAGAAGTAGTTGAAGAACAGCGGACGATCAATGTGCCGGTTAGCCGCGAGGAAGTGGTAATCGAGAAAAAAGCGATCCATGACGAGGCGGCAGGCGAGCCGGTAGGCCGTGATGAAACGATCCGCATCCCGGTCACGGAGGAGCGGGTGGAAGTCAACAAGACTCCGGTCGTGACCGGTGAGGTGGAGATTCATAAACGGGAGGTCCAGGATACGGAACAGGTACGGGATACATTGAAGAAGGAAGAAGCCCGTCTGGATCAGACCGGTAATCCCCGAGTACAAGGGGATGCGGAGCTCGACTAATAACGGACGAGGCGCCCAGGGATGAGATTCAGCTTATATATTTTTCAGAAAAAGGACAGCCTGCGGGCTGTCCTTTCAGCATTTATATGGCGTTTGCGAGGCCGGTTTATTTGCTTCCGTCCGGGATGATGGCTTTGACGCGCCCTACCTGGCCGTCTTGCAGCCGGACCTTGATCCCGTGGGGATGATTCGGCGAGTTGGTCAGAATATCTTTGACGATGCCGCGCGTAAGTCGTCCCGTCGGCTGGTCTTTTTTCAGCACGATGTCGACGGTGAGACCCGGGGCAATATTTTTGCGTACAGTTCCGTTCATAGTTGGTATATCTCCTCAAGTTGCATTTTTTATTAATCAAATCGGAATTATTCTATACGATACCACAACTAGATTGATATCCAAAATACGCGGAATGGACGGTTACTGGCGATGAGCGATGGAGCTGTACAGGTACCGGCTGGTCGGAATCAATAAATCGGCGGTTTTCCGCAGATGCCGCGGTTGACCGTTACAGCTTGCCATTGTACAAAACTTTGCATATAATATCAGGTAAGTCAAAAAGTTAATGCAATGATGGAGAAGAGTAGGCAGAAGCCTCCTTACAGGGAGGAGACGTCAGTGATTGAGAGCGTCTCTACGGAATCAGGCTGCTGAAGTTCGCTCCGGAGCAGTTCCTTGAACCCCGCTAAGCCGCTAACCGGCAGTCAGCGGTGCAGTAGAGGATACCGGCTACGGCCCGTTACGCCGATAAAGTGAGAGTCTTATCCTTTGGGAAGTCTGTTTTGAGGCTTCCGGCAGCGGGTTATGGAGACTCTAACAAGGGTGGTACCACGGTCTTTTCGTCCCTTTCCGGGAGAAGGGGCCTTTTTTGTTTTTTGGACCAACACTGATTTATAAAGCTTAAGGGGGATTTGTCGATGAAAGAAACTTTGGAGGCACTCAAACACGAGGCGATGGAGCAGCTTGGCAAAGCGGCCGATGCCATTCATCTCAACGACCTGCGGGTCAAATATCTGGGTAAAAAAGGCGCCCTCACCGAGATTCTTCGCGGTATGGGCGGGCTTAGCGCCGAGGAACGGCCGGTGATCGGCCAAGTGGCCAATGAAGTGCGCGGAGTGATCGAAGCGTTGATCGAAGAGAAGCAGAACGATTTCCAGCGGAAAGAGACCGAGAGCCGGCTCGCAGACGAGAAGGTTGACGTTACCTTGCCCGGACGACCGCTTAAGCAGGGTGCCGTGCATCCGCTGAACCAGGTCATTCAGGAGATTGAAGACATTTTTATCGGGATGGGATACAAGATCGCGGAAGGTCCTGAGGTGGAAACGGACTATTACAACTTCGAGGCGCTGAATTTGCCGAAGAACCATCCGGCCCGAGATATGCAAGACTCTTTCTATTTGACCGAAGATTTGCTGATGCGTACCCAGACTTCTCCGGTTCAGGTCCGCACGATGGAAGACATGAAAGGCGAAGTTCCGATCAAGGTGATTTGTCCGGGGCGCGTATTCCGCCGCGATGACGATGATGCGACCCATTCCTTCCAGTTCCATCAAATCGAAGGCCTCGTGGTCGGCAAAAGAATTCGGATGAGCGATCTCAAGGGGACGCTGCTGGAATTCACCCGCAAGATGTTTGGAGCGAATACGCAAATTCGCCTTCGCCCAAGCTTTTTCCCGTTCACCGAGCCAAGCGTCGAGGTTGACGTTACCTGCGTGAAATGCGGAGGAAACGGCTGCCGGGTATGCAAGCACTCCGGCTGGCTGGAGATTTTGGGCAGCGGGATGGTTCATCCGCGCGTGCTGGAAATGAGCGGATACGATCCGGAACAATACAGCGGCTTCGCGTTCGGAATGGGCGTTGAGCGGATCGCGATGTTGAAATACGGCGTCGACGACATCCGCCACTTCTACAATAACGATCTGCGTTTCCTGCAGCAGTTTGCCAGAGTCTAGGCCACGGAAAAGGAAGGGGAATTGACATGAAAGTATCAACCGAATGGTTATCACAATATGTTTCGCTGGAAAATGTGAATATTCCGGAGCTTGCCGAGATGATTACGCGTTCCGGCATCGAAATCGACTCGGTCGAGGAACGGAATAAAGGAGTTACTAAAGTTGTTGTCGGTTACGTGAAAAGCAAGGAAAAGCATCCGGATGCCGATAAATTGAACGTCTGCATCGTCGATGCCGGCGAAGAGGAAGACTTGCAAATCGTTTGCGGCGCGAAAAACGTGGACGCCGGGCAGAAGGTGCCTGTCGCCCTTGTCGGGGCAAAGCTTCCGGGCGGGCTGGAAATCAAGAAGGCGAAGCTTCGCGGCATTCCTTCGCAAGGTATGATTTGCTCGGCCAAAGAACTTGGCCTCAACGATAAATTGCTGCCGAAGGAACAACAGGAAGGCATTCTTGTTCTCCCTGAAAACAGCGAGATCGGCACTCCGGTCACAAAACTGCTGCACCTGGACGATCAGGTACTGGATTTCGACCTGACGCCGAACCGCTCGGATTGCCTAAGCATGCTTGGGGCCGCTTATGAAGTCGGCGCGATTTTGGGCCGGGACGTGAAGCTTCCTCATCCGGAGAAAGAACTGATCGAAGTGGCTGAACCGGCGAAGAGCCGGATTTCGGTAAGTATACAATCCCCGGATCTGTGCAACCGTTATGCGGTCCGGTATATTTCGGGCGTGAAGATCGGCGTCTCGCCGCTCTGGATGCAAAGCCGCCTGATGGCGGCGGGCGTCCGGCCGATTAACAACATCGTGGACATTACGAATTATGTAATGCTGGAGTATGGGCAACCACTCCATGCTTTTGATGCCGATAAGATCGCCGGGAACGCCATCGGCGTACGCGAAGCCAAAGAAGGCGAGACCCTGGTCACGCTGGACGGACAGGAACGTAAGCTTGAGGCGGGAGCGCTGTTAATCGTGGACGGCGAAGACCGGCCCGTAGGATTGGCCGGCGTAATGGGTGGACTGGATTCTGAAGTGACGGAAACCACAACGAACATCGTGCTGGAGTCGGCCAAGTTCGACGGCGGTTCCGTACGTAAAACGTCGCGTCAGCTCGGTCTCCGTTCCGAGGCATCGCTGCGGTTCGAAAAGGAAGTAGACCCTGCCAGAGTGCTTCCGGCACTAGACCGCGCGGCATCGCTGATGGTGAATTTCGCCGGCGGTAAAGTGCTGGAGGGCGTAGTTCAGTCAGTTACAGCTGAACCTCAGGACCGCACGATTACTTTATCGCTGGATAAAATGAACGCCTATCTGGGCACGGATATTTCGACCCTGGAAACGAAAGCTCTTTTAATTCGTTTGCACTTTGACTGCGGCGATTTGGAAGGGAATGCGCTGGAAGTTCGCGTCCCGAGCCGCCGTGGAGACATTACCCGCGACGTGGATCTGATTGAAGAAATCGCCCGTCTATACGGGTATGACAATATTCCGGTTACGATGATCGAGGGACCGTCGACTGCCGGGGGCTATACTAAGCCGCAAGCTTTGCGGCGTGCACTGCGCGGTCTGCTTGTACACGGCGGTTGGCAGGAGACAATGGGTTATTCCTTTATCCGGGAAGGGGCCGGCGGCAAGTTTCCTGTGCTTGGTGATGGCGGATATGAGGTGAAACTGGCGATGCCGATGAGCGAGGACCGCAGCGTACTGCGTGGCAGTCTTTTGCCGGGATTGGTCGATATGGCGCAGTATAACCGGAACCGTAAGCACGACGATCTTGCTTTGTTCGAAATCGGTACTGTGTTCCATGGTAAGGATGAGCACCTGAAGGAGCAGCCGCGGGAATTGCCTGCGTTGGGCCTGCTGCTCACCGGTAACCGTGGAGTTAAACGCTGGAACGCTCCGTCCGAGAAGGTGGATTTCTTTGATCTTAAAGGCGCTCTGGAGAGTCTGTTTGAATATTTTGGACTCAGCGACGCCGTTTCCTATCAGGCCGATAAACCTCAAGGTTTCCATCCTGGACGTTCAGCTTCTCTCTACCTGAATACTCCGGAAGGCGGGCTGAGAATCGGTACGCTTGGACAACTGCATCCGGAACTGCAACGGGACATGGACCTTGATGATACGTATGTCGCGGAACTGCTGCTTGAACCTCTGTACAAGTATGCCGGCGAGACCGTAGCGTACCGGGATCTGCCACGCTTCCCGGCGATGCAGCGTGATATTGCGGTCGTTGTGGATAGCCATGTAGAAGCAGGAGCCCTTATCTCCAAGATTACTCAAACCGCTGGAGAATGGCTTGAATCCGTCGAGGTTTTTGACCTATTTACCGGCAGCAAATTGGGTGAAGGCAAGAAGAGCGTAGCCCTCTCTCTGGTATACCGTCACATGGAACGGACACTGACCGACGAAGAGGTAACCGGAGTCCATGAATCCGTTATTACGGCGCTGGAGCAAACTTTTGCTGCAGAATTGAGAAAATAGCAGGAATTGAACGGAGTCACATCGAATCTTTCTTTGTAAGTAATGATTCGATGTGACTTTCGTGCAAATACAGACATCTGAGATCAAACCCGGACTGAAGGAGGCACTTGGCTGTGAATACCCCTGACCGTATTAGTGTAAATGTGGAAATATACGGCACTTCTTATAAAATTGTCGGCAGCAATACCGACTACATGAAGCAGGTTGCCCGTCGAGTTGACGAGCAAATGCGTTCCATCGCCAAGATGTATTCCCATCTGGACACCCCGCGCCTGGCGGTGCTGGCGGCTGTCCGTATGGCGGAGGAGGCCGTAAGAACGGAACAGCTTCAGAGCGAGTTGAAACAGGTTCAGCAAGAGAAAGGTGATCTTAAACAGGAGATTTCCGTGATGCAGGCGCTCCATGCGAAGCAGGAGAATGACCATAAAGGGCTTCAGGAGGAGCATCACCAACTGAAAAGCGACAAGAAGCTGCTTACCGAGCAGGTCGCCCAAAGCGAGAATTCGCTGAAAGAACGCGACGCGGAGTGCAAGAAACTGACCGAGCGGATTCAAGAGCTGGAGCGGCAGTTATCGGAACAACGCGGCAGTAATACGCAACTGCAGACCAAATTGCGCAACGTGGAACAGGATATACGTAAAGAGAAGGAAGAGCGCTTGAAGCTGTCCGACCAACTCAAAGCGTCGCAGCAGCGTGAAGAAGCCTCAAAGAATGCGGAACAGCGGGCTAAGGAGACTAGCCTGAAGCTGGAGCAGCAGTATAAGCTGGCGCAACAAACGCTGCAGGCTGCCGATGCCGAAGCCAAGAAACAAGCCCGTCTGCTTCAAGAAGGTAAGGAGCGGGAAGATAAGCTGCGTTCGGAGCTTGCGGCTGCCGTTCAGAACGAAACTTCGTGGCATAAGCTCGCGGATAAACGGAACGAAGAACTCAGCCGTTTGGAAATCAGCCAATTAGAGGCAATCAGCCGGACGGAAAAGCTGGAAGAGCAGCTAAGTGCCGTGAGCGGCGAGCTGTCATCGGCCAAAGAAAGAGCTTCTCTGGAAAAGGACAAGTCCGGAAAAATGGCGGGAGAACTTGATTCCCTTCGCACCAGACTTGAGCAGATGGAGCGCGAAAAAGAGTCTGCGCTGCTTACCGCTCAATCCGCTGGCGAAGACAAGCGACGGCTGGAAGATGAAATCGGCAGGTTAAATGGACGATTGCAGGAACTTGAGCAAGAGCTGCAGGAATATGCTGCATTGGCCGAAGAGCAGGACGATTCCCGTCAGGCTGCCGAGCGTCGTGAACGCGAATGGAGAGAGCAACTGAAGTCGGCGGAAGAGGAACTGTCTTCCTGGCGCGAAACCGAAGCCGAACTGCAGCGTCAACTGGCGGAATGGCAGCAGGAGTGCGCGAGCGGAGGCGAGCAGGTATTGAACCTGTCTACCGATTATCGCGAACTTGAGCAAGAGAAGGATCGCATCGCCGAGGAATTGCGGCAAGTTTCGGAAAGCTTTGAGATCGTATCCCACGAGTACCGCTTGCTTCAGGCGGAGCGTGAACTGGAGCGGGAGAAAGTGCAGGATAAAGAGGAAGAATATAAGCGTCTACGGGAAGATTATGCAAAGCTGCAGACCGAATATAATGAATGGATTGAACTGATCGAGCAGGACCAGAATTAATCCGCGCATCGGGTTTTGCCAGTCCATTCATATAAAAGAGCCCCTGGCGTCTTTCGCCGGGGGCTCTATTCTCTTATTCTACGATAATTTTTGAGATCATGGCGCTGTGGCCGGTTCCGCACATTACCGAGCAGGATAATTCGAATTCCCCTGTCTCTTTAGGGATGATCACGGCGGAATCTTCCTTGCCTTTAAGCTGAAGCTTTAGGCCAGGGACCAGCATTCCGTGATTTCCTTCCGAACTTTTGAAAGTAATCTTCACGGGTACGTCTTTCTTTAAATGGTACTCGTTCTGGTCGAATGTATAGTTGGTAGCTTCGATCACCAGTTCAGCTTCCGGCTTAACATTGCTTACTTCAGCACTGCTGTTTGATCCAGAACCGCTTCCACAAGCTGCCAAAACCAACAAGAGAACGGAGGATATCAGAAATGCAACCGTCTTTTTCACGATAATCACCCACGATATAAAATTTTTATGACAATTTCAAGAATATTATATCGTAGATGAACAAAATCGATGAAAGCAAGGTTTGGAGATTTCGTGAACATCTTCTTTTCAAGCGGATGATCCGCCAAGCGCAGAAAGCCGGGCGGATCACGGATTTGAATCTATAACTTTAAAGTCCAGGCAGAGGGATTAATCTTTCCCGGCTTCAAAGGGAGTGGATACCGGGATAAACAGGTCGATAATCCCGATAACCAATGCGGCCAGAAGGGCTCCGATCATGGAGACGGATACACCGGATACGATAAACTGTGCCAGCCAAATCACCAGTGCGCTGGTGATGAAACCAACGATGCCGCGTCCGAACGGGGTAACTTTTTTTCCGAAAATACCTTCAATGGCCCAACCCAGCAAGGCAATGACGAGCGCAAGCATCAGGGCGCTGCCGAAGCCGCCGATACTGAATTGCGGAACAAGCCAGCCTACAACAAGCAATACGAGGGCTGAGACGATGAATCGTACTACATGTCCCAGAAAATTCATGGCACTTGGCCTCCTTTTGACAAAGATGATTGTCCTAATTCCCACTTATGATGTTCCGTGCAGTCCCGTTTTATGTGTAAACCATGCGAAATGGCGAAAAATGGCCGGTTTCGCTATAATGAGATCATAGCCCGAGGGGAGTTGTGAACGTACTTGGACGACAAAATTTTAAAAACGATGGAATACCGAAAAATTATAGAGCAATTAACCAAATATACGCAGACGCCGCTCGGCAGGGCGGCAGCCGAAGCGTTGTCCCCCGTTACCGGACTTGAGGAAGTCAAGCAACTGCTGCAGGGGACGGAAGAAGCCTTTACCGTGGACCGGTTAAAAGGATATCCGGCGTTCGGAGGCATCGTGGATATCACTCCGGCCGTTAAGCGTGCACGGATCGGGGGTACGCTGAATCCACATGAATTGCTCGGCGTGGCAACCACGCTTGAAGGATCGCGCCGGATTAAGCGTTATTTGTCGGCGATGCATGAAGATCATCCCATCGAGCTGCTGTTTACGCTTAGCGATGCGCTGAGCGAACAGAAAACGCTGGAAGAGGCGATCAAGCGCTGCATCGATGACAGCGCGGAAGTGCTGGATTCCGCCAGTGCGGAGCTTGCGCAAATTCGCCGGGAGCTGCGGGGCGGAGAGGTGCGTATCCGGGAAAAGCTGGATGCGATGATCCGATCCTCCAGCATTTCGAAAATGCTGCAGGATCAGCTGATTACGATTCGCGGTGACCGGTTTGTCATTCCCGTGAAGGCGGAATACAGATCACATTTCGGCGGCATTGTGCACGATCAGTCCGGTTCCGGAGCGACGCTGTTTATCGAGCCTGAATCGATCGTGGCCATGAACAATAAACTGCGGGAAACACGGTTGAAGGAAGAACGGGAAATTGAAGTGATTCTGCAGAAGCTTACCGCCCAGGTCGGCGAGCAGGCAGAGTTGCTGTTATACGACAGCGATGTGCTTGCCCAGCTTGATTTCATGTTTGCGAAAGCGCGTATAGCCCGGCAGATGAAAGCGACACTGCCCCGGATGAATGACCGCGGATTCATGAAGCTAAGACGCGGGCGCCATCCTTTGATCCCGGCGGAACAGGTTGTTCCGATCGATGTGGAGTTGGGCAACCAGTATTCTAGCATCATCGTGACCGGGCCGAACACCGGCGGAAAGACGGTCACGCTAAAAACGATCGGTCTGCTTAGTCTGATGGCGATGTCCGGTTTGTTCGTCCCAGCGGAGGAAGGCAGCCAATTGTGCGTCTTTGACGCCATTTATGCCGATATCGGGGATGAACAGAGTATCGAGCAGAGCCTCAGTACTTTTTCAAGCCATATGACCAATATCATTTCGATCCTGAGTAAAATGACCACGAAAAGTCTCGTTTTGCTTGATGAGCTTGGAGCAGGCACGGATCCGGCGGAAGGTTCCGCGCTCGCCATTGCGATTCTGGAACATATTCATTCTTTAGGCTGCCGTATGGTAGCGACCACACATTACAGCGAGCTGAAGGCCTATGCTTATGAACGCAAGGGCGTCATCAACGCGAGCATGGAGTTCGACGTGGCGACGCTGAGTCCGACTTACCGGCTACTGGTCGGGGTTCCGGGCCGAAGCAACGCGTTTGCGATCGCCGAGCGGCTTGGACTCCCAGGCGCCATTTTGAATTATGCCCGCGGTGAGGTGAAGGAAGAAGACCAGCGAGTGGAGCATATGATCGCCTCGCTGGAGGAAAACCGCAACGTCGCGGAGCAGGAGCGCGAAACCGCAGAAAAGCTGCGCAAGGATCTGGAAGCTTTGCGCGGCCGGCACGCGGCGGAGCTGGAAAAGCTCGAACAGCAAAGAGACCGCAGGCTGGAAAAAGCCGAAGAAGAGGCTAGGGCGATTATCGTCAAAGCCCGGGGCGAGGCCGAGAAGATCATCGAAGACTTGAGGAAGCTGGCGCTCGAGGAAGGCGCTTCTGTGAAGGAGCATAAATTGATCGCCGCACGCAAACAGTTGGATGAAGCCGAGCCGCAGCAAAGGAAGAAAACGGCTGGTCGAAAAACGGCCAAACCGCCGCGGCAAATACAGCCTGGAGATGAGGTTATGGTATACAGCCTCAATCAAAAGGGACATGTCGTAGAGCTGGCCGGCAGCAAAGATGCTGTCGTACAACTGGGAATCATGAAGATGAAAGTAACATTAGACGACCTGGAACTGATTGGTTCCGCTCCGGTTTCGAAACCGGCTCAACGGACGGTAGCGAACGTGAAACGGACCCGGGATGACCAGGTCCGGGGCGAACTCGATTTGCGCGGAGCCAATCTGGAGGAAGCGCTCATTGAAGTCGACCGCTTCATCGACGAGGCATATCTGGCCAACCTGGGACAGATTTATATTATTCACGGCAAAGGCACGGGGATATTGCGCACCGGCATCTCCGATTATTTGCGCAAACATAAGCACATAAAGAGTTATCGTCTCGGAAATTACGGGGAAGGCGGTACCGGAGTAACGGTGGCCGAACTGAAGTGACGGGGAGGAGAACGGATTGAAAGGAACCATTGATCCGCTATTGGAACAGCCTATCGGACTTATGGCCGGATATTTTTCCGTAGCGGTAGTCGAACTGATTGTGTTTCTTTCCTGCTTTGAGCTTGTAACGAGGTATCGCTGCTGGCATGAGATCAAACGGGGGAACTTGGCTGCTTCGCTCGCCACAGGCGGGAAAATTTTTGCCCTATGCAATATTTTACGGTTTGCGACCGCACGTTCAACCATCTACGAGTTCATGGCCTGGTCTTTTGTCGGAGCATTCCTGCTGTTTCTGGCTTACATTATGTTTGAGTTTGTGACTCCGGTCTTTCGGATCGACAAGGAGATCGCCGAGGGAAATGTGGCGGTGGGCTTTATTGCCATGGCCGTCTCGGTTTCGGTATCCTATGTGATCGGAGCCTGTATCGCTTAGGAGGAATCTGGCATGTTGAAAAACCTGGTCAGGGTTTTATTTGTGGCGGCCGTGTTGTTTTTGGCTGCCGGGATTATCTTCTTGTGGAATGCCTGATGAAGTTCGAGAAGGCGTGTCTTAATTTATAAAAAAGGAAGGAAGGGCTGACATGGATACAACGATTTGCCCCTGGTGTCAAACGGAAATCGTATGGGATGAGGAGCTGGGACCCGAAGAGGAATGTCCTTACTGCCACAATGAACTTAAGGGCTACCGTACATTGAATATTGCGCTTGGTTCGGATGAGGAAATTGAGGAGGACGATGAGCCGGAGGAAGATGGCCTCGGGATCTGGGAAGAGGATGATGAGAACCATCTGAACGCGATCCGGCGACTGGAGGCTTTTGGGGCGGCTGGTGGAGATCTGCTTGCTTATGAGTCCGGTGTCGAGAAGATTCTGGACCATCAGGAAGAAGTTCCCGAATGCCCACATTGCCGGGAATATATGATGTTTGCGGGGACCCGTTCGCTGGGGCCTGATTATATCCCGGCCGTTCCGGAAGGATTAAAAGAGCCGCTTCTAAAACAAGCAGCAAAGCTTAATGTTTATGTATGCACCGCCTGCTTCCATGTAGGCTCCTTCCTGTCGGAGGAAGACCGGAATGCGTTAATTCGTACCGTTAGCAAAGATTGATTCCGAAAATATGGAGCTTTCCCGTAGTCATGTACCATGACGAGCAGGGAGGCTCCTTTTTCATTGCTTTGCCAGGGAATTCATGCTTCCCCGCAGATTGGGTATCTTACAGGTACACTTAAATCGTTGGAGGGGCAAAATGCATGAAGAGCAACCTTAACGGCCAATCCAAGCTGCTACTGGCCGTCAATGGCTTATTTGTTTTGGCAGGGGCGTTGTCGGGAACATTCCTGAACGTCTACCTTTGGAAGGTAAAACAAGATTTTGCGATGATCGGATGGTTCACTTTCAGCCAGCAGCTTGCACTGGGACTCACGTTCTGGATCGCCGGCAAATGGGTGAAGGAGCGGGACAAAATGGTTTCCCTTCGGCTGGGCATCGTCGTTTCGGGAATATTTTATTTGCTCGTGCTTTGGGCTGGAGCGCATACGGTCGATTACATCTGGCCGCTTGGTTTTTTGTTCGGCATCGGATCGGGGCTGTTTTGGCTGGCATTCAATGTTGTTTATTTTGAAGTAACCGATGTCGATACCCGGGATTTGTTCAACGGATGGATCGGAATTTTAGGATCGGTGATCGGCATTTTGGGTCCATGGACTTCCGGCTGGATCATTTCGGTGATGAAAGGCGACCTCGGGTATCGCGTCATATTTACGGTTTCCCTCATTATTTACGGGATCGGAATCCTGCTTAGCTTCTGGCTGAAAAAGAGAAAAAAAGGAGGTCCGTACCACTGGCTGGAGCCTTTTCGTCACTTTGAGAAAGATAGTCCCTGGCGGCACGCCGTACCGGCTTCGGCCGCGCATGGACTGAGAGAGGGAGTTTTTTCGTTCTTGGGTACTTTGCTGGTGTTCATCAGCACATCCGCTGAGAGGAAGGTGGGACAATTTTCATTTGTTACATCACTCGTATCCCTGGTCAGCTTCTGGGCGGTGGGCAAATGGCTCCATATCCGTTACAGGTATGCCGGCATGTTGATCGGAGCAATGTTAATTACCGCGGTCATCGTCCCGCTGCTTTGGAACGTAAATTATTTTTCGCTGATGTTCTTCGGGATCGGTACCTCTCTGTTTATGCCGCTCTATTTACTCCCGGTCATTTCCTCGGTTTTCGACTTGATCGGAAAAAGCGAAGACACGGTGGAGCAGCGAGTGGAGTTGATCGTGCTCCGGGAATTGAGCATTATGTCCGGAAGGTTGGCCGGTACGCTTCTGTTCATCGTCGTATTCGGCTGGTTTCCTCGTATGACGACGGTAACTTGGCTGATGCTGGGACTAGGTGCATCGCCAATTTTAAGCTGGATTGCCATTCGTAAATTGTTCAAGCCTCATGCCGATACGCCTGATACCGCCTAAAGCGCCTTATGCCTCCGGAACCGCTTGTTGTGCTAGATGTTATCACGCTGCAATAGCTGGAGACAGAATTTTCAGGGTCAATCAGGGCGAAGGCTTGGTGCTTCTGGTCAGCTCAAACAGCTCCATATCGCTGCGGCACTTGCCGCTCAGCACATCGGTAATCATTTCCGCGGCCAACATGCTGCATACGGTGCCGTTTCCTCCATAACCTTCGAGGAAGAAGCAATGAGGATAGTCCGGGTGAGTGCCGATATAAGGCAATCCGTCCCGTGTCTCCCCGAACACGGCTCCCCAGGAGTAATCGGCCCGTAGCGCTGCCTTTTCCGGGAACATGCTATGGATTAAACTCAATATCTCGCGCGATTTGTGGATTTCCCGGCCCTCCTTGAGTACTCCGCCGGGCAAAGGCTCGTCAAGGCCTCCGGCCATAATCCGTCCATCGGGCGTCGTCCTCATATACAGGTAAGGGCGGGCGGTTTCCCAGATCAGGCAGCGTTCATGCCAATCATCAAAATGGTCCACCGGCTCCGTCACCACCACATAAGTGCTGGTTAATGACGCACCGGGTTCCTTTTTAAGCAACTGCGTTTCATAGCCCGTCGCGAAAATGACATGTTTGGTATGGATCGTGTAGCGCCCAGAACGGCATGTTACCCCATCGCTTCCGAATTCCCAGCCGGTAACCGGGGTATGCTCAAAGGTTTGCAAGCCTAAGGATTCCGAGCGTTTCAGCAGGCTGTGAACGAAGGCGAACGGATTGATCTCGGCATCGCCCTGCGTATAAATGGCCCCGGGTTTGCGAAACGGGAATTTGTCGGCAATTTCGTTCTCGTCCCACCATGCTACGTGAAAGCCGTACTTTTTCAAATTCTCATATTCTTCCCTCAATGATGTTACGTCTTCATCTGTACTCGCGAGGTAAAGACTGTTTCTCTCCTGTAGCGGCAGGTCCGGGCCCATGCTCCGGTTAATTTCTTTCATATGGACAAGTGCATCCCGACATAACCGATAAAAATGAACCGCCTTTTCTTCGCCGAAAGTATGAATAAATGAGGTCAAGGTTTTATCGTTTGCATATTGCAGAATGCCGGTATTAACGAGTGTACTGCCTGAGGCGATGTCTCCTCTTTCCGCTAAAACGGTCTCAATGCCCTGTTCGCTTAGTAGATAAGCGCATAGAGCTCCACTGACGCCGCCTCCGATGACGAGGCAATCGCATGAGATATCTCCCTCCAAGGCCGGATAGCGGGGAACCGTAGTCATCGTTTTGTTCCATGCATATTTGCCCGTATGTAATTTCATAGGATGGTCCCTCCTTGTTCTCTCCCCTAATCCAATATTCACCGAGACGCCATAAGTATAATCATCGATCGCCTAATAAAAATAAACTGGCAGGACATAATATGCCCGAATGCAACACACAACCAGGAGGAGAATGAAATGAACTATATGCAAATGAAGCCATTGTCCGGCAAAGAAGTCAATTATATTGCGGATTCCATAGCAAATGAAGACATGCTGATCAAGATGTGTGCGGCCGCGGCTGCCGTCTCGACAAATCCCCAATTCGGACAAGCCATTACGGAGCATATGCATGTCCACGAACACCATATGCACACACTGATCAATGCTATGAAACAGCATCAGCATCTTGCTCCGACTCAGGCTCAGTAACGAAATCCAATAACAATTACTTTAGGAGGAAATCTTGTGAACCTACCATCCAGCACGGAGCAATTGCCCGAGAACGACCTGTTGAAAATTATCCTTGCCGACCTCCGGCGCACCGTAAGGGAATACACAACGGCAACAACGGAATCGTCCTGCCCCTCGATCAGACGCACCTTTGCCGAATTGACGGACAGTACTTTAAGACTTCAGGGCGATCTGTACATGCTGCTTGAGCAAAATAAGGTATATTCCGCTCCCGCCAGCGCCTCCCGTCAGGAAATCGATAAAAAGATTCAGGAGTCGGAACAAACTCATCAAAAGGTACATCAGTTTGTGCAGCAGCGTTCGGCCCAGAATAACCCTTATCTCCATCCGTCGAATGTTGCATATCACCAAACCAATGTGCAACAACAAAATCCACGCTACATTTAGTCAAGCCTGATTGTAATATAAGGGATTAACCCGAAACGTCCGCTCCGTGGGAATCTTCCATGAGCGGACGTTTTTCTTTGCAGGATGCACAAATTCATGTAATATTAATATTAAATTTAGATTCCGTGGACCGTCGTTATGACGGCCCGCCGGAACAGCGCTGGAGGGTGAAGCATGAAACAATTGAGCGAACTGAAGCTGAAAGTGCTGGATCTCCTGAAAGAGGACGCCCGCCGGGATCCGAAATTGCTGGCAACCTTGCTGGGCGTATCTTCGGAAGAAGTCGCGGCTGCCATTACGGAGCTGGAAGAGGATCATGTTATCGTTAAATACGCGACCGTGGTCAATTCAAGCAAATTGGATGACGAGAAAGTGACCGCCTTGATCGAGGTGCAAATTACGCCGGAACGCGGCAGAGGCTTTGAGGCGATCGCGGAACGGATTTATTTGTTCCCCCAGGTCATGTCCGTCTATCTAATGTCCGGAGCTTACGATTTACTGGTCGAAGTGGAAGGGCGCAATCTAAAGGAAGTGGCCAGCTTTGTTTCCGACAAGCTGTCTCCGCTTGAGTCCGTGCTTTCGACGAAAACGCATTTTATTCTTAAAAAATATAAACAGGACGGCATCATCTTTGAAGATCCGGAAGAAGACCGCCGCCTGATGATATCTCCGTAAAGGAAGTAATGTTATGAGTGTAAATTCACAAGGACAGGCAGAGCAGACGGGCAGATCCATGACTTCTTACTTGGCACCACGGGTTAGAGAGATACAACCCTCGGGCATTCGCCGCTTTTTTGACCTCGCCAGCGGAAACAAGGATATTATTACACTTGGGGTAGGGGAGCCTGACTTCATTACTCCTTGGCATGTGCGGGAAGCATGCGTTTATTCGCTGGAACGGGGATTCACAAGCTATACGAGCAACGCGGGTACGCCCGAGCTTCGTGAAGCGATTGCGGAATACTTGTATAACAGCTATGACGTTAAATATAACCCGAAAGATGAAGTCCTTGTGACCGTAGGAGCAAGTGAGGCCATTGATCTGGCGTTGCGCGCACTAATCGTACCGGGAGATGAGATTCTCGTTCCCGCACCATGCTATATATCGTATTCGCCGATTACCGAAGTTGGCGGCGGTATTCCCGTGGAGATCGAAACCTTCGCCAAAGACAACTTTAAATTGAAAGCCGATCAGCTTAAGGCTAAAATCACGCCGAAATCCAAAGTTCTGATCTTGAACTACCCGAGCAATCCGACCGGCGGGATCATGAGTTACGAGGATTGGCTTCCGATCGCGAAAATCGTGGAAGAGCATGATCTTATCGTAATTTCCGATGAAATCTATTCGGAATTAACCTATGGTGAGAAGCATGTCAGCTTTGCATCCATTCCCGGCATGAGAGACCGGACAATTCTGGTCAACGGATTTTCCAAGGCTTTTGCCATGACGGGTTGGCGGATGGGTTATGCCTGCGGCCATCCGGATTTGATCTATGCGATGTTGAAAATCCATCAATACACGGTCATGTGCGCTCCGGTCATGGGCCAGGTTGCCGCGCTTGAAGCGCTCAAGAACGGATTGGAGGAGAAAGACCATATGGTTGAATCCTACAATCAGCGGAGAAGATTGATCGTTCAAGGATTGCGTGATATCGGGCTGACCTGCCATGAACCACAAGGCGCATTTTATGCCTTCCCGAGTATCGAGTCTACCGGCCTAAGCTCGGATGAATTTGCTACCCGATTGTTGATGGAGTCCAAAGTCGCGGCCGTACCCGGCAATGTTTTCGGAGCGGGAGGCGAAGGTTTTCTCCGCTGTTCCTATGCGACTTCCGTTACTCAGCTTAGCGAAGCGTTGCATCGGATGGGACAATTCATTCATAAATTGAAACAGGGCTGAGCCAATAGTACCTAACCGGGAAAATGGGGCTAATTAACATTTCTTTCATATATTAATTGATCACTGTCCAATTGACATGGTATAATTTTATTTTGGAAGAGGGTTTAGTTTCTCAGGGAGGGATCACTTTTGGGTTGTGGTGAGTACAATTTGCCTTACGAACTAGCTGGTATTGTGAGCGCAACGGGCAATGAATCGAATCAATGGATAGACGAAATCAGTCGCGGAACTTCACCACAAGCAGTTTCCTTGGAAGATGAAATCCATTTGCTGCGCAGTAAAATGGAAAAGTTGTTCCAGCAGGAAAATTCGTTTACTTCGGATATCGTAATTGAAATCAGCAGCTTGCTGGATCTGAAAATTAATGAGTTTATGAGAAACAACCGGAAGAATAAATAATTGCAGTTTTGGAATAGACCGTATTTTCCCAAAGAAGATCCTTCAAGGATCTTCTTTTTTATTTTTATGGTATATTTGAAAATAGGAAAAAGGGGGTTAGGTTTGTGAGTATTTATACACGTACCGGTGATCAGGGGCAAACTTCGGTCATTGGCGGAAGAGTATATAAGGATGACGATCGGGTTGAAGCTTACGGAACGATTGACGAATTGAACAGTTTTGTCGGGCTGGCCGGCAGCTATGCGGATCAAGCCTTGTTTGCCGACTTGAAAGAAGATTTGCAGCAGATCCAACAGGAACTGTTTGATTGCGGTTCCGACCTGGCTTATGCCAAGGCCGATGAACGCCGGTTTAAGGTTAGCGCCGAAATGGCCGAACGCCTGGAAACCTGGATTGACCGGTATGAAGAAGAAAATCCGGCGCTGGAAAAATTCATACTGCCTGGCGGGACGATGCTGGCTTCTACGCTGCATGTATGTCGGACCGTTTGCCGCCGTGCCGAACGACGGGCCGTAACTTTAAGCCGCCAGTCGGAGATCAATGCGGAAGCTGTAAAATATTTGAACCGCCTGTCCGACTTCTTCTTCGCGGCAGCCAGGACGGCCAATGTCCGGCAGCAAACCCCAGATGTAGAATATGTGCGCAGTGCGAAGGTGTTTGGCAGAAAATCATGACCGTTTATTATGATCCGATTTCATATAAAGTTACCGAACAAGAACACGGATGGCTGTTAAAAACCGTACTGCAGCGCAAGCTGGGGGTATCACGGAAGTTGTTGTCCCGCATCAAGTTGACCGACCGGGGCGTCATGCTGAACGGGGAACGGGTGTTTATCAGCGTTCCGGTGAAGGTGGGGGATATCGTGTCCATTTCGCTGGAGCAGGAAACGTCGGAGGACATTCTACCGCAGCCGATTCACTTTGAAATTGTATACGAAGATGCTGCGTTATTGATCGTGAACAAAGCGCCGGGTATCATTGTCCATCCGACCCATGGACATTATACCGACACCTTGGCCAACGGGGTAGTGCATTATTGGAAGGAAAAGGGCGAAAGGGTTCGTTTTCGGCCTGTTCACCGCCTGGATCAGGAAACGAGCGGGCTGATTGCGATAGCCAAAAATGCATATGTACATCAGCATATCTCCGAGCAACTGATCGCGGGCAAAGTGACCAAGAAATACACGGCACTCGTGCACGGCTGTCCAAAACCTGGTGACGGCGTTCTGGACGGCCCGATTGACCGTGATCCGCAGGAGCCTCATCGGCGCATAGTTACCCCGACCGGATATCCGGCGCTGACTTATTACAAAGTCGTCGCGTGTTACGGGCTTGGAGCGCTGGTGGAATTGCGCCTGGGGACGGGCCGGACCCATCAGATCCGCGTCCATATGACTTCGATCGGCCATCCGTTGATTGGGGACAAGCTCTATACTTGGAGTGAAGCAGGCGGAATGGAGCATTTAGCAACCTCCGCTTCGGTGCTGGATGAAGTTATCGGCCGGCAAGCGCTTCATGCTTCGGAGCTCGGCTTTCAACATCCTCTGACGGGAGAAGCGTTGCTTTTTCAGGCACATCTTCCTGCGGATATGGAAGCATTGCTGCAGAAACTGGAATGCGGAGAATCAGTAAGTGAAGGAGAGCATTTTTGATGAGTGATTTGATCGTGTATCAATACCCGCCCTGCGGCACCTGCCGCAAGGCCGTAAAGTGGCTTGAAGCCCAGGGACATCATCTGGACTTGAGAAATATTAAGGAAACCCCGCCCGGGCCGTCCGAACTTTCCGAAATGGTAGAGCTTAGCGGGCTGGAGTTAAAGAAGTTTTTTAACACGAGCGGCGAGGTATACAAAGAATTGGCGCTTAAGGATAAGTTGCCGTCCATGCCAGTGGAAGATCAAATTAAACTGCTGTCTTCCAACGGTATGCTGATAAAGCGGCCGTTGGTATCCGATGGAAAAACAGTAACCGTGGGTTTCAAAGAAGAGACATATGAGCAAGTATGGGGAAATAACTAGTCTATCGATGATTACGCCTGCTAATTTTCACACAGGAAGGGGAGCGAAAACAATGACTCTCGGGCAGAACAACAAAGAAAGCATTCTGCTGGTCGACGGTATGGCGCTGATGTTTCGCGCCTATTATGCATCTGCCGCTACGGGGTATATCCGGCGCACCAAGGCCGGTCTTCCGACGAATGCGATTTACGGGTTTATGCGGTACTTCTGGGATGCGGTACAGAAATTTACTCCGACACATATCGCCTGCTGCTGGGACCTCGGCAGCAAAACATTCCGGACAGAGCAGTTTGCGGCTTACAAAGGCAACCGTTCCGAGGCGCCGGATGATTTGATTCCGCAGTTTTCCGTCATCCGCGATGTGATGGAGAGCTTGGGTATTCCGAACATCAGCTGTCCGGGATATGAAGCCGATGATTGCATCGGAACGCTGGCGTCAAAATTCAGCGGGGATATGGACGTGCTCATCCTGACGGGAGATCATGATATGCTGCAGTTGGTCAGCGAGCGGACGAGCGTGATTATCATGAAAAAGGGGCATGGCAATTACATGGTCTACACGCCGGAAAGCCTGATGGAGGAAAAACAGCTGACTCCGGGCCAGATTATCGACCTGAAGGGGCTGATGGGCGACACGAGCGACAACTACCCTGGCGTCCGAGGGATCGGCGAGAAAACCGCGTTGAAGCTTGTCCAGGAATACGGTTCTGTACAAGGTATCCTGGACAATCTGGACAGCTTGTCCAAATCGGTGCGCATGAAAATCGAAAGTGATCTGGAGATGCTCCATCTGTCGAGAAAACTGGCGGAAATCCGCTGCGACGTCGAGCTTCTGTGCTCTTCCGATTCCTGTCGGCTGGAGCTGAACCACGCGGTGGTAGCGTCCAAATTCGAAGAGTTGGAAATGGCCAGCATCAGCGCTTTGATGGGACTGGCGGCAACGCCGTAGAATGAAGAGGCCCGGCGGCCAAGAAATGGCCAAGGGCTGGACAAAAATCAAGGGGCCTCGTTGGAATTAAATCAACGAGGCCTCTTTTTGTCGTGCTGTTTACCGCTTTATAGGAGCGTTTTCTCCTTCGGTATCGTACAAAATGGTTCCGGTCAAAGTTAGATCATAGCCGCGAATCGAAGACAGCTCCTGTTGAAACTCTGGAGACTGCAAGGTTTGGAGGAGCAGTTGAATCCAGGCGGCATTGTGTTTGCTTTTTAGCACAACCAAGTCATAACGCTCCTTGATCAGAGGCACGAAATCGACGGTGCTGATTAAGGATACTGCATTTTCGATTCCGACCCCCACGTCCGCCTGACCCGACGAGACTTTGCCTGCGACGGCCAGGTGACTATTTTCCACGTCATTATATCCTTCGATACCGGAGCGGTCAATGCCATGCGCACGCAGTTGCTCATCCAGCAGAACTCGGGCCCCGGAGCCGATTTCGCGATTGATCAACCGGATGCCCGGCGTGCCTAAATCCGCCCATGTTTTCAATTGCTTCGGGTTTCCTTGCCGCACGTACAGTCCGGCTTGGCGCTGCAGCAAATTGACGACGACGTAAGAATGGCCGGTAAGTATTTTCGTAATGTAGGGGATGTTATATTCACCGCTGATGCCGTCCAGTAGATGGGTACTGACGATGTCGCTCTTGCCGTGATACATGGAGATCAGGCTATCCAGGCTTCCGTCATGCGAGCGAAGCGGCCGGAGCGACGGATTCGCGCGTTCCAGATGTTTGGCCAGTACATCGAGGCTAAGATCCTGACCGGTGATGACCAGGGTACCGGGGATCTGAGTTTGACCGGGAAGGTTGAGGACCTCTCCGCGGAATTCCTGCGGATGCGAAACGGTCCGTTCGGACGTTTGCGGTTTACCCTGGGCGCGAATTGCACCATGTGCTCCGTTTCCGCTTTTGGCGTTCTGCTTATACATCTCAAGATCATCCGCATCCACCCGCATCTGCTTGCCAACCCGGTATGCGGGAAGCTCCCCTTTTTTGATCAGGTCGTATACGGTTAATTTGGAGACTTTCAGCAGTTTGGCGACTTCCTCGGTGGTATAAGAGACTTCATTCATGGATATCCTCCAATTGACAAAATTATGTCTAAATATAATTAGTTATATTCAAATATATCTAAATATAATAAAATGTAAAATAACATTCGTTACATATCTGGTTGATCGGAGGTTTTTTTATGTCCATGTATCAAAAAATGATGACTAGCGGCCGGGTCCTGTTCGGACTACTGATGCTGGTCGGAATCCTGTCTGCTTGCGGCAGTGCGGGAAATAACTCGGCAAGTGCAGCAAACGGCAATACCGATCAACGGGTGGGCGCAGAGCCGCAGAGCCCGGTTACGTTGACTATATCGGCAGCAGCCAGTCTAAAAGACAGTATGGAAGAGATATCTTCCTTGTACAAAAATGAACATGAGAATGTAACGCTTACGATGAATTTTGGGGCTTCCGGCTCTCTCCAAAAGCAAATTGAGCAAGGCGCCCCAGCCGATTTGTTCTTGTCCGCGGGACAAAAACAAATGAACGCGCTGATCGACGGCAAGTTCGTAAACGCCGACAGCAAGATCGATTTGCTGAAAAATCGCCTGGTCCTGATCGTTCCGTCCGACGCCGCGGCAGTTCCGAAAGACTTGGCGGCCCTGCAAGATAACGGTTTTGGCAAAATCGCCATGGGCGAACCTGAAGTAGTGCCGGCAGGTTCCTATACGAAGGAATCGCTGGAGAACGCGCAATTATGGGACGCGCTTCAACCTAAAATGGTATTTGCCAAGGATGTGACCCAGGTACTGACCTATGTGGAATCAGGGAATGCGGATGCGGGTTTCGTTTACGAGAGCGACGCCAAGCTTTCCGACAAAGTGAACACGGCGCTCGTCGTGGACGAGAAAAGCCATGCGCCCATCGTATATCCGGCCGGAATCGTGACGGCTACGAAACATCCTGAAGAAGCCGATCAGTTTCTGAAGTTTCTGCAAACCGCGGAAGCTCGCGACGTATTCGCAAGTCACGGGTTCACCGTTACCGAGTGAGGCTGTCCATGGAGTGGAGCGATTTTTGGTCACCCGTCGGTTTGTCGCTGAAAGTATCGCTGCTGGCGGGCATAATCGCTTTTTTGATATCGGGCTATGCAGCCTGGGTCATGTCCCGTAAAAAATTCCGGGGCAAAATTATCCTGGAAACGGTGTTCATGCTGCCTATGGTTTTACCCCCGACCGTTGTCGGCTTTCTGCTCCTGATGGCGTTCGGCCGCCGCAGCCCGATCGGAAAAATATTCGAAGCGCTGGCCGGCATGCCGATCGTGTTTTCATGGGGGGCCGCCGTGCTGGCAGCAACTATCGTTGCCTTCCCTTTGGGGTATCAATCGGCCAAGGCCGGGTTCTTGTCCATCGACCGGGACTTGTTGTCCGCCGGCCGGTCCATGGGCGCATCCGAATGGCAGGTCCTGCTGTGGATCGCGATACCGCTTGCCCAGCGTACGCTGGTAACCGCGTTTGTGCTGTCCTTTACGAGAGCGCTTGGCGAGTTTGGCGCCACATTGATGCTTGCCGGAAATATTCCAGGGAGAACACAGACGTTACCGACGGCGATTTATATGGCGGTTGAATCAGGCGATACGTCGTCCGCTTGGGCTTGGGCCGGTCTGATGATTTTGATCTCGTTTCTTTTGCTGGCGTTTTGCGGATCCCGGACTGAGCGAGAGCTTTGATACGCTGATATTCATCATCCGGTGATTTCTCTGAAGATTAGTCCGTAAAATAAGCTTCGCCCACAACTTGATAGAGGAAGGTCCGGAGTTCTCCGCTTTCCTCTTCATTCAGGCCGAAAACATGCTCGAGATAGCCTTCTTCCTCCAAATCGTCAGTCCCCAGGATGGCGGTTTTGCCGTTTTGGAGATCGGTAACGAGTTTTTTTCCGTAGAAACGGTTGGTGGTCGTAACCGCAAGATCGAATCGTTTTAAAGAGTTTCCGATAAACGTAACGAAGCGGGTTGAAGTACTTTCCGTACTGTCTGATAAAAAATCCAGGTCCTGGTTAGGTCCGGTCATGGGCAAGGCCTCCTCGGGTACTAGTTGTCTTCTGTCATTATATCCGAAAAAGAGAGCAACGGGGAAATGATAACGATTGACAGCGAGGATAAAAATGGTATGATTAGGAATAACAGTATACGACTAGGGGAAGCACCTCTCTTGAAACATTCAGGAGGGGTGCTTTTTTGCGTGCCTGAAACCATAAACTGGTCGTTGCTGACAGTGATTAAGGAGGGTAATGAAATGAGGATCGTTTTTTTGAACAGCTTGGAAAAGAAAGAGAACGGGGCGGTTTCCGGCGGGGCACAGGTATGGATCGGGGAAGAAGAAGGCCTGTGGCGGATGGGCTGGAACGAAATCGCCGGGAGTGAGGAGCAGGAGACCATTTGGTATGAAGGCGGTTCCTGGTCTGAGATGCTGCACGTGTACCGTCATCGTCTTGTCGTCAAGATGGGAGAAGGCTACCGGCCGGTGATCGAAGGGATATGGGATGAGAGGGAGGAGTTTCATGGGAGGGGAATGGCGGCACAGAAGCTTATTTGTTATAGCGAGCTGCACGGGAATGAGGGGTTGTATAACGAGCTCTGCGTCTGGCGGCGAAAGAAAGCAGCCGCAGACCGCAAAGCGCCGTACATGATCGCAAGCAACAGGCTCCTGAAGCTGATTAGCGTGTTCCGCCCGCGTACCGTAGAGGAGTTGCTTCAGCTTCCCGGGTTAGGGGAAAGCAAAGCTACGGAATACGGACCCGATCTTCTTGAAATGGTGCAAGCCCAAGGTGAAGAACGACCGGGAGACTTTCCGCTCGATTGGGTGGAGCGGGATATCGACGAGGAAGTGTTCCGCACCTGGATGTATAAGCAGAAGGAGGTCAAGTTCCGGATGGAAATGGAGAAGTTCAGCTTGCGCCGCATGGTGCTGGAGTCGCTTGCCCAGGGTCTCGATCTTGAAGGAATTTGCAACCGTACGGGCCTTGAACGCAGGGAGGCAGTGGAATTGCTTGAATTGCTGGAGAAGGACGGATATACGACAGATGCCGTAGTACAGTTAGAAATCCGGAACATGCCGAAAGAACAGCAAAGTGCGGTATGGAAAGCATTTGAGGAACTCGGCGATCATTTCCTTAAGCCAGTGCTACAGCGCGTTTACGATCAGGAGACAATCGAAGGCGGAGGGGTGGAACAACTTTATGAAAAACTGCGTCTGATGCGCATTACTTACCGGCGGCAGAAGGAGAGCGCGCCAAAAGCGGGGTAAGCCGGTCGAGGCAGCGTCATGAAACGAAAAGCGCCGGTTTCCGGGAAATCCTGAAGCGATTACTCGGAAACTGGCGCTTGCCGTATTATAATCTTAAGGTTACTTTACTATGGATGCCGTTATATCCAGTCGCGCTTCCGGAAAAGATAGAACATTCCGGCCCCGAGGGCAATCATGATGCCAATGACGACATAGTAACTGTACTTCCAATGGATTTCCGGCATATTGTCAAAGTTCATGCCGTAAATCCCGGTAATTAACGTAAGCGGGATAAAGATCGTCGTAATGGCCGTAAACACGCGCATGATTTCATTGGCCCGATTGGCGATGGCTGCCTGATATGCTTCTCGTAAGTTTCCTACGAGTTCCCGGAACGTATCGAAGTTTTCGGAGATCTTAACGGCATTCTCATAGATGTCGCTGAAATATTTCTGCAACTGATCATCGATCAGGCGCAGATCTTTTTTGTTTAAAATATTGATGACTTCTTTTTGCGGGCCCAGTACTTTCTTGAGCCACAATATTTCGCTTCGCAGTCCGATAATTTCATTCAAATGCGAACGTTTGGTGTGCATGAGGATGTCTTCTTCCAACTTCTCGATTTTGACTTCGATCCGGTCGCCGACGATAAAGTAATTGTCAACGACCAAGTCGATAAGATAATACATGAAACGGTCGGGCTCGCTGACTTCCTGTTCCCACAGGATCGGTTTGACGGCCCGTAGTTCGTTGATCTTTTGCTTGGTTACCGTAATGATATAATGCCGGCCTAGAAAAATATTAAGCGCCCGCAGAAAAATTTCCTCATCATCATAACGGATGCTGTTGACCACAATAAAATAATGATTATCGTAAGTTTCGATCTTTGGACGCTGCTCTTCTTCGGTCAGACAGTCTTCCACCGCGAGATCATGCAGCGAAAACAACGGCTGCAGCAGCGCCAGATCGTCGACATCGGCGTCGATCCAATAAAACCCTTGTTCAGGTGATGTTGTTGTCAATTCCACGTCCTCTACCGGCGTAAATACACCGGCGACCACATGACGGATTTTCATACCTTCACTCCCTTTCCGGCCGGAACGGCCGGTTATGCTCATATCTGTTTTGGCTGAGCATAGGAAGAGGATCAGGACTGGCGGCGCGGGAACGCCGAAAAAGGCGTTTTATGAAAACACCGGGAAAAGAAAGTGCCCATAACTTCCCGCAGGGCGCCTGCTGATCGGTTTCCTATGCGATTGTTGCTTCAGGACACTACACTGCGGACTCGGGTCGCCTTCCATTCTCGGATTCACCTCTTTTTGGTCATGAAATTTACCTCTCAAACACTTGTCTAGTATAACGCCGGGGTATGAAATGTTTCAAGCCAAAAAGTTGCGGACAAAATAGGGCGCATGACTTGTTAAAAAAGCTATTTCATGTATAATGAAAATCAGCATATTTAAATTTGAATCATAACAACAAAATAATAAGACGATTTTCTTATCAAGAGTAGGTGGAGGGACTGGCCCGATGATACCCGGCAACCGGCGATACGTCGCACGGTGCTAATTCTTGCGGAACTGTGGAGCTTCAATCCGAAGCTTAACGGTCTCTGAGAGATGAGAGAGGCGCATTCAGGAATAGATGATGACCTTTCTCTTTATGGAGTGAGGTCTTTTTTTCTTGTTGCAGTCCCGCTTTCAGCAAACAAATACCAGTCTAATCGTCAAAAGGAGTGAACATTATGCCGATTAAAGTACCGGATCATTTGCCGGCCAAGGAAGTGCTATCGAACGAAAATATTTTTGTCATGGATGAGAGCCGGGCCTATCAACAGGATATCCGCCCCCTAAGAATTGCTATTCTTAATCTTATGCCGACCAAAGAGACAACGGAATCGCAAATTCTGCGCCTGCTGGGCAATACGCCGCTTCAGGTGGAGATTGTTTTGCTTCACCCGCGGTCGCATACGTCCAAGAACACATCCGCAGAGCATCTGGAAATGTTCTATAAAACCTTTGACGAGATCAAAGGTCGCCGTTTTGACGGCATGATCGTCACAGGGGCTCCTGTCGAACAGCTTGCATTCGAAGAAGTGAATTATTGGGACGAATTACAGGAAATCTTCGAATGGAGCAAGACCCATGTAACGTCGACCATGCACATTTGCTGGGCTTCCCAGGCGGGTCTTTACTATCATTTCGGCGTTCGGAAAGTACCGCTTGAGAAAAAATGCTTCGGCGTGTTCAGTCACGGCGTCAACAATCCGCATGTAAAGTTGCTGCGCGGATTCGACGAAGTGTTCCAGGTGCCGCATTCGCGACACACGGATGTGTCGAGAGAAGATATCGAAGCTATCTCTCAGCTCGAGATTTTGGCGGAATCCGAAGAAGCCGGCATCTATCTCGTTGCTTCCAAGGACGGCAAGCAGATTTTCGTCACCGGCCATTCGGAATACGATCCTTGTTCCCTGAAATGGGAATATGACCGCGATATCGCCAAAGGGCTCGACATCGAGTTGCCGGTCAACTATTACCCAAATAACGACCCTTCCAAAACTCCGGCTTCAACTTGGAGAGCGCATGCTAACTTATTATTCTCCAATTGGCTGAATTACTATGTGTATCAGGAAACACCATACGATATAGATCAAATGGCTGAATTCGTTTATCAGATCTGATGTGGAGGGGTTAATCAAGTGAAAGAGAACAAATGGCATTTGGAAAGCAGATTGGCACAGATCGGCTCGGTGGAGGAGCCGGTTACGGGTGCGGTAAATTACCCGATTTATCAGTCGACCGCGTTTCGGCATCCGCGGCTCGGCCAAAGCACGGGGTTCGATTATTCCCGGACCAAGAGTCCGACAAGAACCGTGCTCGAGGAAGCCTCCGCTGCGCTCGAGAGCGGTGACGCGGGCTTTGCCTGCAGTTCCGGGATGGCTGCGCTGCAAACGGTATTCAGCCTGTTTTCGCAAGGAGATCATCTGATCGTTTCCCTGGATTTGTACGGCGGGACTTACCGCCTGTTGGAAAAGATCCTTTCCAGATTCGGAATTAGCGCTTCCTATGTAGATACGAATGATCTGGATGCGCTTGAGCAAGTGCGCCAACCGAACACGAAAGCGGTATTCATCGAGACGCCGACGAACCCGCTCATGATGATTACCGACATAGAAGCGGTAAGTCTTTGGGCCAAGCGGCATCAGTTGCTGACCGTCGTGGATAATACGTTGCTGACGCCTTATTTTCAGCGCCCGCTTGAACTGGGTGCGGATATCGTCGTGCACAGTGCGACGAAATATTTGGGCGGACATAACGATGTCCTTGCCGGTTTAATCGTCACGAAGGGAGAGGAATTGTCCAAGGAGATCGGTTTCCTGCACAATTCGATCGGTGCGGTGCTCAGCCCGTCGGACTCCTATCAGCTTATGCGCGGCATGAAGACTCTGGCACTCCGGATGGAGCGGCATGAGAGCAATGCATTGGCTGTTGCGCAATACCTGCTGAAGCATCCGCAGATTGCGGAAGTGTTCCATCCGGGCCTTCCTGATCATCCGGGTTACGATATACAGAAGAAGCAGTCCGGCGGGAATACGGGAATATTCGCGTTTAAAGTAACCGATGCCCGTTATGTTGAGCCGGTGCTCCGCCATCTGGAACTGATCGCTTTCGCGGAGAGCCTTGGCGGCGTGGAGTCGCTGATGACTTATCCGGCGGTTCAGACGCATGCCGACATTCCGGTGGAAATCCGCGAGGCGGTCGGCGTGGACGATCGGCTGCTCCGCTTCTCGGTCGGTATCGAGCATGCCGAAGATTTGATCAGGGATCTGGGACAGGCGCTGGAAGCGGCGCGGATCGAGGTCGAAGGGGGACAAGGCCATGAGTGACAAGGGACGCAAAAAGTTCGATACGAAGCTGATTCATTTCGGTAATGAAGTGGACGCCGCTACCGGAGCGTCCAGCGTTCCAATTTATCAGGCTTCCACTTTTCATCACCACGACATCTTCAATCCTCCTGAATATGACTATAGCCGTTCAGGAAATCCGACACGCCAGGCACTGGAAGATTATATCGCCGTACTTGAAGGCGGCGAGCGCGGCTTTGCCTTTTCCAGCGGGATGGCCGCGATCTCGACCACGTTTATGCTGTTTTCGGCAGGCGATCATCTGATCGTTACGGAGGATGTGTACGGAGGTACATACCGGCTGCTTACGAATATATTGAGCCGTTTGAATATTGAAGCTACGTTCGTCGATATGACGAACTTTGAAGATGTCAAAGCGGCGCTGAAGCCGAACACGAAAGCCGTTTATATGGAGACGCCGTCGAATCCGACCCTGAAAATTACGGATATGGCGTTAATCGCGGCGTGGGCCCGTGACCACGATTTGCTCAGCATCGTGGACAATACGTTCATGACGCCGTATTATCAACGACCCATTGAACTAGGCGTAGACATCGTATTGCACAGCGCCACCAAGTTTCTGGGCGGCCATAGCGACGTGTTGGCAGGACTGGCCGTGGCCCGCAGCGAATCGCTCGGACGGCGCCTGAAATTTCTGCAGAACGGTCTGGGCACGGTCCTTGGTGCCCAGGATTCCTGGCTGCTGATGCGAGGCATGAAGACGCTGGGCGCGCGGATGGCGCACAGCGAAATCAGTACCCGCAAGCTGGCCGACTGGCTTAGCCGGCGTGAGGATATCGACGCCGTCTTCTACCCCGGTCTAGCGGATCATCCGGGCCGCGATGTCCAGGAGAAACAATCGACCGGTTACGGCGCGGTCGTATCCTTCGATGTCGGCTCGGGAGAGCGGGCGAAGCAAGTGCTGAGCAAAGTGAAGCTGCCGTTGGTAGCCGTCAGCCTCGGTGCCGTTGAAAGTATTCTGTCTTATCCGGCCATGATGTCGCATGCGTCGATGCCACAGGAAGTCCGGCATGAACGCGGAATAACCGACGGCTTATTACGATTTTCCGTCGGCCTCGAAGATATCGACGATTTGATCGCCGATTTGGAGCAGGCGCTGCAGAATAACTAGAAGATTGTGATTGAGATGAAACGGCACCCGAAGCAGATCGGGTGCTGTTTTTTGGTGACGATTGTGTTACGATTATCATATTGGTGTTGGAATTTATTGATTAATTATTAGACAAACGCAAGGAGGCAGCAAAATGACTGCGATTAACGATATTTTAGACAAGGCGCTGCAAGGGGGGCGCCTCGATCTTGAAGATACGATCAAGCTTTTCGAGTCGGACGAAGTGGAAAAGATGGGTCATGTGGCCAATATTTTGATGGAACGGAAACATCCCGATCCGGTGGCGACGTTCGTGATCGGACGGAATGTGAATTACACGAACGTTTGCGACGTGTACTGCCGGTTTTGCGCTTTTTACCGCCGTCCAGGCTCGGAGGAAGGCTACGTGCTGCCGGATGAAGTGATTTTTCAAAAAATCCAGGAAACAATCGATGTCGGCGGAACCGAAATTCTGATGCAGGGTGGAACGAACCCGAATCTTCCGTTCAGCTACTATACCGATCTGCTTAAAGCCATCAAAGTAAGATTCCCGGACATTACGATGCACTCTTTCTCCCCTGCGGAAATTATGAAGATGAAGGAAGTATCGGACGGACTTTCCATTGAGGAAGTTTTGCGTGAAATTCATGCGGCTGGTCTGGATTCGCTCCCGGGCGGAGGCGCGGAAATCCTGGACGACCGCACTCGCCGTAAAATCAGCCGGGCCAAAGGTTCGTGGCGGGAATGGATGGATGTTATGCAGACGGCGCACCGGATCGGCATGAATACGACCGCAACGATGGTCATCGGATTCGGCGAGTCGATGGAGGAGCGCGCCCTGCACTTGCTTCGCGTCCGCGAAGCGCAGGATGAATGCCTGCAAAACGGTTACCCGTCGGAAGGATTTCTGGCCTTTATTCCTTGGACATTCCAGCCTGATAACACGAATCTGAAGGTCGAGCGCCAGACGCCGGAATCTTATCTTAAGACAGTGGCCATCAGCCGGATCGTGCTCGACAATATCAAAAACCTGCAATCGTCCTGGGTAACGATGGGTCCTGAGATCGGCAGGCTGTCGCTGCAATATGGCTGCAATGACTTCGGCAGCACCATGATCGAAGAGAATGTCGTATCCTCCGCCGGAGCAACTTATAAAGTAAACATCGAATCCATCCTGTCCATCATCCGGTCTGCCGGTAAAACCCCGGCACAGCGGAATACGAAATACGACATTTTGCGTGTGTTTGATCAGGATTCCAGCATTGAGCGCGATTTCATCATGCAAAATTAGGCAAATACGTAAAATGTTCCCGCGATCGCTGTTGTTCCCGGATTTCTTGATTAAATAACAAGGTAGAAATCCGATCACTAAGGTGACCGCTGCCGCTTCTTCGGAATCAATTTACTCCCTTGCCTGCACTCACTTTTATGGAAACACTGGCTATCTTTCCATAGGCTCGCCTCGTATATCCGTTTCCTTCCCGCCATATACTTTGGGAAGGAAACGAAAGGGGGAGGGCTTATGGATTTTTTTACGCTGCGCGCGGATTTAAAGGGCGTTTTTTCGGAACAGCAACTCCTTGATCATATCGGCAATACCGGCGGTGCGGTACATAACGGCGCTGCTCCGGCACATTTCAGCCATTCCCTGGATGGAACCGTGTTGACGTTGACGATTTCTATTACGGGGCCGAACTTCAGCCCGGAATCAAGACGAATGCTGATGGAAGACCTCGCGCTCGGGATTGCCGGTTACATTGTGGAAGTCCGGGAAGAGAGCATAGCGATGAACATCGCCTCCAAGCAGTATTCATTTTCCTCACGTGAAGAAAGTTTGGCCGCGGAACAATGCTGCCATAAACTGCTTGCCGGTCCGGAAGAAGGGGATCAAGCGGCCAGGAAGCGGCGAAAAACCGGAATATATAACGTGCTCAGAGAATATTTGCAGGATAACGCCTATCTGGACCTGGACGGATTTATCGCTTTCCGGCTGCCGGACTACAGGGACAAGCTGCGTGAAACAGTGGAGATCGCTATGGAGGAATACCTGCTGGACCAGCAATACGAGGAATTCATTCACCTGCTGCAATATTTCGTTCATTTCCAGGAGCCGCTCATCCCGCTGATCCATTTGATGCATAAAGAAGATCATGAATTCCATATTTTGAACGAACAGTTTTCCAAGATCAGCGTTCCTCCCTCCGGCGGCGTCGTGGCCCAAATTGCGGACCAGGAGATGGAAATGGAGGACATGATCGTCAGCACGCTGATTTCCTTATCCCCTGACCGGATTTTGATCCATACGCTCGAGCCCGAGGCGCAAATCATTTTGACGATCCGGCGTATTTTCGGTGACCGCGTGGAGCTCTGCCTGCATTGCCCGCGTTGTCAATTGTTTCATCAGGAGAGGCTTCACAGGGATCAGGGAACCTAAGGGGTTCTTGACGAGCTTTCGCGTTAGCTTTATAATTACACATAATTCAAGTAAAAAGCGTTGACAAAGACATGAACCAGAAGCAGCGGACAGTGCAGAGAGAGGGAACCTTGGCTGAAATTCCCTTGTGATCCGGTTTTGGTTTACCCCTTTGTAGCTGTGATTCCGAACCTGTCCGGGTGTTCAGGATGAAAATAGGGATCGCCGGTTCATTGCCGTTATCGGATGCTCAATAAGGGCTGTACTTGCGAAAAGCAGGTGGGCCGAATGAGGGTGGAACCACGGGTAAATAACGCTCGTCCCTTTCCGGGACGGGTTTTTTTGTTGTCCGTTTCCGGGACAATCATTATTTTCGGGAGGAAAAGACAGTGGCAATTAAAGTATCTTTGCCGGACGGTTCGGTCCGGGAATATGCGGAAGGAAGTACTTTGGAAGATGTAGCGGCATCGATCAGCAGCGGGTTGCGCAAAAACGCCGTAGCCGGCAAAATCGACGGCAAAGCGGTAGATTTGAATACGAAGCTGGAAGACGGGAACAAGGTGGAAATCATCACCCTCGATTCCCAGGACGGCCTGGAAATCATGCGTCACAGTACCGCCCACTTGATGGCGCAGGCGGTTAAACGCCTATTTGGCGGAAAAGAAGTGAAGCTAGGCATCGGTCCGGTCATTGAAGACGGATTTTATTACGATATGGATCTGGAGCATCCGCTGAATCCGGAAGACCTGCAAAAAATCGAGAAAGAAATGGAACGGATCATCGGCGAAAATCTGCCCATCACCCGTCGCGAAGTCAGCCGGGAGGAAGCGGTAGCGATCTTTACCGAGCTTGGAGATCCGTACAAACTGGAACTGATCCGCGATCTGCCGGAAGAAAGCGTCATTTCGATTTACGATCAAGGCGAATTTTTCGACCTTTGCCGTGGGCCGCATGTTCCTTCGACCGGCAAAATCAAGGTTTTCAAGCTGCTTAGCGTAGCGGGCGCTTACTGGCGGGGCAACAGCAACAATAAGATGTTGCAGCGGATTTACGGCACGGCGTTCGTGAAGAAGGCCGAGTTGGATCACCATCTGCTGATGCTGGAAGAAGCCAAAAAGCGCGATCACCGCAAGCTTGGCAAAGAGCTGAACATTTTTACGTTCAACAATCTCGTGGGTCAAGGGTTGCCGATCTGGCTTCCTAAGGGCGCTACTCTGCGCCGGACATTGGAACGGTATATCGTCGATATCGAAGAACGGCTCGGTTACCAGCATGTGTACACACCGGTACTTGGCAACGTGGATCTGTATAAAACGTCCGGACACTGGGAGCACTACCAGGAGGACATGTTCCCGAAAATGACGATCGACACGGAGGAATTCGTGCTTCGTCCGATGAACTGTCCGCATCATATGATGGTATACAAGAGCGATATGAGAAGCTACCGTGATCTGCCGATCCGGATTGCCGAGCTTGGCATGCAGCACCGTTACGAAATGTCGGGTGCGCTGACCGGGCTTCACCGGGTGCGTTCCATGACGTTGAACGACGCGCATATTTTCTGCCGCCTGGATCAGATCAAGGGCGAATTTACTCGCGTACTGGATCTCATCAAGCAGGTGTACAGCGACTTTGGTATTCATGAGTACCGTTTCCGCTTGTCCTATCGGGATCCGCAGGATACCGAGAAGTATTTCCAGAACGATGAAATGTGGAATACGGCCCAACGCATGCTGCGCGAAGTTGTCGAGGAAGCCGGTCTGCCGTTCTTCGAGGCCGAAGGCGAAGCGGCGTTCTACGGTCCTAAGCTGGACGTACAGGTGAAAACGGCGCTCGGCAAAGAAGAAACTTTGTCCACCGTACAAATCGACTTCCTGTTGCCAGAACGCTTTGAGCTGGAATATGTCGGCGACGACGGGGCGAAGCATCGTCCGGTCGTGCTTCACCGGGGCATCCTCGGTACGATGGAACGTTTCTCGGCCTTCCTGCTTGAGAACTTTGCCGGAAATCTGCCGCTATGGCTGGCGCCGGTACAAGCCAAAATCATTCCGGTTTCCGGGGCGTTTGATGAGTATGCCCGTGCGGTTGAAGATAAAATGCGTGCCGGTGGAATCCGGGTAGAGAGCGATCTGCGCAACGAGAAGCTCGGTTATAAAATCCGGGAAGCCCAGCTGGAAAAAATTCCTTACATGTTCGTAGTCGGCGAAAGCGAGAAAAGCAGCGAAAGCGTCTCCGTCCGCAAACGCGGCGAAGGGGATCTTGGAGCGAAAGCACTGGACGAGGTACTGGCATTGCTCCAGGATGAAATCCGCAATCACGTAATATAGGGAATTCAAAAAAACATCCGAATAAAAGATTAACTGATGTATAAACTGCGGCGCATGTGGAAAACCTTCGGAATAAGGGGGAGGTTTTCATATGCGCCAATTTGTATTGTGGCGGAGAATCGGACTAAGTTTGTTAACGATTCTTCTCATTTACGGGATCGCCGCAGAAAGTAAAATTCATGCCAATACTATAGAATTATCGAAGAACACGTATCATCAGTATGTTCTTCGGGAATATCGGGAAAATGCCCTGAGGCTGGAAATAGCTTCAGCCAGCCAACCGCAGAGCCAAAAAATTTTGAGTTCGATTCATACGCCTGTTCAGGGCAAAAAGATCAGTGACGTGAAGCCGGAGGCCGCCAAGAAGAAAGTTAAAACGGTCAAAGTGATGGCTACCGGTTATACGGCCGGTTACGAATCCACCGGTAAGAAACCGAATCATCCCCAGTACGGAATTACGTATTCAGGGGTTAAGGTTCGCCGGGATAAAGATACGATTTCGACGATTGCCGCGGATTTGAAAGTATTCCCGCTCGGCACCATTCTCTATATTCCCGGTTACGGCTATGGCGTAGTCGCGGACAAAGGCTCGGCGATTAAAGGAAACAAAATCGACCTGTATTTTAAAACGACCAAGCAGGTGTTTAAGGAATGGGGCAAGAAGGAAGTGGAGGTTCAGGTAATCCGCAAAGGGAACGGCAAGCTGACGGAAGCGATGCTTAACAAATTAGGCAAAGCGATGGAAGTCGGGCAGGACATTCCCGATAAAGTATGGGATCTGGCCATTTGAGAGGGCTGAATATTTCACGATACCCGTAAGCATAATAAGAGGCGTGGTCATAACTCATGACCCACAAAGTCGTACAACGCCTGCGCTTTATGCAAAGGGAGGTGAAACATCATGCCTAATCAAAAAAACAAGGCTGCTTCTCCAGGCTATAAAACGCCAAACGAGAAATATAATGCCGAATTTGCTGAAGAATCTACAGCAACGATCGCCCAAAAAGCGAAAGCATCCCGTAATGCTGTAAACAACCAAGGTTCAGGACAACAACAACAATAACACAAAGCAACGACAAGGTGCTTCCTGACCACTCATTTTCGTGGTAGGAGGCACCTTTTTTTTTGAATTCGGGCTGTTAAAATACTCACTGATTGGAAGTTATCCAATGAAAATGGCTTAAATTGTCCACTAGGATCTTAAATTTGCTGATTTTATTGGAAAAGTTCCAATCAAAATGCCACTCCAGTGCTATTCAACTATTCATATTGGATATTTTCCAATGCCAGAAGGCAAAAACAATTGGATAAAAAAGTAAACCCCTCCGTCCGGAGACCGAGCTACACTTCCATCCGGCGCCGCTGTTGCAAGTCCCCCGAATACGGTAAACTGGGTTTAACCATTCAGGAATGATGAATACGGAGGGAACTGCAATGAAAAACGGAATGATGGGACGGTTGATAGGCGGGCTGGTGCTGATCTCCATCGGCGGCATATTTTTATTGAATCAGATGGGGATTACCGACCTTAGCCTGGGTTATCTTTTCGCTACCTATTGGCCTGTATTTTTAATACTTGGCGGCCTCAGCCAGCTCAGCAACGGAAATTGGAAGGGCTCCAGCTTTATCGGCAGCGCGATACTGATTATTATCGGGGGCTATTTTTTAGCAAACAATCTGGACCTGATTTCATTATCGCCGGGAGATTTCTTTAAGTTCTTCTTCCCGCTTGCGCTCATTGTCGGTGGCTTGTACGTGTTGTTCAAACCGGGCCGCGGCAATAAATACCGGAACGACGATTTTCCGCCTCCGCCACAGTCTAGACCACCAGTGCCACCGCTGAACGACACTTATATTCCGGAGATGGAATCTCCGCTGGATTCCATTTTTGGCGGTTTGGAACAAGAAGAGAAGAAGAAAGAACAGAAATTCAAACAAGAGAAGTCGCACCATTACGATGCATTCGGCAAAAGTTATGGCATCGGCGGAGGATTCTCCGGCGGATCGGAAACGATCAACAAGTCCGGTTTTATCGGAGACGTTCATTTGGGGCAGGATTATTTTGAGCTACACCCTACAAATATTTCCCACTTTATCGGCGATACGATCATCGACTTGACTAAAGCGCAAATCCCTTATGGTGAAACCAAGATTAATGTGTCGGCTTTTATCGGCGATGTTAAAGTGTTTATACCGGAGGATATGGATATTGGGATTACCGCGAATTCGAGCGCTTTTATCGGCGATTTGAAGGTGCTGAACCAGAAACAGGGCGGTTTTATGAGTAATGTTCAGGCACAGTCCCCTCACTACGGCGAAGCCAGTAAACGGGTAAAACTGGTGGTAAGCGTCTTTATCGGGGACGTTAAAGTGAATATGGTGGGTTAAGCTTATGATGGTGCAGCGGATTTTAAAAAACACGAAATGGGAGCTTCTGCTTTTCTTTTTGCTGACAGGCGGTTTGGCGGCGATTACTCTCTATATCGGGACCGTAACCGGGGTCATTGTGGTCAATGATTCCCGGGTATGGATCTACGATATGGCGGGGGTCGTCGTTTTGACGCTCATTATCGGGTATGTCGCCGGACGGCGTATCCAGGGGCGGATAGATCTGATGCATCTGAACATGCTCCAGGTAGCTAAAGGCAATTTATCGGTACGTATGCCGGAAACGGTGGATCAGACTTTTGCCGGAGTATACCAGGAATTCAACAATATGACGGATGCTGTAGAAAAAAAGATGCAGCTTCTGCAGCAACTTGGCGAGCAGGAAGTGGTGGAGAAGGAGCAGGCCGCGGAGAAGGCCGTTCTTGAGGAACGGCGGAGACTGGCCCGTGATTTGCACGATACGGTTAGCCAACAGTTGTTTGCTATCCATATGGCGGCTTCCTCGCTTCCTAAGGTACTGGAAAATAATGAAGCCCAAGCGCATGTGGTCATGGATCAGCTCATCTTGATGTCCAATACGGCGCAGAAGCAAATGCGGGCGTTAATTGCCCAGCTTCGTCCGATGGAACTGGTCGGAAAGACGCTCGCGGAAGCGCTTGACCAGTGGTTTCCCGATTATTGCAGGCAAAATGGGCTTAAAGGAATCAAGGACATGGATTTGCAAGGCGACATGTCGGAAGCGAAGGAACATCAATTATTCCTGATTGCACAGGAAGCGATGGCGAATATCGTCAAGCATGCTGGGGCCCAAATGGTCAGTCTGTCGCTTCGGGAAGGGCCGAGGCAGGTCGTGCTCAGCATTAGTGATGATGGACAAGGTTTCAGCGGCACATCTCAGAAACAGGGGTCTTACGGTTTGACGACGATGCGAGAACGTGCGGAGAAGCTTGGGGGACACGTGGAAATTATCAGTAAGCCCGGAGCGGGAACGACGATCAGGGTACATATTCCAAAGTTTGAAGACGGCAAAAGGGGAGAGCGGGAATGAGCGAAAAAATCAAGGTGATGATCGTGGACGACCATGACATGGTACGGATGGGGCTTAAAACTTATTTGATGCTGGATCCCGGGTTTGTGGTGATCGCCGAAGCCGGAAACGGCCAGGAAGCTCTGCAGGTTTTGGAAGCAGGAGTGGAGCAAGGACCGCCGGATATCATTCTGATGGACTTGATGATGCCGGTCATGAACGGCGCCGAAGCGACGAAAGCGGTGCTAAGCCGGTTTCCCGGAATGAAAATCGTAATTTTGACAAGCTTCCTTGAGGATGAGCTGGTCGTGCAAGCGGTGGAGTCCGGAGCGGTCAGCTATGTGCTGAAGACCGTGTCCGCGGAAGAGTTGATCTATGCGCTGCAAGGGGCTTACCGGGGTATGCCTGTGATGACAGGGGACGTAGCTCAGGCTTTGACTCGGGGACTTCGCCAACGGACGGTTCAGGGTGACGATTCCGGCATGACGGAACGGGAAAAAGAAGTGCTGCTATTGATCGCGGAAGGAAAAAGCAACAAGGATATCGGCGAGGAACTGCACATCAGCATTAAAACTGTGAAGACGCATGTCAGCAATCTATTGATGAAATGCGAGCTTGAAGACCGGACGCAGCTTGCCATTTATGCCCATAGACAGGGATGGGTCTCCAAACAGTAATCCTACATCTTTATATCGTTCTCTTTAAATTTATTCCTTACTCATTCGCTTTTATCTCCTTTTTAATTGTTTTTAAGGTACGCTTAAGGTTTATAGTACAAAATAAGAACAAGAAAACAAGATAACCCCTGTAAGGAACAGGGGAAGGAGGGTACATCACCATGGATGAGGAAAGAAACAAATCGGGTCAGCCTTTCGGGGAGGACATGAACAGCAACGGAAATAACGACGATAAACCCCGGCAATCGGAAGGTTCCGGCTCATCATATTATTACTCGTACGGACCCTTTCAGTCCTATGGCAAAGACGGCGAGAACAACGATGGCGGAGGATATCCGTATGAGCGCCGGCAGCCGGAAGAAGTGGAAATCACCAGACCGCAGCCGGTTCGGCCGATTCCGGCTTCTTACGAGATTCATTCTTCGGGTGATGGTATCGGAGGCGGTGCCAACGGAGACGGAAGATCCTCTTCGCCGGCTAAAAATTCCGGTAACTGGCAGTTTAACAAACCACCGAAAAAATCGTCTTTCAAGTCGGTATTGGCAGGCGTATTGGCCGGGATGCTGATCATGACCGGAGCGATGGTTTTTGCGGACAGGGAAAATTTATTCACGGGAGATCAGCCGGCGGCAAGCGTGGCAGCGCCAGCGCCTTCGACTTTAAACGAAAGCGGCAGCTCGAAAGGAAACGAAAGCAGTTCTTCTTCGTCCAAAGCTACGCAGGCGCTTTACCCGATTACGAATCCTGGCGACGTGACTAATGTCGTGCAGCAAGCGGGACCGGCGGTTGTGAAAATCGAAACCCTGGTCAGCTCGAGCAAGCAAGGGTCGGGCAGCAATCCCTACAGCAGCGATCCGTTCTACCGCTATTTCTTCGGAGATGATTTCGGTGGCGGAAGCAATTCGGAAGATAACGGCGGATCGTCCTCGGGATCGGCTCAGCTTGTCCCTACGGGAATCGGCTCCGGCTTTATTTTCGATAAGAGCGGATATATTTTGACGAATGAGCACGTGGTGCACAACGCCGACGTTGTTCAAGTTACGGTTCAGGATACGGATAAGCCGTATGAAGCCAAAGTGCTTGGCACAAGCTATGAACTGGACTTGGCCGTACTTAAAATCGAAGGCGACGGAAACTTTCCTTCGATTCCGCTGGCCAACTCCGACAACACGGAAGTCGGCGAATGGCTCGTGGCGATCGGCAACCCGCAAGGTTTTGACCACACGGTAACCGCCGGCGTACTCAGTGCGAAGGAACGCGGCATTACGATTGCCGGCGAAAACGGAGAAAAGAACCGTGAATACGAACACCTGCTGCAAACGGATGCTTCGATCAACCCTGGTAACTCCGGCGGTCCGCTGTTGAACCTGAACGGGGAAGTCGTGGGAATTAACGTAGCGGTAAGTTCGGACGCCCAAGGGATCGGTTTTGCGATTCCGACAAGTACGATTAGCGAAGTGCTCGATAAGCTGAAAAATAATGAGAAAATCCCGCAAAAACCGGTTCCGTTTATCGGCGCAACGCTGATGACGATGACCGATGAAGTGGCGAAGCAAATGGGAACGGACGTGAAGGAAGGCTCCGTCGTATCGGATATCGTCTTCAAATCCCCGGCTTATAATGCGGATCTTCGCCCGTACGACATCATCACCGGAGCGGACGGGAAATCCTTTGCCACTAAAGAAGCGCTGATCGAGTACATTCAGACACAGCAGGTTGGTGACGAAGTGACCTTTAATGTAGTTCGCGACGGCCGCAAGATGGATCTGAAAATCACGATCGGCAATAAGAACGATTTTAGCAATCTGGAGTAACCTGGAGTACCGGGCGGGAACCATGTCCGAGGAAGAGTGGCGGCAGGCTGAGGCCTGCCGCTTTTTTTAAACCGGGATTTACGGCATAAGCTCTAATCTAAGGGGAGGTAGATTACCCCCATTGGATCTTTCCAAGCAAATAACGCCAAAGGACCCGCTTGTGGCAACTATATTGGAAATATCCAATGGGACTCTAAAAAATCTGTCCTTTTTGCTAAAATAAAATGGTGAGAAGAAATTATGGGCTGCTGCCTGACAGTTTGTAGTGTCGACATATGCATACGCGTGTGGGAACGCCTGAATAAAAGGAGTGATGGTAAGTGAGATCCACGATTCTGGTCATTGATGACGATGAGAAAATCACCTCCATGCTACGGCGGGGATTGGCTTTTGAAGGTTATGACGTACATACTGCGCGTAATGGGGCAGAAGGGTTATCGCGTGTAATATCGGAAGACCCCGATTTGATTATTTTGGACGTAATGATGCCGCAAATCGACGGGTTTGAGGTATGCCGCAGGCTGCGTGAAGGGGGCAGTACGGTTCCCGTGCTGATGCTGACGGCCAAAGACGAAGTAGAGAATCGAGTAAAGGGCCTGGACACCGGGGCCGACGATTACCTGGTCAAGCCATTTGCGTTGGAGGAACTGCTCGCACGCGTACGCGCTTTGCTAAGACGGAAAGAACCGGCCGGCGAAGCCGAGAGTCATCGTCTTGCCTTTGAAGACATCCTTATGGACATGGATTCCCGTGAGGTGCTACGGGCCGGTCAACGATTGGAACTGACGGCAAAGGAATTCGATTTGCTGCACCTGTTTATGCAAAATCCGAAGCGGCTGCTGACCCGCGATCTGATTATGGATAAAATTTGGGGATACGATTACAGCGGAGAGTCCAATGTGCTGGAGGTCTATATCGCGATGCTGAGACAAAAAACGGAGGAGTATGGCGGCAAAAGAGTTATCCAGACGATCCGCGGCGCAGGTTACATACTGAGAGGAGACTCCTAGAGATGTCGATGAGATGGCGGCTAACCGCCTGGTATACGGGGATTTTGGCAGTAACCCTGATCTTGTTCGGAGCTTCGATGTACGGATTTGTCAGGTATTATACGTACGGGGAAGTAAAAAATCGGCTCGAAGAGCAGGCGGAGAGAATCAAAAACTCGCAAAATTTCAGTCTTTCCCAAGGCCTTGACCTGTATCTTGATCCTATGCAGGCAGAGCGGCTTGAGGATGCGCAATTGTTTGTCCAAATTCATAATTATACGAACGGCTACACCAGATTTTCCCGGAATATGCTGGATCGCCAATTGCAATTTCCGGTACCGGATTCCAGTGAGGTTTCGGAGATTGTCAGGTTTCAAAATACGCAGTTGAAAGGTTATTCTTTTTTGTTGTACCAGGTTCCGGTTAGCTTGAACGAGAAGGTAATCGGGCTTGTTCAACTGGCAGCCTATACCGGGGCCGAAGACCGGCTTATGGAGCGGATGAAAACGATTCTGCTTATCGGCTCTTTCATTACGATTTTAGCGGCAAGCACTTTCGGTTTGTTCCTTGCCCGTAAATCGATGGCGCCGATCGGCAAGGTGATCGAGGCGGCGAGCGGGATTCAGACCGGTAACGATCTTAGCGTACGGATCGACTATGATGGACCGAATGATGAAATCGGCCGCTTAATCGGCACGGTCAACAGTATGCTGGCCCGGACGGAAGGATTTTATAATGAGCTGGACGAAGCCTATTCAACGCAGCGGCGGTTTGTGTCCGACGCTTCCCATGAGCTGCGCACCCCTTTAACTACAATTCGCGGGAATGTCGATTTGCTTAAAAAAATCTGGTCCGCCGAAGAGGGGACTCGTCCTGAAATGGACGAGGAGCGGCTGCGGAACTTTTCGCTGGAGGCCGTGAATGATATTGCGGACGAATCCCAGCGGATGAGCCGGCTGGTAAACGATATGCTGTCCTTGGCCCGCGCGGATGCCGGTCAGACGATTCAACGGGAAATGGTGCCGATGGCCCCGCTGGTGGAGGAAGTGATCCGCAGGGCGCAGTTTTTGCCACGTAACTCGGTATGGGTGCAAGGCGATCTAGAGGTGCTGAACGGGGCCAGCGTTTTTGGCAGCAAAGATTATTTGCAGCAAATGCTCTTTATTTTTATAGAAAATGCCTTTAAATATACGCCCGAAGGCAGCGTTACGATGGATGCGATCCGGGCGGGCGAGCAGATCGGGATTCGCATCGCCGATTCCGGGATCGGCATGGACCGCAGCGAGGTTCCCCATATTTTCGAGCGGTTTTACCGGGCCGATCCCTCCCGCGGCGTAACGCCGGGAACAGGGCTTGGCTTATCGATCGCCAAATGGATCATTGACGAACATGGAGGATCGGTCGAAGTCATGACCAAGTTCGGCGAGGGGACGACATTCGTAATCTGGCTCCCAGTCGTCTTTAATGCCTTGCCGGAATAGGCTATAATAGAGGGGGTTCCCTCCGGAAGGAAAACCGGGAACAAGAAAGCAGGGATAGAGGAATGGAAGTTATTAAAATCTCGCCGCGCGGTTACTGCTACGGGGTTGTCGATGCGATGGTACTGGCTAGACAAGCAGCCAAAAACCTCGATCTTCCGCGCCCGATTTATATACTTGGGATGATCGTTCATAACAGTCATGTCACGAATTCTTTTGAGGATGAAGGCATTATCACGCTGGACGGTCCCAACCGGATGGAAATTCTGGAGCAGGTGGAGAGCGGAACCGTCATTTTTACGGCTCATGGCGTGTCCCCGGAAGTACGGAAGCTGGCGCGGGACAAAGGCCTTACTACCGTGGACGCAACCTGCCCGGACGTCACGAAGACGCATGTTCTGATTCGGGAAAAAGTGGCGGAAGGTTATGAAATCATCTATATCGGTAAAAAAGGCCACCCCGAACCGGAAGGCGCCGTCGGCGTAGCGCCGGACAAAGTTCATCTGATCGAGAAGGAAGAAGAGATCGAGGCGCTGGAAGTGACGGCCGATAAGATCGTGATTACGAACCAGACGACGATGAGTCAATGGGACATCAAGCATATTATGAAAAAACTGCTGGAGAAGTTCCCGGGCGCCGAGGTGCACAACGAGATTTGCCTGGCGACTCAGGTCCGGCAGGAGGCCGTGGCCGAACAAGCGGGTCAAGCCGATCTGGTCATCGTGGTCGGAGACCCGCGCAGCAACAATTCGAACCGTCTTGCCCAGGTATCCGAAGAGATTGCCGGGGTTAAGGCTTACCGGATCGCGGACGTAAGCGAATTGAATCGGGACTGGCTGCAAGGCGTTCAAAAGGTAGCCGTGACCTCCGGCGCGTCGACGCCTACGCCGATCACGAAAGAGGTCATCGCTTACCTGGAGCAGTACGAGCCCGAAGATCCGGCGACCTGGGAAATCGTAAGGACCGTTAATATGCAGAAGCTGCTGCCTCCGGTGAAGGCGGGAGCAAAGACTAAAACCGACGAGGTACGCAGCCAATAAGCAAGCACGGACATTACAATAACCGCCCTTTGGATGGCCTCCCAAAGGGCGGTTTTATTTTAATGAAGGAAAGATTTCTCTGTTCTATTACCAACTTTTGCGGGGTCCTTCTTGGCCAGATTCATGTTATACTCCTGATAGAAAGATTACAAAATTGTTACTATATCAAACTAGCTATCAAGGAGATGACAGCATGAGAACAACCCAAATAAGAAAACATTTGATTACCGGAGGATTGACCGCCATTCTGGCCGCAGGTCTCGTTTTGCCTGCATCGGCTTCGGCAGCGTCCAATAATGTTTCGACAAATACTACTTCCTATTGGAAAACCTACTTCTATTCGATTCCTTGGAATCAAATCTATAAGCAGCAACCGGTGCAAAACGGCAATCAAGGTACGACTGGCGGAACGAACGGAACGGTTCAGAACGGCAATTCGGGCAATACCGGCAACACAGGGAATACGAGCAACACAGGCAACACGGGCAACACAGGTAATACGGGCAACACAGGCAACACAGGCAACACAGGCAACACAGGCAACACAGGCAACACAACTAACTCGGGCTCTTCTTCCCAAACCGGATCAAGCACGGACAAATCGCAGTTCGCTACCCAGGTGATTACGCTCGTGAACCAGGAACGCGCTAAACAGGGGTTGAAGCCGCTCACCGGAAATGCGGAACTGAACAACATGGCTTTGGCAAAAGCGAAGGACATGAGCCAGAACAATTATTTCGATCATACGTCCCCAACCTACGGTTCACCCTTCGACATGATGAAGAAGTTCGGTATCAGCTACAGCTATGCCGGTGAGAACATTGCCATGGGACAAAAAACACCTGCGGAAGTCGTTAATGCCTGGATGAACAGCGCAGGGCACCGTGCCAATATTTTGAATGCCAATTACAATTTGATCGGCGTCGGCTATTATAACGGCTACTGGGCTCAAGAATTTGTGGGCAGATAAGTAAAGATCAATGCATGACAATAGCGATTAAGAGAAGAGCGGTGCGGATATTTATTTCCGCACCGTTTTTTTTGGATTTATGGCAAGGCACGACTGTCTTCGTTGGGGATTTTCCAATGAAGATCGGGGAGAGGCCGCGATTGTGATCTTTCATTGGACAAAATCCAATGAAAATGCCCATTAGACCGGATATCATGCTGGATTGGACAATTTGATTGGAAATGTTCCAATCAGGGATCAGGAGGAGTCGGACTACGCCCTGCATGGTTGGATATTATCCAATCAAGCCGTCAGCATGTAAGTCCGAAGGCAACTAATTCGGCGAAAAGGCTTGACGGGAGAGGTAAAAACCGTTATATTTACTTTAATGGATAAAAGCATAAAAGCGAACAAGCGTTCAAGCGAAATAGCATTCCGCGAACGAACGCTTTACATCGAGTTAAATAGGGGTAACCCGTTCAAATGAGAGGATGAAGGAATCATGATCGTTATTACTTCCAATCAAACGCCAGAGGAGCGCGTTCAGGAAATTATCGCAGTCATCGAAAAGGAAGGGCTGCAAACCCATGTGTCCCGCGGGAAAGACCGGACGGTTATCGGCCTGATCGGCCAAATCGAACCGAAGCTGGCTGAACATCTGCGGCAGATGAAGGATGTAGAAAATGTCATTAAAATATCTAAATCATACAAATTGGCGAGCCGCGACTTTCACCCTGAAAATACGGTGATTAACATCGGAGACGTGAAGATCGGGGGCGGAGATCTGGTCGTTATGGGCGGTCCTTGCGCTGTGGAGTCACCTGAGCAAATCGACGAGATCGCAAGCCTGGTGAAGGCGGCAGGTGGGCAAGTACTGCGCGGCGGTGCCTTTAAGCCGCGTACGGGCCCGTACAGCTTCCAGGGCATTGGTGTAGAAGGTCTAGTCATGATGGCCGAAGCAGGCAAAAAGCATGGTCTGCTGACCATTACTGAAGTTATGACTCCGGAGTATGTCGACGTCTGCGCCGAATACGCCGATATTTTGCAGGTGGGTACCCGCAACATGCAGAATTTTGATCTGCTGCGAAAGCTTGGAACCTGCGGTAAACCCGTGCTGTTGAAAAGAGGGTTCAGCGCTACGTATGATGAGTTCCTGAATGCCGCCGAGTACATTTTGGCCGGCGGGAACCCTAACGTGATGCTCTGCGAACGGGGGATCCGCACGTTTGAAACCTATACCCGGAATACGCTCGATTTGTCGGCGATTCCTGTACTTCAAAACCTGAGCCATTTGCCGGTCATTTCCGACCCTAGCCACGGAACGGGTCGCCGGGAACTTGTCGAGCCTATGACCAAAGCATCCGTAGCCGCCGGCGCGGACGGACTCATTATCGAAATGCATACCGATCCGGACAATTCGATGACAGGGGACGGCGTGCAATCTCTCTTCCCGGACCAGTTTGCGGCTTTGCTGCAGGACCTGGAGAAGCTGGCTCCATTGGTCGGCAAACGGTTTGACACGCCGAAGGCCGTGCAAATTTAAAAGCAAATCCAGTGATTTCCTTTCAAAATTGAGCCCTCCCGCATGTAGTAGCGGGAGGGCTTTTACACTTTTTGTCGACAAATTTGTACTTAGTGTAATAATACCTTACATGACGTATAAAAATACCTTACATAGCTATTGACGATATTCATCGTGCAGTTCTATAATGACGACAGAATAATTATAAAGGATGAACGTTAAACCAGATTTAGAGATTTAATGTTCGTGATTTGGGGAGGAAGTCATTATGTCAGCAGAGTTGGTTATGAAAACAATTCAGGAAAAGCAAATTGAGTGGGTCGATTTTCGTTTTGTTGACTTATCCGGTCGCGCGCATCACATTACTCTTCCGGCTAAAGAGGTAGATGAGGATACTTTTGTAAACGGGGTTGCTTTTGACGGGTCTTCGATCCCGGGCTTCCGCGGAATTGAAGAGTCCGATATGGTGATGATGCCGGACCATGGCGCGGTATTCGTGGATCCTTTCACGGCTCATCCGACGCTGAACGTATTCTGCGACATTTTTACGCCGGACGGGGACAGATATGAGAGAGACCCGCGCAGCATCGCGGTTCGTGCGGAAGAATACCTGAAAGCAAGCGGCGTTGGTACCGCGGCATTCTTCGCGCCGGAATCGGAGTTCTTTATTTTTGACGATGTTCGTTATGAGAGCGGAATGAACAAAACTTCCTATTCGGTAGATTCGGAGGAAGCGATCTGGAATACGGGACGTACGGAGGAAGGCGGAAACCTCGGTTACAAAATCCCGGTGAAAGGCGGTTATGTACCGGTTGCTCCGGCTGACAAACAGCAGGACATCCGCAGCGAAATGTGCCGTCTTTTGGATGAAGCAGGCATTCGCGTGGAACGCCATCACCACGAAGTGGCGACTTCGGGCCAGGCTGAAATTAACTTCCGTTTCGATACCTTGTTGAAAACGGCAGACAACCTTATGGTGTATAAGTACATCGTACACAATACGGCCATTCAATTCGGGAAAACGGCAACCTTTATGCCGAAGCCATTGTTCGGAGATAACGGCAGCGGGATGCACGTTCACCAATCGATTTTCAACGGAGATACTCCTTTGTTTTACGAAAAAGGAGCCTATGCAAACCTGAGCGAAACGGCGCTGCACTATATCGGTGGGATCTTGTATCATGCTCCGGCTTTGATTGCGTTCACGAATCCGAGCACGAACTCGTTCAAACGTCTGGTACCGGGTTATGAAGCTCCGGTGAACCTGGTTTATTCGAAGGGCAACCGTTCGGCAGCCGTACGTATTCCGGTCGCAGCGGTTACGCCTAAAGGCTGCCGGATCGAATTCCGTACGCCGGACTCCACGGCAAACCCGTACCTCGCATTCTCGGCTATGCTGATGGCCGGTCTGGACGGAATCAAACGTAAGATCGATCCGACCAAAGAAGGTTACGGTCCGTTCGACAAAAACATTTACGAGCTGTCTGATGAAGAAAAAGCGGGTATCCGCAGCGTTCCGGGATCTCTTGATGAGGCCTTGAATTCTTTGGAATCCGACTATGAATTCCTCACAGAAGGTGGCGTATTTACTAAAGCATTCATCGATAATTTCATCGATCTGAAACGCGCAGAAGCCAGATCGGTAGCGATCCGCGTTCATCCTTACGAATTCGGACTGTACTACGATCTGTAAGCAAGACAAACAAAAAACGGCTGAACCCGAAACTCCGGGTTCAGCCGTTTTTTGTTGTTTGACCAAATAAAAAAGGCCGCCCTCAGAAACTCGCGGCGGCCTCGGATTAAAGCCGGACTCTCAATGTATTCCCGCAGGATTCCCGGATGACAAGCTCCGGTTCCACGACCACATTGCTGGTTACCGATTGGGTATTAATCAGGTCGAATAATAAGGAAGCGGCGAGTCTGCCGATCTTATCCTTGTTTTGGCGGATGGTCGACAGGGCCGGACTCGTATATTTGCATGCTTCAATATCATCGCAGCCGATGATGGCTACGTCTTCGGGAACGCTGAATCCATGCTCCTTCAAAGCGCGCATCGCACCGATGGCAATTAAATCGGAAGCCGCAAAGATAGCCCTTGGCAGGCTGCCGGTATCGATCATTTTGTTGATCGCTTCATAGCCGCTTTCTTCGAAAAAGTTCTCCCCGTTAACGAACCAGGTTTCGGTTACCGGAAGCCCGAAGCTTTCAATGGCGTCCTTGTACCCTTTCTCCCGCATATTCGAAATATCGGATTCCAGTGTGCTTCCTATGTATCCCAGCTCCCGATATCCCTGAAGATAGAAATGTTCAACCACTTTGTAAGACATTTTGTAGTTGTCGGACATAATATAACCGGAACTATTCCCCTTCAGCTCGATATCCACGCCGATGCAAGGGATTTCGCTATGATCAAGCTCGCTGATCGAGGGTTCCACCTGCTGTCCCGTAACGATGATGCAGCCGTCAACTTGGAAGTGTCGGCATCGGGCCAAGTAGTCCCCGTCTACCGCATGGGATTTTTCATTGGAGAAGAACAGGAGGTCGTACCCGAGGAAACCCATTTGTTTCTTAAAGGAGTTGAGTACTTCTACGAAAAAAGGATGGGTGAAGTCAATGTTCAGTTTTCCGGCAAAGATCACGCCGATTAAACTGGATTTCTTGGTGGCCAGCGTTTTCGCGGAATTTGAAGGTACATAGCCGGTCTGTTTCATAATTTCGTGAACTTTCGCTTTAGTTTCTTCAGAAATATCACTATAGTTGTTAATGATTTTGGATACGGTCGATACTGAAACACCCGCCATTTCCGCAATCGTTTTAATATTGATCGGCAAGGTGATGCCCCCTTCTGTTGAAAGAGTTCATTTCGTGGGAGAATACTGTTACGAAACATTTTCGTAATTTTAGTTTACATGTTACTTCCAAGCAAGTCAATCCGAAAAGTCATAGGCCGATTCTGTAATTAATGAAGTCAAAATCATTGGTATTAAAGGGAATATCCATGGTATTAGCTTTTAAAAGAAAGCGTTTTTCCTTCCGTGAAGATTTTTATAAAAAATACCTTTACAAACAGGAGGATTGATGCAATAATGTGTCATGACGAAACCGCTTTCGGAGAATTTAATGAATTTTTCGATTTCGATGAAGATCCAACGAAAATTTTAGGGAACTTCACGGTCGGTCCAATCCGAAAAGGGTTGTCTACTTATTTATCAAACTAGGGGGTAACAACATGGTAAAGAGAATATCAGCCTTGGTACTGGCAAGCGCTCTTACGCTCAGCCTTGCGGCTTGTGGCGGCGGAAATAACGGCGGAAACGCGGCGCCTGCAAATGAAGGCGGAAACAACAAAGCATCCGGCGAGAAGAAAGTCGTAAAGATTCTCCACTGGAAGCAAGAAAACATTAACAAAGCGATGGATGAGATTAACAAAGCATTCGAAGAGAAATATCCGGAATATAAAGTCGAATACACCACTACAGGTCCGGACGACGAATATAAACAAGCCCAAAGAGCCAGAATCACGGCAAACGATGTTGACGTCCTGGCCGACTTGTCGGGGATGAGACTTTCGCCGCAAGATTGGACACCGGGTGCGAAAACACCGGATTGGCAACAATGGATCGATTCCGGTCTGATTGCCGATCTTTCGGATCAGGCACTGGTGAAAAACTGGAACGCGAACGATATCGAAAAAGCCGGTACATACAATGGCAAGGTTTATGCCGTTCCTACCGGTAAAGTGGCCATGTCGGGCCTGTTCTACAATAAACAGATTTTTGAAGACAACGGTTTGAAAGTGCCTACAACCTGGTCCGAATTCCTTAAGCTTTGCGAGGATTTGAAGGCTAAAGGAATCACTCCGATCGGGGTGGCCGGTAAAGACGTATGGCCTTTGAAACTGCCGGTATTTGCGCTTCAAGCGAAAATCCTGGGCGGTGGTGATCAGCAAAAATGGATCGAGGGCGTTTGGAAAGGCGAAACCGCATTTAACGACGCTGAAGCTGTTGAAGTACTCGACAAGATGAAAACGATTCAGGACAACTACATGATCGACGGTTTCATGGGAATCGACTATGCTTCCGCTCCTGCGATCTTTGCTACAGGAAAAGTAGCTATGCTGGCTGACGGATCGTGGGATGCTCCTACAATCGCTACGGCGAACCCGGATCTGAAATTCGGTTACTTCCCGGTTCCGGCTACCGAAGATGCGGCGAAAAACGCTTCTTTCGTCGGAAAATACGACGTAACCTGGTACGTTGCCGAGAAAGGCCCGAACAAAGAGGGCGGAATCAAATGGCTGGAATTCTTCTCGCAGCCTGAGAACTACACGAAATTCGTCAAAGCGGCAGGATTTATTCCTACCCAAGACAACATTTCCACGGACAGCGAGTTTATCGATAACGAACTGACTCCTTACCTCGGAGATTTTGAATTGGCTTACGAAATCATGATGATCAACCGCGAAAACGTGGGCGAACATCTCGCTGCAGAAGGCGTGCATACAGAATATCTGGCACCGGGCGGAGAATTTAAAACCGCTAAGGAATTGGCTGACGTACAACAAAAAGAATGGGAAGCCGCAGCTCCAAGATAATGTAGAGAGACAATTATAAAGATCATACTGCCCTCGGGGTCTGCGTAGGCAGACCCCGATCATTTATTTGATATGGACCTGCGAGGTGAGAGAGATGTATCCATTTGGCAAAGGCTTTGCGAAATATATACCGTTTTTATTACTGCTGATCCCCATGGGATTGTATCTTGTCTTCTATTTTGGACCCTCCGTAATGACAGTGATTTATTCTTTTACCGACGTTAAAAATATACCCGGCAGTTCCATGAATTTTGTCGGCCTGGATAATTATTACGATCTTTTCTACTCCGGAAACTCTGGAGAACGCTGGCGCTCCATTATTAATACATTAATCTTCATGTTCATTGTTACCATCGTTCAGAATGGGGTCGCCTTATTCGTTGCCGTATTGATTAATCAACGGCTCCGCGGCGACTACTTCTATCGTGCCGTATTCTTCTTGCCGGTCGTCCTCGGGGTAGCCGTTGTCGCTCTGATCTGGAGTATGATGTTCGACCCGATGAGCGGTCCGGTAAATATGCTGTATGAGTGGCTCTTCGGATATAAAGATATGTTTTTTGCCAGCTTTACGCATGCGTTCGGTTATATTATTTTCGTTCAAATCTGGATGTACATGGGCTACTCCATGCTCATTTTCCTGGCGGGCTTGCAATCGGTGCCGAAGGATCTGTATGAAGCCGGCTATATCGACGGTACGAACAAATGGCAATCTTTCCGTCATATTACCTTCCCGTTGATCGCTCCGTCCTTTACCGTGAACATGCTGCTTTCAATTATCGGCGCGATGTCTACGTTCGATATCATTCTGGCCACGACCGATGGACGATTTAACACGAGAACGATGGCTTATGACGTTTATAAGGAAACCTTCCGAGGCAGTCTGGAGATGGGCCTTCCATCCGCCTTGTCTGTCGTGCAGTTCCTGATCATTCTCGTCTTCGTCGTAGTTGCGGTGAAACAGACGCGTAAGAGAGAGGTGGAATATTAATCATGAAAAATTCCAAATCGTTTACAGTGCTGTCCTACGCCGTAATTGCCATATTGTTGGTTTTATATGTGGTTCCGCTGATTCTCGTACTCAATGTTTCCATTAAATCATACCCCGAATATCTGATGAATCCGATCGGCCTCGTCAAGGAAATCCAGTGGAGCAATTACGCTACCGCATGGACGGAGGGGAATTTTGCGAACTATTTCCTGAACAGCGTACTTTATACTGGTGTGGCAACCGTACTGACCATCATCGTGTCCGTATTGGGCGCTTTCCCGGTAGCCCGCGGTTATGTCAAATGGGCTGGGTTCATCTATTTGTTCTTCCTATTGTCCCAATTTCTGCCGAACCCGATGGTTGCTCAGTACAAGCTCATGTTGTCGATGCGCGAAAGTCTGGACATGTTCGGATATGACACGAAGCTGGGTTACATCATTCTGAAAACATCCGGCACCGGCGTCGTCTTCATGATGTTTGTCGGTTATATCAAATCGATCAGCCGGGAACTGGATGAAGCGGCCGGGATGGACGGATCGGGTTATTTCCGTTATTTGTTCCAAATGATTCTTCCGCTGATGAAACCGGTCATTGCTACCGGCGTTATTCTGACGGCAATCGGTATCTGGAATGATTTTGTCGGCCCGATCATGTATCTGCCGAGCAAAGCCAACTATCCGATCACTTTCGGTCTGAAGGAATTCAAAGGTCAATACGGTAACAACTGGCCGCTCTTGGCCTGTGGGATTACCATTGTGGCTGCCCCGTTAATCGTGCTGTATACCTTCATTCAAAAATACCTCGTGGACGGCGCACTTGCGGGAGCAGTAAAATCCTGAAGCTGTTTCACGGAACAGAATCCCGCATACCTTCGTAGAGCGGGATTCATTTTTGCCTGAAATCAGGAATCCGGCCGAGAAGGCTGATTTACGATATCCAAAGGAGAAGGAGAACCAAATGAAAAGCAAAAAGTGGGAGTTTCTAGGGGATCATGGGCAATTTAGGCTGGGCCAACCGGAAAAGAGCAGTTATTTGTATTTTCCGTTGGTCAACGAAGCGGGGATGATGTCTGCAATCACCCCTAATTTGCACGGTGAAATGACTTCCGGTCATAACACGTTTTTGATGGAGCCGGTATCGGTACTGGACCTGCACAATTCCAAGGCTTCGCGGAATTTTTGGGTGTTTATCGAAGGAATCGGCGCCTGGTCCGTGAGCGGTAATTCAGCCAAGCAAAATGCGTCGTTATTTTCCGGGGAAGAAGAAGAGAGCACGCTGGAAGGCGGCTTTCTGTGGCATAAAGTGACTCGCGAGCATGGAACCGCAGGCCTTCGTGCGGAAACGGTCAATTTCGTTCCGGTCACGGATGACAAGGTCGAATTGATGAAAGTAAAACTGACCAATACGGGGGAAATCCCGATCAGCATTACTCCGACCGCGGCAATCCCGATTTACGGACGTTCGGCGGACGACCTTCGCGATCATCGTCATGTTACTTCCTTGCTGCACCGCACATTTACTTCTAAGCACGGTATAGAAGTTCAACCGGCGCTTTCCTTTGACGAGCGGGGACATCGGATCAACAAGGTGACCTACGGCGTGTTCGGAGCTGAAGCGGGCGGAGAAGCACCTGCAGGCTTCTTCCCGGAAACCGAGGTTTTCACGGGTGAAGGCGGCGCTCTCGATTGGCCGGAAGCCGTAGTGGCGAATCTGGAGCCGTCCGTTACGTCCGGTGCCGTACTTGAAGGCTATGAAGCTACCGGTGCTCTTCGTTTTAAGAAGGTTTCCCTCGCTCCGGGGCAAACGGTATCCTTCGTCATCGTGATGATCATCTCCGATGACCGTATGGATCTGGACCGGATTGCTGCCGAATATCTGTCGGAAGCCCGTTTTGATCAACTGCTCGGGGAAAATGAGACTTACTGGCGGGCAAAACTCGATACAGTGTCGTTTCATACAGGCGATAACGAGCAGGATATGTGGATGAAATGGGTAACCCTTCAGCCAATTCTGCGGCGGCTTTACGGCAACTCCTTCCTTCCGTACCATGACTATGGCCGCGGGGGACGGGGCTGGCGGGATTTATGGCAGGATTGCCTGGCCCTCATGGTCATGGAGCCTGCGGAGGTCCGTAATTTGCTGCTTAACAACTATGCGGGCGTCCGGATGGATGGTAGCAACGCTACTATTATCGGCTCCAAGCCCGGAGAATTCGTTGCCGACCGCAACAACATTCCCCGCGTCTGGATGGATCACGGGGCCTGGCCGCTGTTGACGACGCTGTTGTACATTCATCAAAGCGGGGATTTGGAGCTGCTGCTTCAGCAGCAAACCTATTTCCGCGACGTATTCGTCAAACGCTGCAAGGACCGGGATTTGACGTGGACTCCGGAGCAGGGGAACAAACTGCTGACGCGGGACGGTCAAATCTACGAAGGAAGCATTCTTGAACATATTTTGCTGCAAAATATGACCCCGTTCTTCCACGTCGGAGAACATGGTAATATCCTGCTGGAGGGCGCCGATTGGAACGACGGCCTGGACTTGGCGCCGAACCGCGGCGAAAGCGTGGCGTTCACAGCTTTCTATGCGAGCAACCTGCTTGAACTTTCCGATTTGCTGCTGGAGATGCAAGCCAAGAACGGTCAGAACACCATTGAGATCGCCGAAGAAATGGCGATTCTGTTCGATACTCTGGCGGAGCCGGTAGCTTATGACAGCATTGCCGATAAACGGGCTTTGCTGCAGCGCTATTATGATTCCATTGTCCCGTCGGTTTCCGGGGTCAAGGTGAAGCTGGATATCTCCCAGGCAGCCGAAGATTTGAAACGTAAAGGCGAATGGGCGATGGAACATCTGCGCCGGAACGAATGGATCAAAAACCGGGAAGGTTATGAGTGGTTTAACGGATATTACAACGACCATGCCGAGCGGGTAGAAGGCGACCATCCTAACGGAGTCCGGATGACATTGACGGGCCAGGTGTTCACCATCATGGGCGGTGTCGCTACCGGGGAACAGGTGGGAAAAATATCCTTGGCCGTAAACCAATATTTGAAAGACGACAAGATCGGATACCGGTTGAATACCCGGTTTGGAGGCATTCAGCAGGATCTGGGACGGGCGTTCGGATTCGCCTTCGGGCATAAGGAGAACGGCGCGATGTTCAGTCATATGACCGTAATGTATGCGAACGCATTATATAAACGGGGTTTTGTGAAAGAGGGCTTCGACGTTCTAGACTCCATATACAAATTGTCCGCAGATTTTGAAAAGAGCCGGATGTATCCGGGGATTGCGGAATACATCAATGAAAAGGGCCGCGGCATGTATACGTATTTGACCGGATCGGCCAGTTGGCTTCTGCTGACCCAGTTAACGGAAGTATTCGGGGTCAAAGGGTATTACGGAGATTTGCAGTTGGAACCGAAGCTGATGAAGACGCAGTTTGACGAGGCCGGAAAAGCTTCCGTCGAAACGCTGTTCGCCGGACGCATGCTGCGTATCGTATATCTCAATCCGCAAGGTGCCGATTACGGCGGCTACCGCATCCAATCCGTTACGCTCAATGGGGAATCGATCCCATTCGTGATTTCGGGAGAAGGTTGTCTGCTGCACCGGAACGCAATCGAAAGTCTGCCGGAAACCGGATTGCATGAGCTTGAAATTGTGTTGGGCGAATAACCCGCAAGTAGTTTGGAGGCATTTCAGTAATGGCTTATCAACTTAAGAATGAACAACTGGAGATTGAAATCGCCGAGGCGGGAGATTACCGGGGATCCCGGTTTGACTGGAGCGGATTTATAACGGGTGTTACCTTGCTCGAAGGCCGCCATTCATTCTGCGTTCCGGAAAGCCTGGTGCCCGGACAGGGCACCGGGGGCGCCGGTTTATGCAATGAATTCGGGATTATACGGGCGATCGGCTATGGGGACACGCGAGTAGGAGAGCCTTTTCCCAAGCTTGGCGTCGGGCTGTTGACCCGGCTTGACGACCGAAATTACGAGTTTTCGAGAAATTATCCGGTACAACCTTTTGCAACGGAAATCGAGATGGAAGGCACCCGCAAGATTACGTTCCGGAATATTCCGCAGGAATGCCGGGGATATGCGGTTTCCCTGGTCAAGACGGTATCGGTTGACGAAAATCGCCTCACGGTGGATTACGATGTGCACAATACGGGCACTAAAATTATAGCAACAGAGGAATACTGCCATAATTTTCTCGGTATCGATGGCAACCCCGTGGGTCCGGACTATGTGCTGAAGTTTCCTTTCGAGTTATCTCCTTGGGCGGATGAGGAGGAAACGCTGGCGGGACTGACCTTCGAACAGGGCGAAGTCCATTGGGAACATACCCCTGACAGACCGTTTTATTTCCGGCTCCCCGGCTTTGATGGAGAGAAGTACCCCTGGATGTGGGAGCTTCTGCATTGCCCGAGCGGCGCCGGCGTCCGGGAAATCAGCAGGTTCCCGGTATCCGCGGCGGCGGTCTGGGGGCTCGGCCACGTGGTGGCTCCGGAAATATTCTATGAAGTGCGGCTGGCTCCGGGAGAACGAAAAACATGGTCAAGAGTGTACGAGTTTTTTACGAAATAACCCCCAATCCTTTGACGAAATGAAGCGTTAATGTGTCAATTCTGCAAACTGCTGCTTCTTAGCGAAATAACAGCTTGATGGAAAAAAGAATAGTTGCTATGATAGTCCTTATCAAAACTTCGAACCTTACTAGACACGGAAGAGAAAGGATGGGGGAAATGAGTAAGAGAGCTTATAACTTTAATGCCGGACCGGCAGCCTTGCCACTGGCAGTGCTGGAACGCGCCCAAGCGGAATTCGTCGATTTTAAGGAGACGGGAATGTCCATCATGGAGATGTCCCATCGCGGCAAAGTATATGAAGAGGTTCATAATGAAGCCGCCAGCCGTTTGCTTAAGCTGCTCGGAAATCCGGAGGGCTACAAAGTGCTGTTCTTGCAAGGCGGAGCTACAACGCAATTTGCCATGCTGCCGATGAATCTTTTGACGGAAGGCAAAAAGGCAGGTTATGTCAAGACGGGAAGCTGGGCCAACAAAGCCCTTAAGGAAGCCAAGCTGATCGGCGAAACTTTCGTAGCGGCATCCTCGGAAGAAGATAAGTATATGTCGATTCCGGATCTCAGCAAGCTGGAACTTCCTGAGAATACAGCCTACTTGCATATAACCTCCAATGAAACGATTGAAGGCACCCAGTTCCAGACTTATCCGGATACCGGCAGCGTGCCGCTGATCGCGGATATGTCGAGCGACATTTTGTGCCGTCCGTTCGATCTGACTCAGTTCGGCGTCGTTTATGCCGGTGCACAGAAAAATCTCGGGCCGTCCGGCGTAACGGTCGTGATCGCGCGTGAAGAACTGTTGCAAAACTCGCCTAAGCATCTTCCGACTTATTTCCGTTATGATACGCATACGGAGAACAATTCGCTTTATAACACACCGCCATCCTTCTCGATTTACATGGTGAACGAAGTATTGAAATGGATCGAAGAGCAAGGCTCCCTGACGGGAATCGAGCAAAAGAACCGGGAGAAGGCGAACCTTCTTTATCAAACGATCGATTCAAGCGGCGGATTTTACCGCGGTTGCGCGAACACGGCGGACCGTTCGATCATGAACGTGACGTTCCGTCTCGCTTCCGAGGAACTGGAGAAACAGTTCGCCAAGCAGTCGGAGCTGGAAGGCTTCGTCGGACTGAAAGGCCACCGCAGTGTCGGCGGTCTGCGCGCTTCCATTTATAATGCGGTGCCTTATGACAGCGTCAAGGCGCTCGTAGACTTTATGAATGAGTTTCAAAAAGCGAACGGATAAGTTTATGAAGTAAAACCGATAAAGTTGAAGCGGCAGCGGAGGTGAACCTCCGCCTGCCGCTTTTGCGTGCGGCCGCATAACGGATTTTCTTTTTCATGCGGCTTTTTCGGATAAACTGTTATAATAATAAATATAAAATAGATATACGAGGTGTTGATCAACATGGCATTACATATTGTACTCGTGGAGCCGGAAATTCCGGCGAATACCGGAAATATCGCGCGAACCTGCGCGGCAACCGGCATACATCTTCATTTGGTTCATCCGCTCGGGTTTCGTACCGATGACGCTACTATGAAAAGGGCGGGCCTGGACTACTGGTATGCCGTTCATATCGAATATCACGATTCGTTCCGGGACGTAGAGGAGAAGTACAGCGGAAGCCGTTTTTTCTTTGCGACGACAAAGGCGAAGAAATCGTATACGGATTTTGAGTTCCAGGACGGCGATTTCTTTGTGTTCGGTAAAGAAACGAAGGGACTGGCGCCGGACATCCTGGAAGCCCACCCGGAGACGTTAATGCGGATGCCGATGACCGATAAAGTCCGCTCGCTGAATTTGTCTAATTCCGCTGCGATTATTGTTTATGAAGCGTTGCGGCAGCTTGATTTTCCCGGAATGGATTAAACCAGGGGATCCAACATAGAAATTTTGGAGGTAATTATAGAAATGTCCCAACTTAAAACGGAAAAAGAAAAAATGCTGGGCGGCGAATGGTATGACGCCAGCGATGAGGTACTGGTGGCGGAGCGGCTAAAGGCCCGTAAACTGACGCGCCAGTACAACCAGACCCTGGAGGACGAAAGAGAGCAGAGAACGGCGATCATGAAGGAGTTACTGGGGGCGTCCGGGGAGCATATTTATATTGAACCGACATTCCGTTGTGATTACGGCTCGAATATTTACGTCGGGAATCATTTTTACGCCAACTTCGACTGCGTCATTCTGGATGTTTGCGAGGTGCATATAGGGGACTATTGTTTCATGGCTCCAGGTGTCCATATCTATACGGCAGCGCATCCTTTAAATCCCGATGACCGGAATTCCGGGGCCGAGTTCGGCAAGCCCGTCAACATCGGTAACAATGTATGGATCGGCGGACGAGCTGTTATTGTCCCTGGAGTGACGATTGGTGATAATGTCGTTATTGCGGCAGGGGCTGTTGTCACAAAAGATGTACCAAACGGAGCGGTCGTTGGCGGTAATCCGGCCCAAATAATTAAATACGTCGAGATTTAGCGAAGCAGCAGGAATCCTGAAAAAAATAGCGAATTATAAATAGAATAGGTATTTGGTTCTATTTTTACATATTATTTTTCAGGAGAGGTGTCCGATTTATGAAGCCTGCTGGTGTGGTCCGTAAAGTGGACCAGCTGGGTAGAATCGTTTTGCCCAAATCGCTGCGTAAGAGATATCAAATGAACGAAGGGGATCCCGTAGAAATTTTAGTTCAGGGCGACCATATCATTTTAGAGAGATATCGTCCGAAATGTGTTTTTTGTGGTTCCATGGAACAGGTCAGCGACTTCAAGGAACGTTCCATTTGCAACCAATGTCTCGTTGAAATGAATCGGCTATCCTAGCCTGTTCCGAAGCAGCAGAGTATCCTTGCAACTTACGATGTGGGATGCTGTCGTTCCAGCCTGAAATAAATAAGCCTCCCTTGTCGGGAAGCTCATTTATTTACAGGCCTTTTGTTTTGTCATCGTTGTAGGATGAGGTCAGAATACCGCACAGGAACATGGCCAGCACCACAGTTATAATCCAAAATGTTAGCGAAAAACTCATAGCGGAACACCTCCACGTTTAACTCCTGCTCCTATTATACCCGGCCCCTTCATAAAAATAAATCAAATTATGAACTATTTCATAGACATGGTAAAAGAATTATGCCTCAAGCGATTATTTGAAAAACAAAAAATGGGTCGGAACCGGGCGTAGCTGTCCGTCCGAAGGCTTGTTGACGACGCGTCCGTTGACGATGAGGGAAGATGATCCTCCCCCGTCCAGATTATAAGCGTCCTGCACGCCTAGCTTGAACAGCTTGTTTTGCAACTCGGTTAGCGTGGCCCCGGAGCTTCCGTTCTCATCTCTTCCGTCAATGACAAGGATGAGCAGCTGGTCATCCTTGTAGTTGCCGATCACCGTACGGGGAGCCCGCAGCGGAGAATTCAGCCATTTGGCTGGAATGGTCGTTTTCACGCCGTTATTGAGCAGGATCGGCACGAAGGATGCACCGAATGATGGCTGAAGCTTGTCCAGATCGGTTTTGTTCTTGAATTTTCCGCCGATCAGCTGGCCGGATTTATTAAGGCCGACAAAGAATAAATCTTTAAAAGTCGGCTCAAAGCCGGTCAAATATTCGCCGTTCAGAACAGTCGTGCTTAGCGGGTAACGTTTTCCGTGCGAATCGGCAAATCCTCCGGCGTTGATTCCGGCTACCGCGCCATGACGTTGTACTGCCCGCAGCGTCGTTTCCGAACCTCCAAGCTTGTCCTTGCCCAGTGACATTTTCATGGCATCCGGCGACTTCAGTTTGACTTTCATCGCATAGCCTTTATAGGTGCCCGGATTGACTTTGTACAATTCTATTCGAATTTTGTCGCTTTGAATGGTTTGGTAAGGCGACCCCAGTTGGGCGGTAATTCTTTTGTTATAGATGGTTTCGGGCCGCTTTGCCTGTTGTTGCGCCGTCTCCACGATCGAGGACATTGTCGCGGTAGTTTTATGATACAACTCCGCGGTTTCTTGGATAGAAGATGCAGTCAGTTTCGCGGCTCCCTCCGCTTCGTCCAGCCTTTGGGCGATGGCTCCGGTGACTTGCGGAATTTGCGAATCCGGGACAAAGCTTTGGGTTCCGTGGTGAAATTCGATACCGGCCCCGCCAATGAAAAGAGCGATCAATAATCCCAGCAAAGGGCCGGTGGCCAGCAGGAAAAAACGGTTGATTTGTTTGATTGGAGTGATCATTTCAGCAAATCCATCTTCTTCTGCAGTTCGGCCAACTGTTTTTTGACTTCGCTCAATTGGGTATACAGTTTGTTGCTATTATCGCTTTTGTTCGTGGTGTTATCTTTGGTGAATTCCAGCAATTCATTGAAAGTTTCGACTTTGCTCTGCAGGTTGCTTACTTCGGTATTCAGTGCGGATAACTGGGCCGTGTAGTCGGCTTTAAGTTCATCCGCCTTAATCTGCCAATTGGCATTGAGCTGTTGCATCATGGATTCTTTTAGATGATTGCTGTATAAGTAAGCGGAGGCTCCGCCAGCTCCTATAAGTAAAATCCAGACCAGAACGACCAATTTCGCGGAAGGCCTTCGCGTTCTCCTACTGCGCGGGGACTCGCCAGCAAGTTCAGTATTGTAAGACATGAAATCACCTCTGGGTTGTTATTTCCAGACTACATTCTATCATGAGGTTTCTATTATCGCAAAAACCACTAGATTCCGACAAATCCGTGAAAAACATATAGTCTGTTAACGGAATTGCCGGGACAATTTGTCCTCGGGTACAATCGGCATAGGAGACGAAATCGGGGGGTGTGATGATGCAACCGTGGCTCAAGAAAAGGATTGAGAATCTTCCTGCCGCGCTGAAATGCCGGGTTGACAGTTACTTAGATGAAGGAACATTTATTTCTCTGACGGGACCGGAAAAGAATGGGCAAGATTGCTTGGGGCGAGAAGGGACAGCGTTGGAGGAAGAAGGAGGCGATTTCGCGCAACGCTCGCTAATGCTTGATTTGCTGGACGGCCCGGAATGGACGGGGACCGCGATACTGGACCCGGGGAATAAAGGGTATCTGACAGTTACCTTGCCTGAGGGTCTGGATGCCGAAGTGCTGTTAAAGGCTTCTCTTCTAAAAGGAACAGCGTTTTGGCCCGGCTCCATCCCTTTCCCGGAAGATAGTGAGGCAGACCCGGCTGAGGGGCGAAGTCCCGACTCCGCGAAGATTCGTCTTTACTATACCGGGCAGAGCAAGGAAAGGATCACGGCGGGATTGGACCGGATCTCCGAAGCGATTTCGGAGTTTACCGCACGTTATGAGAATTAAGGCATGCCGTCCCAGAGCCTATAAGTCTTGCTCAGGAACGGCATCGGCTGCCGAAGCGGCCTGATTCCAACCGTCCGCTACGCCCCGGTAAAGCGCGATCCCTTCTATCCCTTCCGCCGTCAAGGTATAGCGGCCGCGCGCGACCCGGCGGAACCAGCCATAGTAGTTTCGCTGAAGGAATGCGGCTGCGTTGCCGATGCCGCTACGGTCGCGAACCTCGCGCGGCGCCATTTCCCCGCCTGCCTGAAGGGCAAGGGCGACGCGCAGCGCTTTTTCCCGGTAGGCGGTCACCAGCTTGGTTCCGTGGCTTCCGCCGACATTGTAGTCTCCGCTCCGTTCGTTGAACTCGTAGAGCAGTTTGGAGGCCCTCGCCTTGATTACCTTCGGAGACGGCACGATCACTTTGTCCCCCGGGGAGCAAAGAATTTCCACGAAAGCAGGCTTTGTCTTGTACCGGGTCACGGTAAGAAGGCCCAGTCCCAGCCTGCGGCATAGGATGGTGATATCGCTCCAGCGCTGATTGTGGGCGCCTCGTTTAGCCCGGTTCCTCTCCACGGCCAGATAAACCTCGCTGCTCAATTTTTGTCGTTCCAATCCCTGCAGCAGCAGGGCAAGGTTGAATGTTTTTTTCATTTCCACAATGAGCGGTTGCTCACTGTCCGGAGAGATTCCGACCAAATCGCAGTGCCGAACCTCGCTTTTTATCGTATATCCCCGCTCCTCGAAAAATGCCTTCAGCGGCGCATACAGTTCCGTTTCATGCTGTACAGCCATCGTGATCTTCCTTTTCAAGAAATTTGCCTTACCCGAAAAATTATATCATATCCGAAGGTCAACTTATCCGCTCCGTTCGCATAGGTATGTAGTACACTTTTTCCAAAAAAAACGCAGCGATCGAGCAGCGTTGACATCATGTGTAAGAAGCTTGCGGGACAAAAGAGCGAAGGCATGCGCCCAGTTCATCACCAGGATTACTAACGGGGAATCTGAACACACCAAGCGGAGTACAGGAGGTACCGAACATGGATATTTTTGAACGTATAGCTGCATACCGGACGGAGAGCGATTCCCTGGCGTGGAATGGCACATTCAAGCAATATATTCAGCTGCTCGCCAAGGACCCTGCTCCTGCCATGACGGCCCATGCCCGGGTATATGAAATGATCGAGTCTTACGGCGTGGAGGAAATGAACGGCCGAAAAAGGTATAAATTTTTTGAACAGGAAATATTCGGACTCGATCGCGCGGTAGAAAAACTTGTGGAGGAATATTTTCATTCGGCGGCCAGGCGGCTTGATGTCCGTAAACGGATACTGCTGCTCATGGGTCCGGTCAGCGGCGGCAAATCGACGCTGGTGACGCTGCTGAAGCGGGGCCTCGAGAAGTTTTCGCGAACCGACAGAGGAGCCGTTTACGCGATCTCCGGCTGCCCGATGCATGAAGACCCGCTCCATCTCGTGCCGCATGAACTCCGGCCGGAGGTGGAGAAAGAACTTGGCGTACGGATTGAAGGAAACTTGTGCCCCGTATGTCAGATGAGATTAAAGACGGAGTATGAAGGCGACATCGAAAAGGTAGCCGTGGAACGGGTTCTGCTGTCCGAAGATGGTCGTGTCGGGATCGGCACATTCAGTCCCTCCGATCCGAAATCCCAGGATATCGCCGACTTGACGGGCAGCATCGATTTTTCCACCATCACGGAATACGGCTCGGAATCGGACCCGCGGGCTTACCGGTTTGACGGGGAACTGAACAAAGCCAATCGCGGCTTGATGGAATTCCAGGAAATGCTGAAGTGCGACGAGAAGTTTTTGTGGAATTTGCTGTCCCTGACCCAGGAAGGCAATTTCAAAGCGGGGAGATTTGCGTTAATTAGTGCGGATGAGCTTATCGTTGCTCACACGAACGAATCGGAATATAAAGCGTTTATTGCCAACAAAAAAAATGAGGCCTTGCAGTCACGGATGATTGTTATGCCGATTCCATACAACCTCAAGGTATCTCAGGAGGAAAAAATTTACGCCAAGCTGATCGGACAGAGCGATATGAGCCACGTGCACATTGCCCCGCACGCCCTGCGTTCCGCGGCTATTTTTTCTATTCTGACCCGGCTCAAGGAAACCAAGAAGCAGGGCGTCGATCTCGTGAAGAAGATGCGCCTGTACGATGGCGAAGAAGTCGAAGGCTACAAGGATGCCGATTTGAAGGAGCTTCAGAACGAATATTTAGAAGAAGGCATGTCCGGCGTGGACCCGCGCTATGTCATCAACCGGATTTCGAGCGCGCTGATCAAGCAGGATTTGCACTGCATGGGAGCGTTGGATATCCTGCGCGCGATCAAGGACGGTCTGGATCAGCATGCGTCCATTACGAAAGAAGAGCGCGAACGCTATTTGAATTTTATCAGCATCGCCCGCAAGGAATATGATGAGCTGGCCAAAAAAGAAGTGCAAAAAGCGTTCGTTTACTCTTTTGAAGAATCGGCAAGAACCCTGTTCGAGAACTATCTCGACAATATCGAAGCCTTCTGCAATTGGACGAAAATCCGCGATCCGCTCACCGATGAGGAGATGGATCCGGATGAACGGCTGATGCGGTCGATTGAAGAGCAGATCGGCATTTCGGAGAACGCCAAGAAAGCGTTCCGCGAGGAAATCCTGATTCGCATTTCCGCCTACTCCCGCAAAGGCAGAAAGTTCGAATACAATCACCATGACCGGCTGCGCGAGGCGATCGAAAAGAAACTGTTCGCCGATCTCAAGGATATCGTCAAAATCACGACGTCCACCAAGACGCCGGATGAGAGCCAGTTGAAGCGCATCAACGAGGTCAGCAAGCGGTTGATCGACGAGCATGGATACTGCCCGGTTTGCGCCAATGAGTTGCTTCGCTATGTGGGGAGCCTGTTGAACCGTTAGAAGTGTAACACGCTTTGTTTTATTCACCGTTCAAAACCTGGTGCCTCTTGAGCCTGACGACGGTTATGTCGCCGGGCTATTTTTATTTCTTGCTCTTGAATAGAATCATGGGCCGGCGAATTGGTTAAATTATGGTGGAAAACGTCTGGGAAACGCCATGAGAACTTGGATCGAGACGGGAACAATGACAGAGACTTGAGATGAAGAATCATACCAGGAACGTACACTCAGGAGGGAATCTATATGGCAAACATAAATTTAGCTGTTATTTATTACAGTTCTACAGGAACGAACTATCAATTAGCAAGCTGGGCTGCCGAAGGAGCAAAGACTGCTGGGGCAGAGGTCAAACTGCTGAAAGTGGAGGAACTTGCCCCGCAATCGGCCATTAGCAGCAATCCGGCCTGGAAGGATCATGTGGAAGCGGCCAAAGACATTCCGGTTGCCACTTTGGATGATCTGGTTTGGGCGGATGCGATCATTTTCAGCGTGCCTACCCGATTCGGTAACGTACCGTCTCAAATGAAGCAATTCTTGGATACGACCGGCGGGCTTTGGGCCCAAGGCAAGCTGGCCAACAAAGTAGTAAGCGCGATGTCCAGCGCCAGCAACCCCCATGGCGGTCAAGAAGCTACGATTCTGTCGCTTTATACGACGATGTACCACTGGGGAGCGATTATCGCAGCTCCAGGTTACATGGATCCGGTTACCTTCGCATCCGGAGGAAACCCATACGGCATGAGCGCCACAGTGGGTCAGGACGGAAAAATTCAGGAAAACTTGCGCGACGGCGTTATTTTCCAAGCTAAACGCACCGTTTCCGTCGCACAATGGGTGAAAAACGGGAAGCCGCAATAATTGAAGCAATATAGAAAATAAGGAATAAGAGTAAAGTTAAAGTTGGGAGTAAGGAGCAAGATAAGTGTAAAAGAGTAAGAGTAAAAGAGTAAGAGTAAAAGAGTAAAGAGTAAGAGTAAAAGAGTAAAAGAGTAAAAGAGTAAAGAGTAAAGAGTAAAGAGTAAGGATAAAAGAGTAAAGAGTAAAGAGTATAGGGGCAAAGAGCAAATAAGCTTGAAGCATGGTTAGGGGTATCGCAAATAGGAAATAAGTTTGAAGTATGGTTAGGGGTCGCAAATAGGACTACTGTACTAAGTTACTGGAAATAAGCTACTGGAATAAGCAAACGTCGGCTAAGGTTCGCAGATAACTGTATTTCCTACAGGTAATTTACCGGATTTCACAGGTTTTGGAAAATTAGCTGGATTTTCTACAGTTAATTTTTCGCGGAAAGCGATATTTCGGCGGAAAAAGCGAGAATCTCAAATATTAGCTGTAGGTTTTACAGTTAAATTTCTAAATCGGACACATTTTTGAAAATTAACTGTAGGTTTTACAGTTAATCTTATGAGGCGCACCCGCGCATGACATACGAGTAATAGTAAATCGACGATGCCTAGCATCCATAAAACGAGCAGCGGGGAGTTTCTGACTGCTCGTTTTGCGTCCATACTTTACGCTGAGCAAAGAGCAAGGGTAGAGGTAGCACAGTGGGCTACTGTAATAAGCAAACGTCGGCTAAGGTTCACAAATAACTGTATTTCCTACAGGTAATTTACCGGATTTCACGGGTTTTGGAAAATTAGCTGGATTTTCTACAGTTAATTTTTCGCGGAAAGCGATATTTCGGCGGAAAAGGCGAGAATCTCAAATATTAGCTGTAGGTTTTACAGTTAAATTTTGAAATCGGGGACATTTTTTAAGATTAACTGTAGGTTATACAGTTAATCTTACGAATCGCACCTCACATGGTACAAGAGCACGGCAATCAGCCAAAGAAGCCTAGCCTACTTAGCCTAGCATCAACATCATAAAACGAGCAGCCAGAAATCACTGGCTGCTCGTTTGCGTTCATGCCTTAGCTTAAGGCATGTTTCTGCCGCGGGTGCTGACGTAAAGGGAGTACCACTCTTCACGGGTGAGGCGCAGCTCAGCTGCATCGCGGCAGGCGCGGATGCGGTCCGGGTTGATGGTGCCGATGACGGGCTGGATGCCGGCCGGGTGACGCATCAGCCAGGCCAGTACGATCGCTTCGGTCGTCGTTCCTTTTTCAGCGGCCATCATACGGACAAGCTCCGCCGTTTTCACGACGCTGTCGCTTTGTCCGTCCAGGGAACGTCCGGAATACAGGCCTTGAGCCAGCGGCCCCCAGGATTGGAGCTGGATATTCTCCAGCCGGCAAAATTCCAGCGTTCCTTCCGGGAAGACGGTATCCTTATATTCTTCCTGGTTGACGTGGATACCGGTTTCCAGGAAGCCGAACTTATTCAGGCTCATCTCGAGCTGGTTAACGATAAACGGCTCCTCACAGTAGGCTTGAAGCAGCTTGATCTGCCCCTGGCTCATGTTGGATACGCCGAAATGGCGGACCTTTCCGGCTGCTTTGAGCTGATGGATGGCACTGGCCACCTCTTCAGGTTCAACCAGAGCGTCCGGGCGATGCAGCAGCAGAATGTCCAGATACTCCGTACCCAGGCGCTCCAAAATACCATCAACGCTGTTCAAAATATGGCCTTCCGAAAAATCAAACCGGTGCGGGCTTGCCCCCTCCGCAAAGCGGATTCCGCATTTGGACTGAATCACTATTTTTTCGCGTAACCCCGGAGTTTGTTTCAAAATATGTCCGAATACCTTCTCCGCCTTGCCTGCGGTATAAATATCGGCATGGTCGAACATATTGATGCCGATCTCAAGTGCGGCTTCGACCGCGGCCTGTCCCTCGCGGTAATGCTCTTCGGTGATACCGCTGTTTTTATCCCAGTCACCGCCCATGCGCATGCATCCGAGAACCAGTTGACTGACTTCAAGACCCCGCTGTTGTAATGGAATCGCTCTCATTATGTAGTCCTCCTGTGCAATGAAAGTAGGTTTTACCACAGATCTCAGAGCTTATTATAACAAATATCAACCCTTTGGGACGCTATTCTGAGGGGGCTTACCGGAAAAAAAGACTCCCCGCCACGCCGTTGGCCGCCGGAGAGTCTTCTCGAAGCCAGAATACGACTAAAGTATTTTCCGGTAATGCTTTTCCCCGTCATAGCTGAACAGGGCGGTTTTATCTTCCACGACGGTCTCGAGGTGGACCGGTCTGCCCCAAAGCCGGAAAACGTAAGGCAGCGTGCGCTCCAGATACTTGAGGTCCAGCTCGATCCCTTCGTACTGATGTCTCAACAGCAGCTCCCCGCCCCGCTGGTAATCTCCGTCTTTGACGACGATATAAGGAGAGCCGCCGTTGACGCGGGAGGCGACTAACTGGTCGCGGATGTTTTCCCAGGTTTTGTCGGTGATTTTCCATTCCGGACCCTGCTTTTCGAAAATATACAGATCCAGTTCGCGGACCAGATTTTTCGTCAAATAACTGCGGAGGAAGGAAATATCGGAGTCGAGTTCGCGGACCTCGAAGATTTTCTCCCGTCCCTTACCCGGCTCCCGTCCGAACCGACTTATCTCTTCTTCCGTCGGATGATCCCAGCGCCGCTCGATATCCTCAAAGATTTTCAGCCCGAGATAATACGGGTTCAGGCTTTGCCGGGACGGTTGAACGACAGATGAGTTCAGCTTGGCGAACTCGATCGTCTCCTCGCTGGTCAAATCCAATTCGCGAAGGATGCGTTGATGCCAGTACGAAGCCCAGCCCTCGTTCATGATCTTCGTCTCCATCTGGGGCCAGAAATACAGCATTTCCTCGCGCAGCATGCTCATGATATCCCGCTGCCAGTCTTCCAGGGTTTCCGAATATTCCTGGATGAACCAGACGACGTCTTTTTCGGGCTCCGGCGGGAAGAGGCCCGGGGAATCCGGTTTCGAATCTTTGGTGTTGCCGGCCTCGGCGGCTGCATCGAGCGACCACAAGTCATCATATTGTCCGTCGCCCCGGGAAGGCCCCTGCCGCGATTCCTTCGCCCGGCGAAGCTTCTCCTCCGTTTGTCTTCGTTTATCGTACCGCATAGGTTTGATCAGTTGCGGATCCACATGCTCCTGAATTCCAAGCACCGAGTCGATAAAAGCTTCGACGGTATCGGCACCGTACAACAGTTCATAATGGCTGATCCGTTCGGCGGTGGCGGACATGCTTTCCACCATATCGCGGTTCGTATTACTGAAACGCATATTATTTTTGAAAAAGTCGCAATGGGCCAGCACATGCGCCACGATCAGCTTGTTCTGGATCAGTGAATTGCCCTCCAGAAGGAACGCATAGCACGGATTCGAGTTGATGACCAGCTCATAGATTTTACTGAGCCCGAAGTCGTATTGCATTTTCATCTTGTTGAACATTTTGCCGAAGCTCCAATGCGAGAAACGGGTGGGCATGCCGTAAGCCCCGAACGTGTAGATAATGTCGGCCGGGCATATTTCGTAACGCATCGGATAATAGTCCAGTCCAAAACCGTCCGCGATTTCCATGATTTCCGCGATGGCATATTCCAGCTGCGAAAGTTCACTCGTCACGACAGCGCCCCCTTTTCCCGTTTATGGAAAAATCTCTTCAACGCGTTGTACACTTCGCCTTTTTCTTTAATGACATAGTACATGAACCGGTCCTGCTTCAAATTCCGGTAAGCGGACATCAGCGTGCTGCCCCGGTTGTACTGGTTCACTTCCCCGTAACCGAATAAATTGCAGCGGTTCAGCAGTTCACCGATCAGCCGGATGCAGCGCTCATTGTCGGAAGTCAAATTATCCCCGTCAGAGAAATGGAAGGGATAAATATTGTAGTTGGCAGGAGGATAGCGGGAATCGATAATTTCAAGTGCTTTCTGGTAGACCGAGGAACAGATCGTACCTCCGCTTTCCCCTCGGGTAAAGAAATCCTGCTCGCTGACTTCCTTGGCCTCCGTATGATGCGCGAGGAAAACAATCTCCACTTTCTCGTACTGCCGCCGCAAAAACCGCGTCATCCAGAAGAAAAAGCTGCGGGCACAATACTTTTCGAAGGCTCCCATCGAGCCTGAGGTGTCCATCATCGCGATGATGACCGCATTGGACTTCGGTATTCGCACATCCTCCCAGGTTTTATAACGGAGGTCGTCGGGGGAAATGCCGTGGATGCCGGGTACGCCCGTCGTGGCGTTGCGTCTGAGATTTTCCAGGATAGTACGCTTTTTATCGATATTGGACATCAGTCCTTTTTTGCGGATATCGTTGAATCGGAAGGAGACGGTTTCTATTTCTTCCTTGTCTTTTTCTTCGATAAAAGGAAGCTCCAGTTCATCGAACAGCAGATCTTCCAAATCTTCGATACTGATTTCCGCCTCGACCACATCGCTTCCCGGTTGATCTCCCGCTTTTCCGCCTTTGCCCGGATCCTTGGGACTTTCCTGCGCAAGCACATCGCCCACTTCGCTATCCCCGTCGCCTTGACCGACATGCTTTTGCTTCTGAAAATTATGAATGAACCGGTACTCCTCCAAATTCCGGAGGGGTACCTTAATGATCTGTTTTCCATCCGACATAATGATGTTCTCTTCCGTGACAAGATCGGGAAGATTCTGTTTGATGACTTCCCGTACTTTCTCCTGGTGGCGCTGCTGATCCTGATAGCCTTTGCGGTGCAGCGACCAGTCCTCTTTCGATACTAAGAAATTTACTTTGTTAGGATCATTCGATGACAATGATAAGCACCTCCCCAATTGGCTTGGTTGAACGGCGAGAGTAGTTGTAAATAAAGTATATTCACGGGGACTCCCGATATGTGAGCGGGCATGGGACATAAAAGCTAAAAGGGTGCCCAAAGTAGTATATTTGCAGCCAAATTGCGAAGAATAGGGATATTATCCCAGGTATGTCTTCCCCTAAGTTTCAGGAAACGGTTTAAATTTGAGGGAACGGGTATGGTAATAAAAGAAACCCTCACCATTGGAGGTATAAAATGGTCAGAAAAATTCAATTGCCTCTTCAAACCTTAAGTCTTGTTATTTCCTTCATGGCCTGGGTATTGATCTCCTCGCTGATTACGTATATTAGCCTGGATATCCCGCTGAGTTCGGGGCAAAGAGCCTGGTCGACGGCCATCCCCGTTATTTTGGGCTCCTTGCTGAGAATTCCCGCAGGGTTTCTAACCAACCGGTATGGCGCCAGAATGCTGAACAGCCTCAGTTTCATCATTTTATTGGTGCCCGTGTTTTATTTGAGCCGGGCCGATTCTTTTCTCGATCTGGCCATCAGCGGCTTTTTCCTCGGGATTGGCGGAGCGACCTTTTCAATCGGGGTAACGTCCTTGCCGAAATATTATCCCAAGGAAAAGCAGGGAACCGTCAACGGGGTTTACGGAATCGGTAACCTAGGGACCGCGATCTCCACGTTCGGAGCACCTCTGCTGGCCGATGCGCTCGGATGGGAGCGGGCCGTTGCCTGGTTTCTTGTTTTGCTGGCATTATTTGCATTGCTTAATATTCTGTTTGGCGACCGGCATGAAGAAAGGATTCACAGTTCCTGGGTCAGCCAGTTCAAGCAGGTTTACCGGAACGAGAAACTATGGTTCTTCAGCGTTTTCTACTTTATTACGTTCGGTTCATTCGTGGCCTTTACGATTTACCTTCCCGGCTTCCTTGTAAGTTATTTCGACCTGGATAAAGTGGATGCGGGTCTGAGGACGGCGGGCTTTATTGCTTTGGCGACATTTCTTCGCCCGGTCGGCGGCATTTTGTCCGATAAAACCAATCCGTTTATCGTGCTCATGTTCGTGTTCGCGGGGCTGACCTTGTCGGGAGTGTTGCTGTCCTTCGGATTGACGATGCCGCTTTTCACGGCCGGTTGCTTCGTAGTGGCCATTTGTGCAGGAATCGGAAACGGTGCCGTGTTTAAGCTGGTGCCGCTCTATTTCTCCAAGCAGGGCGGGATCGCGAGCGGGATTGTGTCTGCGGCCGGGGGGTTAGGCGGTTTCTTTCCCCCGCTGTTGCTTACCTTGCTGTTCGATTGGACGGGTCATTATGCCATCGGATTTATGGCATTATCCGAAGCTTCGCTTGCCAGCCTGATTCTGGTACTTTGGGTATTTTTCAACAACAAGCTGGAGTTTGCCGCCGACATTATCAGGTCTACCGCGGATGCTGTGATGGTCACGGATACGAAGGGGGTCATTCAAACGGTAAATGCGGCATTTACCAAAGTTACCGGGTACGCCAAGGAGGAGGTAATCGGCAAAAATCCAAACCTGTTAAGTTCCGGTTATCATGATAAAGCTTTCTATGACACCTTCTGGAATACCTTGAAGGATACCGGAAAGTGGCAAGGAGAGATCGTTAACCGCAGGGCGAACGGAGAAACCTTCCGTGAATGGCTCTCGGTTACTGCGCTTAGAGATGATCAGGGCGGCGTCAGGCATTATGTTGCGATATTCAGCGATGTGTCGCAGGCCGATTCCGTCCTTGCATCAGATATAACCACCATGCCGTTAATACACCCGGACAAAAAACCATAATCGAGGAGAGGGGAAGTGAATTTATGTCAGGACCTGCACTGAAAAATGTGGACAGCCATACATCCATTCATGAGGCTGCACTGGAGGAAGCCAAAGAACTGACGGAACTTTTCGGAAAGGCCGTTAGACAAGGAGAACGGGAGAAAGCGTTGGAGCTTGCCTACATCACTTTGGAGCACTGGGAAACGCGAACCCTGCAGCATGCATTGAGTGAAGAAGAAGGGTTATACGTGGAAGCATTAAACCTCAAACCGGAGCTTCAGCCCGTCATTATTTCCTTGACCAGAGATCATGATCTGCTGCGGCAAACCGTTCAGGAGATCAGGCAACTGCTGGCCGGCGGAGAGGTGTCCGAAGAAATTCTTTACAGGTTTCAAGCGCTGATTGTCATTGACCAGCTTCATAACCGGGATGAGATGGAGATGCTGGAAAAGGAAATCGAGGGGGTGCTCCATGACCATCATTAATGATCCATATGCCCTTGCGGCTATGTTGCCGGATAAGCCTTTGCTTGCGGTGGAACCGAGACTTTACCAATTACTAGCGAGGGAACTGCAGGCATTGCATCTTCATCCTTATGACGTTAAGGCGGGAGGTCGTGCGGATGAGCAGGGAATAACTCTCAATTTGCGGTTCGGCGAGGATTTGGGACAGCTGCTCAGCCGTAGATTTGCGTGGGAGGTCATTGAAGCAGGCGATGAAGAGGTAGTGGCGTTTTTCCGTGAGGCGGCGGAAAGAATGCGGAAAACGCTGATCTCCGACTATTTTAAGATCATGAAGTCCTGAGGTTTGAAGATTGCAGTTAACAATTCCTTTGCTGAAGAGGTGGACGTGATGGATCAGGCGGAAATGGAACGGTTTGTCCGGAATGACCGGGAAGATTTGCTTACCTTGTTGGAGATGCGTTTTGAATCTGTTCCGGGTAGCATACGAGAACAAATCGGACGGATGGATGATCTGAACGAGCTTCAGCGGTTGATACTTGCCGCCTGCAATGCTGCGGAATGGGAAGTCTTCATGGAAGAACTGAACGCTGGAAAGGGCAGCTTCAAGCTGACTGGCGAAAGATTCAATCCTGTGGCAAATCCAAGCGGGAAAGGAGCATCTCTGTGAGCGATATAAAAAACAAGCTCTTCGAAACCCTGAAATATTTGAAACGCGGCGAAACGATTAATGACGGTTGGACCGAGGAGAGTCCGAGGTCCCGGGATTGGGAGGGATTGTACCGCGGACGCTGGCAGCATGACAAAGTCGTGAGATCTACGCACGGCGTTAACTGTACCGGATCGTGCAGCTGGAATGTGTTCGTTAAGGACGGCATCATCACCTGGGAAACGCAGAAGACGGATTATCCGACGACGGGAGCGAACTTCCCGGAATACGAACCACGGGGCTGTCCACGCGGCGCAAGCTTCTCCTGGTACACTTACAGCCCGATCCGCGTGAAGTACCCTTATATCCGCGGCGATCTATACGAGATGTGGCAGCAGGAAATGGCTGCTGTAGAAGATCCGGTCATAGCCTGGGACAATATTGTAAGCGATCCGCAAAAGCGGGAGAGATATGTCAAGGCAAGAGGGAAAGGCGGATTTGTACGGGCAGACTGGGATACGGTCTGCCAAATCATCGCCGGTGCCACGATCCATACGATCCGGAAATACGGACCCGACCGGGTGGTGGGCTTCAGCCCGATTCCCGCCATGTCCATGGTCAGTTATGCGGCGGGTACCCGCTTTTTGTCCCTGATCGGCGGGACGATTCTAAGCTTTTATGACTGGTATGCGGATCTTCCTCCGGCTTCGCCGCAAGTTTGGGGTGAGCAAACCGACGTGCCGGAGAGCGGGGACTGGTACAACACCAAATATTTTATCATCTGGGGCACGAACATCCCGCAGACGCGATCTCCGGACGCCCACTTTATGGTAGAGGCGAGATACAACGGAACGAAGGTGGTCGGCGTCAGTCCCGATTATTCCGAATACGAGAAATTCGCGGACATTTGGCTACCTGCCCGGGTAGGTACCGACGCCGCACTGGCAATGGCGATGACGCATGTCATTCTGAAGGAATTTTACGTGGATCAGCAGACCCCGTATTTTACGGATTATGTGAAGAAATTTACCGATTTGCCGTTTCTCGTCATACTGGATGAGCAAGCAGGCGGTTTCCGTTCCGGGCGTTTCTTGCGGGCATCGGATCTGGGCTCCTCGGTAGAGCTGGCTGAATGGAAAACCGTGCTATGGGATGCAGCCGCCGGGGCCCCCGAAGTTCCGAACGGCAGCCAGGGCTTCCGCTGGGATCAAGACAGCAAGTGGAATCTGGATCTGGAGAAACCGGACGGAACAACCATTGATCCGCAATTGACCTTTATCCATGAAGCGGACGAAGTGGCGCTCGTTGACTTTCCTTATTTTGCGGAAGAAGAAGGCGCTATGGTTAAGCGCGGGGTTCCGGTCAAGTACTTGCGGGATGCCGCAGGCGAATTGATAAAGGTTGCGACGGTATATGACCTGATGATGGCCCATACCGGCGTTTCCCGGAATTTGCCGGGCGACTATCCCGTGGATTATGACGATATGAAGCCGTATACGCCGGCCTGGCAGGAAGCCATAACAGGGGTGAAAAAATCCCATTGCATCCAGGTAGCCAGAGAGTTCGCCGATAATGCGGCCCGCACGGGCGGCAAGTCGATGATTGCGATGGGCGGCGGGACGAACCATTGGTACCACAGCGATCAGATTTACCGGTCGATTTTGAACCTCGTTTTGCTTACGGGGTCGCAGGGGGTAAATGGCGGAGGCTGGGCGCATTATGTGGGTCAAGAGAAGGTCCGGCCGCTCGAGGGATGGCAGCAGATCGCCTTCGCCGGCGACTGGATCAAACCGCCCCGGCTGCAGAACGGAACCTCGTTTTTTTACTTTGCCACGGAACAGTTCCGTTATGAAACAAGAGTCAATGAAGAACAACAAACGCCTTGGGGCGGGCGGTTCAACAAAATGCATCCCGCGGACGTGAATGCGATGGCGGCAAGACTGGGCTGGCTGCCGTCCTTCCCGCAGTTTAGCCAGAACTCCATCGATGTGGCCAAGCAGGTCCGGGAGAAGGGGTTCACGGATGACAAGGAAGCGGAGATTGAGGTCGCTAGAATGCTTAAAGAAGGGGAGATGGATTGGGCGATCGAGCATCCGAATGATCCGAGCAATTTCCCCCGCGTTTTCTTTAATTGGCGGTCGAACCTGTTGGGTGACAGCGGTAAAGGACATGAGTATTTTGCCAAACATTTGATCGGCGCGGATAATCAGGTGCTCACCGACCCGAGCCATTCCTGGCAGCCGGAAACGATACAGACGGACGAGGTTCCGCCGGAAGGCAAGACGGATTTGTTCGTCAGCATGGACTTTAGAATGACCAGTACCGGGCTGTTCTCGGATATCGTGCTTCCGGCCGCGACCTGGTATGAAAAGTATGATTTAAGCAGCACGGACATGCATCCTTTTGTCCATCCGTTTAATCCGGCCATCGAGCCCCCGTGGCAAAGCAAGAGCGACTGGGATGCCTTCCGCGAGATCGCCAAATATTTCTCCGAATTGGCTGAAAAGCATCTTCCTGTTTGCGAGGATGTCGTCATGACGCCGCTCGGGCATGACAGTCCTGATGAGATTGCTCAGGTCTACGGGAAGATACAGGACTGGCGGAGCGGGGAAACGGAAGCCATCCCGGGGAAAAGCATGCCCCATTTTCAGTTCGTGGAACGGGATTACCCGAATGTTTACGGGAAGATGATTACGGTCGGGCCCAATATTAAAAAGGGCTACGGTGCTAAGGGGGTAAAAATTCCCGGCGAAAAGGTATACGGGCAATTGGAGGACCGGCTGGGGATTTCCAAACGCGAGGGCATCGGCAAAGGTCAGCCTGAGCTATATTATGACCGGCAGGCGATCGAGGCGATCCTCTTGATGTCGGGAGCGACGAACGGAGAGCGGGCGGTGGAAGGCTGGCGATCCATGGAGGGCAAGACGGGCAAACAGCTTGCGGAAATCGCGGAGCCCCGCGAGGAGGACGCCTTTACGCTGCCGGATATTACGGCTCAGCCTCGCCAGGCCATCTCTGCGCCGGTCTGGAGCGGACTCGAGAAGGATAACCGCCGGTACTCGCCGTTTACGCTTAATACGGAATACGGCATCCCGTGGCGTACCCTGACCGGCAGGCAGAGTTTCTATCTCGATCATGAGATGATGCTCGATTTTGGGGAAGGACTGCCGCTTTACTTGCCGCCGCTAGCTCATATTCCTTTTCTCAAAGGAGAAAAAGAAGTCCCGAGCAACGGCAAATCGTTGACGATCCGTTATTTGACCCCGCATCAAAAATGGGGGATCCACACGATGTTCACCGACACGAACCAGATGTCCACGTTGTTCCGCGGCTGGCAGGTCGTCTGGATGAACGAAAAGGACGGGGCATCCATCGGAATCAAGGATAACGATTGGATCGAAGTCTATAACCGCAACGGGGTGGTAGCGGCCAGAGCGGTGCTGACTTACCGGATTCCTCAAGGGATTGCGTATATGTATCACGCGCAGGACCGCACGCTTGGCGTTCCCGGCACCTCCATCACCAAGCAGCGGGGCGGCACGCATAACAGCGTTACGCGCATAACTCTGAAGCCGACTCACATGATCGGCGGCTACTCCCAACTGAGCTACGGATTCAATTATTACGGGCCCACAGGAAACCAGAGAGATACGATGACCATTATCCGTCCGCTGAAGGAGGTAGATTGGCTTGAGGATTAAAGCGCAAGTCGCGATGGTGATGAACCTTGATAAATGTATCGGCTGCCACACTTGCTCCGTGACGTGCAAAAACACGTGGACCAATCGCCCCGGTACGGAATACATGTGGTACAACAACGTGGAGACGAGACCGGGGCCGGGGTATCCGAAGGAATGGGAGGACCAGAAGAAATTCAAGGGAGGCTGGGTGCTGCGAAACGGGAAGCTGACGCTGCGCGCAGGCGGGCCGATAACCAAGCTGGCCAACATCTTCTACAATCCGAATATGGCAAGTCTCGATAGCTTCTATGAGCCCTGGACCTACGATTACGATAGCTTGATTCATAGTCCCAAAAGAAAGCATCTTCCGGTCGGGCGTCCCGTATCGCTCATTACCGGCGAATATTTGGACAAGCCGGAGTGGGGGCCCAACTGGGATGACGATCTTGCCGGCGGGAGCGAGATCGTACCGCTGGACCCGAACGTCAAGAAGCTCCAGGAACATATCGCCATGGAGTACGAGAAAACGTTCATGATGTATCTGCCGCGAATTTGCGAGCATTGCCTGAATCCGTCCTGCGTAGCCTCCTGCCCTTCGGGAGCGCTGTACAAGCGTGAGGAGGACGGGATCGTTCTGGTGGATCAGGAGGCTTGCCGAGGATGGCGGTTCTGCATGAACGGCTGTCCTTACCACAAGGTGTACTATAACTGGAATACGCATAAAGCGGAAAAATGCAACTTTTGCTATCCGCGGACCGAGGCGGGAATGGCTACTATCTGTTCGGAAACCTGCGTCGGCAGAATCCGGTATATCGGCGTTGTGTTCTACGATGCCGACCGCGTTAAAGCCGCCGCATCCGTGGAAGATCCGCAAGATTTATATGAATCGCAGCTCTCCGTGTTTCTGGACCCGTCGGATCCTGATGTCATCAAGGAGGCGAGAAAAGCGGGGATTAACGATTCCTGGATCGATGCGGCCCAGCGCTCGCCCATTTATAAGCTCGCCATGAAGTGGAAGGTAGCCCTGCCTCTGCATCCGGAATACCGAACGCTTCCGATGGTATGGTACGTGCCTCCGCTAAGCCCGATTATGAATCATATCGAGGAAGATGATCTTCAAACGGATCACTATATTCCTGCCGTGGATCAAATGCGGATCCCGATGGAATATCTGGCTTCGCTGCTTTCCGCGGGCGACACCTCGGTTATCCGGCGCGTGCTGCTGAAAATGACGGCAATGCGTGTTCACATGAGGGACAAGTCGGTCGGCGGGATGGATGAATTAAGGCACAGCAAGCTGCTGGAGGAGGCCGGAATAACGGTGGATGAAATTGAAGACATGACCAGGTTGTTTGCCGTCGCCAAATATAATGAACGGTTCGTGATTCCGACAGGCCGAAGAGAAATGGATGGAGAGGAAGCGCTGCATTACAAGCAGGGGGCTTGCAGCATAGAATCGATCACGCCGTCCTCCGCCGTCATGTCGCATCTTTTTGCAAAGGAGGAGTAAGGATGGAAGCAAAGCATGTTCTTTTAGCCGCGTGTGCGAGAATGTTGGGGTATCCTGATGAGGGGTTTCACGATATGCAAACCGATCTGCTGATAACCGTACAAGCCGGCGTTGAAGATCCCGTTTTGTCGGAACATTTTAAACAATCGATCCTCCCGGTTTGCTCCATTCCATTAAAGGAACTAAAGGAGACTTATGTATGGACCTTCGACTGGAAGGAGAAAACAGGGCTGTATCTGACCGCCCATGAGCTGGGAGACAGCAGGGAGCGGGGAGCGGCGCTAATTTTGCTTCAGCATGTGATCCGGGATGCCGGGTTCAGCTTGGCTGACGGGGAACTGAGCGATTACATGCCTATGCTGTACGAATTGCTGGCGTTCCGGCCCGATCATGTCCATGTGCGTGCGTTGGAGCTTCGGCTTGCTGCAGCCAGCAAGCGGATTCGCGACAATTTGCCCGAGGACAGCCCCTATAGAGGCTTGTTCCATATCCTTATGACCGAGGTGTTCGAAGAGCCGACGGAAGAAGAAATCCGTAAGCTGGAAAGTAAGCGGGAAACCGCCGATCTGGACGAACTACCATATCCGATCCTGTACGGGATGGATGGAACGGCCCGAAGCGATACCGGTTTGCCGGTTTACAAAATGTGTAATTGAAAGAAATGGAGGTACATCGATGACCGGTATTTTCTGGTGGGTCGTGTTTCCGTATATCACGTTGGCGGTAATGATCGTGGGCTTGTTGTACCGTTTCGCTTTTCGTCAAGTTAGCTGGACTGCGCCTTCCACGGAAATTTTCGAGAAAAAATGGCTTAAGGTCGGTTCGACCGTGTTCCACTACGGGATTATATTCGCGTTCATCGGCCACATCATGGGCGTGTTGATTCCGAGAAGCGTTTATCATTCTTTGGGCGTTTCGGATGAGACGTATCACGTGTTCGCGATCGCCGGGGGAGGCCTTGCCGGGTTGATGGTCGTAGGCGGCCTGGTACTTCTCCTGATCCGGAAATTGACGAACCGGCGGGTGCGCGTCCATGCGGGATTCGGGGATTATTTCGCCGTTATTCTGGTGCTGATCGTAGCGGCGATGGGAACCTATATGACGCTTGTCTATAATACTACGGTGGTTGCCTATGAATACCGGACTACGATCGGTCCCTGGTTCCGCAGCCTGTTCACGTTGAATCCGCAGTATCATTTGATGGAAGGCGTCCCGTTCCTGTTTCAGCTCCATATTGTGCTTGCTTTTCTGCTGTTTGCGTCCATTCCGTTTACCCATCTTGTGCACATGTTCTCTCTTCCGGCACGTTATCCCGCAAGATCACCACAGCAATACCGGTCGCGGATGAACTACAAGAAACGGGAAAGAACCTGATCTTTTAATGCTGAAGCGCCCCGGAACCGCCAGGGCGCTTTTTTTTGTACAGGAGCTTCTAGGCATATGGACCCTATTCATAGTTTCAGAGAATCGGTAAAATGTATGGTGATATAGATCATAACTTGTCCATTACTACCTTTGATAAAAAGGAGCCTTGGCCGTGGAACACGATAAAAGCGGACTTCTGAAACAGCTCATTTCCGAGGATAGCACATACAAGTTACTGTACGAGAATCTCCCTGATGCGATTTGCATCATTGATGTTAACGGCAGATACGTGGAAGTGAATCCGGCGACCGAAAAGCTGACCGGATATCCGGCCTCTCATTTTGTACAATTAAATCTCGATCAGCTGTTTTGCGAAAAAGGACAGCAGAAACGGGACGCCTATTTTAAAAAAGCGCTGCGCGGAAAAACCGGCAATTTTGAGATTACTTTCAAACGCCGGGATGGAGAACTTCGGGATGCCTACGCAACCTACATTCCAATAGTTCATGAAACCGGGGTAGTCGGCGTATTTTCAATTACGAAGGACATTACGGCTGAAAAAATAAACCAGGCTCGCGGAATTAAGGAAAGAACCCGGATCGAGGAAGCGCTCCGGGAAAGCGAAGGACAGTACCGCCTGATTTCCGAGTATTCCATGGATTTGATTTCCAGGCATGCCGCAGACGAGGACAATACGTATCTTTATGTCTCGCCTTCTTCGCTTACGCTGCTCGGATACGAACCCGAGGAAATGATCGGAAGCAGCGCATTTGACTATATACATCCGGAAGACGTGCAGATGGTCAAAGAAGACATGAAAATGCGGATGAATTCCAGAAGCGTTTTTTCGCTGACGTACCGGGTCCGGCACAAGGACGGGAGATATATCTGGTTCGAGAGTACGGGAAGGTACAGGTATCTGGCGTATTCCGGCGAAATCGGTGAAATTATCACGATCTCCCGCGACGTGACAGAGCGCAAAGAGAGTGAACGGCGCCTTCAGGAAAGCCAGCAGCGATACCGTTCCTTGTTCCAATACAGCCCGTCCAGCGTGTATTCCATGGATTTGAGCGGTAAGTACACCTCTTTGAATTCCAATCTGGAGACGCTGCTGGGATATTCCCGAAAAGAACTGCTCGGCATGAGCTTCCAGCAAATCATTGATCGCGAAGATCTGCTCCATACGATCCATCATTTTGAACAAGCTAAAAATGGAATCCCCCAAAACTATGAGACAACGGTAATCGGCAAGGATGGGAGCCATTTGGAAATCGCCGTGACGAATGTGCCGATCATTGTGGACAAGCAGGTGGTCGGCGTCTACGGCATAGCCAGCGATATCACCGAAAGAAAGAGATATGTCGAGCAAATCGAGAAACTAAGCTATCTTCATTCACTTATTTTAGGCTCCGTTTCCGAAGGGATTTACGGGTTGGACGAGAACGGAAAGACTGTTTTCATCAATTCCGCTGCGGCGGAAATGCTGGGGTATGAAATTCAGGATTTTATCGGACATTCCAATCATCAACTTATTCATCATACCAAAATTGATGGAGCTTCTTACCCGCTGGAGGAATGTCCGATCATCCGGACGATGAGGGACGGCGTCCCCCGGATCGTGAACGAGGATGTATTCTGGAGAAGGGACGGTTCAAGCTTTCTCGTGGAATACCGCGTAAACCCCATGATTGAGCGGGGGCAGCTCATCGGGGCGGTCGTCGTCTTCAACGACATTACCGGGGAACGTGAAATCATGCGGGCCAAGGAATCGGCGGAACGCGCCACCCAGGCCAAATCGGAATTCCTTGCGATGATGAGCCATGAAATTCGCACGCCGATGAATGGCGTAATCAGTATGATCGATTTGCTTCAGGATACGAATCTGAACGAGGACCAGCGGTACTATGCCGAGGTGCTGTCGAGCAGCAGCAGGGCGTTACTTTCCATTTTGAACGATGTCCTGGATTTTAGTAAGATTGAAGCCGGAAAAATGGCGTTGGAATACGAAACGTTTCATTTGGAGAGCTGCGTTATGGGAGCTGTCGATTTATTTCTTCCGGAGGCGGCCAAAAAAGGACTGGAGCTAAGCTATACCATATCGCCCGAAGTTCCGGAATATTTCTACAGCGATCCTTCCCGGCTGAGGCAAATCCTGGTCAACCTGATCGGCAATGCTTTGAAATTTACCGAAGAAGGTGAAATCACCATTGAGGTCCGGCGGGCTCCCGCATATGATTCGCAGGATCTCATTGAATTCGTGATTACCGATACCGGGATTGGCATTCCGACCAACAAGCTGAATCGCCTTTTTCAATCTTTCTCCCAGGTCCATCCGATTATTAACCGGAAGTATGGAGGAACAGGCCTTGGCCTGGCGATATGCAAAAAAATCGTGGAAATTCTGGGAGGCCATATCACGGTGGAAAGTGTGGAAGGCGTCGGCTCCGCGTTCCGCTTCACTTTGGTCAACGAGCTTTCAAAGAAAGAGGCGCCGAAGGAAAGTGTGCCGGAGGCTGTGACGGAAAACGCGGCAGAACTGATGATTGAGGTCAGTACTGCTGAGGAACAAACGGTTCTTCAGAACGGTGCCTGGAAACCCGGGACCTTATCGATACTGATCGCGGAGGATCATCCCGTTAATAGCCAGGCGTTTGTCCAGATACTTGAGCATCTGGGATATGAGCCGGATATCGCTCATAATGGCATGGACGTAATCGAGGCGCTGATGGGAAAAAGGTATGATCTCATTTTTATGGATATCGAGATGCCGGTGATGGACGGGATAAAAACCACGCGCCTTCTCCGCCGGCTGCTTCCGGTGGACAGATTGCCGATAATTATCGGCGTAAGCGCCTGCGGCGGCCCCGAAAATCGTGAAAGATGTCTTGCGAGCGGTATGGAAAGCATCATCACCAAGCCGCTGAATCCGGAGGATATTGAGGAGTTGCTGAATGCCTGGGGATCGGAGTTGCTGAACAAGTAATGCTTGCTGAACCGGAGGACCTATTTCTAGCGCATTAAATCATCAAACAGCCAAAAGACCTCGCCCGTGGCGAGGTCTTTTTTTTCTGCGGGTTTAGTGTATGGCGGGGAGGGGGCTGGGCAGTGAGCAAATGGAATTATAGCAAATATTATGGTCAAAAAAGTCCAAAAAAAGCCGCTCAGAATCAATAAAAGGCTTTTTTTACTCTAATCGTCTACTCGGCTACCGATAGCTAACCTTTGGGTAAACGTATTGCGAATCAGCGCGATGTCGAGCGCGAGCAGCCTGCATGGCGGCCAAGAGGCGCCCCTCCTGTCGCTTTATCCGACGATGTGCTAATGGGGGGCGATTATCGCGGCTCCGGGTTATACGGACCCGGTTAAGTTCGCTTCGGGCGGGAATCCTTATGGGACAAGCGCCACGGTAGGCGAAAATGGCCAAATCCAGAAATACTTGCATGACGGTGTCTTACACTAGGCCAAGCCAAGCGAACTGAACTGTCACTGTTTCTGGTTGCAAACCGTCATGCTATTGTTTTCAAAGATTTTCAAATATCCATGGTCAAACTGTTTACCAAATTGCGATCAGGATGTCCATTTTGAAAAAAACCACTTTTATCAAGTACCTGCTCCACTCGAATTGCATATTATTATTCTATAACTTCTTACTGATAGAAAGGTAGATGAATATATGACAATTCCTCTTTATATTGTTGCAGGAACTAGCGGCGCTGGAAAATCGACAGTTTCCAAGGAAGTACGTAAAATGATGGGCTCTGGCTTCAATATATATGATATGGACAGTATCATTGTCGATAAAAATTTCCAGACGGCTTGCCAACACTGGCTCAGGATTGCATATGCAAACGCATTAAGCGGGAATACCACTATTTTGTTTGGAGCAGTTCCTTATCCGTACAATGTAAATATATGCGATCATTTTCATTTCTTTCATCCAATCCACTATTTACTCTTACATTGCAATAGCGCCAGCAGAACCGAACGTTTGCAGAAGCGCGGCGGATGGACGGAAGAAGGGATACAGGGTACGAATATTTACGCAAAACAACTGTATAAAAATTACATTTCCGCAAGCTTACCTATAATAGACACTACGAATAAACAACCTGCACAGGTTGCTAATCAAATCAAGGAATGGATATTATTGAAGCAGAAGCCAAACACATAGTCCAGTGCGGATAATAAATTCGGTCTGCTGGCCCTACTTTCATGGAAAATCCAGCATTTAACGTCTCCTGTGTCCGTTAGAGTTCCGGGATTGCCGATCCTCGCAGTTCATACGTTCACCGCTGCTCCCAATGGTTCAGAATAGAAACCAATAAAAGAACCTCGCCCCACAGGGCGAGGTTTATAGTTTTAGTATATTTCTTGAACCTGTGGATTATATCAGTCCAAAGATTTGGTGTAAAGAATGCCGATCGTCTTCGCGCCGCAGTGGCTGGAAATGACGCAGCCGGCGTTAGAGACAGCGACTTCTCTCGCCCCTGTCTTGGACTGGAGCGCTTTTTGCAGGTGGACGGCATCCTCATCGGCCAGGGAATGGGTGATGAAAATGAGGTCGTTATCCATTTCCGGTATGCGGCTAAGCGCATTATCCAGAAGCTGGTCCAGCGCTTTTTCCCGGCTGCCGCGGATTTTGTAGGCCGGCGTCATTTTGCCGTCGATTACCTTGATAACCGGGCGGATACGAAGCAAGCTTCCCACAAGATTCTGCATGCCGGAGCATCGGCCGCCTTTGTACAAATAATCCAGCGAGTCGATCACGAACTCCGTCTCGACCCGGGGGCGAACAGCATCCAGCAAGGCTACGATTTCCGGGACGCTCTTTCCATCCGCTGCCGCCCGCACCGCCTTCATGACTTGGAGACCTATTCCGGTAGACAGGTTCAGCGAATCAAATACCGTCACCTGTCCTTCGGGAAACTCCGTTGCGGCTATGAGCGCATTTTGATAGGTCGAAGACAACTCCGAAGACAGGCTTATGTAAAGAATTTGCCGTCCCGCTTGGATGAAAGAGGAGAAAGCTTTCATAAAGTCAGCCGGGGACGGGGCTGCGGTTTTCGGGAGCCGCCCTGATTCATCCACTTTTTCATAGAGCTGGGGAGTATTCAGGTCAACGCCATCGCGGTAATTAGTTTCTCCAAACGTAACGTACAGCGGGACGATGCCGATATCATATTTTTGAATCCATGCAGGCGGCAGGTCACAAGTGCTGTCCGCAAAAATTTTAATTGCGCCCATGATTGAGATCCTCCTTTAAATACGGATAATCGGATGCCTTAATCTGGAATCTTCTTGGTATACATAATTGCAACGGTGTGAGGACCGCAATGGCTGGAAATAACGCATCCCGCTTCGGCGATCGCCACCTCGCGTGCGCCGGTCTGTTCCCGGAGAATTGCGGCGAGACGACGCGCCTCCTCTTCGGCAAGCGTATGGGCAACGATAATTAAGTCGTTATCCATTTCCGATATATTCGAAAGCGCATTGTCCAGCATTTGTTGAACCGCCTTTTCTTTCTTGCCGCGCACCTTATAAGCGGGAATGATATTACCGTCCACAACTTTCAGGACAGGCCGGATTTGCAAAAGGCTGCCTATGAAATTTTGCATGCCGGAGCATCGTCCGCCCTTATATAAATATTCCAGCGTATCGATCACAAACTCCGTTTCGACACGCGGCCGGCAGCTTTCCAGCAAAGATACGATTTGCTCGGCCTTCACGCCTTGTTGCGAGGCTCTTACGGCTTTCATTACAAGCAATCCGATTCCGCTGCACAGGTTAAGAGAGTCGACGACATGGATTCGGCCTTCGGGAAATTCAGCCGCCGCGATCAGTGCGTTCTGGTAGGTCGAAGAGAGCTTCGAGGACAGGCTGATATACACGATGTCTTCGCCCCGTTCAATATGAGGAGCAAATTGATCCATAAAATCTTTAGGTGAAGGAGCCGTTGTTTTCGGCAAATTTCCGCCTGCGTCCACCTTACGGTAAATATCGAGCGGAACGATATCCAGCCCGTCTCTGTAAGTTTTGTCATCAAAAACGACATAAAGGGGAATGATTCCGATTTGATATTCATTAATCCAAGCCGCTGGCAGATCCGAAGTGCTGTCCGCGAAAATTTTGACCTTTGACATAAGTTTCTCCTTAAATTCAGTTAGTCCAATCTATAGTTTAACAAAAACCTTGTCGGTTTAACATCGTTTTAAGGCGCCCGAATAAAAAATCATCTTTTGATCACTGTCTGGCTACGAAAAGAAAAGATCCCTCGGACCGGGCTGCAAACCACAGGTGCAAGGGATCGGGAAAAAAGTTATTGATTGACTTGAACCGTTACATAGCTTACCGGAAATAATTATACCGAGCCGAGAGCAAACAAAATCATCAGCAGAATAAAGATAGCGGCTGAAAATGAAAGGCCCAGAATGGCGAAAAGCTTTTTGCGATTTTTCAGAACCAAGCCGATTATCGATAAAATAAGGGCGACCAAATGCAGCACGCCGGCAAGCATCATCATCAGAATCCCGATAATGGCTCCGGAATGTGTCATCATGTCTTCGGTAATGGCATCGATAGGCTGGTCCGCGATATCGATGATGGCGGCCGTGACCAAGGTAAGGGAGAAAATGTAGACAACAATGGCCACCAGAATAACGATGAATGAAGCGATGCCCGGTCCGGAATGCTTCCGTACGGGTGCTGCGGTGCTGTATTGCGGATAAGGCGGCACGGGAGCCCCGTTTAAATTATTTTGCTCATATTGGTCCATACTTGATAAGTCTCCTTTTTAAGGAATTGATATTCTTTGTTTAATTCTTCACATATTTCAAAAAAAATCAATAACGAGATTCGAAGATATGATAAAATCTTTTGTTTTTCGACTTCAATATAATGGTCACTGTCATTTGGAAAGAGAACCCTTGCTGGGTTATGATAATAGAAGTTGTGCTTGCTTTCATGATTGTAAGTCATCCCAAAAATTCAATTTGAAAGGCGGAAAACATATGCACCGAAAATATGCCGGAACAGGCGCGTTTGTGATGCTGACTGCCGTTGCGCTTGGAGCCTTCGGGGCTCACGTGCTGGAGCCGCAGATCGGCGAGAAGGCGGTCGGGACGTTTGAAACCGGAGTTCATTATCATATGATTCACGGGATAGGCATGCTATTGGCGGCTTTTGCTTCCGGACTGGGCGGTGATCGGAAACGGCTTCTATGGGTAAACAGGTTGTTCTTGCTGGGGATTATCCTTTTTTCGGGAAGTTTGTATCTGCTCGCCGTCACCGGTTGGAAATGGTTCGGGCCTATCACTCCGCTAGGTGGCGTGTCATTTATCGCAGGGTGGTTGATGTTTGCATTGGCTATGCTTAGAAAGGACAAATAACGGGGGCGTTACATAAATACGGCTGGATCGTCTGCAAGAGACGTGTCCAGCCGTTTGATTTTAAAAACGATCCTGTTCTTATTTATCGATAAAATCGATTATCTCGCTGAGATTGAAAGTATAAACTTGCTTCTCATCCACATGATACACGCTGAGCGTATAGGTTTCAGGCAGAAAATTCAAGACCCGGCAAGGAATGCTCGTCCGCTCGCCGTTGCGGTTGATCAGCAGACGGACCAGCCGGTTATCGGCGATATAAGTTTTAATCCACTTTTCAAATTCTCCGCTTTTGGCAATTTCTTCGAAAGTTCCCTTTCCCTGCTGTGTTTTTGGCGCGGGTTCTTGTGCGGGTGCTTTGGCTTTGGCCGGCTGGGCGTCCGGAGTCTTTTTCGATTGCTCGGTTGCAGTCAGTCTTTTATAGGATTTGGAGATAATGGACTGTTTCTTGGCGGTCAGCAAGGATTCGATAATTTCTCCCAACTCGATCCCCGAGTTTACTCTGTAATCGATAATATTTTCTCCGGAATTCAGTAATGCCAGCAGAGATTGCAGCGCCTTGGCATTGGAGTCGTTCCTCACGAGAATCTCTACATTAAATAAATAACCTAAATCCTCTTTCTTGTTGTTTTCAATCTGATTGTCCATATAGCCCCCAAAAACACGTTCATTAATTAATGTTGCTTATTTTGTTAGGTTGCGCATCGTTGCATTAACCATCATAGCACCGTGAGGGAGACAATCATAGTCCTAAACCTCTTTGTTTTCATGAAATTTAAATGGAAAATTAAGGGTTTGTTTGGTTTGACATTAAATCAGGGGATGCAGAATCTCTTTTTCATTTTTTTTGGAATTCGGGTATAATAATAAGGACAAGCAGCTTGTTTCGGCTCAACTTGACTCGGGTAAACTTAGAATATTGTTGTATTATACCTTTATCGAAAGCGAGGGTTTACAATGGCGAAAGCGGACTCTAAGACTTCAGGCAAAACGAAAAAATCCAGTTTGGAGCAAGTACTCAATGAGCAGGTTGCCAATCTTAATGTTTTGTATGTAAAAATTCACAATTATCACTGGTATGTGAAGGGAGAAAACTTTTTTACCCTTCATGTCAAATTCGAGGAACTATATAATGAGGTTTCCGAAAAAATGGATGCGGTAGCGGAACGACTCCTTACGATTAAGGGTAGCCCTGCGGCAACATTGAAGGAATATTTGGAAATCGCGACGATCCAGGAGGCAACCGGCAAGGAAGACCAACGAACGATGGTGCAGAATCTGATCGAAGACTTTGCTACCTTGAGCGAATCCTTCCAGGAAGGCATCGAGCTTGCCGATAAAGAAGGCGATGAGGCGACCAGCGATTTGTTGACCGGCTTTAAGGGAGAACTCGAAAAACATATGTGGATGCTGCGTTCTTACCTGGGATAAAATATCGGGACAGAAACAGTGGGCTTTAAACGGGCTTGACCAGACATGGTCAGGCCCGTTCCCGTTTTCGACAAACTCCGCAAATGCTAATTGTCTGTGACAAAGCTTATGGAAAGAGACCATTCTCCGCTTCGACACGTTGATTAAGCTTAAGAAGTGAGTTAGAATGAAATGAGAATCAATGAGAATCACTTAGAATAATTCTAATGTGATAATTATTATGGTATAATGGCAACAAAATAAAGGATAAATTTTAACGACCAATGGAGGGAGCAGTAAAAATGGCTACACATTTCGTTGTTGAGGGACTTAAAGCGACAATTGAGGGCAAGGAGATTCTGAAAGGGATCGACATTGAAATAAAGGGTGGAGAAATCCACGCCATTATGGGACCGAACGGAACCGGGAAAAGTACGCTGGCTTCCGCACTGATGGGTCATCCCAAGTATGAAGTTACTGACGGTAACGTAAGCCTGGATGGTGAAGACGTGTTGGAGATGGCCGTAGATGAGCGCGCCCGTGCCGGCTTGTTCCTGGCTATGCAGTATCCGAGCGAAATCGCCGGCGTGACGAACTCGGACTTCCTGCGCAGTGCGATCAATGCGCGCCGCGGTGAAGGCAATGAGGTATCCCTGATCAAATTTATCCGCCAAATGGAAGGCAAAATGAAAGAGCTTGAAATGAATCCGGAATTTGCCCACCGTTATTTGAATGAAGGATTCTCCGGCGGGGAGAAGAAACGGAACGAAATCTTGCAAATGCTGCTTCTGGATCCGAAAATCGTCATTCTTGACGAAATCGACTCGGGTCTCGATATCGACGCGTTGCGGATCGTGGCGAACGGCGTCAATGCCATGCGCAGCGAAGAGCGCGGTTTCCTGATCATTACCCACTATCAGCGTTTGCTGAACTATATTACACCTGATTACGTCCATGTCATGATGCAAGGTCGCATCGTGAAATCCGGCGGACCGGAACTGGCGGAACGCCTGGAACGCGACGGCTATGACTGGATTAAGGAAGAGCTCGGGATTGTGGATGAAACTGTAGGTCAAGAAGCCTAAACGGAAGGAGGAAAACAAAATGACTACACAAACCGTTCTTCCGGTAGAACCCGATACACTCCAGAACATCTCCGCGAGCAACGGGGAACCGGCCTGGTTGACCGAGAGCCGTCTGAACGGCATTCGGCTGGCCGCGGAACTGGATTTGCCAAAGCTGGAAAAGACGAGAATCGACCGTTGGGATTTGAGCAACTTCGGAACGCTCCGCCAAGACCGTCCGGGGCTGACCCAGCAACTGCCTGAAGGCGTTGCTTCCTATGTCGATCTGAAAGAAGACAGCAACCTGATCGTGCAGCATAACAGCTCAGCGGTATTTGCCCGGCTGTCCGCCGACCTTGCGGCCAAAGGCGTTATTTTTACCGACTTGGAGACTGCGGTCCGCGAGCATGGCGATTTGGTGAAAACGTATCTGCATACTGTCGTTAAACCGGAAGAAAACCGGTTGACGGCATTGCATGCGGCACTTTGGAACGGCGGCGTTTTCTTGTACGTACCGAAAAACGTGGAAGTGGATGTTCCGTTGCAAAGTATTTTCCTGATTGATGACGCTTCGGCATCTTTTGCTCCGCATGTATTGATCGTAGCTGAGGCTAATAGCCGCGTGACATACGTCGACAATTACATTTCAGGACAATATGAAGGAAAAATCGTGCATAACGGCGCTGCTGAAGTTTTCGTCAAAGCGGGAGCCAAGGTGCAATTCGCTTCGGTTCATCATTTGAATGAGCAAACGACCGATTTGATCAACCGCCGCTCTGTTGTGGAAAATGACGGCAGCATCGAATGGATCGTTGGCGAAATGAACGCCGGGGATGCCGTCAGCGAGACGTTGTCCATCCTGAAAGGTAACGGATCGGTATCCGACGCGAAGGTAATCGCGGTTGGTTCCGGTTCGCAGAAACTGAACTATACAACCAAGGCGGTTCATTTCGGCAAAAGCTCGGAAAGCCAAATGATTACGCGTGCCGTAATGCGCGAGCAAGCAACGGCCATCATTAACGGCATTACCAAAATCGAGAAGGGCGCGACGAAGGCGAACGGAGAGCAAACCGAAAAAGTGCTGATGCTCAGCCCGAAAGCCCGCGGAGATGCGAATCCGATTCTGTTGATCGACGAGGACGATGTGAAGGCCGGCCATGCCGCTTCCGTCGGCCAGGTCAACCAAGAACAAATTTATTATTTGATGTCGCGCGGTATTTCCCGCGAACAGGCTGAGCGTTTGATCATCTACGGTTTCCTCGCTCCGGTCGTTTCCGATATTCCACTGGAGCAGCTGCAACAGCAATTGCAGGGACTGGTGGAAAGGAAGTTGGGCCAATGAACGCGGAACTGATCAAAGAGCAGTTTCCTATATTAAATCAGGAGATCAACGGGCACCCGCTCGTTTATCTCGACAGCGCAGCGACTTCCCAGAAGCCGCGCGCCGTGCTTGAAGCGTTGCAGCGTTATTACGAATGGGATAACGCTAACGTACACCGCGGTGTCCATACCCTGGGCAGCCGGGCGACGGATGCCTATGAAGGCGCCCGCGAGAAAGTCGCGCGGTTTATCGGGGCATCGAGAACCGAGGAGATCATTTTTACCCGGGGAACGACGACCGCGTTGAACCTGGTGGCCTCATCTTACGGTCCTTCCGTTTTGGCGGAAGGGGACGAAATTGTAATTACCCAGATGGAGCATCACAGCAACCTGATTCCCTGGCAGCAACTAGCCAAAGCGACCGGGGCTGTGCTTAAATTCATTCCGCTCCAGCAAGACGGAAACATCGCGCTGGAGGATGTGGAGAAGACGGTGACGGACAAGACGAAAATCGTCTCCACCGCTTATGTCTCCAACGTTCTCGGCGTAGTGAATCCGGTGAAGGAAATTGCTGAAATCGCCCACCGGCATGGGGCTGTCATGGTTGTTGACGGGGCGCAAAGCACGCCGCACATGAAGGTCAACGTGCAGGATCTGGATTGTGATTTCTATGCGCTATCCGGTCATAAAATGTGCGCTCCGACCGGGATTGGGGTACTATATGGTAAGAAGCATCTGTTGGAATCGATGGAACCCGTCGAGTTCGGGGGCGAGATGATCGACGATGTCGGCCTGTATGAATCGACATGGAAGGAGCTTCCGTGGAAATTCGAGGGCGGAACGCCGATTATCGCCGGAGCCGTCGGTCTCGCGGCAGCGATCGACTTCCTGGAAGAAATCGGGCTGGATGAAATTCACCGGCATGAAACGAAACTCGCGGCTTATGCGATGAATCGTCTGTCGGAGATTGAAGGAATTACCGTGTACGGTCCCCGCGAACGTGAGGTCGGCCTGGTTACCTTTAATCTGCTGGATGTTCACCCTCATGATGTGGCTACCGTACTCGATGCGCAAGGCATCGCCATCCGGGCGGGCCATCACTGCTGCCAACCGCTGATGCGCTGGCTTCAGGCGAGCGCAACGGCAAGAGCCAGCCTGTACCTGTACAATACGGAACAGGACATCGACCGATTGGCGGAAGCTCTAATCCAAACAAAGGAGTATTTTGCCTAATGCAATTGGACGATTTATACCGCCGCGTCATTATGGATCATTATAAAAACCCGCGCAACCGCGGAAAGTTTGAAGACGGTGGCCTTACGGTCGACTTGAACAATCCGACCTGCGGAGACCGCATTTCATTGCAGCTCAAAGTCGAAGACGGCATCGTGAAGGATGCCCGGTTTACCGGGGAAGGCTGCTCGATCAGCATGTCATCCGCATCGATGATGACGGAGGCTGTCAAAGGCCGGACTTATGAGGAAGCCATGGATCTGGCGAACCGATTCTCTTGCCTTATGAAGGGCGAGGATGCGGACTTCGAGGATTACGAAGATATTGAGGCCCTGTCGGGTGTGAATAAATTTCCTGCCCGGATCAAATGCGCCACGCTGGCGTGGAACGCGCTAAAGAAGGGCATCAACGAGGAATCATAATTTTAAGGAGGTAATGCAGCCATGGCAAAAAAAGCGCCTGAAATGGAAGAGTATAAATATGGCTTCCGCGACGAGCACAAGGCGGTTTTCCAAACGGGCAAAGGCTTGACCCGCGAAATCGTCACAGAAATTTCCCGTATCAAGGATGAACCGGAATGGATGCTGAACTTCCGGCTTAAATCGCTTGAACAGTTTGAGAAAATGCCGCTCCCGCGTTGGGGCGGAGATTTGGATGAACTTGATTTTAACGATATTCAATATTATGTTCGCCCTTCCGAGAAGCAAGGGAAGACTTGGGAAGAGGTTCCTTCCGAAATCAAGGAAACCTTTGATAAGCTCGGTATCCCTGAAGCTGAACAGAAGTTCCTGGCGGGGGTATCCGCGCAGTACGAATCCGAGGTCGTATATCACAGTATGCAAAAGGACTTGGAAGACCAAGGCGTAATTTTCACGGATACGGATACAGCGCTCAAAGAGCATCCGGAAATTTTCCGTGAATATTTCGGTACGGTGATCCCTCCGGCGGACAACAAGTTTGCGGCACTGAACAGCGCCGTATGGTCCGGCGGCAGCTTCATCTACGTTCCGAAAGGCGTTAAATGCGAAGTTCCGCTGCAAGCCTATTTCCGGATCAACTCGGAAAATATGGGGCAGTTCGAACGGACGCTGATCATCGCCGACGAGGACAGCTTCGTGCATTATGTGGAAGGCTGTACGGCTCCGATCTACAGCACCAATTCCCTGCATAGCGCCGTCGTTGAAATCATCTGCAAAAAGAACGCGCGCGTTCGTTACACGACGATCCAGAACTGGGCGCCGAACATCTACAACCTCGTTACCAAACGGGCGGTTGCTGAAGAGAACGCCACGATGGAATGGGTCGACGGCAACATCGGCTCCAAACTGACGATGAAATATCCGGCAGTCGTACTGAAAGGCCGTGGAGCGAAAGGCAGCGTGCTGTCGATCGCGGTAGCGGGCAAAGGGCAGCATCAAGACGCAGGGGCCAAAATGATCCATCTTGCGCCTGACACCACGTCGACGATCGTCTCCAAATCGATCAGTAAGCACGGCGGCAAAGTAACGTACCGCGGTCTGGCTTCCTTCGGACGCCAGGCGGAAGGCGCCAAATCCAACATCAAATGCGATACGCTGATTCTCGACAATGAATCGACGTCCGATACGATTCCATATAACGAGATTATGAACGACAACATCGTTCTGGAGCATGAAGCTACCGTCTCGAAAGTGTCCGAGGAGCAGCTCTTCTACCTGATGAGCCGCGGTCTCTCCGAAGCCGAAGCGACGCAAATGATCGTCATGGGCTTCATCGAGCCGTTCACCAAGGAATTGCCGATGGAATACGCGGTGGAAATGAACCGTTTGATCAAATTCGAAATGGAAGGCTCCATCGGTTAATACCCGGATGTGGACCCCATAATAGCAAAAACGTGTCCGGTTGGCTTTGTGCTTTTGTGCATAAGCCGATCGGACACGTTTTTTTGCTTTAATATTGAAACGGAATGATCCGCGTTACATGCTTAATCTCTTCCAGCATCACCCATACGGCGCCCTCAATGGTACGGATTTGCACCTTCTCCGGTCTTGAACCCCATTTGGGCAGCCCTACTACCGAACTCCCGTTTTCCAGGGTCAGAACAACTTGGTGTTCCAATGTAACGGCCATTTTCAATTCATGCATGCTGTTCATTTCAGCCACCTCTCTAAGTATCACTTCTTTTTATATCGGAAGATCGGGTGCGAAAGTAAACCTGGATTTGGAAAGCTGCCGGTAGCTTGGCAAACAAACCGGAAACACCTTATGAATTAGACGGTAAAAGAAAAACTCTCCTATTTTATTGAAAATAAGAGAGTTTGTTTTGTAGTCAGCGAGCCCGTAATTATAGATAAACTTCCGAAATCGCAGTATCGCGCTCTTTGGACAGATCGACGAACCGGGAATCCGTCTGAACAAGCGGTCTGAAGAAATCGGATTGGTTCGTCATTACGATGGAGCCGACTTCTCCGGAGCTAAGCAGTACTCTTTTGCCGATAAAATTAGGAAGTAGATGGTTAATGAGTGCTTGGGTAGGTTCCGGGCTCAGTTTCCCGAAGCTAAGGCTGTTCAATTCCCGCAAAACGGACAACAGCTCCTGCTTCGACTGATAGACCCGGTTGGAGGTCATCGCGGTATATACGTCGGCGACGGCCGCAATTTTGGCGAACGGGTGGATGTCTTTCTCAGTAAGGCCATGAGGATAACCGCTCCCGTCCTCACGTTCGTGATGCTGAAGGGCTACCAGTGCGGACAGATTGTCTCCTGTAGATTTCAAAACGATATCATGTCCGTATGTCGTGTGGCGCTTGACTTCTTCGAATTCTTCCGGCGTAAGCTTGCCTGGTTTATGTAAAATATCCTGGGGAACCATGCATTTGCCGATGTCGATCAGATAGCCGGCTTTTCCCGCAGCGTAAGCTTCCTCCGTTGGATAGCCGAGCCAGGAGGCGATATAATAAGAGAGCATTCCAACCTGCATAGAATGATTATATGTATAATTATCGCTATCGTTTAACAAAAGCAGCAGGGAAACTACGTCTTTCTGGGCCACTAATTGATTCACCATAGGCTCTAGCAGTTCATCCACTTGTCTTTCGTCAAAGGTACCGCTGGTTAGCGCTTCCAAGAAAATCGATTCAAATCCGTCCACCGCATTGTCGAAGTAGGGCTTTACTTTTTGTACATGCTCTGAAATCGGCGGCGCCACAGGGATTTGAACATCAGGTGTATGGGGGACGACATCCACGTAATCGATGCCGTGCTGCATGAGTTTGACGATTGCATCGCTTGTCAGTTCTTTTTCCTTTTGAAGAACCAGTACCCCAAAATGATTGAAAACATCGGATTCGAGTCGGTCTCCGGGACTGAGATCCATAATGTGTATTTTCAAGGAAGATGACACCTCGTTATGAGTTTTCTTTCATCATAACAGGGAATAAATGGATTGACAATGCATGTTTATGGGACTTGAAATTTGCATGTCTAGGAAAGTTTGCCCGGGGCCGACGGGTCCCAAGGTCCCAGTCCGTGTCCTTTCCATTCGGTCCCGTCTTCCCAGGATTCTTTCTTCCAGATGGGCACGATTTGCTTCAATCTTTCGATCGAGTAGCGGCTTGCTTCATAGCAGCCGGCCCGATGCGGAGACGATACGGCGATGACGACGCTGGCCTCGGCAATACTCACAAGGCCGATCCGGTGGCTGATCGCGCAGAGAGTACCGGGCCATTTTTCACTGATCTCGTCGCCGATTTGTTGCAGTTTCGCTAGTGCCATCGGAACGTAGGCTTCGTACTCCAGGTGAATCGTTCGCTGCTCTCCGGTCATTTCGCGAGTAGTCCCGGTGAACGTAAGGGTTGCACCGTGGTTTGCGGTAATGACTTTAGCGGTAATCTCATTCACAGAAAGCTCTTGATGCGTAATGACGTACATTCCGTCCTCCGAGGCATGATGCTGGAGGTCCGGGCCAGGTTCGCCTCCGGAGACGGGCGGAATGAGCGCGACTTCATCTTTCTCTGAAATCGGGGAGTTGCCTGCGGCGTACTCCTGATTAACGGCGACGAAAGAAACGGAAATCAGGGAAGCGGCTGCCGGATAAGCCTGTGACAAAAGCTCTTTCAGCCGGTCGGCGTTCAGTTCGTTTTCGTTGCAAGCAAATTCAAGGGATGACGTTCCGATTCGATCGGCGAGCCCTGCAAATAGCGATATTGTAATTATCATTTTAATTCACCTCGGAATGGATATGAAACCATTTTAATATATCATATAAAGAAGACAATATATAAATTTGAGGTATATAATATTCTTTATAACTGAAAAGTTCGTGCAAACTCAGTGTAATGTAGTTTCTAGACAACAAGGAGGGTGGGCCATGCTCCCGGAGAGTGACCAGGAAACGTTAACGATCGTATTCACCAATGATTTGCACAGCCATTTCGGCACGATGGGACGCATAGCGGCGATGGTTGACGAGCTTCGCGGCCGGCCCCATACATCCGTATTGCTGCTCGACATCGGCGATCATATGGACAGGGCGGCTCCCGAGACGGAAGGGACGATGGGACAAGCCAATGTCGATGTGCTTAATCTTACCGGTTATGACGCGATCACGATAGGCAACAACGAAGGTCTGACTTTTACGCCGGAATTACTGGAACAAGCCTATGCGGGGTTGACCTGCCCCGTAATTTGCGGAAATATCCGCGAAAAGGGCAAGGGATCCCCTCCGAAATGGATGAAGGAGCACTGGATTGTCCGGCGTGGCGGGATGACGATCGGTTTGATCGGAGCGACGGCGTCTTATCCCGAATTTTATGATTTGCTGGGACTTGAGGCGCTTGATCCGATGGTCATGATCGCCGATTCTGTGGAAAAGCTGCGCAGTCAGGTGGATCTGATCGTGGTCATGTCCCATTTGGGACTGCCGATGGATCGGGCACTGGCGGAAAGTATTCCGGGTATCGACCTGATCATCGGCGGTCATACTCATCATCTGCTGGAAGAACCGCTGATGATAGGAAACACGGCGGTGACCGCCGCAGGGAAATTCGGGATGTATCTTGGCCGTCTGGAATTCCGGAAAACGGACGGAAAGCCCGTACTCGTGAAAGGCCAATGCACAGCGGTGGGGGATGGAGAAGAGAGCGAAAGCGTGCTGAAGGCCATAGCAATCCATCAAGCAGGTGCGAAGCGGCGTTTGGAACGTACCGTAGCTGTCACGGAGAAGGAACTCCCTATTGATTATGCATCAGAATCTCCCTTCGGTAATCTGCTCGCCCAAGCGGTCAAAAGATATACCGGCAGCGAACTGTCGATCATCAACAGCGGTCAGTTGTTAATGGGGCTCCCTATGGGCGAAATTAGCGAGGGAATGCTGCATGAACGCTGTCCTTCTCCGATTAATCCCTGCCGGATAAAGCTTAGGGGGGAAGATATTCTTTATACTCTGGAGCAATCGTTGCTTCCGGACATGAGAGATAAAAGCATCTATGGTTTTGGTTTTCGGGGTAAGGTTCTCGGAGGAATTTGCGTGGACGGCATGGATATTTTGGTTGACCCTTCCGGGGAACCGTTCCGCAAAATTACACAGGCCAGCGTGCAAGGAGTACCGATCTTACCCGATAAATATTATATAGTAGGTACACTGGACATGTTTACGTTTGGAATCGGCTATGAACGGTTAAAAAACGGTACGGAAAGGCAGTATATGCTGCCGGATTTTTTGCGCGACCTGCTGAGGATGGAGCTTCAATCGGCGGGAGCCGTGGAGAGCTGTTTCCTTCCGAGATGGAAAGAAAACGAATTGTAAAACGAAGGATGTATTCCCGATAATTCCATTGTATTCTATAATAATAAGGGTTAGTTCTATTACATCATATGCTAAGCAAACAATGAGAGACGGAAGTGGTTTTTTTGCGCCTGATACCAGTGAGTTCCTTACAGCCCGGGATGAAGCTTGGAAAAAAGATTTATAATGAAGACGGAATTATCCTGCTATCGGAAAATGCGGAGCTGAGCGAAGCGGTTATTCGCCGGCTGCGTTTGCATGGATTGGATTTCGTCTATGTAGCCGATTCGCGGACCGAGGATGTCGTTATTCCCGATATGATCGAGGATGAGACGCGTCGCCGGGCGCTTCAGGAGATTCGGACCAGTTTCCGTAAAATGACGGGACCGGCCGTGAAGGGGATCGTATATCCTTATCTGGGGAAGACGTTTACCAACTTGGTGGAATCCATTATGGACGATCTTAGTTCACGGGAAGACGCCATGATTATGATGATGAACATCAATAGCATGGATCATTATTTGTACCGGCATTCGCTTAATGTGTGTATCTACACGATTCTGCTCGGTCAAATTCATGGATACAGCAAGGAGGATCTAACCTTGCTCGGACTTGGAGCGATGCTCCATGATATCGGGAAAACCAAGCTACCGCTTGAACTCTTGAACAAACCCTCCAAATTATCCGAGGATGAATTCAATCAGATTAAGCAGCATACGCAAATCGGGTTCAACATGCTCAAGGATGAGCCTGGTATTCCTTTAAAAGCGGCGCACTGCGCTTTTCAGCATCATGAACGCATCAACGGCGGCGGCTATCCACGTGGACTAAAGGGGAATGAAATTTCCGAATTCGCACGTTGGATTGCCATTACCGACGCCTATGACGCCATGACTACCCATCGGGTGTACCGTCCGGCCATGTTGCCGCATCAAGCGCTGGAAGTGCTTTATACCGGTTGCGGGGAATGGTACGAGAAATCCAAGCTGGAAGTGTTCAGGGATCATGTAGCGATCTATCCGTTAGGAATGACGGTTACGCTTAATACGGGCGAGAAGGGCGTCGTGGTCAAGATACATAAAGATATCCCGCATCGTCCGACAATACGCGTTCTGAGTGATCCGCTGGGGGCGGAATTGAAATCCCCATTCGATATTGATTTAAGATTCCAATTGTCCATAGTTATTACGAAAGTGGACGGGATGGAAAATAAAACGGAGGAGTCCGTCCTTTGACGGTAATGACTCCGTATGAGGATTCTGCACCGATCCGGTGCATTTTCTTCTTTTTTAGGTTAATAAAAGAAATAAGGTGAGTAAATGATGAAATTAGAGAATGTTAATATGGATAGGTATCCCGCCATCAGCCCGAGCTACGATCCATGGGACCCGATTGTTTCGCTCCGCGAATTCGGACGGCATGTATTGACCAGCGTGGAAATGACGGTGACCAATTTGTGCAATATGCGCTGTGAGCACTGTGCGGTAGGTGACAGTCTCATGCTGAGGGAGCCGGAGCAAATTCCGTTGGAGGTCATGCTGAATTCGTTGGACCGGGTGGAAAATCTGCGCACAATCAGTATCACGGGCGGGGAGCCGACCTTTCGTCGGCAAACGGTGGACGAAGTTATTGTTCCATTGCTGAAGTATGCGAAATCAAGAGGCGTACGTTCGCAAATCAATTCCAATTTGACGCTGGATTATGAACGATATGAAAAGCTGCTTCCTTTTCTGGATGTGATGCATATTTCATTCAACTATACCAGTGAGCATGATTTTCATGAGGTCGGATTCGCCCGTAGCGGACATCCTGTTCATGCCGACGTCGCTTACCGAATGTATTATAAAATGATTGAAAACTGTCGAAAGTTAAGCGAAGCCGGAATGTTCATCTCGGCGGAGTCGATGATCAATTATCGTACCCATGACAAGTTGCCGGAAATACACCGGCTGATTCAGGACATGGGGTGCCGGCGGCATGAAGTTCATCCGATGTATGCCGCCGACTTTGCCGAAGGGCTGCCGGTTCTTCCTTTGGAAGATATGCGGAGTGCCATTCATTCGCTGCTGGATGCCCGGAACCGGGATCTCTGGATGCTGTTCGGCACGCTGCCCTTCTTTGCCTGCAACGGAAATAAGGAGGATGCCGAGTTGCTCCGCCGCTTGCGCAAGGAGCCGAATGTTACGGTGCGGAACGATCCTGACGGAAGAAACCGGGTAAATGTTAATATGTTTACCGGGGATGTATATGTGACCGACTTTGCGGCAATCCCGGCTTTCGGGAATGTACGGGATGCGCGGTTGGACGAGATATTTGCCGGTTGGCTGAATAATCATCCCCTCAATCAAAAAGTAAACTGCCATTGCGATGCGGCGGGTTGCTGCGGGCCGAATTTGCTTGTCGCCGATATGTATTACAAAGACATCGACTTCAAATCCCGGAAAGCGATCACACTATAGAAAGAAGGCGCACTTTACATGCACTACGCCATCGCCAACGCTCATACTGACTTTGAATTTGGCAAATTGGCCATTAATTTATTCATCGTATTCGTTTTGGTTTTCTTGAACGGCTTCTTCGTTGCCGCGGAGTTTTCGCTCGTCAAGGTCCGGCAATCCAGGCTGACCCAGCTCGTCAGCGAAGGGAATAAACGCGCCGTTTACGCATTGCGGGTAAACAAACGGCTGGATGCCTATCTGTCGGCGACCCAGCTGGGTATTACACTCGCCTCCCTTGGACTCGGTTGGGTCGGGGAACCGGCGGTGTCGGAACTGCTCATAGAACCGCTTATGCTTAAAATGGGCGTGACCGACCCCACGTTGATCTCAACGGTATCCGTAGCGATCGGATTTGCGATCATCACGTTTTTGCATATTGTCATCGGCGAGCTCGCTCCAAAATCTTTGGCGATTCAGAAATCCGAAGCGACTTCGCTTTGGCTTTCCGCTCCGCTTCTGTTCTTTTACAGGTTGTTTCTGCCGGTGATCTGGCTGCTCAATTCGGCAGCGAACGGCATGCTTCGTTTGATCGGCATCGAGCCGGCAGGTGAAGGGGAAGCGGCGCACTCGGAGGAGGAAATACGCATCCTGATGAATCAAAGCGCCAAGAGCGGGGTCATCGACAAAGATGAAATGAAGCTGATGGACAATATTTTTGATTTCTCCGACATGCTTGCCCGGGAAGTCATGCTTCCGCGGACGGATATGGACTGTCTGTACACCAATTTGACCTGGGAAGAAAATATGAAAATCGTAGCGGAAACAAAACATTCCCGCTACCCGGTAGCGGTGGAGGATAAGGACCAGATTATCGGTTTCGTCCACATCACGGACCTGCTGCTTCCGGAGGGCGGACGTCCGCTGAATCTGGCTGACATGGTCCGCCCGATCCTGAATGTGCCGGAATCGATGGAAGTCAGCCATGTGCTTCGCCTGATGCAGAAGAAGCATTCCCAACTGACGCTCGTAGTCGATGAATACGGCGGTACGGCGGGATTGTTGACGGTCGAGGTGATTCTCGAGGAGATCGTCGGCGACCTACATGACGAGTTTGAAGATGAGCGCCCGGAAGTCGAAAAACTGGGCGAAGGCGTATATTCCGTAGACGGCAGGATGCTGCTTGAAGATGTGAATGACCTGATGGGCATCGATATCGAAGACGATGAGGTCGATTCCGTCGGCGGCTGGCTGTTCAAGGAACTGGAGGGGGCCCCGGCTAAAGGGAAGAAGAAGCCCTTCGGCAATGTGATCTTCGAAGTGGCCGAATCCGGCCGATTGCGGATTACCCGGGTAAAAATCAGCAAAGAGAATGTCGCTGATAACAAAACCCAGGAATTTGAGCCGGGAGTGTAACCATTAAACAGGCAGGAAGTATATAAACGTCAATCCTTGTACCCACAAGGATTGACGTTTTTTTCGGTTTGTTCACAAGAAATCGGGTTCATATTCTGGGCGAACGTCATATGTTAATGATGAGGATGCAGGGGACCTAGTTGTCCCGTGCAGCAATGGAATCCCTTAGAAGGAGGAACCCAGATTGAATTTTCCGAATGAGCAATCTTATGCTCCATTTATCGGCCCATGCGATCCATGCCCTCCCATAACTTGCAAAACATTCAGCACACCTCCGCAGTTGTTTATTTGCTTTCAGCCGCCGAATTGGCCCCAGTTCACTCCGCAGGAAGCTTTGAGACATGGCACGTTGTGGCCCGCTTTGTACAGTCCCTATGAATCCAGATGGGGAAAAGGACGGTGATGAAATGAGTTCCACATCCAAACCGCATTGCGATCCGGAGTACTACGCGTTGTTGGAGAAGCTTCAGGCGCTGGATTTCGTGCTTGTCGAGCTGAACCTCTTTCTCGATACCCATCCGGACGATTTGGCTGCGATCCAGCAATTCAACCAATTAACCCAGGAACGGACGCATTTGGCAAATCATTTTCAGCAACTCTACGGACCGCTGCAAAATTTCGGACGCGCCTATTCCAAGTTTCCATGGGAATGGTCGCAAGCCCCATGGCCATGGCAGGTATAACAACCTGCCGTCTGCACTTAAAGAGCTAAAGGAGGTAACTACGAAGCAATGTGGATCTATGAGAAAAAGCTGCAATACCCGGTTCGGGTCGGCAAATGCGATATCCATATGGCGAAGCTGTTAATGGAGCAGTACGGTGGTGCGGACGGCGAATTGGCGGCTGCCCTTCGTTATATGAATCAGCGGTACACAATCCCGGATAAAGTGATCGGTGTTCTTAATGATATTGCTACCGAAGAATTGGCGCATCTTGAGATGATAGCAACCATGGTCTATAAACTGACAAAAGACGCTACTGTGGAAGAACTCAAGGCCGCCGGGCTGGACAGCCATTATGTGGCCCATGACCGGGCGCTCTTCTATGAGAATGCTTCGGGAGTTCCCTTCACCGCCGCTTACATCCAGGCCAAGGGCGATCCGATCGCCGATCTGTATGAAGACATCGCGGCGGAAGAAAAAGCGCGGGCTACATACCAGTGGCTGATTGACATGACGGACGACGTCGACCTGCAGGATAGCCTCAAGTTCCTGCGCGAGCGCGAAATCGTTCACTCCCTGCGCTTCCGTGAATCGGTGGAAATATTGAAGGACGACCGCGAACATAAGAAGTTCTTTTAGAGTACGGAGCTGAGAAGCGATAGCATTTTATCGCCATATTGAAATGAAGGTGGTCTCTTATGTCAAAATCGAAACGCGGAAAAGCATTGTGGATCCTTCCCTCCAGGGGCCGCGGCACATGCCCGGTGTGCAAAAGCACGCGGATTAAACTGCTTTACACGAAGATGAGCAGTTCCGGTCAGGCTTTGAAAGTCTGCAAGAAATGCTTCAACGCATCCCAGGAACGAATCGATGCGGGGGCAAATCAAATCGTACAGCGATAGATCGGCTTGTGAACGGCACGGAAAAGCTCTGTTAAAAAGCATGGAGGATAGCCTCCATGCTTTTTCCTTTGCCAAGGAACGGATTGACGAAATTGAATATTTGGAATAATGTATAATTTGAAATTGAGTATCAAAATATACTTAATTTCTTATTTTGGAGAAACCAGAAGAAATAAAGTGAACAAACTTTGCTATTGGGAGGAATGAGAGGGATGAAAGAAATGGTTATCGGTTTCGGGGAAATGAGCCCAGAGTTTCGGACTGCGGCAGGAGGGAAAGGAGGTATGCTCTCCATGATGTATTGTGCGGGATATCCCGTGCCTGAAGGGTTCGTCATTCTGCCTGCGGCGTTTGAAGAAGGAAGGTTGAATGAACTGGCGTGGGCCGGGATCCAGTCCCGGTTAAATTTGCTCAGGAAGAAACACAAAAGCGCCAGATTTGCCGTCCGATCTTCAGGATTGAGCGAGGATTCGGCCGAAGCCTCTTTTGCCGGAGAATTTGAGACTGTTTTGAATAACAAGACAGATGAAGATATTTTAAAGTCCATTCACACGGTATATCTCTCCGCGCAGTCCGAAAGGGTTCAAATTTACAGTTCGGTCCAAGGCGTTAATTCCGCTCACGAGATCGCTATAGTAGTGCAGCTCATGATCGATTCTGAAATTTCAGGCGTTTTATTTACCGTTGACGCCATTACGGGCAGCAGAAAAACGATGCAGGGGAATTTCGTGTACGGAGCGGGGGAGCAGTTGGTATCCGGCGAAAGCAATGCCGAAACCTTCTCGCTCATTCGGCCTAATGGGAAGTATTCGGGTCCTGGAGCATTCAAAAAATATGCCCTTCGGTTATATAAACTTGCCTCCAGGCTGGAAGCTGAATTGGGAAATCCCCAAGATATCGAATGGGCGGTTACAGACGGAAAATTGCATATTTTGCAAGCGCGACCGATTACTACGCTCGGCATCGGCAGCCGTGATGCTTACGAAATCAACGACTCTTTGGCGGGCGATGACCTTTGGATCAATACGAATGTCGGAGAATCGATTTCCGATGTCATAACTCCATTAAGCTGGTCCCTTCTTCGTTTGCTGGATGAGGAACACAGTTTGCTTCCGGGACACTATGTGATGTCGGGTAATATTTGCGGCAGAGTGTACTCCAATATTAGCCGTCCGCTTTCTATGTTTGCGGCTTTTGGATTTCCTCCGAGAACGATGTTGCGCAAAATGAGCCGGGTATTCGGAAACATTCCCGAGGAGATCGAGATTCCCTTGTTTCCATTCTCAAGACGGGAATTAATTAGGGTCTTGGGGGCCAAGTTTTTCAATCAACTGAAAAAAAACAAAGCAGCGGTTCGGCATGCTCCGCAGTTTTTGCAAGAAACTCCGGCATGGTGCGAGCGGGTAATTGAGGAAATCTCGGGGGTCAAAACCCGGACACAATTGGTTGACCTGTGGAATCGCAGGCTATGGCCATACAACGTCAATGCGATGTGGTATGCTCTCGAAGCCCCGTCACGGCAATTGCAGAAATATGAAAAACTTCAAGTCAGGCTCGGCAAACTTGTGGGTGAGGAAGAGGCGAGTTATATTCTTTCTTACGGGAGCGGGTCATCCGAACTGGAAAGCCTGGGTCCGCTTCTTGGGATCTCCAAGGTGATAAAAGGCGAACTAAGCCCGGAGCAATATGTGGAAAAATACGGTCATCGCGGTCCGCATGAATTTGAATTGTCGATCGCCGCAGCGGGAGAACACCCGGCTTGGCTGGCTGAGCAAATTGCTCAATCCACGGCGAGTCCGATAGATGGCGATCATCTTTTAAAGAGTCGTTATATTCAGAGTCAAGAAGCTTGGGAGCGATTTGAGCAAAGCCATCCCCGAACGGCAAACCGGATGATCCGGAAATTGGCGTCGGCCTCGGAAGGCCCGAAATTGCGTGAGGCTGTCCGATCGGAATGGACGAGAACCTTTCGGATCAACCGTCAGTTCGCCTTGAAGGTTGGAGAAATGGCGGGAATAGGCGAGGATATTTTCTTCTGGTATATCGATGAAATTTTGGCTTGGCTGTCGGGAGGGTCTTTGATAGCGGAGAAACATCTGTCCGCCAGGAAGGAAGCTTATGCCAAGTACCGGACATTGCCTGCATTTCCGTCCGTGATCCGCGGGAGGTTTGACCCTTTTGCCTGGGCGAAGGAACCGCTTCGCAAAAGCGATTATTTCGATGCCTTGCTGCCGATGGCTCATGTTCAAGGAGACAGCCTGAAGGGGTTTGCCGGCGCCGCGGGACGGATTAAAGGCAATGTTCGCGTGCTAGAACATCCGGATGAAGGAAGCCAACTGCAGCCCGGTGAAATATTGGTGGCCTCCACGTTGAATATCGGGTGGACGCTGTTGTTTCCGAAAGCAGCGGCAATTGTTACCAATATCGGCGCACCGCTGTCACATGCGGCCATCGTGGCGAGAGAACTCGGGATCCCTGCCGTAGTGGGATGCGGGAGCGCCACCACCATGCTGAAAACCGGGGATCGGGTTCTCGTTGACGGAGGGCGGGGCATTGTCCAAATACTTGCGGAGTGATAATCTGTAGATTACAGAAGGTTTGAGAGATCAGAATCAGAGTTAAGCCGAATTGAGGTGGGGGCCATAACGACAAACAGCAAACCAGGCGGTGGGTTACGCGAACGCAAAAAAGCAAAAGCGATGGCAGAAGTACAAAAACACGCGATGAGGCTGTTCCGTGAGCAGGGATACAAAGCAACTACGGTGGAGCAAATTGCCGAAGCGGCCGAAATCTCTTACAGCACTTTTTTTCGTTACTTTTCGGGGAAAGAAGATGTTTTGACGCGCGATAATTATGACCCGCTGCTTATTCGTGCTTTTGAAGAGCAGCCTTCCGGGTTAAGTCCGCTTCGAGCGTTGAAAAACGCCATGGTTTCGGAAATTGCCAGAATGTCGGAAGACGAACTGAGGACCATGCGGGAACGAAATCAGCTTGTGATCGCAATTCCGGAGCTTTGGTCGGCAACGGTGAACGGGATGACCCAGATGATGCATTTGATTGCGGAAATGGTGGCCAAACGAGTCGGCCGCGATTCCGACGATCTGACGATTCGCACGCTTGCCGGAGCCGTTGTTGGCGTAAATATCTCGGTGATGCTTCATTACGCCGAAAATCCGGACGCGGATTTTTCCAGGCTGCTTGAAGAAGCGCTAGGCAAGCTGGAGAATGGATTGGAGCTGTAAAACGCTAGCAAAACTTGGCGATGAAAAATCCCGTTAAATAATCCACTGACTTTCTGAAAATAATGCTACAATAGAGGCCGGAAGCTTGTTAAGTTTTTTGCAAAGGAGTATAAACTATGCCAACCATACTAAAAACATTAACGATTGCCGGAAGCGATTCCAGCGGAGGCGCCGGGATCCAGGCGGATTTGAAAACTTTTGAGGAATACGGTACATACGGGCTTAGCGCGCTGACGACCATTGTAACGATGGACCCGGACCGCGGATGGCACCATAGCGTTTATCCGGTGGATGCCGCTCTGGTTGCCGAGCAACTGAAAACCGTATTTGCGGGCGGTCCCGTCGATGCGATGAAGACGGGGATGCTGGGCAGCGTAGCCATCATTGAAGTCGTTGAAAAATGCATTCGTCAGCATGACCAGAAAAATGTGGTAATCGACCCCGTTATGGTCTGCAAAGGCGAAGACGAAGTGTTGAATCCCGAGAGCGCCGATGCGATTCGCGATTTGTTGGTACCACTCGCCAAGGTCGTTACGCCGAATCTGTTTGAAGCCGGCGTATTGTCCGGTTTGGGCCGCCTTACTTCCGTCGACGAGATGAAGGAAGCCGCAAAAGTCATCCATGAGCGCGGTGCAGCAAACGTAGTCATTAAAGGCGGTAAAGCTTTGGAAGGCGAAAAAGCCATCGACCTGTTCTATGACGGCGAGGAATTTGTGATCCTGGAGACGGAAAAGATCGAACCGGCCTATAATCATGGGGCAGGCTGCACGTTTGCCGCGGCGGTTACCGGTGGCTTGGCCGGCGGATTATCCGTGAAAGAAGCCGTGGTCAAGGCGAAAAAATTCGTCACGGCTGCCATCTCTTCGGGTTATGCCTTTAACGAGTATGTGGGACCGGTATTTCATGGCGGGTATCGCTTGAACGGTGAATAAGCTGAAGCAGATTGTTTGAAAAAATAATGCAAGGACAGGCCGGTTTCCGATGAATGGAAGCCGGCTTTTTTTGTTGTCTATAAATCCTATATAAGATTAGTTATCCGGACTCAATAATCCATGATAATAAATGAAAGTGATGAAAGTAAGCGTTTTATTCTCCTATCAAACCCGGAAAAACGCGTTTTGAGGCAAATTCAGGGATTTACAGAAAATGAGAGCAGGCGTAATATTCACTCTTGGATTTTATATTCTTGATTCGCTGAATTTCCCGTATCGCGGGAAAGCGGGGGAACCGAATGCCGGGCGTCCAGGCAATAGCAGCCTAAACGAACGGTAGGGGGTGAATCCGCAGCATGTCCTGCAGAACATGCTGCGGAGGGGTGACTCTCGCCACCCTAATCCGACAGCTAACCTCGTAAGCGTAGTCCGAGAGAGGATGATACTGTGCCCATGTAAGTAACCATGGACCGCAGGGGGTCGTGCCTCTGTGGTTTTTTGCTGTGCAAAAAGCCCCAGGGTTTGCCAAACTCCTGCATGACTGGCTCTGTTGAATCATATTCGAATAGCCCGTTACCGCTATTTGCCGATTCGGGTTTAATATGACGAATTGCCAATATTATTAATTCATAAACAGCCTTTGTATTTGCAAAAAATAAAGCACGGTGGTGTTGCAGCTATGTTTTCGATAATCAAGAGAGTGCTCATCGGTCAGCCGCTGAAGTCAACCGCACTTGGCGAACAAAAACTAAACAAAACGAAAGCCCTGGCCATCCTTTCATCGGATGCCTTGTCCTCCGTAGCCTACGGACCGGAGCAGATTCTGCTCGTCTTGATGACGATCGGCGCGGCAGCCTACTGGTACTCCATTCCGATTGCCGTGGGAATTCTGGTGCTGCTGGTGGCTCTGGTCTTATCCTACAGACAAGTGATTTATGCGTATCCTCACGGCGGAGGAGCTTACGTCGTTTCCAAGGAAAATTTGGGAGTAAACTCCGGACTTTTAGCAGGCGGTGCGCTGCTGGTGGATTACATTTTAACCGTTGCGGTCAGCATTTCCGCAGGTACGGATGCCATTACCTCGGCTTTTCCGTCGTTGCATTCCTATAATGTACTCATTGCATGCCTTTTAGTAGTGGTTATCACGGTTCTTAATTTGCGCGGAATCACCGAATCGGCTTCTATTCTGGCTTATCCGGTTTACTTGTTCGTGCTTGTCATATTTATTACGATCGGAGCGGGTCTTTATCAAATTGCGGTGGGTGAAGTTCCGGCCAACTTACATTCCCCGATCGGTACGCCTGTGACAGGACTTACGCTGTTCCTGCTCTTGCGGGCATTCGCCTCAGGGAGTTCGGCCTTGACCGGGGTTGAGGCGATTTCCAACGCGATTCCTAATTTCAAGGACCCGGCCCCCAAGAATGCTTCCAAAACATTAGCTGCGATGGGCGTGCTGCTGGCGCTTTTATTTACGGGAATCGTATGGCTGGCCTATTATTACGGGATTTCGCCTAAAGCGGAGGAAACCGTCGTATCCCAAATCGCTTCAGCTACATTCGGCCGGGGCTTTATGTACTATACGATTCAGGGGATAACCGCGATGATTCTGGTGCTGGCTGCCAATACGGGATACTCGGCATTTCCGCTCTTGGCCGTGAACCTGGCGAAAGACAAATATATAGCCCGTATGTTCACCGTTCGGGGTGACCGCCTCGGTTATTCCAACGGGATCGTTTTTTTGGCGGTGGCCTCCATTCTGCTTATCATCGTTTTTAAAGGACAGACAGAGCATCTGATTCCTCTCTATGCGGTTGGCGTATTTATTCCGTTTACGTTGGCGCAAACCGGTATGCTCGTAAAATGGTTTCGGGAAAAACCGTCAGGCTGGGGATTGAAATTAACGATTAATGCGGTCGGCGCTTTAATCAGCTTTACCGTCATGATGATTTTCTTTATTACGAAATTTCCGCAAGTCTGGCCTGCGCTAATCTTTTTGCCGGCGATCGTATACATTTTTCACAAAATCAACCGTCATTATGAAGCTGTAGGAGATCAATTGCGGATAACTACATGCGAGCCGCCTTTAGCGATCGAAGGGAATGTAATGGTGATCCCTGTAGCGGGAATTACGCATGTAGTGGAGAATACGCTGAACTACGCGAAATCGTTGTCACCCGATCAGATCATCGCGGTATATGTGGCGTTCGATAAAGAAGCGGAGAAGCAATTTGAAGAAAAATGGAACCAGTGGCACCCCGAAATCAGGCTGGTCACGCTGTATTCCCAATACCGGAGCATTATCCAGCCGCTGACGAAGTTTATCGATACGGTGGAGCATAAGGCCAAGGAAATGAATTTCCGGGTGACCGTGCTGATTCCCCAATTCATTCCGAAGAAACGATGGCATAATGCCCTGCATAACCAATCCAGTTTGCTGATTCGCGCCTTTTTGCTGTACCGGAGAGATTTGATCGTAACTACGGTTCCATATCATTTCAAAAAGTAAAAGTGAGGCACTTTTGCAATCAAGTCAGAATTTGCCGCACCAGTTCGTTCATGCCCTTCCAGGAATCTTTCAGAATAAAGTCCTGCTGGACTGGCGCATTCCACGGGCGGGGAATCATAATCGTCTGCTTGCCCGCTTCTTTGGCGGCGATCAGATTGTGCGGTCCGTCATCGATTAAAAGATCGAAATCAAGCAGATATTTGCGCTTGGCGACAAAAAAGTTCTCGAAGGGGATGAACGGCAGGTGCATTTGCAACCATCTCCACTTTTCCGGAACCGATGACGGACGCGCCGCGGTCACGATAATGACATCGTAGTCGGCAGTCATTCTCTGTACCTCATCGACCGTGTATTCATCAAAGAGCTCCAATTCTTCATATAATCCCGGTCTTCCGAAAAAAATATCGTCCGAGCAGCTTGGATGCCAAATGCCGCTTAGGTCGAAGCTGACAATCTGCTCCATAGTCAAGGGAAGATCGGGATACATCATATTGTGATATTGGATCGCTTTCGGAATCAAATGGCAGATCGTGTCATCCATGTCTATGGCTACTATTTTTTTGCTCATGTTTACGTCCTTCTCCCTACGGTTGCATTTGCGTTTAATTCAACGTAATTGTAAAGGACACTCTGAAAAATGGCAAACCCGTCCAACCCGCTGACTGGTTTACAAAGGGGTTGGTTTGGCATATCATGGGCTATAAATACAGACAGGAAGGATTGTGGAGATGGAGACTACCCAGGCTAAGCTGAAAAAACCGGAAGCGATGATATTCGACATGGACGGAACCCTTTTCAAGACAGAGACGCTGCTCATCCCTGCTTATCACGAGCTGTTTGACCGGCTCAGGGAAGAGAAATTGTATGTCGGGGATACGCCACCCGAAGAATTGATGCTGAGCTGTCTCGGAATGCTGCTGGAAGATATCTGGAGAAAGGTCATTCCTGACTCTAGCGAAGCCGTGCACCGCCGGGCGGATGAACTGCTCCTTGAGCTGGAACTGGCCGGGCTTAAACAATACACCACGGAATTGTATCCGGGCGTCAAAGAAACGCTGGAGCAACTAAGAGACCGGGGAGTCAGGCTGTTCGTCGCAAGCAACGGATTGGAGCATTACGTAAAAGGCGTCGCCGAAACCCACTTGATCTCTCCGCTATTTGAAGAAATCTACAGTGCAGGCGAGTATCTGACTGCTTCCAAAGTCGATCTTGTCCGTCTCCTGATGGACAACCACGGCATTTCCAGTGCCTGGATGGTCGGGGACCGCTCATCGGATGTGGAAGCGGGCAAGAAGAACGGTCAGACCGTGGTCGGCTGCGCTTATGCCGGTTTTGGACAAGGCAAAGAGCTGGCCGGTTCAGATATATTGATCACTTCTTTCAATGAGCTTCCCGGGCTCTTTGACCAGTCGCAAGGCGCCGAATAAGCCTTTGAATCACTGAAGCCGCTCCTCCTCGCTAAGAGGAAGGGGCGGCTTCGCGTTTATCTTCATGTTTATCTTCTCGTTTATCTTCTCGCTTGCTTTCGCGTTTGGCATCGCGTTTATACATCCACATGGCATATTCCAAAGGCTTGATGATCGCACGACGGTACGATTCCGTATCTCCCGTCTTGATAAACACCTCTCTGGCGGGCTTGGGGTTAACTTCCAGAACGTATACCCGGCCGTTTTTTTCGATCGCCAGATCCAGTGCCAGCTCACATAAGGCCCCGAAGGTGGATTCGAGATACGCGGCGATTTCCAAGCTCAGTTTTTCGGCGGAACGGCGGATTTCGGAGCGCTTCTCCTCGCTCGAAGTAACCTGTGCAAGCAACGCGTTCATCGTAACGGCCTTGCCCCCGCCGTGAAGATTGGAGGTGACGCTTCGAACAGGTCCGATCCGGCCGGCACAGCCGGTTACTTCCCACTGCCCGTGTCCGTTTTTCTGCACAAGCATCCGGTAGTCGGCCACCCGGCCGCTCGGCAGCTTGATTTGTATTCCTTGCTGCGCAAGGAAGCGGCCGCTTCCCTTCCAGCTTAACAGAAACGCGCCAAGCCGGGATTTATGCAGCTTTTGGGCGGGGATGATCTGCCGGTTCTGTTTTCGTCCCTGAATGAGGAACATGTCGCCGCCCAGTCTTTCTACCCGGAGAATTCCCCGCCCCCCGGTGCCGTTAATCGGTTTGACGTAGACGGAAGGGTAATTTTTCAATAGATGGAATACATCGCCGCTATTCTGAAATAATACCGTTGCGGGTTGATGTTTACGGAACGCCGCTTTTCGGTTCAAGGTTTGATATATCGTCCATTTGTTGCGCAGCGGCCGATTTAAATAAGTAAGATTGCTGTACCGGGACCGGAATCGTAGCAACTGCTCGAACCGCTTGCTGCGCTGAATTCGGCAGCGGTCGAAAATAAGATGGGGAAACTTGCGCCATTTGCGGGACCATTTCTTTTGCTTCGGATCATAAATTAGAGCATGTATCAGGCCTCTATTGTCATCCACATCCATCGGAGTGAACACAAAAACATCGAGACCGAGAGTCTGGCCCTCTTTAATCATTCTCTGATAAATATGCCGCTCTTCCAGTTGTTTTTTATCGTTTAAATATAAAGTCAGAATGCCCAGAACTGGCTGTGCCAACAGGGTTCACCTTCTTTGCAAGGAATGGATGGCAAAATCGTGATCCGGTGGAGATGCAGCTTCCTGCGCCCCGCTTTGGTATTTCTCCAGCACAAGCTCGGCCCGGCCGCCGTGCGGCTTCAGCAGCCGGCTTGCGCTGAAGCCCGCGCGAAAACACATCTGCAAACTGGATAAATTGCTCGGAGATACCCGGCAGGTCAGTTTTCCGAGAGACGAAAACTGCCGGTTCAACAGTTCCGAGCCAAGGCCTTGGCCCCGGTACAACGGATGAACGACAACGAGACTGATGCCGCGGCCATAGTCACTCACGCAGGAAATCCCGGCGGTCCGGGGGCCGTCCTCCGCCTGGAGGGTGGCGAGCAGGAGGGAGGAGCCGGGCATGATCAGTTCCCTGCAGGTAAGCTTCATCAGCGCCCGGTATGTCGCGGCGGAAATCTTCTTCCGGCCGTACCTCTGCACAAAGTCCAAGATTTCCGCATGCTGCATTGCCCAGGCTGCTGGGTCGCAGGATTGCCATGCCGTAATTTTCATGCAGGACTCACCTCTCTACCGGGCTATTCCTTGCCCTGCCGGTATAAATATTGACTAAACTGGAAAATGCGTTCCAGTGATTTTTTGCGGATATGAGGCTCATCGAATTTCATCGGCTTGGCGTTTGCTTCGAAGAACCAGATCTTCCCATCCGTATCCACTCCGAGATCCATCGACATTTCGCCGAGGGTATAACCCGAGCCCTTTTCAATCTGCTTTGCGATTAACAGGCCGCTAGATTTCAGCTTGCTCATCAAAAATGCCGTCATTTCCTGCCCGAACGCCGGAGTCATCAGCTTTTCGGGATCTTCGACACTGCCACCTTGCGGAACGTGGGTGGTGATCCTCCGCCATCCGGCCAGCCGCGCACCGACCCCGGTTACCGTCCAAATCCCTTTGCCTGTTTTCTGCACAAGCATTCTGATGTCAAAATGACGGCCTTTAAATGAAGCAAGGTTAATGCCTTCCTGCATAATGTAAGGAACGTTGCCGGTCTCGGCCCTGATCCGTTTCCAGAGCAAAGGGGGATTGCCGGTTCGATAGACGACATTCCTACGTCGTGTTCCCTGGATCGTGAGGCGGAAAGGTTTTTTCTCGTCTTCTTCATACTGGAGCAGCATGATGCCTTTCCCTGCCTTGCCACTTTCCGGTTTCAGATACAGGCTCCCATACTCCTGAAGCATGGGCAGAAGCGTTTTCGCCGAGCGCAGTCTTTTCGTGTCCGGAACGAGTGCTTTGGTGGTGCGATTTTTTTTGAGCCAGTCAAACAGGGTCCACTTATTGAAAAAGTAGGGGTTGAACAACTGAATGCTGCCATGCTTGATGCATTCGTCGATTTTGCGCCGAACGGAAGGTCTTCTTTCATCCTCGCGCTGGGGGATCCGGTTGTAAATGACTTGAGGCAGCGGGCACCATTGCTTTTTCCACAGCTTTTCTTCGGGGTTATATAAATAGCCCTGTATTTTTTTGGCGGAAAGCTTCAAATCTTTGGCGGTGACCACATAGACCGGAAAGTCCAGTTCTCTGCCCATCCTCACGATATCCCGGAAGTTAGCCCGATTTCCCCGGAACTGCGTCCATTCGTCGTCGACGGTCAGAACGGCGACGATGGGCTTCTGATCGCCTGAAATCTGGCTCATCAGGACTCCCTCCTCCGGAATTTACTCAAATATAAACAGTGCTCCAGAATGTGCTCAACGGAGGCTCTCCCTTCCGCACGCAGCGAGGGATGCTTGAAAATGGACCGGCCAGGCTTGGCGTTGGCTTCAAACATCCAGATTTTTTCATCCATGTCGATACCGATGTCAAAGCCGATTTCGCCGATCAGATGCTGATGATGCGATTCGATGGCTTCGGCGAGTGTAATGGCGACGCCTTTGGCGCTTTTCAGCACTTCGTCCGCCCTTGAGCCGAATGCCCGGGCCAGAGCTTGATCCGGCGTCAACAGCGATCCTCCGTTTTTAAGATGGGTTGTGACGCTGCCTTTTCCCGCCTTTTTAGCTCCGATTCCTACAACGACCCATTGGTTTCTTCCGTTCTTGTGCATATGAAAACGGAAGTCGATGGGGCAACCGTCGATTTCAATCAGCCGGATGCCCTGCTGGGCGACGTATCCCCGCAAAGAGCGGCCGTGTCTGGCTTGCAGCGTCCGCATCAGGCTAGCAAAGGTGCCGAATCGAAGCAGTGCGTTTTTGCCGCTTTTACGGTATCTGGCATAGTATCCGCTTTTGGGAATGCGGGACAGGCGGTAAATGCCATTGCCCAGACTGCCGCTGTTCGGCTTGTAATAGATCAGCGAATGCCGGTCCAGCAAATCCTTGATTTGTTCGGGCGTCGGGCTCATGATCGATTCCGGTACGTACCTGCCTACCAAAGTGTCTTTTTCAAGCATGCGGTAAATATCGGATTTATTGAAAAAACTCCAGTTGAAGAACGGAATTCTCCGCCGGATGAACCGCTCTCTGAGCTGGGTGATGGATGATGTCGTTTCTGCCCGCCGGCTGGGGAGACGATTGTAAACCACATCCGGCAGGGGGACTTTCTTTCTCATAAAGTTACCTGCTTCATTAAGAAAGTAGCCGTTGACGGTCTCGTTTTCCCAATGGATATCCCGGGGAGTAAAGGCGAAAATATAGGATTGTTTGCTGCCGTATCTCAGCAATTGCTTGATAAAGCCGGTCCGGGAGCCGAAGGGGTTGGAGGCCGAAGTGGTCGGTCCATCCGACAGCACGCCGATGAGCGGGCCGATCTGCACTTCACCTTCCTGGAGACTGCGTAAAAAGACGCCGCCCGCTTTCGGAATTTTAATTTCTTTCCGGATGCCGGAGCCGAGATAGAGATGCTTTCCCGCTTTGTTGATGGGTTTGACTGCGGCGGGAATGCGTTCGCCGCCGAATCTGAGGTGAACCGACTTTTTCCCCGACAGCTTCAAATTCTTCATCAAAGAGCCGGACACGTAGACGACCCTTTGGGGCTGCTGCGTGAAATGAACGTTGCAAAAAGTCAAACTCATGAATTTTTCCTCCTAAAAAAGTCTTCCATGCCTCATTCAAGGTTTGCTCAGCAGCAAATAGCGCGCATAGAGGATCGGATTTTCCAATGATTTTCTGGCGCTTCTGTAGTCGCCGATCCGGAAAAAGGACGAACGGCCGGGCTTGGAGTTCACCTCCAGCACCCACACCTTTCCCCGCCGGTCGATTCCGTAGTCGATTCCGAGCTCGGCAAGGCGGCCAAAATGGGATTCCAGCGAGCCCGGGATTTCCAGTGACAATTTGGTGATCATGGACAGGGCGTTTCCGGCTGCGGTTACCCCGAGTTCCCGGCTCAGAAAAGGCAATGCCTTGTGAGCGGCTCCGCCGCCATGCAGATTCGAGGTGAGTGCGTGTTTCGGACCGACCCTTACCGCCATTCCGGTTAATTCCCATGACCCTGTTTCGTTCTTCTGCATCAGGACCCGGACGTCGAAGGGTTCGCCCTGAGAGGTGCTGAGCTCCAGATATGGCTGCATTAGAAAAGGACGATTTCCCGTAAACTTGTCGATCCATTCGAGGCCTTCTTTGCGGGTGGCGAAGCGATGCCTCAGCATGCCGTTACGGCTGTCACGGCCCGCGATCCTTAGTCCGTCCCCTGTTCTCGGCACTTTTACGTGCAAGGTCCGCTTGCCGTGCGTTCCGTTTTGCGGCTTAAGAAAGACTTCGCCTTGGTGCGACTCCAGCCAATCTGCCAATTGGGTGGGGCTTTCATAAGGCACGGATTCCGGCAAATGAATCGCGATCTCCGGAAATTTCCGGAGTACCTGGTAAACGCGCCATTTTCCCGTCAAACCCCGGGTCAAGTACAGGAAGGGATGAGTTTCCGATAAAAGGGCTAGCGCTTGCTTTTTTCGCTGCTGCCTATTGCGGTCATGAGTGAAGCAGCGGTCGTAGACAATATCCGGAGGAGGAAACAGCCGCTGATGCCAACCGCCGTTTTCATAACAGTAGCCGGGGATGGTGTCCCTTCCCGGTCGGAGATATGACGGGCAAAATACATAAACGGTCAACCCCCGCTTGCTGCCGATCAGGCACAACTTGCGGCAAAATCCCGGCTCCGCAAACGGTACGGGTTCACTGCTTTCGCCGACCATAATGCCGAGTACACCCTTTGAACCTTTGTTGATCATGACTTCCCTCCTCAAAAGCCGGACAAATAGCGGGCGTATTCAATCACCTGTTTGACGGAAGGACGGATTTTTCCGCCTCCGATCGGGGTGTTGTCATTCTTGGACGGTTTGGAATTGACCTCCAGCAACCAGATCCGCCCGGATGTATCGAGGGCAAGATCGATGCCCAGTTCTCCGAAATGGGAAGGAATTTGACTGTCTACGCCCACAGCGATATCGAGTGCGGCTTTTCTGAGACGCAGCGGGATTTTTCCTTTAATCCCCGCGGGCAGCGAGCTTCGTCCGATAGCTTCCTTAACGGTACTGAGCGAACCTCCTCTGGCGAGATTAGACACGAAATGCTGGCTTCCGGCGGTTCGTGCGACGATCGAGGTTACGTTCCAGTTTCCCGCCCGGTTCTTTTGAACAAGCGCGCGAAAATCGACCGGCCTGCGATCCGCCTGAATCAAGGTCAATCCTTGCTGGATCTGGAACCGGGTCGTTTTCATTTTGCCGGAGAGGGAGGAGAACAGCTTGGCGAGGCTCGGATAAGTTTGCCGCCGCGTTCCGCCCACCTGGGCGGTTAAGGTCTGGTAGGTGCCTCCTTCCAATCTGGATACCCGGATGATTCCTTTACCCAGACTTCCTTTGATCGGTTTAAGAAAGACGACGGGATGTTTGGCGCACATCGTTTTTAGTGTAAGAAAGTTACGGAAGGGGTGGGATTCCGGTAAATACCTCGATACGGCGGCATCGCGTTCAAGAGCGTCGAACACTTCCGTTTTGTCGAGAAATTTTTCATTGAAAAAGTGGCTCCCGTACCGGGATTTTACTTCCTTTAAGAAATGCTGTACGCTAGGTTTGTTCTCTAATTTGCGCGAAGTCAGCCGGTTGTAGAACACATCTGCAGCCGGTACCTGGATCTGCTTCCATCCTTCGCCATAGACCCAGGCCGACAACTTGCTTGAACTTGAACCGATATGATCCGGCGTGAAAAAATAAACGTACGCCCCTTGATGCTGACAGGCGTTTACGAGCTCCTTGCAGAACTGGGTAATCGGCCCGAAGGGCCGTTCCGAGGATCCCGGGAGATCCCGGCTGATCAGCACGCCGACCAGAGGCCCGAGCTGAAGGGTGGTTGAGTGGGGACGGAAGGTGAGCCGCAGCATGGAGCGTGGCAGTACGCCCATTTTTTCTGCAAGCTCCTGACTGATCCGAATTCCGTCGAATCTGGACAACGGTACGACCCGCACGGTCTGCCGGAATGATCCGAAGACGAGCTTCAGCGGATAGTGCACGGGAATTCTCCACTGTTTCACCAGCTGTTCTCCGATAACGAGATCATCTTTTTCCAGCAAATTCGGGCTCATGATCTGAATTTTTAATTTTTTGGAGGGCATGAAGCGGATCTCCTTCCAAGCTTAAGCTTGATGTCTTGGATGCCAAAAGGTCATCTGCATAAGCGCATGTAATGCATCATATGAGGACATAGAATCCTTGGTGATTAACCCATTTCCAATTTGATTGTACGGAAGCGGACTTTATGGCGGATGTTTTCATCGTTGAAAGAAAGCTTTTTTAAGTTGGACCTAAGGGTTTTAGCCGTGGTTTAAAGGAGGGTTTACGAGGTGGCCGATTGGCTTTATATTTTGGTCAGCGTGTCTGTGGCCGCCTTTGTTGGCGGAGTAACGAATCATTTTGCGATTAAGATGCTGTTCCACCCCAGAAATCCGGTGTATATCGGAAAGTTTCACGTTCCGTTTACGCCGGGGCTGATTCCGAAACGTCGGGAAGATATCGCTGAGTCGCTAGGAACGGTTGTGGCGGACTACCTGGTCACGACGGAAGGAATCCAAGAGTTAGTGACTCGTCCGGCTTTTAAAAAGCAGGGGGAACAATATTTGGAGAACCTGCTTGTCCGGTTGGGAGAAAGCGAGCTGACGTTAAAAGAAGCAGCATTGATGATCTGGGAGCCGGAGCGCTGGGAAGAGGTTAAATCACGGCTCGCCAATACTGGCAGATCAGTGGCGGACCGGGGGCTAAGCCTGCTGTGGAACGACCTCGGCTGGGGGGACCGGTCATTGAAGGATCTGGTTCCCGGCTGGAATGAAGAGAATCGCTTGCGCTGGAGCGGCGCGGCCGCGGATGCGGTGCTGCGGGCGGTTGAAGAGGAGCTCCTGTCAGCTGAAGGACAGCGTATGCTGACCAAGATGGCAGGGGATATGGCGGATAAAGCCGGCGGATTCCTTGGCACGATGGCCGCGATCTTCATGGACGAGGATAAACTGGTCCGCAAGCTGACGCCGACTTTGGTACGGGCGCTGCAAGGCGAGGAAGCCAAACGCAAGATTACGAACGCGATTCAGGGCAGACTGGAAACGTTCGGCGAAAAGCCGGCTTCCGAACTGATTGAGCTGGTGGCCGGAGTTCCGGCAACGGAGTGGCTGTCCGATAAAATGAACGGCTTACCGTTGGAACAATGGATCGGGGCAGCCGAACGGCTTCGGGTCTCCTCGCTGGTCGACCCTTGGAAGGCACGGGCGGTCGAGGCGCTTCCGGCTGTCTCCGAACGGCTTATCTCCGTGGTAAGCAAAGGAGTTCCGACGGTGATGAAGGCCCTTCAACTGCCGAAGCTGGTGCAGGAACAGGTGCAGAAGTTTCCGGTCGAACGGCTGGAAGAAGTGATCTTGAGCTTATCCGGCAAGGAGTTTCGTGCCATTACCTGGCTGGGGGTGCTTCTCGGCGGAATTATCGGTTTATTCCAGTCGCTGCTGATGCTGTGGATGGGATAACACGGTTTTGCAAACTAATTTATTTGGAGGATGAACCTATTGAATATTTACGATAAAGCAAACGAACTGGCAAAAGCGCTTAAGGAAAGCACGGAGGTTGCGGAAATTACCGCGGCGATGAAGCTGGTTGACGCCGATCCCGAGAGCAAGCGGATGCTTGACGATTTCCGCATCCGTCAAAACGAGCTGCAGCAGCAAATGATGACCGGAGAAATGCCTTCGCCGGAAGAAATGGAGAAAATGGAAAAGCTGTTCGAGGTACTCAGCATGAACTTGAATATCCGCCGCTTGTTTGATGCCGAAAGACGGCTCAGCGTCATTATTCAGGACGTGAACAAAATCATTACGGACAGTTTGCAGCATTTATACGGCCCGCAGATGTAATCTCACGATATAGTCTCATATTTTTCGGACAGCCCTCATAGAATAGAAATATAGATTCGAAGACGAAGGAGCTGCGGAATATATGAAGACCGTGAAAAAAAAGAGCAAATTAAAGCATGTCGTGTATTTGATCTTGGCGCTGGCGATGCTGGTGTACGCGCTGCCTATGATTTCTTTTGAACCCGGGGCCGGATGGGTCTCTCTGTTTGGCATGGTTTGGGCTGCCTTTGCTTTCCTGGTGATCGGGGCTCACTTGCATTTCATCCTGGGCGTGAATGAAGAAAAACAGCGGTCGCTGGACGCGGTCCGCCGGGCGAAGCTGCGGGAATGGCAAAATAAGTGGTCCGAGGAAGGCAAGCAGGGCCAGAGCATGTAGCAGAAAGATAGCGGGAAACAGCAAAAAGGCTGTCTCGAAAGCCGGACAATGGCTATTGAGACAGCCTTTTTATGCGTGAATACCGGTTGTTTTTCAGTTCATAATCATCCGGTCATTGCTTTCTCCCGGCGGGACCATCGGATAGACGTTCTGTTCTTCTTTAACGTTGAACTCCATTAAGACGGGTCCCGGAATTTCCAGGCTCTGCCGGATAATGAATTCGGCCTCGGAGAGTGTCGAAGCCCGCAGACCGGCTACGCCGTAGGACGCAGCGAAAGCAACATAATCGGGAGATGAAATCTGGACGGAAGAGTAGCGGCGTTTATAAAATAATTGCTGCCACTGTCGTACCATCCCAAGATATCCGTTATTCAAGATGACTATTTTTACAGGAAGCTGATAGTCTACCGCGGTCATCAATTCTTGTAAATTCATCTGAAAGCTACCGTCCCCCGTAACGCAGATGACCGGATCGCCATTCCCCGCGATAGCGGCACCTATAGCCGCCGGGAATCCGAAGCCCATCGTTCCGAGTCCGCCTGAGGTCAGGAAAGAACGGGTATGCTTAAATTTGTAATGGTGGGCCGTCCAGATTTGATGCTGGCCTACATCGGTTGCCACGACCGAGTTCCCTTCCGTGAATTTGTTCAACAGCTGGATGACCTCCTGCGGGGACAAGGTGCCCGGTTCCGCCGTGAAGTGAGGCACTTTTCTTTGCCAACGGCTCGTTTCCATGGCCCACGGTTGAGCGGTGAGCTTGCCGGTAAGCGGAATTAATTTTTGCAATAAATCCTGAATGTTTCCGTGGACAGCAAGGTCGACGGGAATGTTTTTACCGAGCTCCGCATCATCAATATCGACATGGACCTTCCAGGATTCCGGAGAGAATGACTTGATTTTACCGGAGAGACGGTCGTTAAATCTGGCGCCGAGCGACAGAAGCACATCCGCATGATGAACGGCCCGGTTGGCCGCATAGGTACCGTGCATGCCTAACATGCCGAGATAGAGGGGATGATCGGAAGGAAAACCCCCGATGCCCATCAGCGTGCTGACGACCGGAATCCCCGCGCTTTCGGCCAGGGTCCGGAGCCATTCGGCCGAACCGGAAGAAACGACACCCCCGCCGGCCAGAATGACGGGACGTTCTGCGGCGGAAAGGCGGCTGGCAATCAGGGCGATCGTCTCATCATCAATTTCCGTAGCCGGTTGATAGCCGCGAATTGAAATTTCCTGGAGAGGTCCGAGCGTCGTTTTGGCGTTCATGATATTTTTCGGTAAATCGATCAGCACCGGTCCGGGTCTTCCCGACGAAGCGATATGGAAAGCCTCCTTGATGATCCGGGGCAATTCTTCCACATCCATAACGACGTAATTATGCTTGGTCACATCCATCGTCATGCCAAAAATATTTACTTCCTGAAAGCTGTCGCGACCGATCAAATCGGTAGAAACCTGTCCGGTCAAAACTACGAGCGGAACCGAATCCATGAATGCGTTGGCGATTCCCGTTACCGCATTGGTGGCTCCCGGTCCGGATGTCACCAGAGCAACCCCCGGACGCCCGGTTACCCGGGCATAGCCGTCGGCTGCATGAACGGCGGCCTGCTCGTGTCGGGTTAAAATATGACGGATATCGGAGCAATCATAGAGCGCGTCGTAAATCGGAATGACCGCTCCTCCGGGATAACCGAATATGGTGTCGACCTGTTCTTTAAGCAAACATTCGATGAGTAGTTCCGCGCCGTTTAATGTGTTTTTAATTTGACAATGATCGTTAGCCATATGGTTCCCCCTGCTTTTTTTTTTGACAATTCTATCTTAAATGTGACGAATTCGGAGTGACCCCAGTCATAAGAGGGCAATAAAAAAGGGGATATGATAACGTGAAACCACTTGTTGAGGAGGACGCCCGGTGTGACTAAATCTGTTGCAGTCATCGGAGGAGGTATTTCCGGCTTAAGCGCGGCATACTATACCCGGAAATTATGCCGGGAGCGAGGGATCGACGTCTCGATAACAGTCATCGAACAAAATCCCCGGCTCGGGGGAAAAGTACAGTCCTTGGTCCGGGACGGTTTTACGATTGAACAGGGGCCGGATTCCTTCCTTGCCCGCAAGATGTCCGCCCTGGAATTGGCAAGCGATCTCGGGCTACGGGATTTGCTTGCGGGAACTAACCCGGCGGCCAAGAAAAATTACATTCTACATCGGCGGAAGCTTCACGCGATGCCGCCCGGATTGATGCTGGGTATTCCCACCCAAATGTGGCCGATGATGAAGACCGGACTGCTGTCTCCGCTCGGCAAAGCGCGGGCGGCCATGGACTTGCTGCTTCCCGCCAGACGGAGCACGGAGGACGAGTCCCTCGGGGGCTTCATTCAGCGCCGTTTGGGCAAGGAAGTGCTTGAGCACATGACCGAGCCGTTGCTTGCAGGAATTTATGCCGGCGATACCGCGCAGCTTAGTTTGAGGGCAACATTTCCTCAATTTCAAGATATGGAACATAAGTACCGCAGTCTGATTTTAGGTCTTCTCGCAAGCAAAAAGTCTGCTCCTAAGCCTTCTGCGCCTGCCCGTTTGCCGGATCCGGCGCAGACAAGCATGTTTCTTACGTTTAAAGGAGGCTTAAGCGTACTGATCGATGCTTTAACCAAATCGCTGCAAAGCGAGAGACTGATCACGGGGACCGCGGTACGCTCTTTAACCCCAAGCCATAAAGGCTATGAGCTGCTGCTCGGAGACGGTGAGCGGCTGAAGGCCGATCGAGTGATTATCGCAGCACCTGCGTTCGCGGCAGCGGATCTGCTGTGTGATGTTCCCGAGGCCGCTTATTTGAAGCAAATACATTATGTCTCCGTAGCCAATGCGGCATTTACTTTCCGCAAGGAAGAAGTGCCCCATGACTTAAAAGGCTCAGGCTTCCTGATACCCCGCAGCGAAGGAAGGGGAATAACGGCCTGTACCTGGACGTCGTCCAAATGGCTGCATACGGCTCCCGAAGGGAAAGTTCTCCTTCGGACCTACATCGGACGTCTGGGGGATCAACGGTGGACCGCCATGTCGGATGAGGAGCTGAAGGCGAAGGTTGCCGGGGAGCTTCGCGACTTGATGGGGATCACGGCAAAACCGCTGTTTTGCGAGTTGGCCCGGCTTCCGCAATCGATGCCGCAGTATCCGGTAGGCCATGTGGGTGAAATGCAGAAGCTGCGCGCGAAGCTGGACAAGGCAAAACCGGGAATACAGCTCTGCGGTGCCGGTTACGATGGCGTTGGAATTCCGGACTGTATTCGTCAGGGACAACAGGCCGCTGAAAATATATTAAATACGATTGCGGGGAGTGGATCGGAATGAAACCTGATTTCAGTCAGGAACGCGATTATCATAAAAATCCGTTTATCGTCATTTGGGAGGTTACCCGGGCCTGCGCATTGAAATGCCTTCATTGCCGGGCCGAGGCGCAGTATCATCCCGACCCGCGCCAGTTGACCTTGGAAGAAGGCAAAAAGCTGATTGACGATATCGCCGACATGGATCGGCCCCTGTTTGTTTTTACCGGCGGAGATCCCTTGATGCGTCCGGATTTATTTGAGTTGGCTAAGTATGCGATTCACGAGAAAGGGCTGCCGGTATCCATGACGCCGAGCGCAACCCCTAGAGTGACGTTCTCTGCCGTGCAAAAGGCAAAGGAAGTCGGCTTGTCCCGCTGGGCCTTCAGCCTGGATGGTTCGACGGCGGAGATTCACGACCATTTCCGCGGCACTCCGGGTTCCTATCAAATGACGATGCGGGGCATCGATTATTTGCATGAACTGGAGATTCCAATCCAGATCAATACGACGGTGTCCCGCTACAATCTGGACGACCTGCCGCGGATCGCTGACAAAGTGAAGGACATGGGCGCCGTCCTGTGGAGCGTATTTTTTCTCGTACCCACGGGAAGAGGCATGGTCGGCGATATGATTTCTCCGGAAGAGCATGAGCGGGTCATGGAATGGCTGGCGCGATTGCAAGGGGAAATGCCTTACGGCGTCAAGGCGACGGAGGCGCCGCATTACCGCCGAGTCTTTATGCAACAGAAAAAGCGGGATGCCGCCAGCGCCGTGCATGGGCAGGTAAGCGAGCCGGTGAAAAGGGCCGATGTGCTCGGGCGCTCGCCTAAAGGAGTAAACGACGGGGACGGATTTGTGTTTATCAGCCATGTCGGAGATGTTTATCCGAGCGGTTTTTTGCCGGTTAGCTGCGGAAATGTCAGGGAATCATCCCTGCCCCAAATATACAGGAACTCGCCGGTGCTTCAGGAGCTGCGGAATAAGTCGCTGTTGAAAGGAAAATGCGGGGTCTGCGAATTCAAACAGCTTTGCGGTGGCTCAAGGGCAAGAGCATATGCCGTGACCGGCGATTACCTGCAGAGCGATCCATACTGCGCCTATGTGCCAAAGGCGTTGGCGAAGCAATCAGGCAACTAAAAAAACGACCGCTCCCTGTGTGTAGCCAGGGAGCGGTCGTTTATATTAGGCTAATATTCTTCTTAGTTGTTTTTTGGAACAAACGTTACGATCCAATGGTCTCCGCTCACCTGCTCACAGGTGCTTTCGTAACCCCTGGCTTCGAGTTTGGGGATCAGCGGGACCGGCTTCATGATGGCATGCAAAACGAAGGTTTCGCCCGGTTGCAATGCATTAAACGTATCCATGATAATGGTGAACGGTTCCTCGCCCGACCGTAGTTGCGGGCGCACATCCAACTCCACAATACCGGCTCCGGCATGATTGTCAGTGGTCATCCCTGGTTCACCTCCATTCCGGTATGCTCCGCCGTCAGAACGCTTGACAGGCGGGCCATGCCGCTTAGTCCTTTCATGCCTCCATACAGCGTATAAAAGAACGAATCGGGTGCATCCAACGAAAATGACAAGTACTGTTTCGGATCGATCCCCAGCATTTTCTCGAACAACATCGCCGTGTCGTACGCATAGAAGCAGAAGTAGGTATATTGAAATTCCGGCATTTTTTCTGCGATCATGAGAATCTCAGCGGCATACTGTTCCAGATTGCTCTCAGCCTCTGCGATCATGCTTAGAGCATCTTCAAGATCCACGGATATTTTGATGGTTTTTTCATCAATTACCGCAATGGTTGCCATGAACAACGCCCCCTTGGTTTGGTTTATTCGTTTTTGCCTATTTTGACCTGGAAGGTTTCGGGACCTTGCTCAAGATACTCCCAAGTGAATTGTCCGGCATGCATAGCTTCGAATTGAAAACGCAACGGCACGGGATCGTGATCGTTTACCAGCAGCATGGCTTCTCCCGGCTGCAAATCGTTGAATGCTGCAAAAATCGTTTTATGCTTTAATTGCGGCGGGTACTCCGTGGCGTTAACGGTGGTTTTAATATTTTGACTCATGACAAGTCCTCCTGTTATTTAAAATTTAACGTTTCGCGATCATTATATCAATGCACCTGACATTGATTGTGATACTAGTCACAAATTAAGAAGCCCGGGAAAAATGTCGCGGCCAGCTTCGAAATTCCGTCAAGGATGGAGTGACGGGCCTCACAAGAAAGGGGCCAAACCAAATAAGCTGCCCAAGTACCACAAGGCGTTCAGGGGAGCAAGCGGACTAAGAGATAAAGTAACTCAAGTGGCGGCCCGAGCTGCAGATGTCACACAAGTCACTCAAGTAAGATAAGTTTGTATGAGTTACATAAGTCGCACAAGTCACTCAAGTAAGATAAGTTGTATAAGTCACATAAGTCGCACAAGTGGCATATGTCGTACAAGACATTCAACCCGCACAAGAAACGTAAGTCGCATAAGCCACACAAATCTAGAGTCGCACAAGACCGCATAAACCACACAAACCACACAAACCACACAAACCACACAAACCACACAAACCACACAAACCACTCATGTCACTAAAGTCACTCAAGTCACAGTCAAACAGGTCTACGAACCGCACAAAATGCATAACAAAAAACGCACGTCGCACAAGTTACTCATGCCTCATAAGTTACACAAGCCGCACAAGAACGCACATCACTCCGGTCACTATAGTGAACTCTAGCCACCTAATCACCCGAGTACCGGTTCATACAATCAAAAAAATTAACTGGATTTCCTCCAGTTAATTTTCCGGAAATTGAGTGTGCAGCTAAATTAGCTGGAAAACCTCCAGTTAATTTAGCTATTTTGCACTATGCAAGGCCAAACACAATAAATTAACTGTAGTTTTTACAGTTAGTTTGCTTCATAAGGGTGAACTGCCCGAAACTAACTGTAGTTTTTACAGTTAATTAATTTGATTCTTTCGCGACTGTTGACGAAAGTCTGAAACAGCCTCCAAACGATCAAGCTAAGAAGAATTAACCTCTTTGTAACCAAAGGCTTTTCAGCGGACACCGGAGTGGATTTGCTCACGGAATGTCCGTTTTTTTTTTGCATCCGGAACGTGTATAATAGATACAGAATAGTACAGATCGGGACGGGAGGTATAACAGTTGCAGGGACATGAAGAGAGCGTGACCAAACATGAACAGTTGCTTCAGCACATCGAGAGTCTCAAGATCGGAACGAAAATATCGGTGCGCAAATTGGCCAAAAGCTTGGGTGTGAGCGAAGGAACTGCGTATCGTGCGGTAAAGGAAGCTGAGAATCTGGGGATCGTCATTACCAAAGAGCGGATCGGGACGGTTCGCGTGGAGAAAAAGCCGCGCAACATTTCCGATCAATTAACGTTTGGGGATGTCGTAGAAATCGTGGAAGGTCACGTTCTGGGCGGGGCGGACGGTCTGAACAAGACGCTGCACAAATATGTCATTGGCGCGATGAAGATCGATGCCATGGCCAGATATATCGACGCAGGGAGCCTGCTCCTGATCGGTAACCGCGAAAATGCGCATTCTTTGGCTCTGGAACAAGGAGCAGGCGTGCTGATCACCGGCGGTTTCGGGACAAGCCGGGACGTTAAAACGCAGGCGGACCGCTTGTCTCTGCCGATTATATCCTCCCGGCATGATACGTTCACGGTAGCCTCGATGATCAATCGGGCGATTTTCGACCGCCTGATTAAGAAAAAGATCATGCTCGTAGAGGATATTGTGGTGAGCAAACCGAAAGTGAACATGCTTAAGGTGACAAGCAATATTTCTGATTTTGACCAGTTGTCGATTGAAACCGGGTATCAGCATTTTCCGGTCGTTGACGAGTGGAACCGGGTAATCGGCATTGTCACCCGTAAAGACATAGAGGACCTTAACGGAGATCAGAGCATCGAAAAGTGCCTGACTCGCCATCCGATTACCGTCGGCCTACAGACCTCGTTGGCCTCGGCGGCACAGATCATGGTGTGGGAAGGGGTCGATTTTCTGCCGGTGGTGGACCGTAACCGGAAGCTGATATCGTCGATCACCCGCCGGGAAGTGCTGCAGGCGATGCGCGATGCCCGGAATCAGCCGCAGCTCGGAGAAACGTTTGAACATCTGATGTGGAACGGGTTTGCCGAGGAGCGGGATGAGAGCGGAAAATTGTTCTTTCATGGGGTAATCACGCCGCAGATGGCAACCGACCTTGGGACGATTTCCCATGGCGTGCTGACGTCGCTGATGACCCAGGCGGGATTAAGCGCGGCGAAGGATGCCAGCGGCGGAGGAGATTATGTTGTGGACAACCTGACGACCTATTTCGTGCGTCCGGTGCAAATCGAGAATCCGGTCGTTATCACCCCGGTACTGCTGGAGATGAGCCGGAGAGCCTGCAAGCTGGAGATCGTCATGACGTATCAGGATCATTTGATATCCAAAGCCGTCATGACGCTGCAATCGATCGACCATTCCTAGCTCCGAACCTTCTCATTCCGGGTTCGGCGGGAGAAGATGCCAAGATTTCGGATGCCGGCAAAAATATTAAAGGCGCCAAGGACCATGAACAATGCACCGACAACGACGCGCACTGTGGAGCCGCTGAACATAAACATTTGAATGATCGCAAGGACGATGAGCATGAAGCCCATGCTGATGTTACTCTTTGCCTGCGATATGCCACGAACCCGGGCATCCAGGGAACGACGGGACTTTATGCTGAAAAAGATGGCACAGACGCTGGATACGATTAGGGCGGCGTATAACACATACAACAAACCTTCGATCATGGAAAGGTCACTGCTCCTTTAGATGAGGTAGTCACATTTCGGCAGCTCAATTGTTCGACCGTTCAACAAAACAGCCTGCCGGAAAGGGAAGGCCCGGTTGCAACAAAAACTGAAATATGTGATCTTTTTCATTGTAGCATGAATTATCAGCTCCGCACATAGGGGCGGATATCGACCCACACTTGCAGCACGCCCTCGCTGACGAGCATCGTTTTTACCTGAATCGCATATTCCTTATCCCTAACGGCATAGATTTTCCGGTTCAGCAGAGTGCGGGCCATCTTGGCGTCGGAATCGATTTCGAAAATGCTTCGTCCGCGCAATACCTCCAGCTCCTCGTGCAATTGCTGCACGACTTCCTTGACTGCAAGACTATCGAGGGGAGGATCGCGCTCTTCCACGCGAACTTGAATCTCTTTGATGACGGTAGAGCGTTTGTGGTATTTTTTCAGCGTCTTATTGTCTTCTTCCGCCTGGTAAAGCTGAATTTGCAAGTCCTTATTCTCGACCCAGAGCTTGTTATAGCTTTCCTGATAGACAATATTGAACGCGATGCTGCCTGCGACCATGCCGAGCAGAAACACGGCGGCCAGCTGCATAAACCGTTTGAAACCTTTCAAAGTCGGCATGCCCGGCAGGTTCCTCTCATTCATCCCCTACTTCCTCCACACATCCATCTAACCAGCTCGGACCCCATATGCGCACCCATAAAGGCGAACAGGAGATATAAAATTTGCTTGATGGCCGGAGACAGGTTTCCGTCAAAAAAATTGCTTTCAATGACCCGCATCGGATCGATCGTTCCGCCAACGGCGGCGGCCAGCGCCCATATTTTGATCCGTCCCGCGATATCCAGCATCGTATGGGTCGGCGGCTGCAGCGAGACGATCGCGCCGAGACCGCCCACCATCGCTCCACCCACGACAATGCCGAAAGCTACGAAAAAGTCCATGACCGCCTTGGTCAGAAATGTGCTCATATTCGGGTAACTCCCCTTTCAGGTTTTGCGCTTGTCCTTCTCAATTCCATTCTATGGGCGTAATTCAGCAATGTATGATAAAATATTTTTAAACGGGAACAAATGTTTTGATAGAAAGGAAGGAAACGCATGGACAGCTTCGTTCATCTCCACGTACATAGTGAATACAGTCTCCTCGACGGCGCGGCCCGCCTGGAGGATCTGGTCGCCACAGCGGCCGGTTTTGGCATGAAATCGCTGGCGCTGACCGATCACGGCGTAATGTACGGCGCGGTTCCTTTTTATAAATTGTGCAAGGCTCACGGCATTAAGCCAATTATCGGGTGCGAAATGTACTTTACGGCGGCTTCGCGGAAGGAACGGGGGAGCCGGAAGGACCAGCCGATCCACCATTTGATTTTGCTTGCCAAAAATGAAACCGGGTACCGCAATCTGATGCGGCTCTGCTCGATCGGGCATCTGGAGGGCTTTCATTATAAGCCGCGGATCGATTGGGAAGTGCTGGAGCGTCATAAGGAAGGCCTGATCTGCCTTAGCGCATGCCTTGGCGGAGAAGTGCCGCAGCATTTGCTTCATGGCCGGCTTGAGGAGGCGAAACGCGCCGCTCTTCGTTACCGCGAGGCGTTCGGGGAAGATTTTTATCTGGAACTGCAGGATCACGGCATTCCGGAACAAAAGAAGGTCAATCCTTTGTTGGTTGATCTGGCCCGTGAAACGGGCATCCCCCTTGTAGCTACCAACGACGTGCATTATCTCGGTCAGGACGACGCCGAAGTGCAAGATGTGCTAATCTGCATCGGGACGGGCAAAACGGTAGACGACGAGGATCGCTTCAAAATAAATACTTCCCAGCTTTATTTGAAAAACGGGGAGCAAATGGCCGAGCTGTTTCCGCATATTCCGGACGCGATTGCCAATACCTCCGTAATCGCCGAGAAGTGCGAGCTCGAGCTGGAATTCGGCCGCCATATCCTGCCGGCTTACAGGCCGATTCCGGAAGGAATGACGCCTGGGACTTACCTGGCTTTCTTGTGCGAGCAAGGACTAAACGAGCGGTACGGACACCTGGAGGAGTGGCGGGACGAGGCGCAGAAGGCCAAACTTAAGGAGCGCCTGTTTTACGAGCTTTCGGTCATCGGAAACATGGGCTTTTCCGATTACTTTTTGATCGTTTGGGATTTCATCGCCTATGCGCATCGCAACGGCATCGCCACGGGTCCGGGGCGGGGATCTTCCGCGGGCAGTCTGGTCGCTTACGTACTTCGCATTACGGATGTCGATCCGATGAAGTACAAGCTGTTGTTCGAACGGTTCCTGAATCCGGAACGGATCACGATGCCCGATATCGATATCGACTTCAGCGACGAACGGCGTGACGAAGTCATCGCTTACGTCGCGGATAAATACGGCCCGGAGCATGTTGCACAGATCATTACCTTCGGAACGATGGCCGCCCGCGCGGCCGTCCGCGATGTGGGCCGGGCACTGAACGTGCCCTTTGGCGAAGTCGACAAAGTCGCCAAGCTGATTCCCGGCTTCATCGGCATGACGATTGAACGGGCATTGAATGAAAGCCCGGATCTCAAGCAGATGTATGAATCGCATGCCCGGATCAAGGGTTTGCTGGACATGGCCAGAAAGGTGGAGGGCATGCCCCGGCACGCTTCCACGCATGCCGCCGGCGTAGTCATTTCCCGCGATCCGCTGACGGACGCGGTGCCTTTGCAGGCAGGCAGCGAGGGGACTGCATTGACCCAGTACTCCATGGAAAATCTGGAGTCGGTTGGCTTGCTGAAGATGGACTTCCTTGGGCTGCGTACCCTGTCCATCATTGAGCGGTGTATGCGCTGGATCGGCGAGCAAACGGGCATGACACCTGATTTCCGGCTCATCTCCGATGACGACCCATTGACCTATGACATGTTGGGACACGGGGAAACGACGGGCGTGTTCCAATTGGAGTCCGCCGGATGCCGGCGGGTGCTGCGCGACCTTAAGCCGTCGGTGTTTGAGGATGTGATCTCGGTCGTGGCGCTGTACCGCCCAGGTCCGATGGAATTTATTCCGAAATTTATTTCGAGCAAGCATGGCGAGACGAAGGTAGAGTATCCGCATCCGGACTTGGAACCGATCCTGAAAGATACGTACGGAATCATTGTGTATCAGGAACAGATCATGCAAATAGCCTCGGTTATGGCCGGTTTCTCGCTCGGCGAAGCGGATTTGCTGCGGCGGGCGGTATCCAAGAAAAAACGCGAAGTGCTGGATGAGGAAAGAGCGCACTTCGTGACCGGCAGCATCGCGCAGGGATATCGGGAAGAGGAAGCGAATGCGGTTTACGACATGATCGTGCGGTTCGCGAATTACGGGTTCCCGCGCGCCCATGCCGCGGCGTACGGGGTGCTGGCCTTCCAAACGGCCTATTTAAAAGCGCATTATCCGGTGTACTTCATGGCGTCGATGCTGACGGCCGTGATGGGTAGCCACCGCAAGGTGGCGGAATACATCGTGGAATGCCGGCGTATGGGCATAACGGTGCTGCCGCCCGACGTGAACGAAAGCGGAGTGCTCTTCACGCCGCAGGCAAAAGCAGGCATCGGCCATGCGCTCCCGCCAAGCGGAGGAGTCGTAGAGGGCGATGTTTACGGTCAAGACTCGGAGAATTCCGGCAATTCCGGTGCTGCCGATCGCCCCGGCCCTTCCGATGCATCCCTGGGCGTGATCCGCTTCGGTCTGGCGGCGATCAAGAACGTCGGAACCCAGGCGATGGAAAGTATTTTGCAGGAGCGTAAAGAGCGTCCTTTCGACAGTTTGCTCGATTTTTGCCGCCGTGTCGATTTGCGCGTCTGCAACAAGCGGGTTATCGAATCGCTCATTCAGGGGGGCGCCTTTGACAGTCTTCCGGGACACCGGGCGCAACTGCTGGCCATGCTGGACGAGACGGTCGAAGCGGCGATGAAATGGCGCAAAGAACGGGAAGATTTGCAGATTCAGCTGTTCGATTTCGTGGAGACGCCGAATTGGGATATCGAGTATCCCGAAATTCAGAAATTTACGGTGACCCAACAGCTGGAACTGGAACGGGAGCTACTTGGACTGTATCTATCCGGCCATCCGCTGGACGATTATGACGAGCAGCTTGAACAAGAGGGGATCGACAAACTGATGGATCTGGCGGAGGCGCCGGATGATAGCAAGGCGATCGTCGCCGGGATGGTGGTATCTGTGAAGGCGATCACGACCAAGCAGGGGAAGGCGATGGCCTTCATGGAGCTCGAGGATCAAATCGAGCGCTGTGAGGTCGTGCTGTTCCCCGAAGTGTGGCGGCGCTGCTCGCCGCACGTCGCCAAGGGGGCTCTGCTGGCGCTTCGCGCCACCGTCCAGCAGCAGGACGAAGGCTTCAAGCTGCTGGCCGATGAGGTGGCGCCGCTCAGCGCGCAGAGCCTCGCGCAGTTGAAGCGCGGCCTGGCTTCGCGCTCTGGCCGCGCCGCGGCCGGATCGCCGCCGGGGGCCGCCAAGGGCGCCCGCAGCGGCAGCGCCGCCGCTAAGCCGCCCACTGCGGCTGCGGCGAAGCCACGGCCTGCGGCCGTCGCCGGAGCTCCGGCCGGCCGCGAACGGAAGACGCCTGCGGAGCAGCGCGTCTTCATCAAGATCACGGCGGCGGCGGAGAGCGCCGGCCTGCTGGAGAAGCTCAAGGCGGTGCTTGAGCTTCATCCCGGTCCGGTTCCGACCGTGCTGTTTTACGAAAGCACCGGCAAATTGCTCGCGCTAAGCGAACGCTATCGCATCAAGCCGTCGCCGGACCTGTTCCGGGAATTGGAACAATTGCTCGGCCCGGATACGGTGAAAGTGAAGTAAGCGGCAGATTATGGCTTGTTTCCTTGTCAGAAATTGCGGCTAAAGGCCGATGGATGCTAGTAAACTAGCCAGCATTTTAAGCAGCGATTTGTGAATTTCAATAGATAGTTGATTAAATGTGTTCTCCAGGCGGACAAAAAGCAAGGATGTCCATCTAAAAGCGGACAAAGAGCTTTTTTTCCACCAGCACAAAAAAATGTCTATATTTAGATTTCTTTCTTCTATTAAATACTGTATATAGACATTTTGAAAAAGAGTAAAAATATTATACCTGCGGATAAGTGTCCACCTTTTGGAAGACAATTCAGTCGCTTTTTTCCACCACCGACGGACAATTCAGCACACGACGGAAATTCGGTTCTGGCGCCGAAATTTGTAGTTTATATAATAGTAGAAATCCGCTTTAGTTTAACAAAGCCATCCAATTATTCTGATGTGAAGAGGAAAGTTTTTAACGAACATTTTCTCGTCTCTCCGCATACACTTAGGAACACGATGGACAGAACACCCAAGTCGGGCCGACGTATTCAAGCAGATGCTAACGAGCAAACGCTGGAACTAAATGAGCAGAGACTGACGCTTAAGTGGCAGGAATGCCGTGCCGTATGGATCCCGAATGGGTGTTTATCGTAATCCGGGAGGGATGACCATGTCATATGAAGTAGCTGAAGCGCAGTTGCTGAAGCGGGGAGTACGTCTAGAGGAGATCGCTGAAATCGTTTATTCGCTGCAGCTTCCCTATCATGAAGATTTGGTAATGGAGCAATGCTTAAACAGCGTCAAGGCGGTATTGCAAAAACGCGAGGTTCAGTATACGTTGTTTACCGGGATCGCACTGGATGAATTGGCCGAGCAAAAGCTGCTTCCGGAACCGCTCCAGTCCATTCTTGAGGCGGATGAACCTTTGTACGGCGTGGATGAAACGATGGCGCTTGGAATTACGAGCGTATTCGGCATGATCGGATTGACCAGCTTCGGTTATTTGGACAAGGTTAAGCCGGAAATAATTGGAAAACTTAATAATAAGGGTGCCAACATTCATGTTTTTCTCGATGACCTGGTAGCCGGTCTCGCCGCAGCGGCTTCGGCCAGAATCGCCCACAGGAGTAGCAGTGCCGCTACCTATCCTTCGGCTTGACGATGACCCGGATGCCCCCAAGCCTCATAATTTATCATGTTAAAGTCCGCACCGTTCGATTACAGCAGGGCTTCCCTGACGCTTTCTCCTTTGTTGCGGTATTTTTGAAAATTATGTTATCATTACTCTATTATATGGGCTCAAAGATCAGGTTAGGGGGCTTTGAAGAGGACATGTGGACTGTAATGTACATTGCGCCTACCGCAAAGGTTGCGGAAATGATCAAGACGAAACTCACCGAAGAAGGCTTTCTTGTCCAAACACGTCCTGTTAATTTATCCAAACAGCAGTTTGAAATTTTAGTTCCGTCTGGTGAACTGGAAGAAGTTCAAGAAGTTCTGAATTCGATATTGCATCCTTAGAGGCAAGGAAATAGGCTGGGTAACTGACTATATTTCCTTGTCTTACTGTGATGCGGCCAATACATTAACGGCTGAAGAGGTGTAGTTGTGTTTAAAGACTTGTTTCAGAAAAAAAGAAAATACGCGACCATTCCTTCAGAACGTTTGGGGAGCGATCAAAGTCCGCAACAGGGAGATCGGCCGAAACGTGAAATACCGGAAGGTCTGATGAATAAGTGCAGCCGCTGTGGCACGATACAATACAGCAAGGAATTGGAAAAGAACCTGAAAGTATGTCCTTCTTGCGGTCACCATATGCGGCTGAATGCTCTGGAACGCATCCGGATGACTGTGGATGAGGGGAGTTTTCAGGAATACGACGAGGATCTGGTTTCCGTCGATCCCTTGAACTTTCCGGGGTATGCAAGCAAGCTGGAGCAGCAGAAACTCAAATCCGGACTACGCGAAGCCGTGGTCACCGGAGAGGGGACGATCGGCGGCTTCTCGGCAGTAGTGGCCGTGATGAGCTTTGATTTTTTCACGGGCAGCATGGGTTCCGTCGTCGGTGAGAAAATTACCCGCGCCATTGAAGCGGCCACGGAAAAGCGGCTTCCGCTGATTATATTCTCAACTTCGGGCGGGGCGCGGATGCAAGAGAGCATCTTAAGTCTGATGCAGATGGCCAAAACGAGTGCGGCCTTGGCCCGTTTGGACGAGCAGGGCGGCCTTTACATCTCGGTCATTACGGACCCGACTACAGGGGGCGTTTCGGCTAGTTTTGCTATGCTCGGAGACGTGATTATCGCAGAACCGGGCGCGGTGTTCGGCTTTGCCGGACGTATCGTCATTGAACAGACGATACGCCAGAAGCTGCCGGATGATTTCCAGACAGCGGAATTCAATCTGCAGCACGGACAACTGGATATGGTCGTTCACCGCAAAGAGCTAAGGGCTACTTTGTCTCAAATGCTAGACCTGCATGGAGTGAAAGGAGGGGTCAACAATGGCGGGTGAATTGCCTTTTGAATCGCCTCTCGTAAAACTCCGCGAGAAGATACAGGAACTTGAACAGTTCGGCATGGAGAAAGGGATCGATTTCAGCGAGGAAATCGCCAGGCTCGAAGAGCGTTATAAGGAGTTGGAGGACGAGATCTACAGCAATATCTCTCCTTCGCAAAAAATGCATTTGGCCCGGCATCACCAGCGTCCGACTTCGTTGGATTTGATTACCCTTATTTTTGAGAATTTCGTTGAGCTGCATGGCGATCGGGTTTTTGGCGACGATCTTGCCGTTGTCGGCGGATTGGCCAAGTTAAACGGCACCCCTGTCACGGTACTCGGCCAGCAGCGCGGGAAAGATACGAAGGACAATATCGCCCGCTTTTTCGGCAGCGCGCACCCGGAAGGCTTCCGTAAAGCGCTGCGTTTGATGCATCAGGCCGACAAATTCGGCCGGCCGATCATCACCTTTATCGATACCAAGGGGGCCTACCCGGGCATTACAGCGGAGGAAAGAGGGCAATCCGAGGCGATCGCCCGCAATTTGCTGGAGATGGCCAAGCTGCATGTGCCTGTCATTTGCGTTGTCATCGGGGAAGGCGGCAGCGGCGGCGCTCTTGCGCTCGGTGTGGGCAATCGGGTGCTGATGCTGGAGAATGCGATCTACTCCGTCATTTCACCGAACGGGGCAGCCTCGATTCTTTGGAAGGATGCTTCGAAAGCGGATCAAGCGGCTGAAGCGATGAAGATCACCGCACAGGATCTCCTGGATATGGAGGTGATCGAAGAGATCATACCGGAGCCGAAAGGCGGCGCTCATCGTGATTACGAGACCACCGCATCGGCGATAAAGGGCGGGCTGATCCGCCATCTGGAGGAATTGTCTTATATGAATCCGGACGAGTTGGTGGAAGACCGCTACCGGAAGTTCCGTAAAATCGGAGAATTTGAGGATGGGGCTGCAAAAGATAGTCCTCAAAAAGTAAAAGAACCCATTATAGATCCCACACTAGTCGGTAATGACTAGATAGACTGTTACAATATGATAAACTTCCTATACAAAAGAGGAGTTTTGTAGTAAATTTAATTGTTGGAAAAGAAGTATAGAGAGAACTAATTAAACGGAGGAAACCCAAAATGCGCAAAACAAAAATCGTATGTACTATCGGTCCTTCCAGTGAATCGTTAGAAAACATCAAGAAACTGATTATGGCTGGAATGAACGTCGCTCGCCTCAACTTCTCCCACGGAGATTTCGAGGAGCATGGCAACCGGATCAAAACGATCCGCCAAGCGAGCGAAGAGCTGGGGAAATCAATCGCCATACTGCTGGACACTAAAGGTCCTGAAATCCGCACCGGCAAATTGAAGGTAGAACCGATCGAGCTTGAGCAAGACGAGTTCATCACGTTGACCACAGAAGAAATTCTTGGCGACAAAGACCGCATCTCCATTACTTATAAAGAGCTGCCTGGAGACGTGGAAGTCGGTTCGACGATTCTGATCGATGACGGTTTGATCGGTTTGACCGTAGTGGACATTCAAGGAACGGAAATCAAGTGTCGCATCGTTAACGGCGGTACGATCAAGAGCAAGAAGGGCGTAAACGTACCGGGCGTGAACATTTCCCTGCCAGGCATCACAGAGAAAGATGCTAACGACATCAAATTCGGGATCGAACAAGGCATCGATTTTATTGCGGCTTCCTTCGTTCGTAAAGCTAGCGACGTGCTCGAGATCCGTGAACTGCTCGAGGGCAGCAATGCTACTCATATCCAAATCATCTCCAAAATCGAGAACCAACAAGGTGTCGACAACCTGGATGAGATTTTGGAAGTTTCCGACGGTCTGATGGTAGCCCGCGGTGACCTTGGCGTGGAAATTCCTGCGGAAGATGTACCTTTGGTTCAAAAACGCATGATCGAAAAATGTAACCGCGTCGGCAAACCGGTTATCACGGCTACACAAATGTTGGATTCCATGCAACGCAACCCAAGACCTACACGCGCTGAAGCGAGTGACGTGGCGAACGCGATCTTTGACGGCACCGACGCTATCATGCTGTCCGGGGAAACCGCTGCAGGGAAGTATCCGGTGGAATCCGTTCTGACGATGTCCCGCATCGCGGAAAAAGCGGAATCCGCTCTGGAATATCGCGAAATTTTCATCAAACAAAGTAATGCACAACAAACGACGGTTACTGAAGCGATCAGCCAAGCGGTTGCCAACTCCGCTCTGGAATTGAACGCCAAAGCGATCATTACTTCGACCGAAACCGGTTATACAGCTCGTATGGTATCGAAATACCGTCCGAAAGCTCCGATTATCGCCGTTACGACTGTGGAACAAACTTGCCGCCGTCTTGCCCTGAACTGGGGCGTGACACCTGTTAAAGGTGAAGTGGCTACTTCTACGGATGAAATGTTCGATAACGCTATGAAGGGCGGCTTGAACTCCGGTCTCGTTAAAGAAGGAGACCTGGTTGTGATCACTGCGGGTATTCCGCTGGGCCGTTCCGGTTCGACGAACCTGGTTAAAATCGGTCAAGTTCGTAAATAATAGCTGCAAGAAGCATCGTAATGACAATCAAAAGCAATGGGCGTCCGGATTCGGACTTTCCCGTTGCTTTTTTGATATACTGGAATTTGTGAGTTTCGGGATCGATTATACAAGCAAAAAGGGGAGTAATTATGTCATATGTCAGTGAGCTTGAAATTAAGCCTAAATATTTTGAGTTCGATATGATGGGAATCATTTATCACGCCCATTATTTGGGATGGTTTGAGGCGGGCCGAACCAAACTGATCGAGGATTTAGGCTTTCAATATATCCATATGGAACAAGCGGGATATATTTCGCCCGTGCAGGAAATGCGGATTGAATACAAGAAAGGAATCCGTTACGGTGAAGATGTATTGCTGAAAACTTGGATTCGAAGCAACGGCGGGGTAAAAACGGAATACGGTTATGAAGTGTTGAACGGAGAAGGGGAATTATGCGTAGAAGGTTCCTCGACACACTATGTGGTTCGGCGGGAGGATTTCAAGCCGGTTCAATTTAAAAAAGTATTTCCGGATTGGTATGAAGCTTTTGAGCAAGCCAGCAAATTTTGATTATACGGAATCAAAACGGTACAATACTCTTTAGAATGAATTGCCATCATCTTTAAAGAAGGCATGCTGCTAGAAAAAGGAGTTATTATTATGCGTAAATGGATTGCCGTTTTGATTGTTGTAGTCCCGATTATAGAATTTTGGGGTTATGTGGAAGTCGCCGAAAGACTGGGCGTAGGGAAGACGATTTTTCTTACTTTGGCCACCTCGATTATCGGCGGCTTAATGATGCAGTTTGAAGGACGCAAAGTGCTCGCCGATGCCAAAGCGCAAATGAATGGCCGCCAGGTACCGGGCAAGTTGATGATCGAAGGAATGTGCGTTTTCGGCGGCGGGATTTTATTGTTGATTCCGGGATTTGTAACCGACTTGATCGGATTCACCATGGTGTTTCCTTTGACGCGTCCGCTATACCGTATGCTGTTGATGAAGTGGATCGGCAAGAAGATCAAGGACGGTTCGATTACTTTTTTTCGGCGCTGACTCGCTATCGTTGACGTCTCGATGATTTTGCTATATATTCAATTCTAATATTTTGTTAATATCCATGAACGGGATAGTATTTTGCGAAAGGTCCATAACAGCGAGCCGGAGGGGTGGGAGCCGGTATGGAAGCCGCAAAAGAATCGGGCCCTGGAGATGGTTTGCCGATTAGCAGCCGATATTCAGTTGCTATGTAGGTAAATCCGGTGGTTGGCCGTTACCCAGCAGAGTGGCTGAATATTGCTTCAGCACGTAGAGTGGTACCGCGGGAACTTAAGTCTCTCGTCTCTTATTGAGACGGGGGACTTTTTTATTTATCGATTGAAAGGAGAATCGCTGCAATGGAACAGTTCAAAAAGCAGATTGCTGCAAAAGTATCGTCCTTGCTGGACGGAATTTCGGAGGAGGAGGTGCAGGCGATGCTGGAGTATCCGCCGGATGACTCCATGGGCGATATTTCGCTGCCCTGCTTCAAGCTGAGCAAGCGGCTCCGCAAGTCTCCGGGTGCCATCGCGGACGAACTGGAAGCGGGATTCCGCGGGAAAGAGAACGAAGGACCCGGGAATATCGCCCGGACATCGTCGGTATCCGGTTATTTGAATTTTCATCTGAACCCGGCGGTGATTAGCGGCCAAGTCATCCATGAAATTTTAATTTCCGGGGAGAGTTACGGTTCGCAAACGATCGGTCAGGGGAAAACGATCGTGATCGATTTTTCTTCTCCCAATATTGCGAAGCCTTTCCATGTGGGTCATTTGCGCTCCACGGTGATCGGAAACGCTCTTTATCAAATTTATTCGTACCTGGGATATACCTGCATCGGAGTCAATCATCTTGGCGACTGGGGCACCCAGTTTGGGAAGCTCATCACGGCCTACCGTCATTGGGGAGAACCGGAAAGGCTGGAAGCCGGGGCCATCGACGAACTGCTAAGTCTGTACGTGCGTTTCCATGAGGAGGCGGAACGTGATAACGGGCTGGAAGACGAGGCGAGATCCTGGTTCGTCAAAACGGAGCAGGGCGATCCGGAGGCGCTTCAGCTTTGGCGGGAATTTGTGGATCTTAGTCTGGCGGAATTCGAGAAAATCTACAAGCTGCTTGGCGTGCGGTTCGATTTTATGACCGGGGAAAGCTTTTATAACGACAAAATGGAACCCGTCATTCATGAATTAAAGCAGAAGGGACTGCTGGAAAAAGACGGGGGTGCCTGGCTGGTACGTCTTGAAGACTACGATATGGCCCCGGCATTAATGCTGAAGCAGGACGGAAGCTCGCTTTATCACACCCGTGACGTTGCGGCAGCCCTATACCGGAAGAACACTTATCAATTTCATAAAGCCGTCTATGTGACGGATTATTCGCAAAGCCTGCATTTCCGCCAGTGGTTTAAAGTTGTAGAGCTGATGGGCTATGACTGGGCAGAGGATTTGGTGCATGTACCGTTTGGGCGCGTAAGCCTGGAAGGGGCGAGCTTGTCCACTAGAAAAGGCAACGTCGTCAAGCTGGAGGATCTGCTGGAGCAGGCTGTTCTGAAGATCAAGAACATTATCGAATCGAAAAATCCGGGGCTGGAAAATAAAGAAGAAGTAGCGAGACAGGTTGGTGTCGGCGCGGTGATTTTCAACGATTTGAGCGGGAACCGGATCAAGGACATCGTATTCTCTTGGGAGGACGCGCTCAGCTTTGAAGGGGAAACCGGGCCGTACGTGCAGTACACATATGCTCGGGCTTGCAGCGTGCTGCGGAAAGGGTATGGAGAGCGCGAAGAGGAGGCAACTGAAGCAAAATCGGACAGCATCCTTGATCCTGCATTGTTAAACGGTGAGGCTGAATTTGCTCTGGTTAAGCAATTGTCCCTGTTTACCGAGCGAGTCGAGCAGGCCGCCGTCAAAATGGAGCCGTCGATCGTCACGCGCTATCTGGTGGATACGGCACAGGCTTTTAACCGGTTTTATCATCATTGTCCGATTTTGACCGGGGATCCGGATTTGCGCGAGGCGAGGCTGGCTTTGGTAAAAGGGGTGCAAATTACGCTAAGCAACGGGCTCAAGCTGATTGGATTACAAGCGCCCGAAAGGATGTAAGGAAGGCGGAGGCTGTGATAATGAATTTTTTCCATTTCATTATCGCAGCCTTCCGTTTAGGATATAATTTCGCAGATCCTTCAGGACACCCGCGCGCGCAATCGCCCCGAATACGACGAAAGAAACCGGACCGATGATCAGTCCGAACACCCCGAACAGCTTCAGGCCGACGAACATGGAGATCAGCGTCGGCAACGGATCGAGTCCGACGCTGCTTGCCAGCACCTTCGGCTCGATTAATTGTCTGGCTACAAGGATGACTCCGTACAAAACGGACAGACCGATACCAAGGCCCGTGTCTCCTGACATATAAGCATATAGCAGCCAAGGAACCATTACGGTTCCCACGCCCAAATAAGGAAGCAAATCGACGAATCCGATCAGGATCGCGTAAGTGAAAGCTGAATCCACCTGTAATATAAGCAGTCCGATCAATACGATGACCGCAGTAATCGAAATCATAATAAATTGGGCGCGCAGATAGCCGAACAGAGCCTTTTGCAAGTCTTTCCAGACTTCGCTTCCGGTTTTACGAAATGGAGAGGGTACAAGCCCGGAAAGAAAGCGCATATTTCTTTCCCAGTTTTTACTAATAAAAAAGACGGCCAACAGGATGACGATTAGAATGACGCCGAAATTCGGAAGCGAGGTCAGCAAATTGACGATCCCGCTTAGGAAGCCGCTGAGCAGCCGGGAAAGGGCCGAGCTGATCGTCGATGTCGTGTTGTCGATATTTTTGTTTATCGTATTCTCATAACCGGGGTTGTTCGCGATAAACCGGTTGATTTCGTTGATGATATTTTGGATTCCTTCGCTCTGGCTCCATTCGACGAACCAGTTTCTCCATTCTTCGATATGAAAATCCAGGGATTCGGCCAATCCGATCAACTCTTTTACGAGCCGGGTAACGGCTGCGGAGAGAACGATCCCGGCACCTCCGACAAAAATGATCAGCGCGGCGGTAACGGCCAGCCATCGCGGTAATTTTACTTTGAATTGCAGCCAACGCACAAGCGGATTCATGGCAAAGGCAATCAGCCAGGCGATCAGAAACGGATAGATTAACGGAAGCAGCCAGTAGAAGGCACCGGCCAGCGCGATCAGTACGATGCAAACCCAGCCTCCGCGCAGCAGGCGCTTTGTCATCACATTATCCAAACGGCATTCTCCTTTACGGACAGGTCCTCTTCTACCCTATTACTTAGTCTCATTTTGTATACCGGAAACAAAGGAAGAAGAGGAGTATATTAAAATCGACTTTTTGAACACAATTAGAAGTTAAATCTGTGACATTTGTCGTTGCCAACGAAAGCGATTACAAAAAATATTTTATCTCAGTGATAAAATCATTTGATGTAAAGGGGCGGGCTGAACATGTTCCTTTGCTTCCGAAAATCCAGTATGATTATTTTACAGGCCACAAGAGATCGATGTTACATTATTACAGGCCACTTCTTGCATTGCTCTGAAAATTTTAAACTTTTAAATTGAAAATGTTTTCATTGGCTTGTTTGGCTTATATTTCGTTTCCAAAGGAGAGATGTACTATGACAGCTACCAAAGGTCTGGAAGGTATTGTGGCAGCTACTTCATCGATCAGTTCCATCCATGACGGGGTTCTTGCTTATCGCGGGATCAACATTGACGACTTGGCGGAACGCGCGAGCTATGAAGAGACTGCTTATTTGCTATGGTACGGCAAGCTGCCCACCAAGACCCAGTTGGCTACCCTTCAGAAGCAGCTAAGCGAATCGGCTTCCGTTCCTGAAGCGGTACTGGAGCAAATGAAGCTGTATCCCGGCAATGCCAATACGATGGCTGTCCTCCGTACGGCCGTATCGGCTCTTGCTTTGTACGATGAACATGCGAATGAGAACACCCGGGAAAGCAATCAGCAAAAGGCGATTAAGCTGCAAGCCCAACTGCCCACGTTAATTGCCGCCTTCGCCCGGATCCGCGACGGCAAGGAGCCTGTCGCGCCATTGAAGGACGTGTCACTGGCGCATAATTTCCTTTACATGCTATCCGGGGAAGAACCGGATCCGGTGGCGGTACGCGCTTTGGATCAGGCGCTGGTATTGCATGCGGATCACGAATTGAACGCTTCCACCTTCTCGGCTCGCGTCACGATTGCAACGCTGTCGGATATTTACTCCGGCGTGACTTCCGCAATCGGTACGCTGAAAGGACCGCTGCACGGCGGGGCTAATGAAGCCGTTAGCCAGATGCTTGGCGAAATCGGCACCCTGGACAATGCCGAGCCTTATATCCAGAAGAAGCTGGCCAATAAAGATAAAATTATGGGATTCGGACATCGCGTTTACAAGAACGGGGATCCGAGGGCGAAACATCTGCAGAAGATGTCGCGCCAGCTTGGCTTAATGAAGGGCGATTCCACACTTTACGACATTTCGGTCAAAGTGGAGGAGCTTGTTACCGGTCAAAAAGGGCTGAAGCCGAACGTGGACTTCTATTCCGCTTCCGTATATACGATGCTTGGCATCCCGAGGGATTTGTTCACTCCGATTTTCGCGATCAGCCGCCTTTCGGGCTGGACCGCCCATATTTTGGAGCAACTGGATGACAATCGTATTATCCGGCCGCGTGCGGAGTATACGGGCGTGACCAATCAGCAATACATTCCGATCGATTTGCGATAGTACATTGCAACCCGGGAAACCGGGTTGCCATTTATGTTAAAATGAAAGTCGTAACCGTAAATTCCCGTCAAGACCAAATTGTTATGAGGAGGAACACATACACATGCTGCAATTGGAAAAGTTTAGCCTTCCTACCGAAGGTGAAAAAATCGTTATCGAAGGCGGTAAGCTTCAAGTGCCGAACAATCCGATCATTCCTTTTATCGAGGGTGACGGAACGGGCCGCGACATTTGGAAAGCGTCCAAACGGGTATTGGATGCCGCGGTGGAAAAAGCTTATGGCGGCGAAAAGAGCATCGCCTGGTACGAGGTATTCGCAGGAGAGAAGGCCTACAATACATACGGAGAGTGGCTTCCGGCCGATACGCTGACCGCCATCCGCGAGTATATTGTGGCGATCAAGGGACCCCTGACTACGCCGATCGGCGGCGGAATCCGCTCCTTGAACGTGGCGCTGCGCCAAGAGCTCGACTTGTACGTATGTCTTCGTCCTGTCCGTTATTTCGATGGGGTGCCATCCCCTGTAAAACGTCCGGAACTCGTGGACATGGTCATTTTCCGGGAAAATACGGAAGATATTTATGCGGGGATCGAATATAAAGAAGGCTCCGAAGAAGTGAAAAAGGTGCTCCAATTCCTTCAAAACGAAATGGGCGTCAAGAAGATCCGCTTCCCGGAAACGTCCGGAATCGGTATCAAGCCGGTGTCCGAAGAAGGCTCCAAACGCCTTGTCCGCGCAGCGGTTGAATATGCGATCAAGCATGAACGGAAGAGCGTAACTCTTGTTCATAAAGGCAATATCATGAAATTTACGGAAGGCGCGTTCAAAAACTGGGGCTACGAAGTGGCCGAAGCCGAGTTCGGCGACAAAGTATTCACTTGGGCCCAATATGACCGGATCAAGGAAGAGTCCGGTACTGACGCTGCTAATCAGGCGCAGAAGGATGCGCAGGACGCCGGCAAAATCATCATTAAGGATGCGATTGCGGATATCGCGCTGCAACAAGTGTTGACGCGTCCGACCGATTTCGACGTCATCGCGACATTGAACTTGAACGGTGACTATTTGTCCGATGCTTTGGCTGCCCAAGTCGGAGGCATCGGCATTGCCCCTGGGGCGAATATCAACTATGTGACAGGTCATGCGATTTTTGAAGCCACGCACGGCACGGCGCCGAAATACGCGGATCTGGATGTGGTAAATCCGGGTTCGGTTATTTTGTCCGGCGTGATGCTGCTTGAGCATCTCGGCTGGCAGGAAGCCGCCGACCTCATCTACAAAGGCCTGGAAACCTCCATCAACAACAAGACTGTAACCTACGACTTTGCCCGCCTGATGGAAGGCGCAACCGAAGTGAAATGTTCCGAATTTGCGGATCAAGTCATTAAAAACATGTAGGAGGTCTTGAGCACGTGGGTATTCAACGTAAAAAAATTACGGTTGTCGGCGCCGGTTTTACCGGTGCGACGACCGCTCTAATGCTTGCGCAAAAAGAACTCGGGGATGTCGTTCTGCTGGACATTCCGGCATTGGAAAATCCGACGAAGGGCAAGGCGCTCGACATGCTTGAAGCAAGTCCCGTTCAAGGATTTGACAGCAATATCGTCGGCACGTCTTCTTATGAAGATGCCGCGGGTTCCGACATCGTCATCATTACGGCCGGGATCGCCCGCAAGCCGGGCATGAGCCGCGATGATCTCGTTAACACGAATGCGGGAATCGTTCGCTCGGTATGCGAAAACGTGAAGAAATATTGTCCGGATTCTACCGTACTTATCTTGAGTAATCCGGTTGACGCTATGACTTATGCGGCTTATCAGGCGCTCGGTTTTCCGAAAAACCGTGTCATCGGCCAATCCGGCGTGCTCGATACAGCGCGGTACTGCACGTTTATCGCACAGGAATTGAACGTTTCAGTTGAAGACGTGCGCGGTTTCGTGCTTGGCGGACACGGCGACGACATGGTTCCGCTCGTGCGGTATTCCAGTGTCGGCGGCATTCCGATCGACACGCTCCTGTCCGCGGAACGCATCGAGGCGATCGTGCAGCGTACGCGCGTAGGCGGCGGCGAAATCGTTAACCTGCTTGGCAACGGCAGTGCTTATTATGCGCCGGCTGCTTCGCTGGTTCAAATGACGGAAGCGATTCTGAAAGACAAAAAACGGATTCTGCCGGTTATAGCCCTGTTGGAAGGCGAATACGGCTACGATGGTCTGTTTATGGGCGTTCCCGCTATTCTGGGCGGTGAAGGAATCGAGAAGGTATTCGAGTTAGAGCTTACCGCAGACGAAAAAGCCGCGTTGGATAAATCGGCTGCTTCGGTCCGCAATGTGATTTCTGTCGTTCGGGGTTAATCATGTCTGAAGTGTGAACATATGAAAATCAGGAACCCTCCTGTTCAGGAGGGTTCCTTTCCTTTGAGGTAAACTATGGGTATAATAGATTGTAATAAATATAATTGACGATGAAAGGCGGTTGTGATAAAAGATGTTTGGTGTTATGCTCTTTCTCCACATCGTGGGGGCTTTATCCTTGGGATTTTATCTGATCCTACCTTTGGTGTTCGCTAAAGTGAGCAAGCTCGCACCTGCGGCGCAGGAAGGGACGGTAGCGACCGTCAAGACGTTGAATACTTATGCGCAAATCGGTTTGGTCATCCAACTGCTGACCGGCGGATACTTAATGAGTCAGGGGGATTATTCCGTTCCCTGGATGATCGTCATCGTGATTTTGTTCCTGGCGATCGGGGCGTTCAGCGGCATTATGGGTAAACCTCTCCGGCAAACGCTTGAAGGGATCCGTTCCAATAAAGGAACGCAGGAAGCGGCCGGAAAGCTCCGCACCTTCAGCACTTTGCTGAGCGTTTGCGTGCTATTGATCTCGTTCTTTATGGTATACAGCGACATTATTTAATCGACTGTTAGAAGTACATAATGAAAGCCTGCCGGGAAACCGGCAGGCTTTTGTTGTTGAATTTATTTTGTCTCCATATCGTCCAAATGGGCGAACATCAGCTTCATCACATCAAGCGCAAGCTGTTTTTCCTTGGGAGAACGGTCCAGCATAATTTGACGGATCTGGTTCATAAACTGATCATCGCTAATTTCAATCGAATCATGCAGCAAATAATCGACAGTCACACCCAGCTGATTGGCCAATTTGACGAGCGTTTCCAACGACAGGCTGCGTTCGCCGCGCTCGATTTGTCCTATGTATGCATCGGAAACCTCGACCTTTTCAGCGAGTTTTTCCTGGGTCCAATTCATTTTATGCCGCTCTTGCCGCAATCTTTTGCCTAAAGCATCGTAGTCCATATAACCCCTCCTATATTTACCATAGTTAGAATGAGAGGCAAAGATAATAAACTATCAGTTTTGTTTGTATTTACTGAAAGCATGAATTGGGTTATTATGGAACCTAGGACAAGACCAATGTCGTCGTCATCATGGTGCTGCGTAAAGATATTATTTCCGACCTTAAGGAGAATAATCATGCCTTGCCAAGCCCCTGTATCCATCATTATTACCGTAAAAAACAGCGGTGTGGATCTCTTCATGACCATGGAGTCGCTGAAGGTTTCCCATACCCGCCTACCCTATGAAGTGATTATCGTAAATGAAGACTCGATTGACGGATGCTGCGATTTCCTGATGAATTATAAGTTTCAACAGCCGGTAAAGCTGCTTAAAGGACAAAAAGGCTTACCCTCCCGCAATTTGGCAGCCGCTCATGCCTCCGGGAAATATTTGATCTTTTGCAGTCCCCGTTTGTATTTCGAAGATGATTGGATGGAGTTGCTGCTCATGCCGGTCATGGCGGGAGAGGCGGATTGCGCATCACCGCAATTGACGATTCACGAATCGTCCAGAATGAAGCCGCATTGCAGTTATGAAGGCGCATTTCTTCATTCCGTGCAAAGCTTCCCTTGGACCGGTCATGGGGATGAATTATCATGGCTTTCCTGGGAGTGCTTTGCCGTCAGCCGGGCGAAGTTTCAGGAAATCGGAGGGATGGAAGAAGGATTCCACAGCAAAGAACTCGAAGCGGTCGAATTTTCGCTTAGAATGTGGCTGCTGGGAGGAAGCTGCCGGCTCGTTTCCGGAGTTTCGCTGAAAGTAGTATTCAGGCAAAACTTTCCTTATGACGACAGCGGCAATCAATGGGGAGAAGATTTGATGAGTATCTCGTATCTTCACTTCAATGATGCGCGCATCGTAAATAACCGGAGGCTCGTGTCTCAGGTTTTCGGAGAGAATATATTGCAAAATGAAAACGCAATCTTGGACCGGACCACATTATCCAGAGAAAAATATGCAATTCGACGAATTCGTGATGATTCCTGGTTTTTTCAGCATTTTGGCATACCGGTCTAATCATTGGCGTGTTTGGGTTATTCCTCCCGGTGGTAAGTTAGTTCTTGAAGCGTGATAACTTCATGCAGGCTGCAGGATCACTCATTACCTCTGCAGGTTTTTCTTGCAGGATGATCCTGAGTTGTTTATGTTTCGGCATAGACTTTCCTGCATAGGCTTATCCTAGACGTGTAATTACAGGAAACTACTAGCCAATGGAAGGAGAATGTAACATGTCAGGAAACGGACAGTCAAAACAAACGATGCCTCCCCAGCATCAGAACCAGCAGCCTGGGATCGAATCCGAAATGCATCCCCGCCCAGAGTACGAGGGCGCCTATTTAGCCGCGGGTAAACTGCGGAATAAAGTAGCCTTGATCACCGGGGCCGACAGCGGAATCGGCCGTGCGGTTGCCGTGGCCTATGCCAAGGAAGGTGCGGACGTCGCGATCGTTTATTTAAATGAACATGATGATGCGAATAAAACGAAAGCGGAGGTTGAGCAGGAGGGACGTAAATGCCTGCTTATCCCCGGTGACGTAGGGGACGAGAATTTTGCCCGGCAAGCGGTCAAGCAAACGGTCGATACGCTGGGCGGGCTGGATATACTGATTAATAATGCTGCTGAACAGCATCCGCAGAAGGGCATTGAAGATATTACAACAGAGCAATTGGAGCGAACGTTCCGAACGAATATTTTCGCGATGTTCCACTTTGTGAAGGCGGCGTTGCCTCACTTGAAGAAGGGCAGCGCAATCATTAATACGGCTTCCGTTACCGCTTATAGAGGGAACCCGACTCTAATCGACTACTCGTCTACCAAAGGTGCGATCGTAAGCTTTACGCGCGCGCTTTCGATGAATATCGTCGGCAAGACCGGCATCCGCGTGAATGCGGTGGCTCCTGGCCCGATTTGGACGCCGTTGATCCCATCCACGTTCGATGCCGAGCAGGTTTCCAAATTCGGCGGCGACACGCCGATGCAGCGCCCCGGCCAGCCGGAGGAACTGGCTCCCGCCTATGTTTACCTGGGTTCGGACGATTCCTCTTACATGAGCGGCCAGGTGCTTCATATCAACGGCGGCGAAATAGTAAACGGTTAGGCTGAATGGAATAAGAAGAGGAAGAAAAGCGTATTAGAAGAGTCTGGAGGAAAAGGGCGTAAGTGAATTCCGTACGAAAAGTGCGGAAGAACGCCCGAGTAACTAATAATAAAAGCCTCTGCTTCCGGTCAGTTCGGAGGCAGGGGCTTTTTTGGGGACCTCAAATGAGCAAATTGACAAATTGAGCAAACCGAGCAAATCGAGCAAATCGAGAATATTGAGTAAAATAAGCAAATCGAGCAAGTTGAGTGAATCTTGCGTATCGAGCAAATCGAGTAAAATGAGCAAAAATGAGGATAAACTAGGGAAGTAACATTGAAGGAAACATTGAAGGAAACATTGAAGGAAACGCTGTAGGTAACGCTGTAGGTAACGCTGTAGGTAACGCTGTAGGTAACGCTGTAGGTAACGCTGTAATTAATACTCTATGTAACTCCCCGAGCAACACTTTAGGTAATACTCTATGTAACACTCCGAGTAACACTCTAGGTAACACTCTAGGTAACATTGAAGGTAACGCACTAGGTAACACACTAGGTAACACACTAGGTAACACACTAGGTAACACAACAGGAAACAAGATGTCCACGGCAACTGCCCATGCATCCGTTGAATAACTGGAGAAACTACAGTTAATTTTCTGCCAACATCTCTTACAGCCAATTTAACTGGAAAACCTACAGTTATATTGGACGAAATCGTCATACTGGCAGGGAAAGCGGCGAATTAGCTGTAGGTTTTCCAGCTATTTTGCCAGATATAGCGAAATCGGAGAAATTAACTGTAGGAAATCCAGTTAATTTCCACGGGATAGGGTAACTCATTCCGCCATCCCCTGAAATATCCGCTCCAGTACCGCTCAATTCCATAAGCTACTCGGCCGGCGCCTCATCCTCGGACAGTTCATCGAGCGTCATTTCGAAGCTTGGCGCGAAGTGCTCGAGGAAATAGGCCACTTCTGGCAGGTTTAGGCGTTCCAATTTGTCTGCCAGCTGCTGTTTTGCGACGGCGAACTCCCGGTTCCCGGCGGTTAATTCCCATGCGCATTTCAGGTAGGCGTCCAGGCTGTCGGCTGCTTTTACAATCTTCAGCAACTCGGCATCGCTTTCGGGACCATTGTGGGTTCCCGGTGCCAGCAGAGGTGCATAGGTCGGCTGCAAGGCAGGCGGGATCATGGAAAGAAGCCGTTCGGCGGCGATTCCCTCCATCTCCCGGAAATTGGACAGCAGTCTTGGATTGTGGTGTTTGACGGGGGTGGGGATATCCCCGGTGAACACTTCCGTCGCATCGTGAAACAAGGCAAGCGTAGCCGCGCGTTCCGCGTTCAACCGGCGTCCGAACAACCCGTTGCCGATTTCGCACAGAAGATGAGCGAGCAAAGCCACATGAAAGGAATGTTCGGCCACGTTTTCGGCGGCGGTGCTCCGCATCAGACTCCAACGTTTGATGGACCTTAGACGGTACATATAAGCGGAAAAATGATAGCTCATCAGTGAGAAACCTCTCTTTTTATGACATAAATTTGAATATATTTTCAACCTCTATTTAGGTACTATGTTATTATAAAGCTATTGAGAATTCGAAGACAAGAGAGGGGAATTCGGATCATGCATCAGTTTGAAGAAAGCATTTATCAATTGATTGTGGAGACTTCAACCAACTTGCCCGGTGACGTTCGCCGCGCTGTTAACTCGGGACGGGCGCTGGAGAATCAGGGTACTCGTGCGGGTCTGGCTCTATCGACAATTACGCAAAACATAAACATGGCCGAGGAGCAAATTTCCCCGATCTGCCAGGATACCGGAATGCCGACCTTTATCGTGCATACCCCGGTCGGTACGAACCAGATCGAGCTAAAGAAAGCCATCAAATCGGCGATTCAACGTGCGACGAAGGACGGCAAACTGCGTCCGAATTCGGTTGACTCGCTTACCGGTGAGAATAGTGGGGACAATTTGGGTCCCGGCACGCCGGTGATCCATTTTGAGCAATGGGAAGAGAGTTACATCGACATGCGGCTTATTTTGAAGGGCGGCGGATGTGAAAATAAAAATATTCAATACAGCCTGCCGGCTGAATTGGAAGGACTGGGCCGCGCCGGGCGGGATCTGGACGGAATCCGCAAATGCATTCTGCATGCGGTTTATCAGGCGCAGGGGCAAGGCTGCAGCGCGGGCTTTATCGGCGTCGGCATCGGCGGCGACCGGACGACAGGGTATGAGCTGGCCAAGCAACAGTTGTTCCGTGAAGTGGATGACGTCAACCCGATTGCCGATCTGGACCGGCTTGAACGCTATATTATGGAAGCCGGGAACCAGCTTGGCATCGGCACGATGGGCTTTGGCGGCGAAGTGACGCTGTTGGGCTGCAAAATCGGCGTCGCCAACCGCCTGCCCGCGAGCTTTTTTGTCTCGGTAGCTTATAACTGCTGGGCATTCCGCCGCCAAGGCATAAAAATGGATCCCGCTACAGGGAAAATCGGCGGCTGGCTTTATCCGGCCGGCAGCGAGGTAGCGATGGTGGAGCTTAAGCAGGAGAACGAAGCAGCCCCTACTGGTGAATCCCTAGATCAGCCTTCCAAGGGGCGGAAGATCGTGCTCCAGACGCCGATTTCGGAAGAACAGATCCGCGGCCTTCGCGTAGGCGATGTCGTAACGATTAAGGGCGAAATTCATACGGGCCGCGATGCGTTGCATAAGTACCTGATGGATCACGATGCACCTGTCGATCTTAATGGAGCCGTCATTTACCATTGCGGCCCGGTCATGCTTAAGGACGATCAGGGCTGGCGAGTTATGGCAGCCGGACCTACGACAAGCATCCGCGAGGAACCTTATCAAGGCGACATCATCAAGAAATTCGGCATCCGGGCAGTCATCGGCAAGGGCGGAATGGGGCCGAAAACGCTTGCCGCGCTTCAGGAACACGGAGGGGTTTATCTGAACGCGATCGGCGGAGCCGCCCAGTATTACGCCAAGTGCTTAAAGAAAGTGAACGGCGTGGATTTCATGGAGTTCGGCATACCGGAAGCGATGTGGCATTTGCAAGCCGAGGACTTCCAGGCCATCGTAACGATGGATTCGCACGGCAACAGCCTGCATGCAGGCGTAGAAAAAGAGTCGCTGGAGAAGCTGGCCACTTTTAAAGAAGCGGTGTTCAAATAAAGATGAAAACATTTCGTACTCGACTTACTATTATTCTAATGAGCCTTGTTGGAATCTCCATGCTTGCGGCGGGATTGACGATGGCGCAATTGTTCAAGGATTCCCATATCCGTGCACTGGAGGAAAACATGGCGCGGGAAATCAATTTGCTGGAAAGCACGTTCCCGTTCATATCCCCCGATAGCGATAATGCGGTTGAATTTTATACGGCCAAAGCCCGGGAGCTTGATAACCTGACGGATTCGCGGATCACATTTATAAAATTGGACGGCACGGTGATCGGCGATTCGGAAATGTTGCCTAAGGATATGGATAATCATCAAGACCGCGAAGAGATCATGTCGGCAGATGGATCTGCCGTCGGCAGCGCGATTCGCCATAGCGAGACCATTGGGCAAGACATGCTCTACGTGGCCCGTCATGTCAAGTCGGACGCCGGGTTTGACGGATACATCCGGTTGTCCATGAGCCTGGAAGCCGTCGGCAAAGAGCTCAATAAAGGCTGGTACCTGATGGCGGGTGGCCTGCTGCTGTTGTTTTTGGCCGCAGCCATAGTCAGTTACCGGGTAGCCGCAGGGCTGACCAGACCCCTAGAGCATATTACCAAGGTGGCCAACCGGATATCGGGGCTTGATTATGATGCCAGGGTGAATCTGAACCGCAAGGACGAGATCGGTCAACTGGGTCAAGCCATCAACGGAATGGCCGACAGTTTACAGCAGCAGCTAAAAGTCATTCATGATAATGAAGACTTGATGCAAAGCGTTCTAGCGAATATGACCGGCGGGATTTTAATGGTCGATTGTTTCGGTAAAGTAGCCTTGATCAACCGGGAGGCGGAGCGTATTTTGCATCTTCGGGGCGAACAGATTCTCGGCAAACCTTATCAGGACTTGAAACGAAATTATGAGTTTATGAAGTTCGTGGAGGAAGGAATAACCGCAAAGGAGTTAATCCGGGAGGAGCGGAACGTCTACGATCCGGAGGAGCTGATCCTGCAGTTTGACGGAGTTCCTATGTTTGAAGATGAAGGAAGTTACCGGGGGATGCTGTTTCTTCTACAGGACGTTACCGACATCCGGCGTCTGGAAGTGATGCGCAGCGAATTTGTCGCAAACGTATCCCACGAATTGAAAACCCCGATCGCAGCGGTGAAAGGGTTCGCGGAAACGCTGCTGGCCGGCGGGGTGAAGGACGAGGAGACGGAGCGATCCTTCCTGCAGATCATCCATGATGAAGGGGAGCGGCTTAACCGGCTGATCGGGGATATCCTGGAGTTGTCCAAGATCGAATCGAAGCGGGTGCCGCTGGAATATGCTCCGGTTCACCTTAAGGAATTATTCGATAGCATCTTTGAAATGTTGCAGCCTGCCGCGACCAAAAAATCGATCGTGATGGTGCAGAACATTCCTGAGCATCTCTTTATTGAAGGGGATGAGGATCGGCTTAAACAAATATTCATGAATTTGCTCTCCAATGCGATCAGCTATACGCTGGAAGGCGGGAAGGTAAGGGTTGATGTTGAAGTATTAGGCGAAGCTGAAGAAGAAGAGAAGGTCCGTGTTACGGTCAGCGACACGGGTATCGGCATTCCGAAAAAGGACTTGCCGCGGATATTCGAACGTTTCTACCGTGTGGACAAGGCAAGGTCGCGCAGTTCGGGCGGTACCGGACTGGGACTATCCATTGTCAAACACTTGTCCGAGCTGCACCGCGGGATCCTCCGTGTGGAAAGCAAGGTCGGCGAAGGATCTTCGTTTATTCTGGAGCTTCCATTTATGCAGCAGCATGAGGATGAAAATTAAAATAAGTAAAGTTTCCGAAACGCTTCGACTTTTCCGTATTTTTATATTTTTACACCCCGTTAACATATCCATGTTATGCTTGGCTTGTTTGATAAGAAATATCGGCAATTTCGAGACTTTTGGAGAAAATGGGGGTTACCATGACGCAGCGATTGTTGGTAATAGAAGATGAACCGACGCTTTCGAGACTGCTGTCTTACAATTTGACTAGTGAAGGATACCAGGTAGTCGTGGCCGAACATGGCCAGACCGGCTTTGATACGGCGATGCAGCAGGAATTCGATTTGATTTTGCTGGACCTGATGCTTCCGGGGATGAACGGATTCGAAATCATGTCCAAGCTTCGGGGAGAAGGCGTGAAAACGCCAATCATTATTTTGACGGCCAAAAATGCGGAGGAAGAAGTTGTCGAGGGTTTGAAGTCCGGCGCGGATGACTATATCACCAAACCGTTTGGCGTTGCCGAGCTCTTGGCCCGAGTGGCTGCCGTTCTCCGCCGGTCGAATGGGCAAGAAGATCGGGAACCGACGCCAGTACAGACGGAAGCTCAAATTTCCCTCGGCGCGCTCACCGTTTACCCGGAAAAGTACGAAGTAACGCTGAACGGGGAGCAGATTACGCTGAGACCGAAGGAGTTTGAAGTTCTGCTGTACCTCGCGCGCAAACCGGGGGTTGTGATGACCCGGGACGACTTGATGAACGCGGTATGGGGATTCGATTATATCGGCGGACAGCGAACGGTTGACGTCCATGTCAGTTCATTGCGCAAAAAGCTGGAACTCGATCCCGGTTCCGTACACATCGATTCTATTCGCGGCGTAGGGTACAAGCTTGTTGTGAACAAGAAAAAAACGGTCCATCATTGAAATTGTGATGATGGGCTGTTTGTTTTTTTACATAGGTCTTTAGTCCTGTGAATACTCTCATAACACTGTTGATCTATCATTCTGGCATACTCATGTTTTACGAGGGAAAAGGAGTGGTAGAGTTGAGCAACCAGGCAGTTCTGGAATTGACAAAAGAAAGCCGGGTGGAAGCGGTAGACTATTGCCGGATTGTGCCGGTGATCTATCCACTGGAGTTGTGCCGCGACGTCCTGCGGATGTTTCAAAAACAGCCGGATCTTCCCTGTATCGTAGTTTGTGATGAACGGAACTTTCCAATCGGGCTGATGATGCGGGATGTGTTTTTCCGCCATCTGGCAGGGAGATTTGCGGCTGACCTTTTCTATGAGCGGCCTGCCCAGGAGTTTGCCGAACGGAACCCGCTTGTCTGTGAGTTAACTGTCTCGGCGAGGGAACTGCTGGATGCGGCATTGAGCCGGGAAGACCACCACTTTTATGACAGTATGATCGTAACGCATCAGGGCAAATATAAAGGGATTTTGACGGTTCAGGATCTGATGATGCTGTCGAGGGATTTGCAGCGCGAAGCGGAGGAAGCCCGTCGTGAAGCGGTATGCAAGAGCCGTAGCAGGGTGGAGGAGATCGAACAGGCCGTAGATGAGGCATCGGAGGCTTCGAAACGCAGCTTAACGGAATCCGGGCGGATGTCTGCTCTGGCTTCGGCAGGGAGGCTGGAGCTGGAAGAAGTGAAAGCCTCGTTTACCAGGGTAGCTGGAATGACCCGATCGCAGGAGCGGCAAGTCACCGAGCTGAGCGCCCGTGCAGGGGAAATTTCCCTGGTTGCCGCACGGATCCGGGATTTGGCGGATCAAAGCGGGATGCTGGCGATGAATGCTTCCATCGAGGCGGCTCGCGCCGGGGAGCACGGGCGGGGCTTTGCGGTTGTGGCCAACGAGGTGCGTAAGCTGTCCATGCAGACCAAGCAATTGTCCGGGGAGATCGGCGCTACGCTGGAATTGGTCGGCGATCTGGTAAATCAGACGGCGAAAACCGCATTTTCTACGGCAAAAGAAATGGACGAAAGCCTTGGCAGGGTTGAAAAGGCTGAAGATACGTTCGGACTGCTTGTAGAATCCGCTCATCAGACCGAACTGCGCGGTCGGGAAGTGGTTCAATCCTCGGAGAGCGCCGCAAGGACTACCGGACTGGTACGTAAAGAATTATCCAGACTGACGGAATCGGAATGACGAAAATTTTACATAGCGTTTACAATTCGGCTTATCCCTTTTTACATAGGAAAGGTAAAATCGTCATGTACCTATTTACCTAAGCTCTCGGCACGGGCACGCTCCAGGGCGAAGTCCGTGTTTCGTATTGATAATACATTTTGTGGGAGACATGTCATGACACCGATTATTCATATTGAAAGTTTGAATTTGTACTACGACCAGTTTCACGCATTGAAAAATGTATCGCTCGATATTCCGGAAAAAGCGATTACGGCGTTTATCGGCCCCTCGGGGTGCGGGAAATCAACCCTGCTTCGTACGTTGAACCGGATGAATGACATGATTCCCGCGACAAGGATCGAAGGTTCGGTTCGGATTGCGGGAAGCGAAGTTTATGGCGATGACGTCCAAGTGGAAATGTTGCGCAAACAGGTCGGCATGGTATTCCAGCAGCCGAATCCTTTTCCGAAATCGATTTATGACAATGTAGCTTACGGACCAAGACTGCATGGAACGAAAAGCAAGGCCGAACTGGACGAAATCGTCGAGCAAAGCCTGCGGCAGGCCGTATTGTGGGACGAGGTCAAGGATTTCCTCAAGCGATCGGCACTCAGTTTGTCCGGAGGGCAGCAGCAGCGGCTTTGCATAGCCCGCGCAATTGCGGTGCAGCCGCAAATTCTCCTGATGGACGAAGCCACGTCCGCCCTGGATCCGATCTCCACGCTCAAAATTGAAGAACTTGTCCAGGAACTGAAAGATAAGTATACGATCGTCATGGTTACGCATAACATGCATCAAGCTGCCCGGATTTCGGACCGCACCGTTTTCTTCTTGAACGGCGAGATCGTGGAGGCTGACGATACGCGAACCTTGTTCTCCACTCCGCGGGATTCCCGCACAGAAGATTATATTTCGGGCCGGTTCGGTTAATTTAGGAGGAGGCAACTTAAGATGATACAAAGAAGAGAGTTTGATCAGAATCTCGAGGATTTGCGTCAATTGCTCAGACAAATGGGGGAGCATGTGGAACATGCGCTAACAGATTCGATTACGGCTTTGCAAACTTTCGATGCCAAAAAGGCAAAGCAGATCGTAGAGCGGGATATTATTCTCAATCAAATGGAAGAACAGGTGATGGATCTGGGTTCAAGGCTGATAGTGACCCAGCAGCCGGTTGCCAAGGATTTGCGCCGTATTATCGTTGCTTTTAAAATTTCCAGCGACCTGGAGCGGATGGGCGATCTTGCGATAGATATCGCTAAAGTGACTATACGCCTTGAAGGCCAGACCTTGATCAAACCGCTCGTCGACATTCCGAAAATGGCTGAACGGGTCGTAACGATGGTGCAAGAGTCGCTGCAATCCTATTTGGATGAAAATACGGATTTGGCTTATAAGATGGCAAAGGATGACGATGAGGTTGACCATTTGTACAGTCAGATCATCCGGGACTTGTATGCCCACATGGTGGAACATGCCGGTGAACTTCAGCAAGCGATGCTTCTGACCTTGGTCGGCCGATACATCGAACGGATCGCCGACCATGCCACGAATATCGGGGAGAGCGCGGTTTATCTGGTGACGGGCCACCGCCCTGATTTAAATCAATAAAACACAAAGTGTAGACAAGACGTTTCTTGGCCGACTTAAGGCCGAAACGTCTTTCTTTTTGACGAGATGATTCCCGGTCGTAATTCTAGTTTTCCCATGTTTGCAACCAGCGCCGGACAACCCGGCGTTTTTGCTTTTTTATTAACGGGATGCATGTGTTAGAATAGGTAAAGGAGTACGCTGAAGGACGAGGTGTCATATGGAAAAATTGATTCTTATCGACGGTAACAGCATTATTTATCGCGCTTTTTTCGCGATGCCGCCGCTGACCAATTCAAGCGGCTTGCACACGAATGCCGTATACGGATTTACGAATATGCTGCTGCGTTTGATTCAGGAGCAACAACCGACCCATATCCTGGTGGCGTTCGATGCGGGAAAAGAAACGTTCCGTCACGAAGGTTACCAGGAATATAAAGGCGGCCGCGAGAAGACGCCGTCCGAATTGTCGGAGCAATTCCCGCTGATGCGCGAACTGCTTGAAAGCTTCGGGATCGCCTGGTTCGAGCTGCCCGGTTACGAGGCGGATGACATTATCGGTACGATCAGCAAGCAAGGGGAAGAATCGGGACGTGAAGTGCTTGTAGTTACCGGTGACAAGGATATGCTGCAAGTTGTTACCGACAAAGTCACCGTGGCCCTGACCCGGAAGGGAATCAGCGAAGTTGAGCCCTACGGGCCGAAAGAGATCGAGGACAAATACGGACTTCGTCCGCTGCAAATTATTGATTTGAAAGGTCTTATGGGAGATGCGTCCGATAATATCCCCGGCGTGCCCGGCATCGGGGAGAAGACGGCGCTGAAATTGCTGCATCAGTTCGGTTCGGTGGAAGATGTGCTTTCGCACACGGACGAATTGAAAGGGAAAATGAAGGAGAACCTGGTGAATCATGCCGAAGATGCCCGGATGAGCAAGCGGCTGGCCACCATTTTCCGGGAAGTGCCCGTAGAGCGCTCCTGGGACGACATGACATTTAACGGCCTGCAGGAAGATACGGCTGTTCCGATGCTTCGTAAGCTGGAATTCAAATCGTTGCTGGAACGTTTGGCCTTTACGGGCGAAGCCGACGGCAGCGCCGCTCCGGCCGAACCTGCGCCGGAACTGGACGTCACGATTGTAGATTCCGCCGTATTGCCGGAATTGACGGAGTTGCTTCCTGAAATCGGGAGCGTATACGTCGAGTCGGCCGGAGAGAATCCGCATCATGCCGACCTTATGGGCATGGTCCTATCGACTCCTGACCGCCATTTTTACATTTCGCCCCAGTTTTTAAAGAGCGGGGAGGCAGAGTCCGTTGTAGCCTGGCTTGGAAACGAAAAGATACCGAAGCAAGGGTATGATTTGCACAGGATGGACCTGGCTCTTCATTGGGAAGGGATTGCTTTTGCCGGCGCTTACTTCGATATTCAACTTGCCGCTTATCTGCTCGATCCGACGGAAAACGATCAGACCTTAAGCGCGTTGACGGCGAAGTACGGACTTTTCCGGTTGGCTTCGGATGATGAGGTATACGGAAAAGGCGCTAAATTCAAAGTTCCGGATGAAGCGACGCTTAGCTCCCATTTGGCTCGCAAGAGCGATGCGATCATGAAGATCGTTCCTCTCCAGCAGGCTGAATTGGAGAAGAACGAAATGAAGTCTCTTTTTTACGAACTGGAGATGCCGCTGTCCCGCATTTTGGCTGACATGGAGAAGCAGGGCGTCGCCGTAAACCGCGATGACCTGGTGGAATTGGGCAAAGAATTCGAATCTCAGATCAGCAAGCTGGTTTCGCAAATATATGAAATCGCCGGAGTGGAATTCAATCTGAATTCACCGAAGCAGCTTGGCGAAATTTTGTTCGATAAGCTTGGACTGCCTGTCATCAAGAAGACCAAAACGGGGTATTCCACGGACGCGGAAGTGCTGGAGAAGCTGGCGCCATATAACGAGATCGTCCAATATATTTTGGAGTACCGCCAGTTGGCGAAGCTGCAGTCCACATATGTGGAGGGCCTGTTGAAGGAAATCCGCAGCGAGACGGGCAAGGTGCATACGTATTTCCGGCAGACCGTGGCGGCTACCGGCAGATTGAGCAGCCAGTTTCCGAACCTTCAGAACATACCGATCCGTATGGAAGAAGGCCGAAAAATCCGGAAAGTATTCGTTCCTTCCGAGGAAGGCTGGCTGATTTTGGGGGCCGATTACTCGCAAATCGAACTGCGCGTGTTGGCTCATATTTCGGGAGACAAAGGGCTGATGGAAGCCTTTCAGCACGACATGGATATCCACACCAAAACCGCGATGGATGTGTTCGGCGTTTCCGCGGATCAGGTGGACGCCAACATGCGCCGCTCGGCCAAAGCCGTCAATTTCGGGATCGTATACGGAATCAGCGATTACGGCTTGTCCCAGAACCTGAATATTACCCGGAAGGAAGCGGCCCGGTTTATCGACCAGTATTTTGACGCCTTCCAAGGGGTACGTAAGTACATGGATGATATCGTTCGAGACGCCAAACGCGATGGTTACGTCAAGACGCTGTTGGAACGCCGACGCTATCTTCCGGAGATCAACGCTTCCAATTTTAATCTCCGTTCCTTCGCCGAAAGAACGGCGATGAATACGCCGATTCAGGGTACGGCCGCCGATATTATCAAGCTGGCGATGGTGCTTATGGATGAAGCGCTGCACAGCCACGGCTTGAAGAGCCGAATGCTGCTACAGGTGCATGACGAACTTGTATTCGAAGTGCCGCCGGAAGAAGTTGAAGTGATGACGAAGCTGGTGCCGGAGACGATGGAGAAGGCGCTTAAACTGTCCGTGCCGCTTAAGGCTGAAGTCAGCAGCGGAGTTAACTGGTACGAGGCGAAGTAGAAGAATTAATTACGTAACGAGGTGAAATACACATGCCGGAACTTCCTGAGGTAGAAACGGTCAGAAGAACATTGACCGGCCTCATTGTCGGCAAAACGATACAATCCGTTACGGTATCGCTGCCGCGGATTATTCAGCGGCCGGACGATATCCGGCGTTTCGAAACGGAGCTGGCAGGACACAAGATTCTGGATGTCGGCCGCAGGGGTAAATTTCTGCGGATTATCATGGACGGCCTTGTGTTGGTCTCCCATTTGCGGATGGAAGGCAGATACGGCCTGTATGACAGCAACGAACCCGTAGAGAAGCATACGCATGTCATTTTTCATTTTACGGACGGAACCGAGTTGAGATATAAGGATGTACGCCAATTCGGAACGATGCATTTATTTCTTCCCGGCGAGGAATTTAACCATAAGCCATTGGTCAAACTGGGACTGGAGCCGCTGGATGAGAGCTTCACGCGAGAAGCTTTCCGCAAAGCCATCGCCAAGCGGACTACGAAGATCAAGCCGGCCTTGCTGAACCAGGAATATGTGGTAGGCTTGGGGAATATTTATGTGGATGAGGCGCTCTTCCGTGCAGGCATTCATCCGGAGCATCCGGCGAATACGCTCAGTGATGTCGAATTGGATCTTCTGTATGAAGCGATTCTGGCTACACTGACCGAAGCGGTTGATGCCGGGGGCTCCTCGATAAAGTCCTATGTAAACGGGCAGGGCGAGATGGGGATGTTCCAGCATTCTTTGCGGATTTACGGGCGGCAGGGGGAACCTTGCCATAATTGCGGACAACCCGTTGAGAAAACGGTAGTCGGCGGACGGGGTACTCATTTCTGTCCGAACTGCCAGCCTCCGGGCGGGCAAGGATACTCGGGTAAGCCTGGTAGAAGCACGAAACCGGGAACAAAACCAGGCACCAAATCAGCCAAGAAGCCTGTGAATCAAATTGCCAAGAAATTCGCCGCGAAGTCTGGTCCAGAAGTGCCGGCTTCATCCACCGCCGCAACCGGAAATGGAGTGAGAGGATGAATATCGGATTGACCGGCGGAATCGCCACCGGGAAAAGCACGGTTTCACAAATGCTGGTCCGGCGTGGAGCTGCGTTAATTGATGCCGATGTTATCGCCAGAGAAATCATGGAGCCGGGTCATCCTGTTCTTGCAGCCGTTGCGCGGCGCTTTGGACAAGCTGTGCTGCTACCGGGCGGCGGGCTTGACCGGAAACGGCTGGGCTCCATTGTTTTCTCCAATCCGGACGAGCGAAAAGCTCTGGAGGCGATTACGCACCCGGCGATTCGTCTTGAAATGAAGCAAAGAATGGCAGAGTTGGAGGCGGAAAATCCTAGCCGGCTTGTCGTGGCGGATATTCCACTCCTGTATGAGTCCGGATTGGAAAGCCTGTATAATGAGGTGATGGTGGTTTACGTTCCACGGGAGCTTCAACTGGAGCGTTTGCTGGCAAGGGACGGAATGACCCGGAATGAGGCCGAGGCTAGACTTCGTGCCCAGATGGATATTGAATTAAAGAGAGAGAGGGCGGATATTTTGATTGACAACAGTCTCGGCAGGGAAGAGACGGAACTTCAAATAGACGACTTCTGGCGGAAAAAGGGACTGGCATGAGGTGGCTGCGAAAAAAAAGAGTGCTTCTTTTGCTGCTTCTGGGCTTTATCCTGGTCTTATTTTTTAATTCCGCTTGGTTATCGCTTTTTTATCCGATTTATTATAAAGAAGAAATTAGGGTTCATGCCGACAATAACGACATCGATCCTTTGATCGTCGCCGCGATCATCAAGGTGGAAACGAACTATAAACCCGGGGCGGAGTCGAAAAAAGGCGCACTCGGCATTATGCAAATCATGCCCGATACGGCAAAGTGGGTTATAGATAAAGCAAAGCTGGAGAACGTTGAGTTGGATCAGGTGAAAAATGAAAGCGGGACGAACATCCGCATCGGGACCTGGTACCTGAAATCGTTGTCAAACCAGTTCGACGGGAATATGGTAGCCGTAATTGCCGCCTACAATGCCGGTCCGACCAATGTGAAGAATTGGATCAAGAGCGGGCGTTGGGACGGTAGACTGGAAACGACCAAAAATATTCCGTTTGGCGAAACCCGCCATTACGTACAGCGGGTATCCCATTATTATGAGCAGTACTCCAATATTTATGAGGATTTCTAAGCATGCTTTCCATCGCTTAGTGCTCACATAGAAAAGGAAGCATAGACAGCGAACGCTGTCTATGCTTCCCGGTGTTCATCGGTGTGCTTATTTAAATTGACCTGCCAGGCTTTGCTCGGCCAATGTTACCAAACGTTTGGTAATGTAACCACCGATCGAACCGTTTTCGTAGGAAGTCAGGTTACCAGCATATCCGTCTTGTGGGAAAGAGATGCCAAGCTCCTGAGCAACTTCGTATTTCATTTGCTCCAGCGCTCCGGTAGCTTGTCTAACCACCAGGTTATTCGACGAAGAATTATTATTTTGGGCCATGATGTTCACCTCCTTGTGGTTGGTAACAGTATTATGCTCGGTGATGGGCAAGTTCATTACCCGTTTTAAAAGTTATTTATTGGAATTATTATAAAATGAGATTATAGCTTACCAGAAGGGAGGGCATCACGCTTGAAATGTCCGTACTGTGATTTTTTAGGTACCAAGGTGCTGGATTCGAGACCGGCCAATGAAAACCGCTCCATCCGCCGCCGGCGTGAGTGTGAGAAATGCAGCCGCCGTTTCACAACCTTTGAAATGGTGGAAGAAATGCCGCTGATCGTGATTAAGAAGGACGGTAGCCGGGAAGAATTTAGCCGAGAGAAAATGTTGCGCGGCTTGATCCGGGCTTGCGAGAAGAGACCGGTATCCGTCGATCAACTGGAATCCATCGTTTCCGAGGTGGAGCGTTCGCTCCGCCATTCGGCCACGGCCGAGGTAGAGAGCCGGGAAATCGGCGAATTGGTCATGGAGCAGTTGTATCCGGTTGATGAAGTGGCCTATGTGCGCTTTGCTTCGGTTTACCGGCAATTTAAAGATATTAACATGTTTATGAAGGAATTGAAGGGCCTGTTATCCAAAAATACGGGAGAGGATGACTGATTCATGATGCAACTTCTTTCCCGAAAGAGGAGAGACGTTCATATGAAAATCGAACCATTGATGGGGGCGGCTTTCGGCTTTTTGGCCGGTACGACTTTCGGTAGCGGTCTGGCGTTTATCATGCGCTGGCCGTCGTATCCACTTATCGTATCCGTATCGATTTTCGGCCTGGCTGGCGTCATCATTGGCGTATTTGCGGGAAAGGTGATCGGACGACGGGCTTCTTCGTAAGAACTTAGAACATAAGTCGATCAAGACGACCGGACCATGGATGGTATATCCATAGTCCGGTCGTCTTTTTTTTCTGAATCCGGCAGTTGACCCCGCGTTAACAATCCGACGAAATAGCCCATATTTTTTACATTGCGTTTACAAAACAAAAACATGGGATTGATGTTTGCTCTTTATAATCAATTTTGTACAAACAAATGAGGGGGCAAATAAAACAATGAAAAAGAGTTTGACATTGGTAATGACGCTGATCTTGACTTTCGCTCTGGCTGCATGCGGTCAAGGCGACAAATCGAATAATAATACGGCGGGGAACGAAGGCGGCGCCAACAGCGCGGCAAACGGAGGAAACGGCAATGCGGCTTCCGAGTTGTCCGGTTCCATTTTGGCGGTTGGTTCTTCGGCTCTGCAACCTTTGGTTGATCAAGCTTCGAAAAATTTCATGGACCAGAATCCTAAAGTCTCCATTCAAGTTCAAGGCGGGGGCAGCGGTACCGGATTGACGCAAGTATCGGGCGGACAAGCGGATATCGGTAACTCGGACGTATTTGCCGAAGAGAAGCTGGAAGCAGGTCCGGCCGGTGAACTGGTCGACCATCAAGTTGCGGTTGTAGCTATGGCGGCAGTAGTTAATCCGGATGTAAATATCGATAACCTGACAAAAGATCAACTGGTCCAAATTTTCACGGGTAAAATTACGAACTGGAAAGATGCGGGCGGTCCGGATCAAGCCATCCAAATCGTCAACAGACCATCGAGCTCCGGAACGCGCGCCACATTTGAAAAATATGCGCTCGGAACCAAAACGGAAGATCTTCCGGGAGCCATTCAAGAAGATTCCTCGGGTACGGTTAAAAAGCTCGTAGGCGAAACGCCGGGAGCCATCGGTTACCTTGCTCTTTCCTACCTGGACGATAGCGTTAAAACCGTGAAATATGAAGGCGTGGAAGCTACGGAAGACAATGTGGCTAACGGTACTTATCCGGTATGGGCATACGAGCACATGTACACGAAAGGCGAGCCGAACGAAGTCGTTAAAGCCTTCCTTGATTACATGGTTTCCGACGAAGTGCAAAACGGAGACGTTGTGGAACTGGGATACATTCCAGCCAACAAGATGCAAGTGAAGCGCGACGTTGACGGCAATATCACGAAATAAATCCCGATAACATCATACGGCAAGACAAGAGGCGGATCATTCTGCCTCTTTCTGTGCTGTAAAAAGGAGAGGTCTCATGGCTCAGTCCAGAGAGAAACGTAAAATAAAACAGCATATTATTGAAGAGTGGACTGGTAAAGTTTTTACCTCCTTATGTATTGTGCTTTTGGTAGTGACGATTTTTTCGTTAGTCTATTTTGTCGCCACTAAGGGCTTCAGTTCCTTTATTAAAGACGGGATTTCTTTTGGGGAGATTTTTGGGGGAACCAAATGGAAACCGGATGGAGAACCTCCGCTGTTCGGGGCGCTTCCGTTTATTATCGGTTCTTTCAGTACGTCCATCCTGGCGGCTCTGATCTCCGCACCGCTAAGTATTTGCGCCGCCCTGTTCATGGTAGAAATCATGCCGAAGGTGGGCCGGAAATTTTTGCAGCCGGCGATTGAACTGCTTGCCGGCATTCCATCCGTCGTTTACGGTTTCGTAGGTCTTAGCGTAATCGTTCCGCTTTACCGGGACATCTTCCCGGGACAAGGCCTCGGGATCGCGGCCGGGGCCAGCGTGTTGTCGGTTATGATTTTGCCGACGATGACCTCGATTGCGACCGATGCGCTCGCAGCGCTCCCGCCGGGTTTGAAAGAGGGCTCCTATGCGCTTGGCGCAACGCGCTGGCAGACGCTGGCCCGCACGGTGATTCCGACGACGCTGCCTGCGCTGATGACCGGTGTCGTACTGGGCATGGCCCGGGCGTTCGGGGAAGCACTTGCCGTGCAAATGGTCATCGGGAATGCACCGCATATTCCGCATTCCCTGTTCGAATCCGCATCGACATTGACAAGCGCAATTACGCTCAGTATGGGGAACACGGTAATGGGATCAACACAAAATAACGTGCTCTGGACGCTGGCACTGATTCTCATGCTGATGACCTTTGTCTTCGTCTTTATTGTCCGGTGGCTTGAAAGGAGGGCAAACCGATGAGTGCAAAAACCGCAGATAAAATCGCAACGGCAGTCATTATCTTTTTTGCAGGCATCATCATTCTGATCATGGCCGGTTTGCTCGGATTTATTCTTGTACGCGGCGTGGGTCATATCAGCTTTGATTTCCTGACTTCAGCCCCGCAAACGATCAAGGCTGGAGGCGGGATTGGGCCACAGTTGTTTAACTCCCTGTTCCTGCTCGTTCTCACTATGATTATTACGATTCCGCTTGGTTTGGGAGCGGGTATTTATATGAGCGAATACGCGAAACCGGGGAAGGTGACCGATTTTATCCGCCTGATTGTGGAAGTGTTATCGTCCTTTCCTTCGATCGTTGTCGGTTTGTTCGGCTTGCTTGTTTTCGTAAATGTATTCGGCTTCGGCTTCTCGTTGTTTTCGGGTGCACTTGCCTTGACGGTATTCAACTTGCCGCTGATGGTGCGGATCACGGAACAAGGCATGGCCAGTGTTCCTCAAGCGCAAAAAGAAGCGAGCCTGGCGCTGGGCTTATCCAAATGGAAAACGATCAAATCGATTATGCTGCCGATCGCCTTACCGATCATTCTGACCGGTACGATCCTGGCCGCGGGCCGCGTCTTCGGTGAAGCGGCAGCATTGCTGTTTACCGCGGGCATGAGCAGTCCGAGACTGGACTTTACGGATTGGAATCCGCTCAGTCCGATGTCGCCGCTGAATCCGTTCCGTCCTGCCGAGACGCTGGCCGTGCATATCTGGAAAATCAATTCCGAGGGATTGGCTCCGGATGCGCCTGAGATCGCCGCCGGCGCTTCGGCAGTGCTGATTCTCACGGTGCTGCTGTTCAACTTGCTGGCGCGATGGGTCGGTCGTCTGCTGCACAAGAAATTTACGGCTACGAAATAGGAGGACTCCCATGCAAAATATTGAATTGTCCACCAAGGATTTGAGCGTATTCTATGGGGAAAAGCAAGCTGTCAAAGAAATTTCGCTAGACTTTGCCGCAAAACAGGTAACGGCTTTGATTGGTCCTTCCGGTTGCGGGAAATCCACGTTTTTGCGCAGCTTGAACCGGATGAATGATCTGATCGACGGCGCGCAGATTACCGGCGAAATCTGGATCGGGGATGAGAATATTAATGACCCCAAGACGGATGTCGTGCTTTTGCGGCAAAAAATCGGAATGGTCTGGCAACGGCCCAATCCGTTTCATAAATCGATTTATGAAAATATCGCTTTCGGCCCGCGTTACCACGGAATCCGCGACAAGAAGAAGCTGGATCAGATCGTGGAAGAGTCGCTGACCAAAGCTGCATTATGGGAAGAGACAAAGGACAGGCTGAACCGTTCCGCGCTCTCATTATCCGGCGGCCAGCAGCAGCGGCTTTGCATCGCAAGGTCGATTGCGGTCAGTCCGAGCATCATCTTAATGGATGAGCCTGCATCTGCGCTGGATCCGGTGTCGAGCGCGAAAATCGAAGAGCTGATTGCGGATTTGAAGCGTGAATACTGTATCATTATCGTTACCCACAATATGCATCAGGCAGCCCGCGTATCCGAGAAAACGGCGTTTTTCCTGATGGGCGAGTTGGTGGAATATGACGATACAAGTAAGATGTTTACGAATCCGTCGGACAAACGGACGGATGATTATATTTCCGGACGTTTCGGTTAAAACAATAAAACCCGGCTGGCATACTGCCAACCGGGTTTTAGGATATTATGAAGGCTTTGGAGCTGAGGTGCCATGGTAAGTCAGATCGTTCTGGCCACTTTTGCGGCTTCCCAAATCGCGTTCAGGGCCCGGCGGGCCTGTTTCGCATCGCCCACGATATGATACGGAATGCTGCACTCTTCCAGACAATCGATCAGATTTTGGTTGTCCAAGGCTTTGGATCCGACGGCCAGAACGACGTAATCGGCAGGGAGTGTATGCTCTTCTCCGCCTTGATCGACAATGACGCTGTCCGGTCCGATGGAAAGGCATTTACTGTTCGTCATGAGCTTTACGCCGTGGCCGTAAAGGCTTTCCATGACGCATATTTTACGCAGCAGTCCCAGGTCTGCTGCCACTTCGTTCTGCATTTCCACAACGGTTACCTTCTCACCGCGTTCGACAAGCAGTTCGGCGACTTCAAGGCCGACCAGGCCGCCGCCGATGATGACGACGTTGCCCACCGGACGAACCGTTCCCCACAGGACATCATGGGAGCCTACTACGTGCGCAAGGTCGGCGCCTTCAACCGGCAGGACCATTGGTGCGGAGCCGGTGGCGAGGATCACTTGATCCGGTTTGATTTCCCGGATCAAATCCGGCGTGACTTCCGTTTCCAAGCGGATTTCTACGCCTGCCCGCTTCGCCGCTTCGCCCATCCCGATCGCCGCTTCGGCCATCTCTTCCTTGCGCGGCGCCGCTCCCGCGATATATAGCTGTCCGCCGAGCATCGCGCTCTTCTCGCACAGGATCGGTTCATGTCCCCGCCGCTTCAAAATTACGGCCGCTTCCAGGCCCGCCGGGCCGCCCCCGGCGATAAGCACTCTCTTCGGCCGCTCAGCCGGTACGAGTTCATATTCTTTTTCCCGGCCGGTGGCGGGATTGAACATGCAGCTGATAAACGGGACGTTCGGATTCACGAAGCCGTCGAAGCAGCCCTGATCGCAGCCGACGCATTTAATGATTTCGTCTTCCCGTCCGCTTTCCGATTTGGCGCAAAATTCCGGATCGGCCAGCTGGGCCCGTCCGATAGCGACAAAGTCGGCCAGCCCTTCCGCGATGATCCGGTCGGCGACCGCGGGATCATTGATCCGGCCTACGGCAATCACCGGAATGCTGACCGCGGATTTGATCTGCGCCGCATTATCGACGTTGAAGCCTACCGGCAAATCGATGGGCGGCACTTCATATTTGATCGCCGCCCCCGCCGGAACGCCCCGGGAAACGTTGATTGCATCGATGCCGGCCTGTTCCGCGAGTGCGCTGAACGCCTTCATATCCTCCAGAGTAAGTCCGCCCGGCAGATCCTCGATCGCTGAGATGCGCATCAGGATCGGATAGCCGGGACCGACCGCATGGCGGATGGCAGCGATGCATTCCAGCGGAAAACGGGTACGGTTTTCCCAGGAGCCGCCGTATTCATCCTGCCGGAAGTTCATGGCTGGGCTTAAGAATTGCTGCGGCAAGTAGCCATGCCCGGCGTGAAATTCCACGCTGTCAAAGCCGGCTAGTTTGGCTCGGGCTGCGGCATCGGCGTAGGCCTGCACCATTTCAGGCACTTCCGAGGTAGCCAGCTCCCGCGGAATGACCGTTGACCCTTCAAAAGCTACGGGTGAGGAGGATACTTGGTTCGGATTATAAGCGACCTTGCCTCCGTGCCACAATTGAAGGCAGCTTTTCCCGCCGGCTTCGCGGATGCTGTCCGCCATTTTTTTCATGCCTGGAATAAATTTATCGTCAAATAACGCGGGAGAATCTTCCGTATAAGCCGTCGGATGAACGGTGGTAACTTCAACGGTGTTCAAGCCGCAACCGCCTTTGGCCCGGGCGACGTGATAATCGATCAGCCGCTGGCTTACGAATCCCCCCGGTTCGTTCATCTTCGTTCCCATTGCGGGAAGAATGACCCGGTTCTTCAACTCCATGTTTCCGATTTTTTGCGGACTGAACAAGTTTGAAAATGCCATACTGCATCTTCCTTCCTGTATTAAGAATAAAATAACATAGGTTAGTTTTAACCCTATTATAAAATGGGCTTATTGATAATTATGTGAAATAAATCACGATCTTTGTCGTTCTAAACAAGTCATTGGCACGTTATGTAGGATGGAGTAAAATAAAGGGATATTAAGCGAGGCAGTTGGATTTCAAGGTTCGGAGGAGCTACATGGATATCGAGATACTAATACTGGCCCAGTTAATGCAGGGCCCTAAGCACGGTTATGAAATCAAGAAAAATATCGTGTTCGTCATGAATAACAAAAAAATTATCAACAACAACTCCCTCTATCCGAAATTGAAGCGATTTGAGGAGCGGGGAATGGTCAGCAAAACGATGGAAGAGCAAGAAGGACGGCCGAACCGGCATGTTTATGCCATCACAGCAATCGGCAGCCAAGTCTTTCATGATACGATTAACCGTTTTACGCCGGAATTGATTGAGGTGGATGACGAGTGGAGCATCCGCTTGGCCTACTATAATCTTATGGACAATGAAACACGGTTTAGGCTGCTCGATTACCGGATGACGATTGTGCTGGACAAGGAGAAGCGGTTGGAAAAATTGTCTCATTCCGTTGGCGACAGCACGTACCTGATGTACTCTCCTGAACTTTATTTCTATACTCAAAACATGCTGGAGAAAGAAAAAGAACTGATTTGCCGGATGATCGAGCAGCTCAAGGACAAGCCTGCCGCCTTAGACTAAAGACTGGGAAAGGACACGACCGGAGTCTATTTTGAATTCGCCCATTGCCGTGCATACTATTAACATACTACACACGGGTGGCGCAAAAGGAAGCGGGCCTTTGGAACAGGGGAAAGAGGAGACTAATAATTTATGAACGTGCTGGAATGGATTGAAATGATGTTCCGGGAATACGGCTATTTCGTACTGCTGCTCGGACTACCGGTAGATTTTATCGCATTGCCGCTTCCGCCCGGGCAAACGACATTAACCTATACCGGATATCTTGCATATAAAGGCGTTCTTGATTTGCTGCCTGCCATCCTGGTGGGATTCGCCGGTTCGGTGATCGGGATAACGATTACTTATTTGATTGGACATCATGTAGGCGCGCCGTTGGTTCAGCGCTATGGCAAGTGGTTTTTTCTGAAACCGTCCCACCTGGAGAAAACAAGAAAAAATTATGAAAAATACGGAAACCGAATGCTGCTGGTCAGTTTTTTTGTTCCGGGCGTAAGGCAATTTTTCGGTTATTTCGTCGGGATCATACAGATTCCTTTCCGCACCTTCGCATTGTATGCCTATCCGGGGGCTGCTTTGTGGGTCGTCGTTTTTGTGGGAATCGGGTACGTTTTCGGGGAGCAATGGCAGCATGTTATCTTGCTGGTAGAGAAGTATCTGGTTTATTTTTTCAGCGGATTGGGCGTGCTTTTGCTTGGATTATTGTACTTAAGATGGCGTAGATGGAGAAAGTGGAGACTGAAGCAAGCTAATCCGAAGAAGGAACTCGGTTAGTTCATACCTATTCAAAAAAGCGTCGGGAGAGAAGTATCCCGGCGCTTTTTATTGATTTACCCTTTCCCGTTATCCGATTCTTTTTCTTCTTGCTGGACTTTAATTAGTGATAAAAAGGCGAACAGATCCCCCAGGACGGCAAGACCTGCCCCGATAATGGCTAAATCATCCGAGGAAAGTTCGGTGCTGACGATCTCGTTATTGCCGCCGCCGTTGCCGTTTTTTTTATTCTTGGTTCTGACCATTCTTCCTCTGTTGGGCAAACGTACCACCTGCTTCAAATCGTCTTTCTTTATGGTATGCCAGCCGGAAGGGACTTGAATAGGCGCATGAATAAATATGGGCATAAATTAAATCGGAGTAAATATTACAACGAGAATTACTGTTTTTTTCTTGGGTCTGTGCGAATGCCGTGGCCCTTAAACAGATGCCATAATATCATACGGTATACTGAAAAAGGGAGGGAAAGCTATGTCGGGTTGCTACGAAAACGGAAATAACGGCGGAGGATACGTTGGAGGGCTCTTTACTTCTACTGGAGTCATTTTGGTGTTGTTCATCCTCTTGGTTATTGTATCCAGAACATTTATCTAGATAGACATTATCCCTCTAGGACTTCGCCTGCGGCGGGGTCCTTTTATCAATTTGCGGAAGCATTGCTTGTCATTTACATATTTATTTCCGTGAACTATGATTTTAGTAAGGTTAACTTTGTATTTAGAAAAAGATTTAAGCAATAAGGAGGATTAGAGTGCCGAGTTTAGTATTGGAAGGGGGAACCCTTCGTCCTATTTTCAGTTCCGGCGTGATGGATGCGCTGCTGGACCAGGATCTGATGTTTCCGTACTGTATTGGAGTTTCCGCCGGGATCAGCAACGGGATCTCCTATATCTCCAGGCAGAAGCGAAGAAACCTGGAAATTATGGAGAAGTATCGGCATGACCCCAGATACTTAGGCTACAGGAACTTTTTGAAGAGCCGCAGTTTGTTTGGACTCGATTTCGTATTCGGCGAAATCCCGGCAAAGCTGATTCCGTTTGATACCGCAACTTATCGTAATTATTCCGGCCAACTGCTGGTCGGGGTGACAAACGCGAGTACCGGTATGCCGGAATATATGGACGGGATGAAAGCGGACGAGCAGTGGACCATGCTTCGGGCAACATGCGCTATCCCGCTAGTATTCCCGGCCATCGAATTGAACGGGCAAAAGTATTATGACGGAGGGTTGGCCGATCCGATTCCGATTCGAAAAGCGATCGCTGACGGGAACGACAAGCATTTGATTGTGTTAACCCAGCCGGAAGGCTACCGAAAAACGCTTGGCAAAAGCAATGCAAGAGTGGCTCGGCTGCTTCGCCGCAAATATCCGAAACTCGAGCAAGTACTCCTCACGAGACATGAGCGGTACAATGAAACCGTAGCGTTTTGTGAACAGCTTGAGCGGGAAGGGCGAGCGGTCATTATTCGTCCGGCGGCACCGCTGGACAGCTTTGAGAAAGATATCGGCAAGCTCCGGGAGAGTTGCCAGCATGGCTATTCACTGGCTTCCGAGCGAATGAGCGAGATCCGCAGTCTGTTCGGGTAAGCACCCCGGTTGCTATCTCACGCGCACCCATAAAAGCTTATTTCTGCTTGGATTTCAAGGGGGATAAGCTTTTTTGGCATGTATAAATCGTCGTATGGACTTGATTCACTGGTCTTATTATTATTCTTTGAAGGTCTTCGTTGGATATTTCTAGGCAAAATTGCTGCAAATGGCGATAATCTGTACCTTGCCTGGAAGTTTCAAATTTAAGCAGCCATCGGAATACAGCCCTCTCGGACATGTCATCCTGACAATTATAAAAAACTACACTTTCTGTCAAAAAACACCGTTTTTTAAAGAATATTCACACAAAGTTCACAGGCGGGTATATAATTGGACAAGGATACAAGTTTTCCTTTTTCTTCCTCTTTTCTCGCTTCCATTCATTTCGATTTTTTCTACTTCGCTAACTTCTTATCCTATCTCTAGTACTAGTCCACGGTTGCTTCTCTTTGTTTGTTGTATATAAGCCTTTTCAGGGTTTATATAAATTTGTTCATGGAAGGAGCGTGCAGCGTCAGGTCTATTTGAGCTTGCAAAAGTTTGCCGGTCAATTTGCGGGATGGAAGGGGGCGGGATTTACGTTCGTCTGGTGTAACAGGAGAGTATACAGCATTGCCAAATTTAATGACCAAATCCAAATCTTAAGGAGGTATTGTTAATGGCTTCTATTCGTTTATCGAATTCTTGGTTGATGAAGGCGCTTACTTCTTTGGGAGTTATGCTAATTGCTGTTTTATGTATGGTCCTGTTATCGGAAAAGGCATCCGCCCACGGTTATATCGACTCGCCGGGCAGCCGGGGTTATCTGTGCAAAACCGGCCAGAATAGTGACTGCGGCGCAGTCGTGTATGAGCCTCACAGTCTGGAAGCTCCGAAGGGTTTTCCGGCCGCAGGGCCTGCTGACGGGAAAATCGCCAGCGCAGGCGGAATCTTCCCGAAACTGGATGAACAATCATCTACCCGCTGGGCTAAAGTCAACATTTCTTCCGGGACGAATACCTTCACTTGGAAGCTGACCGCTCCTCACAGAACGGCAAGCTGGAAATACTATATTACGAAACCGAATTGGAACCCGGATGCTCCGCTGACCCGGGATTCGTTCGACCTGACTCCGTTCTGCTCCGTGGATTACGGCGGCGTACAACCGCCTTATACGTATTCGGACACTTGTAACGTACCGGCACGTACCGGCTATCATGTCATTCTGGCGGTATGGGAAGTCGCCGATACGGCCAATGCCTTCTACAATGTCATCGACGTGAATTTCGGGGGCAGTAATCCCGTCGATAATCAGGCACCAACCGCACCGGCAGCCCTTGCTTCATCTGCCGTCACTTCCACGAGCGTGAATTTGTCCTGGAGCGCTTCATCGGACAATGTAGGCGTGACCGGTTACCGGATTTACAGCGGCTCAAGCCAAGTTGCAGCCGTCTCGGGCACAACCTTGAATTATACGGTCTCCGGGCTGACGGCCAACACTCCTTATTCCTTCCAGGTGAAGGGGGTAGATGCCGCCGGGAACTTGTCCGCTGCCAGCAATACCGTCAATGTGACAACGAGCCCGAACGTGACTGACACGCAGGCACCAACGGCTCCGGGTAACTTGAGCGTACAAGGAACGCCGACTTCCTCCAGCGTTTCGCTCACGTGGAGTGCCTCCACCGACAACGTCGGAGTGACCGGCTACCGGATCTACCGTGGAACCGCCTTGGCCGGAACGGTATCCGGCACGACCACATCTTATACCGCAACGGGTCTTAGCGCCAGCACGGCTTATTCGTTTACCGTTCGCGCTATCGACGCGGCCGGCAATGAGTCCGCCGCCAGCAATGCGGTGAGCGCTACGACGGCAAGCGCTCCATCCGCTCAGCCTTGGGCACCCAATGTAGCTTATACGGCCGGGACGCTGGTAAGCTATAACGGGAGCACGTATGAATGCCGGCAAGCCCATACTTCGCTTGTAGGATGGGAACCTAGCAACGTTCCTGCACTTTGGTTGTTGAAATAATAGATATGATATAATCATCTCTTTTAGAACAAGCTAGACAATCCCCCCCTTGAGAATCTCTCAAGGGGGGGATTTTTTCGGGGGCGAATTTGGAAGGAAATGAATCTTTGGCTATCGAATTATTAAGAGATTTTAATAATGGCAGAAAAAGGGGTCATGAAATGCGTAGATTGAAATTAGCAATTCTATCGGCAAGCCTGCTTGTCGGTATCAGTCTTTCCGGCGGGGCGGCAGTTCCGTCTGCTTATGCTGCGGAAGATAACTTGAAAATCGTGGACATTATCGGTGAGGACACGTTATTGATGAATAACGGATCCATTTGGTCCATGATCGATGGCGAACGGCATGTCCTTACGCCGGGAAATGTCACATCCATCTCAAGCAGCGGCGTATTCAACGGTTCAGGCGTTACTGAAGACGGTAAGTTGGTTGAATGGAGCGTGGGCATGGCTCCGCATGTCATAGAGGGAGAAACCGGCGTGAAACAGGTGCAGGGCGACTTTTGGCTGAAAACCGACGGTACGGTTTGGAATGGCAGCGGAAAAATAAAAAATCTGCAAGGGATCAGCTTGATCGGTTATGGCGGGGAGCAGTTTGCGGCATTAACCGCGAACGGTGATGTGCTCCTTGCGGATCCTTATAAACTGTATTTATACAATAAGGTGGGGACAGTAGCCGATGCGGCTTCTGTGATAGCTTTGGCGGCTTATGACAGACAAGTGGCCGTGTTATACGGCAACGGCAAGGTCATCGTGTTTAGAACCTCCGATTTTGACGACAACGGAAAAATTATCCCGTTCACGATTACGCAGGATGCCGCTCATATCGCTTTTGCAAAAAGTACAGGCAATCATCCGACGGACGCGTTGCTGGTTACCCGCAAAGACGGCACGGTATGGATGACGGGAAATTACAAGGACCGGAATAAATTAACCGAACAGGTATCCGGTCTGAGTCAAATTGTAAAAACCTCGGTTCTTGATGATTGCGAACATTTTTATGCCATGCATAGTGATGGCAGTTGGGTGTTTTTCAATGAGGGGGAAATAACCCCGGTTGATGTACCGAGCGTTAAACAGCTGGATATCTCGGTATCCGATCCAAACCCGTTTGTTGGAGATGGAATCACTCTCGGTATTCAGGAGACCTACACCAATGGAGCCAAAATAAAAGTTCAGGCATCTCAAGCAGATATTAAGGTTCAAAAACCTCACTTGCTTGCTAGTCAGCCGGATGGAACTTTCAAAGTTCTTGGCGTTGGACAAATCGAGGCCACAGTGACATCGGGCGGCTTGACCAAAACAGTAACGATATCTTCAAGCCTCCGCAACAATTTGAATTATGCCAAACTGATCGAAGGGGTTGTTTACGTCCCTGTCAAACCGGTGGTTCAAGCTTTAGGCGGAACAGTCGCTTCGAGTGACGGAGGAGTTGAAGTGGCATTAGGCGATATTTCCTTGTCGCTGAAAGCAAAAAGTACAGCTGCAAACTTGAACGGAGAGCCGTTTCAATTAAAAGCTGCACCAATTGTTGACAAGCAAGGAATGATGATGCCGGCATCGCTGCTTATTGACGTTACCGGAGCAGGGGTCAAATGGAACAGCCAGTGGAAACAGGCCGAAATTACTTATGGTCAGGCAGGAATGATCGTTGTATCCGCAGATACGGCGGGGCTGGTTAAGAAGGCGGCCCAGGGCAGTCTGGCTAAGTACGTGGGGAAAAGCTATTGGGTTAACTATTTTCAGGGATGGGACCGCTTCTCCAAAGTCACGGTTACGGATATTCAACCGGTTGAATTAGGTGAATTTGTAGTCGTGTTCAAGTCCGCTTCTGGTAAAAAGCTGGAGAGCTACCCGATGTCTTCTTCTTACGTAACGGACTTGTTCGCGGATGGATCGAGTTTCTTCAACTATGATCCTTATAAAAAGTACAAATGGTCGTCTACCGTGTGGAGCCAGATCAAGGCGGGCCATATTTCCCTTGGAATGACAAAAGAGCAGGTTCTGCTGTCCTGGGGCGCTCCGGCGGGCAAAGACGCGACCACCGCTAAGGGAAAGGTCATTGAAACATGGGTGTATGCCGACTTTGACACCATTGTTTTCATAGATGGCAAGCTGTCGATCATTGTAAATTAATATAGTCGAATTTATATTTTGCAAAAATCACTGACCGTAACTGTCAGTGATTTTTGTTTATACTTCGAAGTGAACCGACTCAACCAAAGGAGGAATAGATCATGTTCAACCAAATCAAGGACTTTGCAAACGAATGGGAAGAGGAGCTTAAGCTGACGGAAAAGGTGATGGAGGCTCTCACGGATGAGTCGCTATCGCGGGAAGTCGTATCCGGGCGTAGAACATTGGGGGATATCGCCTGGCATTTGGTGCTCTCTCCGCATTACATGACGGGATTAGGTCTGGTCTTTGACGGGCCGGCGGGCGGTGATCAAGTTCCGGAGTCCGCGTCGGTCATTGCCAAAGAATATGGTAAAGTCAGCCATGCGCTATTGGATGCGGTAGTGACCCAGTGGGATAACGACAAGCTGCTTGAAAGCCAGGAGATGATGGGCCAATCCTGGAAGAACGGAGCAACCTTGCGGTTTACAGTCATGCATCAGGCGCACCATCGGGGGCAGATGACGGTCCTGATGAGACAAGCGGGTCTGCGGATTCCGGAAGTGTACGGACAAACCTATGATTCCTGGATCGACGCGGGGATGGAACCGCTCAAATAAAAGCGTTACAATGGGATAAAATGTCGGGATCCTCACGTATCCCGTTCTAAACGGAAAGGGGAACGACATGTCCAAAGCGGATCACATGCTCTCTATCTTGTGGTTGCTCCGGTCCGGAAGAAAAATGACCGCCCGGGAGATGGCGGACAAACTGGAGATTCATATTCGAACGGTTTACCGCTGCATTGATTCGTTATGTGTCAGCGGGGCTCCGATTATCGCCGATTCCGGTCCGGGAGGAGGTTATCGGATTCTGGAACGCTTTGCGGATTCGCCGCTCCTGTTCGATCAGGAGGAACAAAAGGCGCTGGTGCAGTCATCCACTTTTGCCAGGGAAGCCGGTTATCCTCATACGGAAGCGCTGGAGCGCGCGGTCGGTAAGCTGAAGCTCTATACGAACGAAGAGCAGCTCCATCGAATGGAACTTCATGATCAAGGGGTAACGGTGATCTATCCGCCGTTGGAAGAGCGGCAAAGAAGCTTTCTTCGGCAATTGGAGGAAGGTGCCGCTCAAGGCAGAACCCTTGAAATGGTTTATGATAAAGGCCGAAGCGAACCTCCGATCTCCCGTGGATTCGATCCCTATGGCATCGTCCACTGGAAGGGATGCTGGTATGCGGTGGGGTTTTGCCGGCTGCGTCAAACGATGCGTAGCTTTCGGGTGGACCGAATCGTGGAACTGCGGCCGAGCGAGCTGCGGTTTGAACGCCCGGGTACGTTTTCCGCCAAAGCCCATCTGCTGGGAAACCTGCTCCCTGGAGCGCTGGATGGCGAAACGATGGTAATCGTAAGGATCGCCGGACATGAACAGGCGCTCAACGAACTAAGCCGGCATTGGCTGTTCGGCCATGCGCTGGTTTCCCGTCAGGCAGACGAAGCGGTATTTCGGCTTGGACAAGCATCCTTGTCGTCCTATGTCCCCTACTTTCTTTTGACTTACGGCAGATCCTTGAAGATCCTTGAACCGTTGTCGCTGATCGAAACAATGGCCAAAGTGAGCGCGGGGATTGCATCGCATTACGAGGAAATGGCGAAGCGATACGATATGTAGCAGTAAGCCGCTGTCATACGGGAAACCGGTATGCAGCGGCTATTTGTTTTCGGATGTCCATTAAATCAAAGGACTCGGGTTTCCGGAATAAGTCAATTTTAATTGATGCATAGCCCTTGTGCAGGCAATATACAGAAGGCTTTGATCCAGTTCGTTATTGTAGGTTTCGGCATCGGCAAATGGAATGAGTACCCGGTCGAATTCCAGACCTTTGGCCAAATGCGCTGTAGTGATAATGACTCCCTCATGGAATTGTACACTGTTAAAATCGAGCAGAAAGACAGGCTTGCGGTCTTTTTTCAAATGGGCGTGAAGTTCCTCGACCTGCTTCATCGTCTTGCATATGATCCCCATGGAATGATGTTCCGAAGTCAAAAAATCATCCATCAGCTCTCCGATCCGCAATAATTGCTCCGAAGCATCGAGGCATTTCAGGATTTGCGGTTCCTTGCCGTGCCGTTCGACCGGGATTAAGGCATCATTGGGTTTGATTTTTTTGGCAAAGCTCGTGATTTCCAGAGTCGATCTATAGCTCTTGTTCAACTCCACGGTTTCCGCGCCGGGGAACATGCCGCTGATTTCCGGAAGCGAAGAGGAGGAATACGGGTTAACCGATTGGCTGGCATCGCCTAAAATCGTCTTTTTGCAGGCAAACAAAATCGACAAAACGGCATATTGAATCGGCGAATAATCCTGCATTTCATCCACGAGCAAGTGCTTTACAAACTCATAGGGCGTTAATCCTTCAAAGTAATGTTTCAAGTAAACGAGAGGAAATACGTCGCAATACTCGACGGTTTTTGTTTTCGGTACCGAATATTTGAAAAGCTCGGGTCTTCCTAAGTAATTGTAAAACTCCCTGTAGAGCGGAAGAAGACCGGAATAGCGAAACATTTTCTTCACCGCTGTTTTGATTTTTTTGGCGCTGGAAGGGTCGGGCTTGTCTCCGTCCGAGTTTCTGCAATGGGCTGCAAGCTGGGCGGCGAGTTTGTCCAGCCTTGGCTTGAGCGGCATCCTGCCTAATGATTCGTAACCGCTCTTTATTTCCTCTTTAGAGATAAAAAATGGATCGACAGCGATATCTTCCGGCGAAAAGAAGGCCTGATCCGCGTAGGCGATAAACGCCTCCATTTCTTTAACGAAATCGGCTGTGGCCTTATACCGTATCCGTTCTCTCGTCCCGTCATCGTTATGCTCCGTCAGTTTCGCGACCTGTTGATTGAACGTCTGGAATGGGCAGACGCCCGTAAGTTCCCCGGCCGCCAGGTCCTGAAATCCGGTTTCCAGCATATTTTCTTCGCCTAATTCCGGGAGCACACCTGAAATATAGTCTGAGAACACTTTGTTGGGGGACAGGATCAGAATGTTTTTTGAGCTTAACGATCCTTTGTATTTGTAAAGTAAAAAGGCGATTCTATGCAGAGCTACCGAGGTTTTCCCGGATCCGGCCACTCCCTGGATGATAAGTTCTTTCGAAGTCTCGTTACGGATAATGGCGTTTTGCTCTTTTTGGATCGTCGCTACAATGTTTTTCATTTTTTCATCCGCATTGCCGCTGAGTTCCTTTTGCAAAACATCATCGTTAATGTTCAGCGAGGTTTCGATCATATAATCGAGGATTTCATCTTTAATTTTGTATTGCCGTTTTAATGTGATTTCACCATCAATCCTGCCCTCAGGTGCCTGAAAAGCTGCCCGTTCTATGCCAAAATCGTAAAATAGGCTGGCTACGGGGGAACGCCAATCGTAAATCAGGTTGGTTTGGCTATCCCCTTCGGAAAAGGAGTGAATTCCGATATAGTAGGGCTCAGGCTTGCTCTCGTCGTCTCGCCGGAAATCGATTCTGCCGAAGAATGGAGACTGCTCGAGCTTGTAAAGCTTTCTTAGTTTGTCCTTCGATTTTTCGCCGGCATCGATACTCCATCCGATCTCGATCCGGTTTGCCGCCCGTTCCGCCGGGTCCAACTGGCCGATGTTTTCCCAGACGTATTTTTTTGCTTCGATGATTTCCCGGTAGGAGGAGGAGATACCTTCATTTATTTGTTCTATCGCCTGACGGACCTTGCCCAGCAAGGTCTCCAGATAGGCTCTTTCCTCAGCCTCGGTTTCATTGATCACTGCCATACCCGTTGCCTCCTCTAGTAAGAATATCTCTAAGTATAGAAGCAACTTAAAAAAAGTATAGACTTATACTTTCTCTTGTAGTATTATATTTTGCACGTGGGTCCAAAAATAGCGATACGATTGAGCATATAAATAACGGTTGGAACAGGGAGATTTTGTCCTTGCCCAGCCGTTTTTGGTTATATGGAAGTGATCCTAACTTGGCGACATTTGCGAATCAGGCTTACCAAGCTAACGAAACTAACCGAGCCAACCGAGCCAACCGAGCCAACCGAGCAAACTGAGCAAACTGAGCCAACCGAGCCAATGAAACCCGACATGCTCACCAAGCCAACCGCCGCCTGAATTTAACTGGAAAACCTACAGCTAATTAAACGGAAGTTACTGGATTTCGCAATATAACTGTAAAACCTCCATCTAAAATCAGACTTTTGCGTCTTGAAGAGCCGATCGGGAGAAATTAACAGCAGGTTATACAGTTAATTCTCATCCGAGGGTAATAATTCAAAAATTAGATGGAGGAAATACAGTTACTGCTTAAAGTCAATATCAAAATCAAAAAAAGGGAGCCTTGTGAAGAGGCTCCCTTAGTTTAGATTTAGTTGGCGTTAGGCACTTCGACGACAGGATCGGTATCTGCCTCGTAGTCCACGCCGTCCACTTCAAACCCGAACAGCTGGAAAAACTCGCGCCGGAATCCTTCCAGGTCGGACAGTTGATATATATTGTCCGAGTTCAGCTCATCCCAGAGCTTTGTGACTTCAGCCTGAACGTCATCGCGCATTTCCCAGTCATCCAGCCGAATCCGGCCCGCTTCATCGAGCGGAGGGGTATTCTGGCCGTAAAGCCGGTCGGCAAACAAACGGTACATTTGCTGAATCGTGCCTTCATGAATACCTTTCTCTTTCATCGTTTTATACAGCGCGGACATATAAAGCGGAACGACCGGAATTGCGGAACTGGACTGAGTCACAAGGGCCTTACTTACGACCACGTACGCCCGGCCGCCGATCCCGGACAGCTGCGTGGTCAGTTCTTGAGCGGTATGCTCCAGATGGTCCTTGGCTTGACCGATGGTTCCCTCCCGATAAATGGGGAGCGTTATTTGCGATCCGATATAAGAGTAAGCGACGGTGACGGCATTTTTGGCCAACGCGCCCGCATTCTCAAGTACATGGATCCAATCCTGCCAATCCTCACCGCCCATTACGTGAACGGTATCGGCAATTTCCTGCTCTGACGCAGGCTCCAGGGTCACCATGCTGATTTCTCCCGTATGGAAGTTCACCGTCTTGTTACTGTAGGGTTTTCCGATCGGTTTCAGCACCGAGTTGCGATTCTGGCCGGTAGCCGGGTCTGTGCGCCGTGCCGTTGCCACACTATAGATGACCAGATCGACCTGCCCGAGCTCTCTGGATATCAATTCGGCGGTTTTTGACTTCGTTTCGGCGGAAAGAGCGTCTCCCGTAACACTGAATGATTTGAGTCCCGCTGCCTGGGCGGCTTGTTCAAACGCGGCGGAATTGTACCATCCTGCAGACGCGGTCCGGGTTGCGCTTGCGGCGCTCGGCCGGTAAACGCCGACCGTGTTTGCCCGGGCTCCAAAAGCGGCAACAATGCGCGAAGCAAGGCCATATCCGGTGGAGGCTCCGATCACCAGCACATTTTTTGGCCCGCTAATGGCAGGCTGTTTTTCTACGTAATCAATCTGCTGCTCCACCTGACGGGCGCATCCTTCCGGATGAGCCGTCGTACAAATAAAGCCGCGGGTTCGAGGTTTAATGATCATGGGTTGGAGTCTTTCCTTTCTTTCGGAAAATAGTGCTTGTCTTAAATTTTTACTAATCTTATCTATTGTACCTGTATTTATCGATTTGAAAAAGAGCAGGAGGTAGAGATCATGAATAAATCCGTCCCCATTCTGCAATCTTTGTGTTAAGTTTAACTTAACTATGTCGACGTCTCCGATACGGCAATCCGTTCTGGATTGGCTAACAAAGCCTTACCGGATTTCGGGTCGATCATTTCGATAAAAATATAGTGAGGGATTATTCATGATATACACCATAACGCTAAACCCGTCGATTGATTACATCGTTGAAGTTCCGGGTCTGAAATTGGGCGGTTTGAACCGGATGAACCGGGATCTCAAGCTTCCGGGAGGAAAAGGCATCAACGTATCGCGCATGCTGAACAGGTTAGGGGCCGATAATGCCGCACTTGGATTTGTCGGCGGATTTACCGGGCGGCATATCGAGGAATTTTTGCGGGCGGAATCGCTAAAAACCGATTTTGTACATATCGCCGGGGAAACGCGGATTAATATTAAGCTTAAACATGGGGAAGAAACGGAAATAAACGGGCAAGGACCCAATATCACACCCGCTGAACGCGAAAACTTACTGCAAAAACTGTCTTGTCTTCAAAAAGAAGACATAGTCGTGCTTTCGGGCAGTGTTCCGCCATCGCTTGGCGGCGATTTTTACGACAGAATCATAGAAGTATGCCGGGAGGCGGGAGCCGAGTTTGTAATCGATACGACCGGTGAGCCGCTAATGAGAGCCCTGGCACACCAGCCGCTGCTGGTGAAACCGAATCATCATGAATTGTCCGAACTGTTTGGCGTGTCTCTGGAGTCCAGAGACCGGATCGTCCTGTATGGCCGGAAGCTGCTTGAATTGGGAGCGAAGCATGTGCTTGTTTCCATGGCGGGAGACGGAGCGTTCTTGATCACTCCGGATACCGTGTTTTACGCAAAGGTTCCCCCGGGAATAGTGCGCAATTCCGTCGGGGCCGGCGATTCGATGATCGCCGGTTTTTTGGGCAGATTAGCGCTTGGCGGAGATTTGCTTGAATCGTTCCGCACCGGCGTGGCGTCGGGAAGCGCGACTGCTTTCTCCGACGATCTGGCTACGGAAGAAAAGATCCGCGATTTGCTGCCGCAGGTGAGTCTTGTTCCTTGGCCGTAACGGCATCTTCAACGCTTATCGGCTTATCGATCGAGTGTCGGATTTATCCTGATATTGATGGAAATGCATTCTGGCGCGGCGAAATCTAAGAGCAGGGTTCCCTCCCGGTGTAGCGCTTCCGACTCATCTTCCGTAAGCGTTTCGAAGGGATCGATCACTAAGGTTGTGATGCTTCGTTTGGATTCCAGTTTCCAGATTCCCGCAGCGAATCCGTCAAGCAGAACGGTGGACCGGATAATTCCGTTCTTGGTGAATACATGCCGGTAATTCGCCTCACTGATGATCCTCCGCCGGTCGGCATGCGACAACAGGATGTTGTCGTATTCGCCTAGAAATCGCGCCGGAGCGGGAGTTTCCGGATCCGGCCTCGGGGCATCGGGCAGATCGAACAATTCGGTGCCGTTTTCATCGCGATAAACGGCCAGGCGGGAGCGGAGCCTTTGTACGCTCCCGATAAGCCGGGTCAGGCCGGACCAGGTTTGTATGTCCTTGATCGAAGCGGGGCCGAACGCAGCCAAATACCGAAGCAGGAAGGAGTCCTCCTCATCTTCGGTCGCCGTTCCGACTTCGGCCTGATGTCCGCCAAACCACACCTCCGCCGTCGTGTGCCGGGCCTGGCCGCTCTCGCCCCAGAGTCCGCGCGGCGGAAGTTGGATCAGCGGCAGGCGGGTGCGGACGAGCGCCGCTAGCGCATCTGGATCGCGCTCGGGCCAGAGTTCGGCCAGCTCTCCGCCAAGCTTGCTGAAGGTCATCGGCTGCCGCTCGATGAGCGTACGGCCAGCCGCAGCGACCGCGTCGGCGTTCAAGCCCGCAAGCTGCCGGCCGAAGCTGCCCTTGAGCCCGCGGTCGAGGACAGGCTGCACCCAGGGGCGCAGCCGTAGCGCATCGCGGGCGGAGACCAGGTGAAGCGTGGAGCGCATAAGCGCTAGTCGCACGGCCTGCTTGTCCCGGAGGAGCCGGGACAGCTCATCCTGGCGAAAGCCTTCCAGCCGTGCCCACAAGCCGAAGTATGGCGCGTTCGGGGCTTGGGCTTGCATGCCGACAAGTTGTTCGATGGCATCTAAAGGCGCAATCTGTTCGCGCCGTAGTAGCATTTGCCTGGCTAGCAGCGACCGGTTTAGCGTTCGTATATCTAGGATAGTGCCGGGTACGACGCAGGAATCGAAGTCTTCGGCTGGCAATGGTAGATTGGCAGGCAAATCGGACATGATCAAGCCTCCTGAAAGTAATATTGATCCAATATCATCAAAAAGATAAGGTAGCCCTGAAACGGAAGGTTTCAGGGTTCTTTCAGTTCATATTGTACATGAATCACCCTGACAACCTAGTGTCAAGGTTTGCCGGGGTTATGAATGGGATCCGTGACAATCCCGATCAAGAAGCCGTCATAGCCTTTGCTGCCCACGGTTTGAATCGCTGTCGCGGAAAGACTCGGCTCACCTGCCATCAGGTCGAAAAATTGCTTAACTCCAATGACGCGCGGATCGGTTGCCTGATCATTCACGATTTCACCGTCACGGATGACATTGTCGCCCGTGATGACCGTTCCTGGACGGGAAAAGCGCAGCGCCCATTTCAAATAGTTCGGATTGTTAGGTTTATCGGCATCGATAAAAATGAAGTCAAATGGTTCGACTCCCTCTTCCATCATACAATCCAGCTGTTCCAGAGCCGTGTATATGTCGAAGATGTCCGGTTAATAAACACGATAGCGGTTTGTACGCGCAGAAACGAACCTCTTCCGGCCGCTGTCCGTAATTTTATCGAGATGATCCGCAGCAAATCGGGCGAAAAGATGTAAAGTTTTTGGGATATCACCTATACTTTCGAGCATTCACTGTCTCGGCTTTGTTTGATAGGATGGAGATGGAGGCATTTCAACAATATTAGGAGGAAATGACGTGACAAAACCCGCAAAGTTCAATGAGCCTTTAGTAACTCATATCTATACCGCAGATCCTTCCGCGCATGTATTCGAAGGCAAAATTTATATTTATCCTTCCCATGACCTTGATCATGTGATGGAGTCGAACGACAATGGCGACCAATACGATATGGAAGATTATCATATCCTCTCCCTGGATGATGAAGGTGCGGTTTGCGTAGATCATGGAGAAGCCCTGCATTTGAGAGATATTCCGTGGGCGAAGCAGCAATTGTGGGCACCGGATGCGGCATTCAAGAACGACAAATATTATCTGTTCTTCCCGGCAAGGGATCAGGACGATATTTTCCGTCTTGGGGTAGCCACCGGCTCATCTCCTACCGGACCTTTCAAACCAGAGCCGAACTACATCCCGGGCAGCTTTAGTATCGACCCGGCCGTTTTCATGGACCATGACGAAAGGGCTTACATCTATTTCGGCGGGCTCTGGGGAGGTCAGCTCGAGAAGTGGCAGACGGGTAGCTTTGTGCCCGATGCGGAAGGCCCAGCCGCCAATGAACCGGCACTTGGCCCCATCGTAGCTGAATTAAACGACGATATGCTAACCTTCAAGGATCAACCCAAACAAATCTCGATCGTGGACAAAGAGGGCAATCCGATATTGGCGGGAGACGAAGGGAGAAGATATTTCGAAGGTCCATGGGTTCATAAATATAACGGAACTTATTATTTATCCTATTCTACCGGTTCGACGCATAAGATCGTCTATGCCACCAGCCAAAATCCGCTGGGACCTTTCGTCTACCAAGGAACGATTCTTAACCCCGTCATCGGCTGGACGACCCATCACTCCATTGTCCAATTCAAGGAGAAATGGTATCTATTCTACCATGACAGTTCCTTGTCGGGCGGCGCGGACAATAAACGCAGCGTAAAATATACCGAACTTAAATACAACGAGGACGGTACGATTCAAACGATCGAACCATATGATAAATAGAAGCCGCCGGAATCGGTGGAAGTGGAGAAGGAGAGCGAAGGCTCTCCTCTTTTCTTTACCGTACAGCCCGCTACCCGCTAAGGGATCAGGGGAAAAAGACAACAAAAAAACGGCATTTCTGCCGTTTTGGTTATGGATCGTCAGGGGCTCGAACCCTGGACCTGTCGATTAAGAGTCGAATGCTCTACCAACTGAGCTAACGATCCATAAAAAGTAATTTGGTGGAGCCTAGGGGGATCGAACCCCTGACCTCATCGCTGCCAGCGATGCGCTCTCCCAGCTGAGCTAAGGCCCCGTGAGCGACTATTTTATTTTATAAAAATGCTTGCTAGATGTCAAGGGTTTTGTGAAAAAAAATATCCGGCAGCATTTACCGGATAGAAAGGGCCTGCGGTTAGAAGCGAATGGCAGTGATTCTAGGGAAAGGGATCATGACAAACTGTCCGGAATCATCGCGCAATTCGAGCGACTCGTCTTGGATCGAAAATAAAATTCCCTGAATGACGGAATCACCAGCCAGCACGGTCAAAGGTTTACCCATGGACATGTACAGTTTCTCTCTAGTCTCCAAGTCCGGAAACCTGGAGGCTTCCAGGGTAAGTTCCAATTGTTCCACTTGGTCGGCCAAGAGTTCATATTTAGCCTGGAGAGTTCTAATACGCCTGCGGATAGGGGTGTTCAACAGGAATTGTAATACTCTCATAATCTTCACCTCCTCGTTGTTGTAGATTCTATCTCCGGTATTCTAATAAGCCGAAGACAATATATGATATGTTCGATAGTTTCATAGAGATTGGACAACCGCGCGACACTGGCGGAGCGGGATGTTTTCCAGCGGGTTTGCGCCGCTATTGTGCCGACTTGGACGGTATGGTTCAATAAGAATATGAGTATAAGAATACGTTGCAATTTTTCGCTTATGGGTTATATCTTGGGAGGGATATAAGGTGAAACCTTCAAATTCATCTTCGCTGCATATTCAGCCGGACAAAATTATGTTGCCCCCGCGATTTCCGTTCTCGATTTCAAGCTCACGAGGGGTGTCTCCTTCGTTTCAGCGGTTGCATTGGCACCGGGCGCTTGAGATTAACTGGATATCGGGCGGCAGCGGTATTTACGTCATTAACGGTAAGGAATATCACTTTGAGCAGGGGGATTTGTTCCTGATCGACTCCCAAGACCTGCACCGTGCATATGAAGGAAAAAACCTGGAAATGGTGATCGTGATGTTTGAACCAGCCCTGCTTGGGGCCGAACAAAGATACGATCACGATATCTTAATGCCGTTTCGCCATACCGGGACGGAATTTCCGAACCGGATTTCCCATAATCACCCTTCCGCCGCCTTGTTGGGCGGTTACGTCAAGGACATGCTGCGGGAATTCGAATCGGGGCAGCCGTCCTACATCTCGGCGATTCGGGGCCTTTTGCTGTTGTTCCTGACCGAGATTAATCGTCGTTTCCGGGCTGAACAAAGCGATTCGGGTCGGGTTAGCGCGAAGCACCTGGAGCAAATCCGCGAGGTGATTCAAAAGATGGATTCGAGTCTGGCCCAGCCTTGGACGCTAAATCAGCTTGCCGGCCTCGTCCATTTAAGCCCTTCGCGTTTCAGCGCTTTGTTCAGCCAAATCGCCGGAACGTCACCTATGAACTATTTGGTGCAGCTTCGGCTCGAATATGCAGTCTCATTGTTGGAGCAGGAGGGACTCAGCATCCTTGAAATTGCCGAAGCCAGCGGGTTTCGAAATTTGTCCAACTTTAACCGTCTATTTCTTCATCATGTAGGAATATCGCCAAGTGCCTTAAGAAGGAGGCTGCTTGGAGGAAATGAAGGAGAAAGTCACAAAACAGTAAAATAGTATCACTTTTGAGGGCTATTGCAGAAGATTTGCGATAGCTCTTTTTGTATGCTGGTAAAGAAGGAGTGATGCGGGATGGAATATTATTTGGGCGTAGATGCAGGAGGAAGCAAAACCTATTGCTTAATCGTGAACGCCAAGGGGGAAACACTCGGTAGGGGAGTGGCAGGCAACGGAAATCATCAAACCAATCCATTGGATGCGGAAAATAATATTGCATTAGCGTGCTTAAGCGCGCTCCGGGAGGCGAAATTGAAACGGGACGAGGTTACATCAGCCTATTTCGGGCTTGCCGGGGCGGACCGGGAACCGGATTACCGGGTCCTGCGTCCGATAATCGCCAGGCTCGGTTTTCCCAGACACGCCATCGCCTGCGACACCATGATCGCCATGCGTGCCGGTACTGACCGTTCTTACGGAGCCGTCGTTATCAGCGGCACCGGATTCAATGCGGCAGCAAGAAACCGGGCGGGAGAAGAGGTTCAGTACGGGGGCTTCGGCTATTTATTCGGAGACGGGCAAGGATCGGGCCGGGATATGGCCAATTTCGTTTTCCGCTCAGCGATTCGTGCCTGGGACGGCCGCGGAAGGCCTACTTTGCTTCATGACATGGTGTTGGAGGCGACGGGATTCGCAAGTGTTCCCGATATGCTGAATGCGGCTCTGGACGAAGGCTATGCCCCGCCGCTCCATTTGGCCGAGCTGATGTTCCGGGCGGCAGGCCAGGGAGACGAAGTGGCCGTAGGCATTCTTGCCGAACAGGGGGTGGAGCTCGGTAATGCGGCGGCGGCTTTAATCAAACGACTCGGAATGGAGCAGGAACAGTTCGATGTCGTATTGGGCGGCAGCGTGCTGGCAAAAAGCGTACCGGGCATCATGCAGGATGCGCTTGCGAAAAGAGTGCTCCAGACAGCTCCCTTTGCGAGGATTACCCGTATTGCCATGGAACCGGTGGCCGGGGCCGTGCTTAGCGCCATGGACCAAGCCGGAGTTCAGGCGGGACCCGTGGTCATGCAAAATCTGAAACAGGTTTCATTCGAAGATTTGAGAGGAGATGCGAAGTGATGAAAGAGCAACGGAGAATCAAAATAGCAGTCATTGGCGGGGGCTCTTCTTATACGCCCGAGCTGGTTGAAGGTTTGATCAAAGGTTACGGGGATATGCCGGTTTCCGAGCTCTGGCTGGTCGACATCGAAGAAGGAAGGCAAAAGCTTGAAACCGTCGGGAACCTGGCCAAAAGAATGGTGAAAAAATCGGGGGTGCCGATGGAGGTTCATCTGACGATGGACCGGCGCACGGCGATCCGGGGAGCGGACTTCGTTACGACCCAGATGCGCGTGGGGCAATTGGAAGCCCGAAAGCTGGATGAGCATATTCCGGTCTCCCATGGCGTCATCGGTCAGGAGACGACGGGCCCAGGCGGGATGTTCAAAGCGCTGCGCACCATTCCGGTCATTCTGGATATTTGCCGCGATATCGAAGAGCTCGCACCGAACGCCTGGATGCTGAATTTTACGAATCCGGCCGGGATGGTTACGGAGGCGGTAACCAAATATTCGCGGGTGAAAACCGTCGGACTGTGCAATTCCCCTATCAATTTCAAGAAATTTTTGGCCGAAGCGTACCAGACACCGGAGAGCCAAGTGCTGCCTGAATTCGTAGGAATTAATCACTTACACTGGGTGACCTCGGCGCTGGTTGACGGCAAAGAGCGATTGCCCGAGCTATTGATGGGTAAAGGCGAATACACCGCCAAAAATGTGCCCACTTTGGGTTGGGATCCCGAGTTTTTGCAGTCGCTGGTTTCGATCCCGACCTACTATTTGAAATACTACTATATGACGTCGGAAATGCTTGAAGAGGAAATAGCGTCGCTTGAAAAAGACGGGACCCGCGCCGATGTCGTCAGCCGCGTGGAGAAAGAACTGTTCGAGCTTTATGCCGACGAGTCTCTGGAAGAGAAACCGAAGCAGCTCGAACAACGGGGCGGCGCATTTTACTCCGAGGCCGCGGTTCAATTAATGCAGTCGCTATATCTTGGACGGAACGATATTCAGACCCTGAATGTACCGAATGGGGGCATCTATGATTTTCTCCCGGAAGATGCCAGCATCGAAATCAACTGCGTCGTCACTTCGGCAGGTCCGATCCCGCTCGCTCCAAAACATGTTCCACAGCAAATCAAGGGCCTGCTTCATGCGGTTAAAACTTACGAAAGCCTGGCGATCGATGCCGCGGTCAGCGGCGACCGGGGGCTTGCCTTGCAAGCGATGGTTCATCACCCGCTGGTACCTTCGGTTTCCGTGGCGAAAGTGCTGCTGGACGAGATGTTGGAAGCTCACCGGAAATACCTCCCTAATTTTTTTGCATGATCCCATGGAGCCATTTTCTTCGCTAACCCAAGCAGCGCGGCGGCCGAAACGCCCCGGCTGCTTTTTTTATGGCAGGGCATAAACTGCTCCGATGATAAATAGGAGCTTATCTCCAAATGCTTCCTTTCTTGCGTCATGCCGTTATGATATATTTTGTTTAGAGAATCTGGACATGCCAAAGGCCGGGCAGGCCACTAACGTTGAAGGAGAGATTGCGGAATGATTAAGCATATCGTGTTGTTTAAATTGAAGGACTCGTCGCCGGAAAGCATTGAAATTACGGCGGGTGTGCTGAGAGGATTGCAAGGCAAGGTAGAGCAGCTCAGGGAGCTGGAAGTAGGCATCGACGTCGTCAAATCCGCCCGTTCCTATGATATTGCCCTGGTGGCAACCTTCGATTCTCTCGACGATCTTGAAGGGTATCAGGTCCATCCCGAGCATAAGAAAGTGATCGAGCATATGTCCCAAGTACGCGAAAGCCAGGTTGCAGTCGACTTCGAATTTTAATAAGAGCGGGGGAGAACGCGATGTACTATGTAAACCGGGAACAAATCGAACGCCGGCTGAACGTGCTTCCCGAGCTGGTACAAATCCTTGAGGCTGCCGGGTCGACTGGTAGTGCTGCCTTGCTTGAGCGTTATGCCGAAGAAAGGGCGCTTCATTTGGCGATCGAAATCGTAACGGATGTGGGGAGTTACTTGATCGACGGGTTTATTATGCGCGATGCCAGCAGCTACGAGGATATCGTAGAAATCATGCATGACGAGAAAGTAATCGATGACGGGCTGTTTCAGGTGCTCACCGAACTGGTCCGGTTGCGGAAACCGCTGGTTCAGGAGTATTTTGACTGGGATCGGAGCGGAAGTCATGCTCTTGCAGGACGTCTTCCGAAGGTTTTGGATGATTTTTCCCGTCGTGTGAGAGAGTATTTGGACAAGGAAGGAATCACGTCATAACAGGTGCCCATTTTTTTTGTAAAGAAGTGTGACGGGATAAGCCCGTTTTGCTTATAATACATTAACGATATAGGCATTCGCCCTGATTTGAGTGAAGGGGAATCACTTCCCGTCATGTTAACCGGGGCATGTGCCTGACAAGGAGAGATGAAACGTGGGTAAAGGGAATAAAGGTTGGATTTGGGGTGCCGCCATCGGTACGATCGTAGGTTCGGTGACAGCGTTGTTGTTTGCTCCGAAACCCGGACGCGAGCTGCGTAAGGATATCGCCGATGGGGCACGTCAGGTTGGGGAGAAAACTCAGGAAGTAGCCGGGAAAGTCAGCGAACAGAGCAGTCAACTGGCCAGCAAGGTCAAGGAAACGGCTGAGGGCCTGGTGAGCGATTTCCAGGCATGGCGTGGAGCCAAGGGGACAGCGGAAGCCGATGACAAGGAAGTGCTGATTTCTTCCTTCGGGGAAGAAGAGACATCCGCTCCCGAAGAAACGGCCTTGATCGGAGTAGCGGAGGAAACGGCGATTGAAGCTGCGGCAACTGGAGAATCCGATGCCACTCAACCTTTTGCTGAAGATACCGTTCTGGCAGTGGATACGGACCCGGAACAAAAACTGTAAATTTCGGAACCTGAGATGCAAAGAGACCCGAAAGGGTCTTTTTGTTGCGTTAAGGATAAAAATGGCAGCAGCCCTTTTGGTTGTACCGCAATATAAATTAAGTTAAGATTTAGGTACGCTTTATGCCGAAAAAACATAAAGTAGAAGAGAAAAAGCAATTCAAATTTTGGCAAAAGGAAGCGGTATGTTCGTGCAGCAAGCCATCGCAATACTAGACTCGGGCGTGGGAGGCCTCACTGTCGTCAAAGAAGTTATGAGACAGTTGCCTAGAGAAAAAATTATTTATTTCGGGGATACCGCGCGCACCCCCTATGGACCCCGTTCCTCTGAAGAGGTGCGCCTGTTTACCGAGCAAATTGTAGATTTTTTGATTCAATTCGACCCTAAAATGATCGTAATCGCGTGCAATACCGCAACAGCGGCGGCTTTGGATTATATCCAAGCCAAAGTTTCGATTCCCGTCATCGGCGTCATTTATCCAGGGGCGCGTGCAGCAATCAGCGCGACCAAGACGGGGAAAGTCGGCGTCATCGGGACGATCGGCACGATTCGGAGCGGCGCGTACACCGCTGCGCTAAAAGAGCTGAATCCGGCGATTGAAATCGTCAGTGAGGCCTGTCCCACGCTGGTTCCGTTGGTGGAACAGGGACGTTACGAAATGCCGGAAGCGCTGGAGGTTGTCCAGGAAGCGCTTCGCGAAATTAAACAGTACCCGATCGATTGTATGATATTGGGTTGTACTCATTATCCATTTTTGAAAACAACGATGAACCAGGTGATGGGTCCTGCGGTCAAGCTCATCAGTTCCGCAGATGAGACCGCCAGGGAGATCAGCACGGTACTGCATCAAAAAGGACGGCTGGCACGGGGAAGCGACATTCCGGTTCACCAGTTTTTCTGCAGCGGGGATCCGGAAATGTTCCGTAAAATCGCGCTACAATGGCTGGGCAAGCAAATTGAACTGACGCCCATCGTCTGGCAGGTCTCGAATCCTTCCAGATGAAACAAAAAACCTTTGGACAGGAGTATTCCCGCCAAAGGTTTTTTTGTACAGAGTCAGTTATACGGCAAGGGTATGCGGACACATGACCCGTAAGGCTCCTGGATCCGCCGATGCGGTGAGCGGGGTCGAAGTAACATGTTCGCCGTCTCCGAGAGCCAGCCTGGGCAGGCTGCTGTGGACGGTGACGTTCTGCCCGCGGAGCATGCTTACGAATGAAAAACGGGTATGCTTGCCGAACAGCAGCGTAGGAAACAGCAGCATCAGCTTAAAGCGCGAGCAGTCGTGAACGATGCAGATGTCCAGCAACCCGTCATCGGGTTTAGCCTCAGGGCAGATCGAAAGTCCGCCCCCATAGGTGGTCACGTTGTTGACTGCTGCTAGCCAGGCCGACGTATACGCGTATTCTTTTCCGTCGCATTCGACGGTCAGCGGAGCGGGGCGGAATGTGAGCAGCGTATGAAAGACGCCGATAACGTAGGCAAGACGGCCCATGCCGAACCAGTTGCATATTTTTTTGTAACGGCTGCGGTTTACATTATGCGCCACTTCGGCGTCAAAACCGACGGCTAGCGCGGTAAGCGTACTTCCGCCGGAGATGGAGATAAGATCGGCGTTCCGGGGCATCCCCTCCAGCATGATATCCAGTGCGGCGGCCGTTTTCCTCGGAATGCGGAAGCCTCGGGCTGTATCATTGCCGGAACCGGCCGGAAAGACGGCGAGTGGAACACCCGAATCACGCATGGCCGGCAGCAGGCTGTGGATCGTTCCATCCCCGCCAACGACGCCCACCGCGCTCCAGCCGGTTTTGCTGGCTAGCTGGTCTTTTAGATATGAATGCGCTTCCTCCGCGCTCTGGGTAAATATATAATCATAAGGTATGCTCCGGTGGTGCAGAATCTCCTGGATTTTTTTCCAAACCCGGTAGCCTCCTCCGTTTCCGGAATTCCTGTTCACGATAAATAAATACATGGTTATTCCCCCATCAATTTAGCAAGCATCAACCTGTAATTTCAGTGTAAGCAAATTTGCTTTAAAAAGAAATCATTTTTAAGTAAAAAGGAGTATTCTTATGCAGCTGATTGCCATGATAACGATGCTGATCGACCATGTCGGACTGCTGTTTTTTCCCGGCGACTTGTTATGGAGAGTGATCGGCCGAATCGCGTTTCCGATTTATGCCTATGCGCTTGTTCAAGGTTACGCGCGCACTTCGAATTTTAGAAGATATGCGATCAGGCTGCTGTTGATTGCGGTCGTGTCCCAAATCCCTTATCAATTGGTACTGAATGACGGTTTGAACGTGGTCGCGACCTTGCTGGCGGCTATGCTCGTGCTGCGGCTTTTGGACAGCATCAAGCCGGGGCCCCTGTCGGTTCTGGTTAAAGCAGGCGCATGCATTGTCATGGAGGTGCTTCCGTTTGATTACGGGGCATATGGACTGCTTCTGGTGCTTATATTCAAATATGCGCGTTCCACGCAAATGCTGCTGATGCATTTGCTGCTGAATATCGTTTATCTCTTGTCTTACGGCTGGGTCATTCAAATGGTCAGCCTCTTGCCGACGCTGATTATCGCCTTCGGGCCAGGCATCTGGAGAAGATTGGAGTCCTGGCGTATGCCGTCCTGGGTGTGGCGGTCTTTTTATCCGGTCCATCTGTTTGTCTTGGCGTTGATTGTTTTTGGAATGCGCCTTGGGGCCGGGTAGGGGAGTACCGCAAATTTTCGGTGTAGGATGTTCTCGCGAATTGGATGATGTAATTTGGAGAGGGGGCTTGGAAAATCTGGCTGCCGCAGAAGATGAAATTCGTCGTCCCATTGTCACGATGGAGCGTGGAGGATATCGCAATGCCGACTTTATGGCTCAAATGAATGCTTTGCTGCAAATCTATGAAGGCTTGAGCTGCCGTCAAATCGGAAGCAGCGTGCTCGGAAAGCCGTTATATGCGCTAATCCTGGGGAAAGGGCCCGAGCCGGTGCACATCAATGCCGCGGTCCATGCGAATGAGTGGATCACGGCTCCGCTGCTGCTCCGCTTCGTGGAAGAGCTGGCCGCGGGGCGCGGTGCAGGGCATGCCTGCGAGTTGGACGCGGTCACGCTCTGGGCGGTGCCGATGGCGAACCCGGACGGCGCCGACCTGGCGCAGGACGGCATCCCGCCCGGCTGTACCTGGGCGGAGGAACTGGCCGCGTGGAACGGCGGCAGCGGGGATTTTCGCCGCTGGAAGGCCAATATCCGCGGCGTCGATTTGAACGACCAGTTCCCGGCCTGCTGGGAACTGGAGCGGGAGCGCCGGGGGCTGACGGCCCCGGCGCCGCAGGACTACGGCGGCCCGCATCCGCTCAGCGAGCCGGAGGCGGCCGCGCTGGCCGAGCTGACGCGCGCGGAGCGCTTCAGCCGGGTGCTCTCCTTGCACACGCAGGGCAAGGAGATTTATTGGAACTACCGCGACCGCGAGCCGCGGGAAGCGGAAGCCATGGCCGCGCGGCTTGCAGCGGCGGCCGGCGGCGACGGCAGTAGCAACGGCTGTGGCGTTGGCGGGTACCGCGCCGTCAAGCTTAGCGGGAGCGATGCGGGCTACAAGGACTGGTTCATCGACGAGTTCCGCAGACCCGGTTTTACCGTTGAGGCGGGGGAGGGTGTAAACCCGCTGCCCGTGGAGCAGTTTGACGAAATCTATAAGGGCTTGGCGCCGATTTTGGCGGAATTTATTCGGGGGTAGATGGGCTTACCTCCGGATTTTTCTGTCCTTTCTGAGGTGGATCCAGGCAAGGAGTAGTCTATGAAGAGATGTGTCTCAGCCAGAGACCGATACTTTTGATTTCTCCTTCGCCCCATTGGATATTTTCCAATGAGAAATAGAATTCAGAGGAAGGTGACCTGCTTCGTTGGAAAATTTCCAACGTAAAATGCTGAAATGGACCCTTTTGCAGGTATAGTAACAATTTTAGATGGATATTCTCCAATCAAGCACTACACAAGCGCCCTTTACCCGTAATTCGCTGGAAAATCTCCAACCAAGCTACTCAACGCCCGGTACAATTAAGCCTCGCTGGAAAAATCCAATCTAGTAGTTTATTCCCCAACATAACACAGTTTATCTGGCCTCCCACGATCAAGAACGGCTTCTCCTTCTTTTCGGAGTCGCACCGTGCCTGGGACGGCACTATGGATTGGGCTCGTGTGATGAGCGCAGCTTTTTTTGAATATTACTAGTTCCCTAGCCCGGCGGGACCGCTTTTCTAAGTTCGACATCGAAGAAAGTTGTGCAATAGGCGACCAAACGGGTTTCATCCTCATAATTATTTCAATTCGTTATTAGCATGCTGCCGGATTTGGACAAGAAAGTTACTTTTTGCAATAATAAAATTAAAGTTGATTACTATGAAAAAAGGGTATGTTACTTATATAAGGGGGGATTGGCAATGAAATGGTCAAAAATCTGGTCATTGCGCCATTGGTCGCATGTATTTCGCCGGCTTCCCGGGTTATTGCGTTCTCCTCGGGTTCCTTTCACGGACAAGTTGCTTCTTGTGGTACCCGCCTTATTATATTGGGTGTTGCCGGACGTACTGCCCTTGATCCCGATCGATGACATGGCAGTAACGATGCTGTTAATGAACTGGTTCGTGTCACGGGCGGAACGGAAAGACCGGCCCGAGGTGAAACGACTGAATTAATGAACTAGAAGTTCTGTGCCTTGGAAAAGGACGGGCCTTGCCCGATCTGCATACAAAGTAATGTTGCACGATAGACGATGATTCTTTACAATAGGAATGTTGAGGATGTTATTTTGGACAGGACAGGAGAGATCATATGAGCGTCAAGATTACCCGCAATGCGGCGAAAGTGATAAAGAAAGAGCTGGACAAGGAAGAGAATAAAGGGCTGGTTTTGAAGGTGCTCATTACGCATGCTCATGGAGACCACGCTCACTACGGCATGGATTTGGTCAAGCCGAAAGAAAACGACCATATCGTATCGACCGACAAGGAAATCGATGTGATTATCGATAAGGACGAGCCGTTGCTGGATGGCGTTAAGATCGATTATCTGTATTTCCCGCAAGAGGGCTTTGTCATTACGAATCCTTCCAAAGGAAACCACGGAGATCACTAATCAGCATACGATAAAGAAGGGAAAAGCATGGCTAACGATATACGAATATGCGATAAGTGCAATCATATCCGCATGAAGACGTTTGTGCCGAAGCTGCAGAAATTGGCGCCGGACGCCGAGATCAAAATCGGCTGCAAATCGTATTGCGGACCGTGCGGCAAAAGACCTTTCGTCTATATTAACGGCCGCTATGTCAGCGGACCGACGGAGGACGAAGTGCTGGCGAAGGCCGCGCCCTTTGTAAAGAAACCTAAAGAATAAGCGTGAAAAATAAAGCCGCCGTGATCCTCGGATCAGGGCGGCTTTTTGCTGGATTTCATATGTGAATGAACACCTGGACTTATTGTTCTTTTCGGTATAGTTCGCGGCTCTTATAACCTGCACCAAGGATGGTTTTCATCTCTTCCCGGCGCTTGGTTTTCGTCTCCTCTTGTTTGGCGCTGTAAACGTATCTGGCCCAATCTTTTTGATAACCCGGTGTCAATGACCGATAAAAGGTAAGTAATTCCGCGTTTTCCTGCAAATCTTGCTCCACCTTCGGGATCATTGCTTCATAATCATCTACGCGCTGACTCGCTGCGGTCTTGGCCTGATGTTTGCTTGAAGCAGCCTCTTTCAAACCCACGACCGTAAAGACGTCATCTAGTCCTACCATACGGGCAAATTTGATATCGCTCGTTCCAACGTATCCGTCTTCGTCCGCACCCAGCCCGTCCAATAAATCATCGCGGTGAATGAAAGTAGGGTATATTTTGTTACCCTTTTTCGGATAAGCCATGAACAGATATCCGTCTTTCTCAAGGCGGTTTTCGGCGATAATTCGGTTCGTAAGCTGCTTCAAAGATTCCATATCCAGCACAAAGGCAAAGATAAGGTCGTACTTGCTTTCGGCAAGTTCATGATCGTACGTCGGCAATTCCGCCAGATAGTCGGCCCCAGAAGGCAGATTTAAAACAGCGGCTTTTTTGTATTTGTGCAAATTGAGTTTTTCTACGATGGATTTTGTCATGGGTTACAATCCTTTGCCGCCAACGGGCTTGATCTGAAAAGACTCGACTCCGGCGATGAGCGGCATTGCCTGCTGAATCGAGACTTTAGTGGCCTCCTGGTCCAATGAAGCCTTATGAGCCCCGGCATCGTTCCAGATCTCATTCACCCAGATCGTGTCCGGCTCGGAATCCGATACGCTGACTATATATTTTTCGCACTCAGGGATCGCTTCCATTGCGGCTGCGGCGCTCAGCAGGATTTGCACCAAGGTGTCCCTTTGTCCTGCTTTAGTCGTAAATTTGACGTTCATTCCGAATCTGTCCATGCTTTACGCCTCCTAAGAATAGTGATGCTGCTTTTGCTACTTCTACCAGTATAGAACAATCCTTTTGTCCAAGCTACATCCTTTAGCAGGCACTAAAGCCCCCTAGAAGGTGATTGATAACTGATGCACAAAGGACCTGTTCCCTTGGTAACGGAATTCAGGTCCTTGTTTTATTTAGCGATTTTGAATGTCTTGGTTGTTTCGCAGCTCCGGAATCAAATCGGTCATGATCAGATCGTCGGAAATCTGCAGCCGTTTCTTGACTTCTTCGTGCGGAACCCGGCATTTCTCGATATCCGTCTTTTCTCGGGTAGACAGATCGTAGCAGGTCCCGTTTTCAAAAAGATTGTCCGGGGAAGGGATGTAGTACAGTTTTCCGTCCGTAAAAGCCCCGGAGCGCAAAACGACGAATTTGCCCCCGGAGGCGAAAAGGTTATTGCCCATCATGTAATAGGAATCACTCGGAATCCCCAACAGATGAAGAAGCGATGGAGCCATATCGAGCTGCCCAGCCGCCTGATCGTAAATTCCGCTGTTTTTGCCGTCGGGCAGATGGACCAGCAGCGGTACCTGATTCATGATTTGATGCATGTCGAGCTCGTTCAGCGGCTTGCCGAGGAATTTTTCATAATCGGCCTTGTCCGTGATCGAGTTGTCATGATCCCCGTATACATAAAGGATGGTGTTATCCCAGATTCCGTCCTGTTTCATACCCTCTACCAGTTCGCCAAGAGCGGCATCCGCATAATGGATCGACTCCAGATATTTGCCGAAGATCGTATCTTTGAATTCCCCCGTATCAAGCTGGCGGACCGAGGCCGGAAGAGAGTAGGGGTGATGGCTGGACAGCGTAATCAAAAATGAATAAAAAGGCTGTTGTTCATTAGTCATGAATCCAAGCGACTGGCGGAAAAATGATTTGTCCCCGAGCGACCAGCCGAGCGATTCATCCATCTTGTAATCTTTTTTACTGTAAAAATGGTCGTATCCCATAGCTTTGTACATATTGATCCGGTTCCAGAAGCTGCCCTCGTAAGCGTGGAAAGCGCCGGTTTCATAGCCGTTCTGGCCAAGAATTTGCGGCAGCGTATCATACGAGTGGTCCGGATACCGCACAAAAACCGACCCGGTTGGCAGGGGATGCAAGGAGCTCTGCGAGGAGAAGTCCGCATCCGAAGTTCTTCCCTGCCCCGTTTGGTGATAATAGTTTGAAAAATAAAGGCTTTCCTGCATCAGTTTGTTGAAATTCGGGGTGATTTCCTCCCCGCCGATCTCTTTTCCGATCATGAAGTTCATGAACGCTTCCACCTGGACGACCAGGACGTTACTTCCTTTGTAAGCCCCAAAAGTGTCATTGTTCTCGTTACGGGCGTCGCCAGCGTCTTCAAACCATTGCCGAGCGGTTTCCTTTTCCTGGTCCGACAGCTCCGGCTTGCCGCCGAGATGCTCTTTGGCGTAACGGTAGGCGTCATAGTAATGGAATCCAAGCAGACCGGTGACATTGTATAGCGAAATGTTCCACCAGCCGCCCTCGAAAAGCCCGACCGCCCACGTTTTGGCGTAGAAACGGATCGGCCCCATTGTAATGACAAAACCGAGTACAAAGACGGCGAGGCCCGTGACCAAACGGGACAACCAGCGCGATCGGCAGGTTAGCGTTTGGCCGTTACGGGTTGTTCCGTAGAACGCGCGGGAGCGCCGGCTTCCGGTGTAGTGTTTTGTGCTTGTGTTGCGCCGATAGAAGAAGAGAGCTGTTTTGATCACCAACCAAATGATCCAGTCTGAGATAAGCCAAAGGTCCTTGGCATGGATCAAAGACAGGATGCTGTCACCCAACTCACCGACCTGGCCTGCTTGCAACAGTACCGGAACCGTAATGAAGTCGCCGAAGTAGCGGTAATAGACCAGATCCGAAAAAATAAGTGCCGTCAGCAGTAAATTCAGGATTATCAAAGCAAAGGCCCGGCCCCGACGGGGCAGCCAGAGCGTCCAGAACGAGACCAGCAGGATGGAGCCGATGGCGATCACGTCATCCAGCAGATTCATGTCGATGTACCGGGCGTGAAGATTGTCGTGGAGAAGATGCAGTTTGAAAAAAATGATCAGCGTGAACAAAATATACTCAAAATTGCGGTAATGGGTTAGTTTCCTAAAAAAGCTTTTCGGTTTATCGCCTAGTGATGCCATGCTGGGCTTACCTCCTTTCCATTCCAAAACGGAGAAACCCTCCTCCCGGGCATTAATGCCGCGGGGGAAGGGGTCCGAGAAACTGCAAATATTGACATTCGATACGGCCGTTGAATAGCTTCCGGCGTTTATCCGCCTTGCGCTGAAAATCGTGCTCGAACTGCTTTGTCGGTGTCAGCGCGAAAAACGACCAGGTCGGCAGCTCGGCGGTAACGCGGCCAAGCTGGGAAATCAGCCGGCGCACCTCTTTTTCCTCGCCGATTCGTTCGCCGTACGGCGGGTTCGTAATCATGCAGCCGTAATCGCCTTCCGGCTGAATTTTGACGGCCGGCAGTTGGCGGAAGGTGATTTCCTTGGAGAGACCCGCGGCTTTGGCCGCTGCTTCGGCGACTTCGATCGCCTGCGCGTCGATGTCGCTGCCGGCAATATTCAGCGGAATATCGTCCTTTACGGCATCGATCGCCTCATCGCGGGCTTCCTGCCACATCGATTCCGGCAGTACCGGCCAGGCTTCCGAATTGAACGTCCGCCGCAGCCCCGGAGCGATGTTCCAAGCGATCATCGCCGCCTCGATCGGCAGCGTGCCCGACCCGCAGCACGGATCGTAGAACGGCCGCGACGGGTTCTGGTTCCAGCGGCTGAGCAAAATCATGGCCGCGGCCATCGTTTCCTTCAGCGGCGCTTCGGTCGCGATTTTACGATAGCCGCGCTTGTGCAGCGCCGGGCCGGTGGTGTCCAGCGTCAAGAGCGCCTTGTCGTTCAGCAGGTTGATTTCGATAACGTAACGCGGTCCGTTTTCATCGAACCACTCGTTGTGGTAACTTTCCTTTAATTTCTCGACGACCGCTTTTTTGACGATCCCTTGACAGGCGGGAACGCTGCTGAGTTGCGATTTATGCGACCGCCCCTCCACGGGAAACTCGCCATGGACAGGAATCCAGTCCTGCCAAGGCAAGGCCTTCGTTCCTTCAAACAGTTCATCGAAGGTGAGCGCGGTAAACTCGCCCATCTTGATCAGAATCCGGTCGGAGGTCCGCAGCCACAAATTGCACCGGCAAATATCGGACAAGTCTCCTTTGAACGTAACCCGGCCGTTTTCGACCAAGGTATCCTGGTAGCCCAAATCTTTAAGCTCGCGGGCTACGACGGCCTCGAGTCCCATCGGCGCGGTAGCGATGAGTTCCAATTGTTTTGTTTGTTCTGACATGCTATTCTATCAACTCCGTGAAATACTTGTGGTTCGTATGTAAAAACCATACAATTCAGTATAGGCCAATGTTAAATAAGATACAAACGGGAAATTGAAACGGGGATATCGAGGACTTCGGTTCAATGGCTCAAGTTCCCCGTTGAAGGTTTGAATGATTTTGACCGGTACGATAACTAGAGGAGTGTGCGGGACAATGACCCCTGAAGAATATAGTGAAGCTATCTATATGGAAGATGAAATCCTGAGTAATGTAACCCTATCTATAAAAGAGAGCGGTATGAACGACGTGTCGATCGCACCGGGCTACGGCAGGCTGTTGACGATGCTTGCGACTGTTTCCGGGGCCAGCTCCATTCTTGAAATCGGGGCTCTCGGCGGCTATAGCGGCGTTTGCCTGGCGCGCGGGATGAAGGAAGGCGGCCGTCTGATTTCCTTGGAGCTAAAAGAGGAAAATGCCGCTTTGGCTCGTCGGAATCTGGAACTCGCAGGCTTTGGCGGAGTAACCGAATACATGGTAGGCCCGGCGCTGGATAGCTTGAAGCAGTTGGAGAGCCGGGGCGAACAGTTTGACTTTTTCTTGATCGATGCCGACAAAGAAAACTATCCCGTATACCTGGAATACGCGATCCGGCTTGCCAAGCCCGGCGCGATTATCGCCGGGGACAATACTTTGCTGCGCGGCCGAACGCTGAATCCGGACAAGAACGGCCCTTCCGTCCTTGCGATGCGGAAATTCAATGAAATGATCGCCACCGATGAGCGGCTGATCAGCAGCATGTTGCCAGCCTATGATGGCTTGGCGCTGGCGGTCGTGAAGTAGCCGGGTAAGCGGCTGCTTCAATCTGACCAAGGCGCCGCCTGCAACGCGCGGACGAAATTAACTGGATTTCTTACAGTTAATTTCGCTCGAAAGAGCAAACTGGCCGAATTAACTGGAAAACCTCCAGCTAATTGGGCCATTTTGCAAGCGGGGGCGCAGAAATGAAGAAAATAACTGCATGTTATCCAGTTATTTCTACAAACCGGCGCCAAAGTCTGGAATTAACTGTATATTATCCAGTTAATTCAATCCAGGTCAGGCGGCTATAGCTGACCAAGGCGCCGCCTGCAACGCGCGGACGAAATTAACTGGATTTCCTACAGTTAATTTCGCTCGAAAGAGCAAAATGGCCGAATTAACTGGAAAACCTCCAGCTAATTGGGCCATTTTGCAAGCGGAGGCGCAGAAATGAAGAAAATAACTGCATGTTATCCAGTTATTTCTCCAAACCGGCGCCAAAGTCCGGAATTAACTGTATTTATCCAGTTAATTCGATCCAGAGCAGGCGGCTATAGCTGACCAAGGCGCCGCCTGCAACGCGCGGAAGAAATTAACTGGATTTCCTACAGTTAATTTCGCTCGAAAGAGCAAAATGGCCGAATTAACTGGAAAACCTCCAGCTAATTGGGCCATTTTGCAAGCGGAGGCGCAGAAATGAAGAAAATAACTGCATGTTATCCAGTTATTTCTCCAAACCGGCGCCAAAGTCCGGAATTAACTGTATATTATCCAGTTAATTCGATCCAGAGCAGGCGGCTATAGCTGACCTTGGTGCAGCCTGCCGCGCGCGGGCGAAATTAACTGGATTTCTTACAGTTGAATATTAGTTTTGATGTACGACTAAGATTGAACGCTATGGCAGATACATGGCACCCTGTTTATAAAGTAACTTTAGAGTTTCGTGATACATTTGTGGGTAAACCGCTACCGGAAAATAAGTAACCGAGTATCCGCAAACAGCCATAGACTAACATTGTACCTTCACAAACCACACTCGCCCGTTCTATATCAACCTTTAACCACAAGCCCTACAACTAACCACAAGCCCTATAACCATCATTCGCATCGAGTTTAGCAATTAGCAACCACATAGCTTCGTAACTTGTGCGCCATTTTAACCTCTGCACTCCAGCGTTCATCCGATTGTTTGATGGAAAGACCGCATGTGATCGGCCGCCGTCATGTAGGGTAAGACCGAGCGCCGGGCGGGAGCTGTGCATAATTAACCAAAACAAACCCGCCCGGAACAACCGGACGGGTTTGTTTGCGAAGAAGAAGTTAGTTTACCTGAACGAGGTCATTTTCGGCTTGGCGTAGAGTTTCCATCTTACCCAGGCGGTGTTGAAGAACAGCAGGATGCCGGAGATGATGAAGATGCCCTCGATTCCGATGAAGCCGGAGAGGAACCCGCCGACCAGGGAACCGAGCATGTTGCCGAGCGCAAGCGTGCTGCTGTTGAAACCGAAGGCCCGGCTTTCCATGCCGTCCGGGGTGTAGAACCGGATCAGCGCGTTCACGCTCGGCAGGAGTCCGCCCATGAAGATCCCCATCAGGAAACGGACGAGGATGAGCTGCCACACCGATTGTACGAATGCTTGCGGAATTAGGGTAGCGGCGGCGCCAATCAATGAGAACGTTAAAATTCGGTGCGCTCCGACTTTATCGCTGAACCGTCCCAGTACAGGGGAGGTGACCATGTTTGAAATGCCGGTGACGGCTGTAACGAACCCGGCCCAAAAGGGGACGTCCGTAGCAACGCCGTGCAGCTTCTCGACATAGAGAGGGAGCAAGGACATCGGGCTAAGCATGGCGAATTGAAGCAGGAACGTTACCGCGAACAAGGCGGTCAGTTGAGGCGTTTTGTTCAGCTCGACGAATCCTTGCAATACGGAGATTTGCGGCGTGTGGGCCGCTTCTTCCCGGTCGAATTTCTCGCGAACAAACAGTAAGGCGAGCATGGAGGCGACAAACAGCAGGGCGCCCGTGATATAAAAAATAGGGCGAAAACCGACATATTCCGCCATCAGGCCGCCGATCAGCGGTCCAAGGATGGTACCGGCCACGGTCCCCGACTGGATGGTGCCCATCGCAAAGCCCATCCGCTCCTTCGGAGCTGTGCCGGAGACCAGGGCGACGGCGGCCGGATTAAAGCCGGAGATCGTGCCGTTCAGCAGGCGCAGGGCCAGCAAATGCCATGGCTGGGTGGCAAAGCCCATGAGAGTAATGACAATGGCCATGCCGAAGCCCGAACGCAGGAGCATGATTTTGCGGCCGTATTTGTCGGCAAGCTTGCCCCACAGCGGCTGAAATATAAAGGATGTGGCGAAATTGGCGGCGAAGATCAGCCCCGCCCAAATGCCGATGGCATGCTCGCCTTGCACATGCAGGTTTCTGGCCAGATACAGCGACAAAAATGGCGTAATCATCGTCATTCCGGCATTGACCAGAAACTGTCCGAACCAAAGCACAATGACATTGACTTTCCAGGTCTGCAATGTGCTTTCACTTCCTTTCAGGTCATCTGGTTGGAAAACAAAGTCTTTACAGTATAGCACAATTTGTCAGGCGCTCCGGCAGAGGAATGTCATATGATTGTCATCGGACAAGTCGGTGTGACAGTTGTTACTTACTTTTAAAAAAGGCATAATATATATTAAAGATTTATGATTGGAGGCTGGGTTCGTGGCATTTAACGACCGCTTTATCCGGGCTTGCCGCAGACAGGAAGTCGATCGTCTCCCTGTATGGTACATGCGTCAGGCTGGCAGATATGATCCGGATTACCGGAAAATCAAAGAAAAATACAGTTTACTCGAAATTTGTCGGCAGCCTGAGCTGGCTGCGGAAATTACGCTGATGCCGGTGCGCAAACTGGGCGTGGATGCGGCTATTTTATATTCGGATATAATGAATCCCGTTGCTTCATTAGGCATCGACTTTGATATCGTGAAAAATATCGGACCCGTCATCGATAATCCGATCCGATCCAGGGAAGACATCGAGCGGCTGAAGCCGATCGACGTCGAGAAGGATTTATCGCATATCCTGGAAACGATCGCTATTTTGGACCGGGAACTGGACGTGCCGCTGATCACTTTTGCCGGCGCGCCGTTTACGATCGCGAGTTATCTGATCGAAGGCCGGCCTTCGAAAAGCTATATCCGCACGAAGAGCCTGATGTACGGAGAGCCGGAATTGTGGGACAAGCTCATGGGCAAACTCGGCGACATGGTGATCACCTATTTGCGCGCCCATGTGAATAGCGGGGGAAAAGCATTCCAACTGTTCGACAGCTGGGTCGGTGCGTTAGCGCCTAAAGATTTCGAGCGCTTTGTTTTGCCTACGATTACCCGTATCTTTGCCGAACTTGACGATTTGGATGTACCGAAAATTTATTTTCCCGGCGTGAGCTCGGGGGAACTGTTGCCGACACTGACGGAGCTTAAGGCCGATGTGATCGGCCTTGACTGGCGCGTATCCATTGCGGAGGGACGTCGCCGCACCGGCGGAAAGTTTGCCGTTCAGGGCAACCTAGATCCGTATATTTTAACCGCTCCTATGGACATCATTAAACAATATGCCAAGGAATTGATTGATCAGGGTGTGGAAGAGCCAGGATACATATTTAATCTCGGCCACGGATTGTTTCCCGAAGCTTCGATCGAGAAGCTGGAGGAGTTGACCCATTTCGCACACGAATATTCGGAGAAAGCGATTCGGGAGCGGAGTCATTATCAACTGAACTTATGACATGAACTTGTTGAGGTGAAAACAGGATGAAAACGAAAATCGGCGTTTTGGTGATGTCCTACGGCACACCGCAAAGTTTGGATCAGGTCGAAACCTATTATACGCATATCCGCCGGGGTCATCCGCCTACCGCGGAGCAACTGAAAGAATTGAAAGACCGCTATGAGGCGATCGTCGGCGGCGTATTTCCGCTGCGCGCCAACACCGATAATCAGGTGGCTGCACTGCAGGATACGTTGAACCGGTTGAATCCTTATGGTGACAAGGAGTTCGTATGTTACCAGGGATTAAAACATGCGAGCCCGTTTATTGAAGACGGCGTAGAGGCGATGGCAGGAGATGGCATCACTAAGGCGGTTGGAATTGTACTTGCCCCGCATTACTCCGTGATGAGTATCGGCGGTTATATCAAGCGTGCGGAGGCGAAAGCGGCGGAAGCCGGCATCGCCATGAAATTCATCCGCAGCTATCATCTGCATCCGAAACTGATTGGGGCTTTGGCCGCAAGAGTGTCGAAGAAACTGGACCTGTTCGAGGAAGCGGGTGCCGAGCGGAGCAAAGTGAGAGTTCTGTTCAGCGCGCATAGCCTGCCGCAAAAGATTTTGGAAATGGGGGATCCTTACCAGGATCAATTGATGGAGACCTCCCGGGCGGTTGCCGAAGCGACAGGCGTCACCTCTTGGCAATTTACCTGGCAGAGCGCGGGCCGGACGGCCGAGCCGTGGCTGGGCCCCGACATTTTGGATACGCTGCGCAGCTTGAGTCAGGAGCAGGTGGAAGATGTGCTGGTTGCTCCGGTCGGATTTGTGTCGGACCACCTGGAAGTGCTGTACGATCTCGATATCGAAGCCAAGGCGATCGCGAAAGAACTGGATATGCGGCTTGAGCGGATCGATTCGCTGAATACCGACCCGCTTTATATGGAGGCGCTCAGCGATTTGATTTTCCAGGCCGAGGAGAAAGAATAAAACTATTACGTTTACCCCGGTTTCGCATGAGCTCATTCGGGCTATATAGACTAGGACAAAAGGTACCCTTCGCTTAAAATAGGCGAGGGGTTCTATTTATTTCGGGTTACCTGATATAATAAAATCAATCATGTTCAAGAGTAAGTCGAGTATGAGGAAAAAGGAGTCAAACATGTATCCACCACGTTCGGAGAAACACAAAAACAAGAAACAGGAAAAACAGCGGCGGCAGAGCCGCTTTTGGCTTGGATTGAACGTATCCCTGATTTTAATCATCGTTGTCGTGGGAGCTTATATTTTTTTGGCTGATCGTACGATGAAGGGCAGTGCCGATTCGGAAAACGGGAATCTTTCGTCAGAAATTCATGAAGAAGAAAGCGATCGTGTCGGCTCCGGGAACCAACAAGATCCGGCCTCCGGGAATCAAAAGCCTGACGGAGATCCTGTAGTACAAAAGCCTGCGGATTCCGGCAACTCTTCCGAGAGCGATCCGGAAGGCGATTTGACCGGCGGAAATGACCAACAGGTACCGGAGAAGGATCCTGTGGAGGAAACCGACTCTGCAGACCGGCTTCTGATTCATTTTGCGGGGGATACGATTTTTTCCAGTAAAGTGGCCGAGAAGCTTGAAAAGGAAGGTTATGATTATCCGTACCGGTATGTGAAAGATTTGTTCCAGAACGATGATCTCAGCATCGTGAACTTGGAAACGCCGGTAACGGAGGGAGGCACGGCGGCAGAAAATAAGACGTTCGTGTTTAAATCTTCTCCCAAAGCATTACCCGAACTTGCCAAAGCAGGGATCGATGCGGTTAATCTGGCGAATAACCATACGCTTGATCAAGGCGTTGAAGGTTTGCTGGACACGATTCAGCATTTGAAAAAGAGCAAGCTCCACTATGTCGGTGCCGGAAAGAATAGTACCGATGCTTACGCTCCCGTATATATCGAGCGGAAAGGGATCAAGATCGCTTTGTGCGGTTTTACCCGGGTCATTCCCGAGTCTCACTGGACAGCGGGTAAAAATCCGGGAGTCGCAGCGGCCTATGATCCGAAACAGGCGCTGAAGTCCATACAAAACGCCCGGAAAAATGCCGATCTGGTGCTGGTAATGGTTCATTGGGGCAAGGAGCGGGCAACAAAGCTCGAAAAGCACCAGACAGAGCTGGCTCATGCTTTCATTGACGCCGGCGCGGATCTGGTGGTAGGCGGGCATCCGCATGTACTGCAGGGGCTCGAGGAATATAAAGGGAAATGGATCGCGTACAGCACGGGCAATTTTATTTTTACGAAATCGAAGGATCCGAAAACATGGGAGACAGCCGTCTTTGCCGCGGAGTGCACGCGAAAAGGCGATTGCGATATGAAGCTGATTCCTTACAGAACGGAGCTGGGCCAGCCGGTTCCGATGACCGACGAGGAAGGAGCCAAACTGCTGAAAGAGGTAGAAGGCTTCTCGCCGGGAATTACGATTGAAGCGTCCGGTAAAGTCAAAGCCGTAGCGGTGAAGAGCAGCGGGACTGTGGAATCGACCGAATCGTCTGACATGGCGGGCAATACCTGATTTGATTTTGCAGCAGGGAGGGAGCTTGGAATATGTCCAATCTATGTGTAGCCCATCGGGGATTTTCCGGAATCGCTCCTGAAAATACAATGTCCGCAGTCACACTCGCGATGGAGCAGCCCTATGTTCATTGGATTGAAGTTGACGTCCAGCTTTCCAAAGACGGAGTGCCCCTGTTGATCCATGACTTTAATTTAAACCGGACGACGAACGGACGGGGACCCGTAAAGGAAAAGACATGGGGAGAACTTAGTAGTCTGGATGCCGGCAGTTGGAAATCGAAGGAGTATGCCGGGGAACGGCTGATCTGCCTGGATGAATTTCTGGATAAAATCAAGGGACGTTTAAAGGCCAATATTGAAGTCAAAACCCAGGGGGATTTGTACCCCGGTATTGAAGAAAAGATCATCTCCGCCGTGAAGAAACACAGGATGGAGCAGGATGTCGTGCTTACTTCCTTCGAACCCCGGGTGTTGGCCAAAATCAAGGAAATCGGCCGGGGAATCCGGACAGGATTGATTATTGAAGGCAAGCCTAAAGATCTTCTGCTCCGGCTGCAATTGCTGCAATGCTCCTTTCTCTCGATTAACTACAGGCATTTATCTGCGGAGTTGGCAGGAAAAGCGGCAAGACGCGGCATTGAAGTCATGGCCTGGACGCTGGATGACGTCCGCCGGATGCGGCGGGTGGCCGCCATGCACGGTGACATTCTCCTTTGTACGAACCGGCCCGATATTTGGCGCAAAGCGATAAGAGAACCGAACTGATCCATCTATCGTTTAACTGAACTATTGAACCCAGGAGGCGTAAAGAATGAATAAATTGATCTCCAACGTATATTGCGTGGGCCGCAATTACCGGCTCCACGCCGAGGAATTGGGCAATGAGGTGCCTTCCGAGCCGATGATTTTTTTGAAGCCGTCCCATGCCGTTGTTCCGATGGATGGTTCGGGGCTGAGTCTCCCGGAGAACCGCGGTGAAATCCATTACGAGACCGAACTGGTGCTGCGCATCGGCAGACGCTACGAACCCGGCATGACTGTGGACGAGCTGGTAGACGTCATGGCGTTCGGGATCGATTTTACATTGCGCGATGTCCAGAACGAATTGAAGAAAAAGGGACAGCCGTGGACGCCGGCCAAAGGCTTCAAAAATTCTGCTCCGATTACGCCTTACATCGCTTTTCCTGGAGCCGCCGAAACTGCGGAGGAAGAGTTTACGCTACGGAAAAACGGAGAGCTCGTGCAACGGGGTAACATCGGCAATATGATTTTTTCATTGCAGCAAATTGTGGAATACCTTGCCGACAGATACGGACTGGATGAAGGGGACCTTATATTTACGGGAACTCCGGAAGGAGTAGGGCCTGTCTATCAGGGAGATCGGCTGCAGATCGCTTACGGTTCCAATGAACTGGGCAGCTTTGAAATTGTGTCGGGTCCTAAGGCAAAACAATGAGTGATTGGATCATCGGGGCGCTCTGCGCCCTTTTGGTCTCCGCGGCTGCTTATTGGAAGCGGTCTTTGTCGCCTTCGGGCATGATCGCTGCGGCCGTGATGGGGACCGTATATTATGGAGCGGGCAATCTTTTCTGGTTTGGCATATTGCTGCTATTCTTCATTACTTCCACGTTGTTTTCCAAATTCCGCGGGGACCGGAAACGGGAACTGGAGAAGTCCTATGCCAAAACCGGCCGTAGGGACGCAGGTCAAGTGCTGGCGAATGGCGGGCTTGGCATGGTCGCCTGTATCGGAAACGCGATTTGGCCCGATCCGCTCTGGGCTTATGTTTTCGTGGGCGTGATGGGAGCCGTAACGGCCGATACATGGGCCACCGAATGGGGCGGGCTCAGTCGTAAACCGCCGCGCTCGGTGCTGACCTGGAAGCCGCTTCCCGCCGGTACGTCCGGCGGCGTTTCGCTGCTCGGCAGCTTTGCGGCGCTGATTGGGGCAATGATGATCGGCGGAGCTGCCTGGGTGCTGCTAGGCTGGACGGGAGGAGAAAGCGAAGCAGCGGGATCGGCGGCCAAATCCACTTTGACATTTTGGCAATGGCTTATCGTTGGCGGTTTGTCCGGCTTTGCCGGCGCGTTTGCCGATTCTCTCCTTGGCGCGACGCTACAGCGGATGAACCGCTGCCCGGTATGCGGCAAAAGCGTAGAGGTGGAAGTTCACTGCGGGGTCAGCACGCTGCCTGCGCGTGGATTCCGCTGGATGAACAACGATGCGGTGAATTTGCTCAGCTCCCTGGCAGCGGGGTTCATAGCCTGGGGACTTGCCATGCTGCTGATTTAGAGGATTGCTTGAAGCTTAGATGGCTCTAGAAAGTAGGTAGACTTTGATGAATATATTGACGGTGGAACATGTAACGAAAACCTATGGCGAAAAAATCCTGTTTCAGGATGTTTCGTTCGGCATGGATGAGCACGATAAGATCGGTGTGATCGGGGTCAACGGGACGGGAAAATCAACGTTTCTTCGCGTTATCGCCGGACTGGATTCCGCGGATGAAGGCAAGGTATCGGTGAACCGGGATACCCGGGTTACTTTTTTGGCGCAAAATCCGGAGTTCGACCCCCATATTTCGGTACTGCGCGGCGTATTTCAAAATGGAGGCCCCGAACTGGAGGTCGTCTCCTCCTACATGGAAGCCATGGAGGAATTGGAATTGCTGCCGTCCGACACGGCTTTGCAGGCCAAAGTGACGAAGCTGGGCCAGGAAATGGACCGGCTTCAGGCTTGGAGCCTGGAGAGCGACGCCAAGAGCGTTTTGTCCAGACTGGGGATTAACGATTTCGGCCGGAAAATGGGCGAATTGTCCGGTGGGCAACGGAAGCGGGTCGCCTTGGCGTCCGCTCTGATCGTTCCATCGGAACTGCTGATCATGGACGAGCCTACCAACCATATCGACAACGATTCCGTGGCCTGGCTCGAATCGTATTTGCAGAAGCGCCGAGGCGCGCTACTGCTCATTACGCATGACCGGTACTTCCTGGACCGTGTCTGCAATGTCATGCTGGAGCTGGATCATGGTCGCCTTTTCCGTTATGAAGCGAATTACAGCCGGTTTCTGGAGCTGAAAAGCGAGCGCGAGGAGCGGGAAGCAGCCTCGGAACAGAAGCGGCAGAACCTGCTGCGCAATGAGCTGGCCTGGATCCGGCGCGGGGCTCAAGCGCGTTCCACCAAGCAAAAAGCCCGGATTGAACGGTTTGAAAAACTGCAAAACATGAAAACGGATTTCAAGAGCGATTCGCTCGATATCTCCGTGGCTTCGACCCGGCTGGGGCGCAAAATTCTGGAGATATCCGGGCTGCGCAAATCCGCAGGGGACCGGTTGCTGATCGGAGATTTAACTTATACGGCCGTGCCAGGCGACCGCGTCGGCATCGTCGGCCCGAACGGCAGCGGCAAGTCCACACTGCTCAATATGATTGCCGGAGTGATTGCGCCTGAAAATGGTGAAATCGAGCTCGGCCAAACGGTCAAGCTGGGGTATTTCACCCAGGAGCATCAGGAAATGGACGGCAAACAGCGGGTGATCGAATATATCAAAGAGGAAGCCGAAGTCGTCGAGACCGCGGACGGATCGCGGATTACGGCGGCGCAGATGCTGGAGCGGTTTCTCTTCCCGCCTGCAATGCAGTGGACGCCGATCGCGAAGCTGTCGGGCGGGGAGAAGCGGCGGCTATATCTGCTCCGCGTGCTTATGGGCGCCCCAAACGTGCTTCTCCTGGACGAACCTACGAACGATCTGGATATTCAAACGCTGACGGTGTTGGAGTCCTATTTGGACGAGTTTCCGGGCGCCGTATTCGTCGTCTCGCATGACCGTTATTTCCTTGACCGCACCGTGGACAAGATTATGGCGTTTGAAGGCGGCGGCGTGGTGTCCGTGCATGTCGGCGATTATAGCGATTATGAGGAGCGCCTTCAAGCCGCGGGCAGGAACCCTGCACTCTCCGCTCAGTCAACCGGCGTTTCCGGCGGTTCGCGCGGAGCCAAGGGCACGGAAGGCACAAGCGGAAGCGCCGGTACAGCGCCTGCATCCGTTGCCGGAGGAAGCAAGGATCCCGCGCGTGGGGAAAAACTCAAATTCAGCTATAATGAGCAGCGTGAATATGAGACGATCGACGAGCGGGTGGAAGCCGCTGAGCAACGCTTGGTTGCAATTACCGAAGGAATGGCATCGGCCGCTAGCGACGCCGTCAAGCTCCAGGAGCTGATGCAGGAGCAACAGAAGAGTGAAGCGGAGCTGGAGCAACTAATGGAGCGCTGGGCGTATCTGAACGAACTGGCGGAGAAGATCGAAAGCCAGCGGAACGGGTAATAACGAAAAAGGAACGCCTTTATGGCAACTATCGATGAAACCGTGAATCTGCATGGAAATATACCTGGATAGCAACAAAGCAAAATCCGTCCGGATACACCGGACGGATTTTTGTTTTTGACAGGTTTATCTAGCAAAGCACCCCGCTAGCAATGGACATCATCAGCTTGATCCGGTTGATCTGGTTGACCTCGCTGGCTCCGGCGTCATAGTCGATCGCCGCGATGTTGGCGTCCGGATACAATTCCTTCAAGCCTTTGACCATACCCCTGCCTGTTATATGATTTGGCAGGCAGGCGAACGGCTGAATGCAGACGATATTGTTCACCCCGTGATCGAGCAGTTCCATCATCTCTGCGGTGAGGAACCAGCCCTCTCCCATCTGGTTGCCGACGGAGACCAGGCGGCTCGCTTTGTCGGCGAGGCTGTAAATGCTTTCTGGCGCGGTGAGGAAACGGCTGTGTTCCAGCGCTTTTTTCACCGGTTTGCGGTACATTTCCAAATAGCTGATCACCATTGGATTCACGAACCCGAACATTTTGCTTTTGCCAAGCTGATCGGCTTTGTAGATCGGATTGTATAGACAGTAGAACATGAAATCGAGAAAATCGGGAACAACCGCTTCTCCGCCCTCGGCCTCGATGACCTCGACAAGTTTGTTGTTGGCATCGGGGTGGAATTTGATCAGAATCTCCCCGACAATGCCTACCCGCGGCTTGATCTCCCCGGTTAGCGGCAGAGCCTCGAATTCGGCGACCATCGTCCGAATATTGTCTTTATATTGTGAAAAAGAGAAATTTTGCAGCGAGTGCCGTGAGATACTCATCCATTTGCGGAACAGAAGCTCGGTCGCGCCTGGATGAAGCTCATAAGGACGGAAGCGGTACAGGAGCCGCATTAGCAAATCGCCGCAACAGGAGGCAGCGATCAGCCGGTTGATGATCTTCAGGTTCAACTTGAACCCCGGTTGGTTCTCCAGCCCGGTGACGTTTAGCGAAATGACCGGAATTTGCTCCATCTTGGCTTCCTTTAGCGCCTTGCGCAGCAGGCCGATATAGTTGGTCGCCCGGCATCCGCCGCCCGTCTGCGTCAAAATGACCGCGGTTCGGTCCGGGTCGTATTCCCCGCTTTTCAGCGCCGCGACGATTTGCCCGATCGTTACGATGGCCGGATAGCAGGCGTCGTTGTTGACGAATTTGAGCCCTTCTTCGGTCGTCTCCTTGCTGGCCGCTTTCAGTACCTTGAGCCGGTATCCCGCTTCGCGGAACACCGTTTCGAACAGCTCGAAATGGATCGGCGATACCTGCGGGGCAAGAATCGTATATCCTTCTTTCATCTTCTTGGTGAATGCGGCCGGCTTGGAAGGGGCAAGGCCGCCGCCCGGCGACATCATCGCCGCTTCGCGCTCCTTCATCGCGGCCAGCAGGGAGCGCAGACGAATGCGCGCTGCGCCGAGATTGCTGATTTCGTCGACTTTGATCAGCGTAAACGTTTTGCTTTCCCGTTCGAGAATTTCCTGAATCGCATCGGCGGTAATCGCATCAATGCCGCAGCCGAACGAAGTAAGCTGCACCAGCTCGAGATCTTCACGCTCCGTAACGTAGTAAGCGGCCCGATACATGCGGCCATGGTAGGTCCACTGGTTGACGATCGGCAGCGGATGCTTCACCGTGCCGAGATGGCAAATGGAGTCCTCGGTCAGCACGGCCAGGCCCATGCCGGTGATCAACTCGGAAATGCCGTGATTGATTTCCGGGTCGGTATGATACGGATGTCCGCAAAGAACGAGTCCTTTCGTTCCCGTGTTCTTCATGAAGGCGAGCGTTTCCTCGCCTTTATTGCGGACATCCTCCTTGGCCATTTCCGCCTCGTCCCAGGCCGCTTCGAATGCAGCCCCAAGTTCTTCCTTCGGGATATCAGGAAACGTCTCGAGCAGGCGTTTACGCAGCACCGGCTCCGAGTCGAAATTAAGGAACGGGCTGACGAGCGGAACGCCGCCTTCTTTTAATGCGTCCACGTTCGTGCGGATGACTTCCGGATAAGAAGCGACTACCGGACAATTGAAATGATTGTCGGCGGCTTCATCCTCTTTCTTTTCGTACACGACGGCCGGGTAGAAGATAAAGTCCACCCCGCTCCGGATCAGACTTTGAATATGGCCGTGCGCCAGCTTGGCGGGGTAGCAGACCGATTCCGAGGGGATCGTCTCCATGCCGCTCTCGTACAGCTTCTTGGATGATTTCGGCGATAATACGACCCGGTAGCCGAGTTGGGTAAAGAAAGTGTGCCAGAACGGATAATTTTCGAACAGATTGAGCACCCGCGGAATGCCGACCGTTCCCCGGCTGGCCTGAGCCGGCTCCAATGACGGATAGTTGAACATCCGCTCATATTTGTAGGCCGTCAAATTCGGTAGCCCGTTTTTTTCTTTTTTCTGGGTAGCCCCGCGTTCGCAGCGGTTGCCGGTCACATGGAAGCTTTTATCGGGAAAGCGGCTTACGGTCATGGCACAGGTATTGCTGCAGAGATAGCATCTGGCATGAGATACCTCATAGGTAAAGGCATCCAGTTCTTCGTGCGGGAGAATCGTGCTAACCCCCGAACCGGAATAGTTGGCTCTTGCGATCAGAGCGCAGCCATAGGCGCCCATAATTCCCGCGATGTCCGGCCGAACGACCTCCCGGCCGGTCAGTTGCTCGAACGCCCGCAGCACGGCATCGTTCAGGAAGGTGCCGCCTTGGACGATAATCTTCTGACCCATCTCTTCGGGATTGCGGATTTTGATTACTTTTTGCAGCGCGTTTTTGACCACGGAATAGGCGAGCCCCGCGGACAGATCGGCTAACGTCGCGCCTTCTTTCTGTACCTGCTTCACCTTGGAGTTCATAAACACTGTACAGCGTGAACCAAGGTCTACGGGGGCTTTCGATTGCATCGCCTTGGAAGCGAAGTCCGTAATGCTTAGTCCGAGAGTACCGGCAAAGCTCTCCAGAAACGAACCGCAGCCGGCCGAGCAGGCTTCGTTCAGCATCAAAGAGTCGATGGCTCCGCCGCGGATTTTGATGCACTTCATATCCTGACCGCCGATGTCGAGAATAAAATCGACATCCGGCAAAAAGGAGGAAGCCGCTTTATAATGGGCGACGGTTTCCACTTCGCCGCCGTCCACCCGGAATGCGGCCTTGACCAGGCCTTCGCCGTAACCGGTGACGTAAGTATGGGCGATGAAACAACCCTTCGGTAGAAGAGAGTAAACCTCTTTCAACGCCTCGCGGACAGAAGCCAGCGGGTTGCCCTTATTCCCGGCATAGAAGGTATGCAGGATTTGATCCTCGCTGCCGGTCAGAACGAGCTTAGTCGTCGTGGAACCGGCGTCGATGCCAAGGAAGCAGGGACCGCTGTATCCGGCCAGATCCATTCGCGCGGCCGAAGCGGCGTTATGGCGCTGCTGGAAATTCTCGAGGTCCCGCTTATCCTTGAACAGAGGCGGAAGCAGCGGGTCCTTGCCCTGCGAGGCTGCGGCAAAGTCGACGTCCCGTAATCTTTGCCGCCAGCTTGCCAGCGGCAGGGACTCGCCGCCCGAGCCGTGCAGGCACGAGCCAAGGGCGACAAAGTATTGGCTGCGCTCGGGGAAGAGGATTTCATCCTCTTTCAAGCCGAGGGTTACGGCAAAACGTTCCCGCAAGACGGGCAGGAACGTCAGCGGCCCTCCCAGGAAGGCAACCTTGCCGCGAATCGGGCGGCCGCAGGCCAGCCCGCTGATCGTCTGGTTGACGATGCTTTGGAAGATGGAGGCCGCGATGTCCTCCCGCCGGGCTCCTTCGTTCAGCAGGGGCTGAACATCGGTTTTGGCGAACACTCCACAGCGGGAGGCGATGGGATAGATCGTCTCATGTCGGCTCGCCAGTTCATTCAGCCCGGCGGGATCAGTTTCCAGCAAGGCAGCCATCTGATCGATGAACGCTCCCGTTCCTCCGGCGCAAGCGTTGTTCATTCTTTGCTCGATTCCGCCGCGGAAATAGATGATCTTGGCGTCCTCGCCGCCCAGTTCGATGGCAGTATCACTTTCCGGAACGACTTGTTTGACCGCTTTCGTGCAGGCGACCACTTCCTGCAGAAACGGAATATCGGCGAGCTCCGACAAGGAGAGCCCGGAAGATCCGCTCATGCAGATGGTCGCTTCCGCATCGGGGTATTTCTCCATGACCTGTTCCAGGAGGGAGAGAACCGCCGATTTTATATCCGAATAATGACGGATATAATGTTGATGCACAATTTCCGACTGATGCATGACGATGATTTTTGCGGTTGTCGATCCAATATCCAGTCCGATTTGCAATAGCATAGAGTTCACCTATTCCCGTATAAAGATGGCATTTGTAGCCGGCGTTGAGTGCGATTCCAGAGCAAATTTATCCTGAATGGATTCCAGCGAACGCAGAAAAATCGATAAATGCGCTTCGGAGAAGTCTTCAAGAATACTTTGAAATACGCGATTCCGTTTGCCGATCATTTCATCAAGGACCGATTGGCCGGCGGGGGTGATTTGAATCCAGCAGATCCGTTTGTCGTTCTTGTCTTTCACCCTTTTCAGCAAGCCTTCCTTAACAAGTTTGTTGACCGCGATCGTATTGGCGCTGGACGATAGTCCGACCTGCTCGGCAATTTGCGAAATCATGCACGGGCCGTTCCGGGAAACTGCCAGAAGAATAAAAAATTTGCTCGGTAATATCGAATCGCCATCGGTAAAAAACAATCTACCCAAATGATAAGCAATGGTTAAGGTCGTTTCGCAAATCTCTTCCACGACATCTTGACCATGTAGATCCTCCATCTGCTTGCACCGCCTTTCACTTGTCCGGAGAAGTTTTATCGTAAAGTTTTATATACAAACTTTACCAAAGGCCTCGATTCCGGCGCTGTGTAATTTATAACAGGGGACGGGCACGCGGGACAAAAAAACCGCCCCGAAATGCGAGCGGTTTTAACAGGTTTATCCTAAGATTCAGTGAATTGCGATGATCTGCCGGAGATCCCGGGAATCGCCATACAGCGAAGTTTCGGCGGATTTTAATTGCGAGGAGCCGTCCCCGTCCAGAAAAATTCCTTCCTTGGCGGAGTCTGGTGCAATCCTCTCCAGAATAGCGGTACGGAATTCGGCCGCCGTACAGCGGGTCGGCGTAACGATCAGCCACAGCAAGCCCGTGTCGTCATAGACGAGGCCGGAGCGTAGACGCTTCTCTTCCGGGTAAGGCAGATGCTCAAGAAGCATGGCTTCTTCCCAGCCCGCTTCGTCGCACAGGTTCATACTGATGCCGCCCTGGGCGAAGTAACGGCTGCGGTCTTGCACGTCCAATTCTGCAGCGGAGGAAGCGACCTGCACGGAAAACCGGCTCGCGGCTTCGTCCCAGACCAGCGTGCCGCGTGGATATTTGGCGTTGAACCAGCCTGAGCCATATCCCCCTGCCTGACCTTTGACCGGTACATCTCCGTTGACCGCGATGGACAATACGCTGTCCTGGTAGAAGAAACCGCCGTTAATGCCGTATACGCGGTAATCGCGAAGCGGCCGGTCCGCGGCCCGAAGTTCGATATGCTCCGGCTTCACGGTCAACGCGTGGAGTTCAATACCGCTAGCGGCCACGGTCTTCGAGTACGTATAGGGGTGAGGAAGCAAGTAAATGCTTCCCCAGGACAGCATGCCAATCACGCATAGAGCGATCAGCGCCGACGCTGCGACCGCCATAATCCAGCGGCTTTGAAGCTTGGACCGATCCGCCTTAGATGCTCTAGGCGGTAACATAAGCGACAAGCAGCTTGGTCGTGTTGATAATCGCTTGCGTGTGCGTTCTTTCCATTGCATGCGAGGCATGCACGCCCGGGCCGATTAGGGCGGCACGGATGTTATGTCCGCCGTGCAGCGCGGCGGAAGCGTCCGAGCCGTAATGCGGATAAATATCTACCGCATAAGGAATTTCGAGCTGCTTCGCAAGCTCGATCAATTTGCCGGTCATATCGTAATCGTACGGACCGGTGGAGTCTTTGGCGCAAATGGAGACGTCGGTCTCCTTGCAGCTCAGGTTATCGCCCATGGCGCCCATGTCCACGGCGATCATTTCGTTCACGCCGTCCGGAATCCAGGACGCGCCGTGACCGACTTCCTCATAATTGGAAATGAGGAAGACCAGATCATGCCGGGGCGTCCAGCCTTCGCGCTTGCTGGATTCCAAGAGGCCGAAAAGCGCGGCGACGCTGGCCTTATCGTCCAGGTGACGGGACTTCACGTACCCGCTCGGCGTAATCACCGCCCGGGCGTCAAAAGAAATGAAGTCCCCGACCGAGATGCCGAGCTTCAGAACATCGTCCTTGTTTTCGACGAGTTCGTCGATCCGGATCTCCATGTTCTTTTCATCGCGTTTAAAGTCACGGGCATCGCTGTAGACGTGGACGGAGGGATGAGAGGACAGAATCGTGCCCGTATAAACCTTGCCTTCGCGGGTGTGAATTTGGCAGTATTCGTTTTCGATACTGTTCATCATAAACCCGCCGACGGACGTGATCGCCAGCGTTCCGTTTGCGTTGATCGCGCGGACCATGGCTCCAAGCGTGTCCACGTGCGCGCTGATCGCGATCTTCCGCGAGGAATCGCTGCCTTTTAGCGTCAGCAGCGCTCCGCCTTTTTCATTTTGGGAGAAGCCGATACCGAGCGCTTCCGCTTCGGTGCGGATCATGTTCATGATTTCCCGGGTGAACCCGCTGGGGCTCGGGGTATCGAGCAGTTTTTTCAGTAATTCCAGAATATAAGATTCATTCGGTTGAATGGTCATGGATAAGCCTCCTAAATGATCTGATGATGTGTTTATTCTTGGGTGGGAAGGATATCTTCAGCAGGCTCGGCAGCGTCCGCTTTGGATTCCGGAAAAACATAGCCTGTTGCCTCTTGGATATGTACGAGCTTCGCGTTCAGGGTTTTCACTTCTCTTTGCAGACGGTATCCGCGGTAGATGCCGAATGAGCCGACGATAATGCCGCCGAGAAGCGTGGAGCCGAGAATAAGCAAAATCAGCGGGAGGCTGACCGAACCGAACAGCAGGTTAACCTGAACGGGATCGACATTGATTACGGCAAATACGGCAGTGATCAGCGCAAAAATTAAGGCGAGAATTAAAGACCATTGGATTTTCATGAGGAAACACCTCCTTCTTATGACAGTATAAAATCCCTTGCCCGAAAGGAGCAAGGGATTCACTGGCAAAGCGTGCACTTATTTTGTCAAATTCTCCATTTGTTCAATGATGCTTTCAAATACGCTCATCGCTTCGCGGACCGGTTGAGGCGTTGACATATCCACGCCGGCTTTGCGCAGGATGTTGATCGAATAGTCGCTGCCGCCGCTCTTCAGGAAACCCAGATAACGGTCGACCGCCGGTTGTCCTTCCTCGAGAATCTGCTTGGAGAAGCTTGTAGCCGCCGAGAAACCGGTAGCGTATTTGTATACGTAAAAGCTCGTGTAAAAATGGGGAATACGTGCCCATTCCATTTCGATATCCTGATCCACCGCCATCTCTTTGCCGTGATATTTCAGGTTGAGATCGTAGTAGATGGAAGACAACTCTTGCGGAGTCAGCGATTCGCCGGCTTCGGCTCGCTCGTGAATGATCTTCTCGAACTCGGCGAACATCGTCTGGCGGAACAAGGTAGTCCGGAATTGGTCGGCATAGTAAGTCAGCAGGTACATTTTTTGCTTCGGATCGGTCGAATGTTTCAGCAAGTAATCCATCAGCAGCGCTTCATTCGTCGTGGAGGCGACTTCGGCCAGGAAGATCGTATATTGAGCGTCACGATATTTCAAGGCTTCATCTGAAAAATAAGAATGCAGCGCATGACCCATTTCATGAGCCAGCGTAAACATGCTGTTCAAATTGTCCTTGTGGTTCAACAGTACGTACGGATGCGTTCCATATGCGCCCCAGCTGTAAGCGCCGGTCCGTTTGCCTTCGTTCTCGTACACGTCGATCCAACGGTTGTCGAAACCGTCCTTCAGCACGCTGAGATAGTTTTCGCCAAGCGGTTGCAGACCGTCTTCCACCATTTTTTTTGCTTCTTCGTAAGTAATGTCCCATTTGTACTCTTCCACGAGCGGGGCGAACAGATCGTACATGTGAAGCTCGTCGACGCCGAGCAATTTTTTGCGGAGTTTCATATAGCGGTGCAGAAGCGGAAGGCTCTCATGAACCGTGTCGATCAGGTTGGTGTAAACTTCCTTCGGAATATTGTCGCCGTACAGTGACATTTCCAGCACCGATGGGTATTTGCGTACTTTGGAATAAAACATGTTTTTGTTGACATTAGCGCTTAGTGTCGCCGCAATCGTGTTTTTTTGTTTGCCGTACGTTTCATAAACGGCTTTAAAAGCGCGGCGGCGTACGTCGCGGTTCGGATTTTCCAGAAATTGAATGTAGCTGCCGTGAGTCAATTCCACTTCGTTCCCGTTCTCGTCCTTGATTTTAGGGAACTTGATATCCGCATTGTTGATCATGCCGAATATATTTTGCGGCGCCTGCGACAGATTGCCGACTTGGGCAAGCAAGGCCTCTTCGGTTTTGCTCAGGATATGCGCTTTTTCCCGTTTGATTTCCTGCAGGGTAAACTTGTAATCGGCCAATTCCGGATTCTCGATTAATTCGTCGAGTTGACTTTCCGGCAGGGATAGGATCTCCGGCGTAATAAAGGAGAGCGCTTCGCCGATTTCCACGTTCAGTTTTTTTGCTTTTTGGGAAAGCGCCTGATATGTAGGGTTAGTGGTGTCCTGGTCATGATTTAAATGGGCATACACATAGAGTCGCTCCAGATTTAACGAAATTTCGTCCTCCAGAGCAAAAACGGCTTTAACATTTTGCGGGCTATCCAGCTTTCCTTCATAGTCGGCAGCCTTTATCTTAAGCTGCTTCAGGCTGTCGAGAGCCTCGTCCCAGGCTTTCTGGTCACGGAACATATCGTCCAGTTTCCAGGTGTTATCTACTTCTACTTCGGAACGTTTCGGTAATGTGCTCATCGGAATCCTCCTTTGATTTGGGTAAATCGAATTGTCTTCGGCTTGATCGCCGGCCGCTGCACCCGGCAGGGCGGCAGCCATGAGTGATACAGTCAGAAGAAGGGGAAGCAGACGGGGCTTGCGCATATTAAATAGGAAACCTCCCTTAAAATAAAGAGGAAGTTCAATCCATCGGAGTGATTTTTTGAACTTTCGCTTTTTATAGAGACATTGTCCTATTATGCCCTTGGTCTTCACCCGTTATTAACTTCACTGGCCCATACTGTAAAAGCTGTATACCAATAAACCAAACGCGAGTACTACCATAACGAGGGCGGTGATTGCAAAACTGCGTCTCAGCTTAGGAGGGATGTTATTTCTGGTAAGAATAAGTACGACCCCAAGGGCAAAGGCGCAAATAATAAAAATAAGCAGGTTGGAACTGTCCATGCACGTGGCTCCGTTTCCTATCGAATTGTGGGTCTGAGCCGGTTCCGCAGAACCGGGTTCAGACCTGCTTGAAGGCGCTCATGATGTCGCGCCATTCTTCTTCCTTGCCGGCGTATTCCTCTTTGGGAAAACGGTTCTGCGCCCACTGCATCAAGGCCGGACGGCTGAGAAATGTATGGGACTCTTCGCCCCATTGGTCGGAAATTTCGCGGAGGATGATGTATTTTCCCTGTACCTCTACAGTCATCATATTCCACTTGTCTTTTTTGTATATTTCGTGTTTTTTGATCATGGTAACGGCTCCGATCTTTGGCGTGTTTAAATCGTCAGGATTACAACTTTTTAATGAAATATTTTTATGTAAAATGATAACTCACCCCCTGAAGGAAAGCAAATAATAATAGGCATCCCGCGAGATAAATCGGAGAAATTTCACCCTAAATGACACGTTGCATTGTCTTGGGGCATAGAGTATAATATGGGTATTCGTCAATGATGACGATTATTTTTAGGAGGTTGTTCATTTGAAAGGTACAGTTAAATGGTTTAACGCAGAAAAAGGCTATGGCTTTATCCAAGTTGAAGGCGGCGAAGACGTATTCGTTCATTTCTCCGCAATTCAAGGCGACGGTTTCAAAACTCTAGAAGAAGGCCAAGCTGTTGAGTTCGAAATCACTGACGGCAACCGTGGTCCTCAAGCTGCTAACGTAATCAAATTATAAGATCACTTCCGAATCTATCGGATCACTTATAAAGTTTGGTTCCAAGCACGATAATGAAGAACACAGCTCTTTCCGGGCTGTGTTTTTTTGTATTTGTTACGAGTGAGTGGCGAAGGTGCCGGTGGTGCCGCGAGGGATGTTGATATTCCGGATGAAAGTGCGGGGAATAAAGATATTACGGGTGAAGTGGCGGTGGAGGCGGAGTTGGTGCAAGTTGCCAGTCCTGATTGGAAAATTTCCAGTGTAAATCCTCTTAAGTCCCGGCCTTATCGGTCATCATTGGATTAATTCCAATGAGCATACTGAAGTTTTCGGCTGAGGATGACTTTCTGGGATTTCCGTTGGAAATCATCCAATCAAAGCGAGGATGACATTGAGAAGCAAGCTCTTCGTTGGAAAAATTCCAATAAGAGTATAGCGTTGTCGGGGTAAAGTGAAGCTGGGAATGGTACCTTTATAATTAGGGGCTTTCATCGGTATTCAAAAGGAATCGAAAAATATTTGGAGAAAAGTATGGGGAGAGCCTTCGAAATTAGTGACAGTCCGTTGTCACCAATGTCATGGTAAGGTGAATTTGACCGGGAGGAAATGGACAGATATGAAGCGAATGGACCGGATGATGGCGATTGTAATGGCGCTCCAGCAACGTGCGGAAACCGCGCAGTCGTTGGCAGACAAGCTGGAGGTTTCCAAGCGGACTGTGCTGCGCGATATGCAGGCCTTATCGGAAATGGGCGTACCGCTTTATGCGGTCCCAGGCCCGGGGGGTGGCTATCGGCTTATGGAGGGCTACAAGCTTCCTCCGCTGCAGCTTACCTCCGACGAGGCGCTGACGTTGCTGATGTCATTGGACGGGATGACGAAATACAGCGACGGCCCGTTCCGGCAGGCGCGTTGGACGGTGACGGACAAAATCCGCTCCGCTTTGCCGGAGCAGACGCTGGGCGAAATATCCCCGTGGCTCAAACATATCGGGTTGGAAGTGCCGGATCACCGTACCCGGACACCGCACTTAAATGCGCTGATGAAATACGCGGCCGACGGGAGCTGGCTGCATGTGCTGTACCGTTCACAAAACTACCGGCGCTATTTGGATGTACGTCCCGCTCGTATCTATGCAGCGCACGGCTTCTGGTATTGTAAGGCTTATTCTCATCAGCATGAGGAGACACGGACGTTCCGGGTGGATCGAATCGAGGAACTGGAGGAATTGGCTCCGGAGGAGGCCGCGGGCTTCGAAGCGATGGCGGCAGCCCGCCCGAAACCGGAGGAAGACGATAACGGATCCCCTGAACAGACAATCCGGATCCGGTCCAAACTTACTTATCGGGGAGCGCTCCAGGCGGAGCAGGATCCTGACATCGGGCAGCTTGTCAGACAAACGGGGGACGAAGAGTGGGAGGTTGACTTTAATTGTCCGCCTTCGGAATGGAATTGGGCGATCTCTTTTTTCTTCCGTCTAGGTTTGGATGCCGAGGTGCTTGAACCCCGGTCGCTGCGGGACTCGTTAAGGCAGCGGGCGGCGGATTTGATGGAGAGATACGATACATGAGGAGGAAGCAGTGTGCAAGAACGGAATCAAGGCGTAACCGTGGCTGAAAGGTTGAAAAGACAAGGGCTTACGTTTCCGCTAATCGACCGCACGGACGAGGTGGCATATATCGAATTATTCCGCAGATTGCAGCCGATGTCTCCGGTCCATTTTACGCGTCCGGGAGATCCTCCACGACTTATACACCGCACGATTTACCCCGATTTCGGGGTATCGTCCGCCATCCGGGAGCAAGGGAAATTGGTGAAAGGCCGGTTCCAAGGCGGACGTATCGCTTATGTGCTGGAGGAGGATTTGAAGCTATACGCCACGGCGTTCCGGAAGGAGATGACCCGGTTCGGAACTATTCATCAAGAAATTCTGGCGCTGATTCATGAATCCGGCGGTCTATCCAAAGACCAGTTGAAAGAGGAACTCCCCTATCGGCCCGGAGATATCGGTAAAGCGCTTGAGGAATTTCAAAAAGCCTTCATCCTTTTCGAACAGCAAACCGATACCGATTGGGATACGGGCTGGCTGGTTTTTGCCGAGGAATGGTTTCAGATTCCGGATGATCCCGAGAGCCGCACACAAGCCATGGAAGAAGTTGTCCTGCGATTTACGCAAGCGATGGTATTTGCTACGGAGTCACAAATAAAAAGCTGGAGCGGTTGGACCGGCAAGCAGATCGCAAGCCTTGTGAAAGGGCTGGTGGGGCAAGGCAAGCTCAAAAGAGCCGAAGTGAACGGATGGGGCCCGGGCGTGATGTGCGAGGGGGATCCTGTTTTGGAGGACTCATCTGTTGGAGAAAGTGACGCCGCGTCTGTTCCGAAAAAGATCTGGGTACTGGATAAGTCGGATTTTCTGGTCCGCGCCGAGTTGGATGAGCTTAAGAAGCGGTACGAAGGCCGGGAAGTGCTGCAATACTTGTTGGTGGACGGCATGTTTCAAGGTGCGGTAATCGGTCATTGGGGGTTTCGGGATTACGATATCGAGGACATCGTTCTGGATTTGCCTGAAGAAGAAGCCGCAGCGCGCCGCGATGAAGCCATTTCTGCTGTAAGGGAAGTTTGTGATTCGAAGCATCATGCCATATTGAAATACAACGGATTGCCACTTTGAAAAATGAAAGAGGTGCAGGGATATGACGACTACTCAGAAACAATCTGAAGTACTTGAACAAGGCCGTAAGTTTATATATAGCAGTGCGAGGCTGCTGGATCGGATGCGGTTTAGCTATCATTTTGAGGATGGCAACAAAGAGCAGGTGCTGAATGCGCTGCGCCCTTATCAGAATGCCGACGGCGGCTTCGGGAATGCGTTAGAACCGGACATGCGCTGTCCGCAGAGCCAGCCTGTCACGACAGAGACGGCTTTAATGGTCATCAAGGAAGTCGATGGCTGGGATAGCGACTTACTGGATGGAGTTCTTTCTTATCTGAAAGGAATCACGCTTGATAATGGCGGATTTCCCAGAGCTACGACCGTGGTGAACGATTATCCCCATGCCCCATGGTGGACCACGGAGCAGGACGGCGTTCCCTCACTCAACCCTACGGGAAGCATTATCGGAATGCTGTTTAGACAACAAATGCGACAAGACTTTTTTAACGAGGATTGGTTCGCGAAGAATGTTACCTTCTTATGGGATTGTTTCGAGAAATCCCTCCCCGGCGATTATCATGATGCGGCACAATGGATGTCCTTCCTGGGTAGTGCGGCGTTGGAGACTGATCCAAGGGCCGCCAAGTATAAGGCCGTGCTCGATGATTGGCTGGCGGGACCGAACGGGATCGAAAAGAATCCTCACGCCGAAGGCTACGTGCACAAGGTGCTTGAATATGCACCGGCGCCCGGTTCTTATGCCTCCCGCTTGATTACGCCCGAAGAACTTGATCGGCATCTCGACTGGATGACCGGCAACCAGCAGGAAGACGGCGGATGGGACATTCCCTTCCCTGCCGTCAGCACCGCCGGGCACCAGGAATGGCGGGGCTGGCTGACCGTAGAGAACTTAAAGACGCTAAGGGCTTACGGGCGGATTTAGCTGGTACATTTTCATGCTTAGCTTGAGACGGATTTGACTTAAATCTTGATCCTCTGAAATTACGAAGCCCCTCTGAGAGTTAGTTTCTCAGAGGGGCTTTTGAATTTAACGGACATGAGAGACGTTAAATTCACCGAAACGGGGATCCCCAAAATCTAACGGACACCAGAGCCGTTAAAAGCCTTCGATGGCTCCCTTTCGACCAGAAATCTGTCCGTTAGCGTCTCCAGTGTCCGTTAGAATGACAAAACTGCGAAATCAGCTCATTTAAGGTCCCTTATGTCCGTTAGCCGTAAATTGCGTCCAGACGGCCAAGATCGAGCTGGGTGGAGCCAAGAAAACGAAGAATTCCGGCTTCCAAACTCGGTGATATCCTTGAAAATGAAAAGGTTATGGCGGGATGAATGAGGCTGAGGCCAATTTAATCGGCGATTTGGCAGATGCCGGAGGAAAGGCCGAAGTAATTATTCTAGATGTAAGTAAAACTTTTACTATTTCATTTACTTGATAAGTAAAATAGTGTAATATGGAAATCGTGAACTAGGAGGGATAGCGTGGCTACGATTAAACAAATTGCGGAAAAAGCCAATGTATCCATAGCGACGGTGTCGAGAGTGCTGAATAATGATCCCAAGCTATCGGTTACGGAAAAGACGAGGGAGCGGATTTTTGAAATCGCGGACCAGATCGGGTATCGGAAGAAAACCGTTCAGCCGAGTATCAAAAATGTAGCGTTTCTTTACTGGTTTTCCGAGAAGGAAGAGCTCGAGGATGTTTACTATAAAACGATACGTCTTGAAATCGAGAATCAAGCCGCGGAGCGGAATATCGAAATCACCACTTATAAAATCTCGGACGGAATTCAGGCGATCCACCCGGATATCGAAGGGTTTATCGCCGTCGGACGGTTTTCCACCAAAGAGCTGGATTACTTGCATACCCTGACTCCCAATGGCGTCTTTATCGATAGCGTACCGGACCCAGATCATTATGATGCCGTCAAGCCTGATTTGCGGTGGATTACCAGAAAGGCCATTGATTTTCACCTCTCGAAAGGACACCGTAATATCGGTTTTGTCGGCGGAATCGATATCGATCCCGATACCAAATACGAGAAGATGGACGTTCGGGAAGAATCTTTTCGGGACTATATGGACAAGCTGAATCTGTTGAATGAGGAATATATTTTTACAGGCAAACATTTCTCGGTCAATGACGGATATGAGCTGATGCTTCGCGCTATAGACGGCTTAGGACCAAACCTGCCGACAGCCTTTTTCGTGGCCGCGGATCCGATTGCCGTTGGCTGCCTGCAAGCCTTGAACGAGAAGGAAATCTCGATTCCGGCCAGGGTGAGCATCTTAAGCATGAACAATGTCAGCGTGGCGAAGTACGTTTCTCCGCCGCTAACTACTTTTCATATCGATACGTACGAATTATGCAAGGATGCGATATCGCTGCTAATGGAACGTGTCATCGCCAAGAGAACTTTAGTTAAGACCATTTATCTGAATGCCGAATTGATCGTCAGAAAAAGCACGATTTAAGGGAGAGAAGAGCGGTAATGTTTCATTTACTGCTCTTTTTGTTTGTCCGGAAAAGGGAAATAATGAAAGATAAGTTTTACTAATTTAACTTAAATATTTTATCTAAATATCGTTGATGTTTTACTAAAATGATGCTAGTATTAATTGCTGTAAGCGTTATCTGATCATAATCATAATATGTACACAGGGGGCAAAGAGATGAAAAGGTTGGGATTATTGAGTTTATCGTTGTTGCTTGCAGGCTCGATTGCGTTAGCCGGTTGCGGTAACGGCTCCGGAAACGGATCCGGCAACGCCGCGAATACCGGAGAAAGCGAGGGAATCGAGTGGAATGCAGAAAGTAACGAATACGTCATGGAAGAGCCGATTGCGTCCGGACAAGTTCCATTGAAAATATGGGTGGAGTATGAAGATTACGGTAAAGCCCTGCAAGAAGCGTTTGCCAAGAAATATCCCGACGTAAACATCGAGTACGAAATCGTTCCGAAGGTCGAAAGCGTGGAGAGAATGGCGCTGGACGGAGAAGCCGGTAAGGGCGCCGATGTGTTTATGACGAATCATGATGAGTTTGGCAGTGCTATAGATAATGCAACAGCAGCTCCAATCGGGAATTACGAATCTCAGCTGAAAGAACGAATTTCCGAGTCTTTTATCAATGTAGTAAGCAGAGACGGCCAAATGTACGGAGTTCCTATTTCCACTGAGTCGATCGCTCTTTTCTATAACAAAACTCTGCTCAAGGAATTGACCGGGAGTGAAGAGCCTGCGACTACTTGGGAAGAAATTTCGGAACTGGCCAAAACCTATAACGATCCGGCAAAAAACCAGTGGACCATCCGTTTTATGGCGGGTCAAATCTATTATGCTTATCCGGTACTGTCCTCCATGGGCTGGCACCTCTACGAAGACGGTGATTTGAATAACCCGAATTTCGAGTCTCCAAAACTGAAAGAGGGCTTGGAGTATTACAAAGGCTTAAGAAGCATTTGGAACGTCAACTCTGCGGATGCTTCTTACGATTCGATCGAGAATGAATTCGTGAAAGGCAAGACGCCATACGTTGTCACAGGACCATGGGTATTTGGAGATTTTGATAAAGCCGCCTCGGAAAACGGGTTCGAATACGGGGTAACGAAGCTTCCGAAAGCAGCCGCCGGCGAAGAAGCTTCCTCCTTCTCCGGAATTACCGTAGCTGCGGTATCCGGTTACACGAAATATCCTGCGGCAGCAAGAGTATTTTTGAATTTTATGGCTTCGGACGAAGGCGCTGCTGCCCTGCACCAATCCATCGGAGCTATCCCGGCTCTGAACGAAGAGAATATCAATAAAGTAGAAGGAATTTCAGGCAATGAACATATTACCGGAATTATCGCACAATCGGAGAACGCTGACCTGATGCCGCAGCTGCCGGAGTACCTGTACTCGTCGGGCGACTCGCTGGTGGTAAACGTATGGGATAACCTTCTGGACGTCGAACAGGCACAGCAAAAGGCTACTAAAGAATATTCGGAACTGAAGGCTCTGGTGGAGTAATTCGCAAATAAGCCTTCACGGGATAAGGGTGTGGAGAAGTGAACGATAAGGCAGAACGAGGCATGCCTCATTGGGTTGTTGGTATCTTCTCCTCTGTAATTTGGGGAGCGGGACAAGCCATAAACAGACAGTTTCTTAAAGGTTTTATTTTCTTCTGTATGTTTGTGGGTAGCATTGCACTTGAAATAGGAACAGGAAATTACGGCTCAATGGAGCATGGTTTTCGCTTTCGTGAGAATGGCGGTTTCTTTCTGAAAGGGGTTTGGGGGCTCATTACATTGGGCACCCAGCCCCGAAAGATGGGGATCACCGGATTGACCGCAGGCGACCATTCCATCGTGCTGATGGTCAACGGAATCATCGCGATCATGTTCTTTGCCATTCTCATGTTCTTTTATGTCTGGAATATCCGGGATGCCGCAAAGGTAAGAAAAAGTATCAATGAAAGCGGAGTTTGGGAGAAATCGACCGAGTACTTTAAAAAGCTCTGGGAGTCGATGTATGCGTACATCGTACTGTCTCCTTCCATTGTGTTGCTGTTGTTTGTCAGCCTCCTTCCGATCGTCTTTGGCGTATTGATCGCCTTTACGGATTATAGCCGCAATAATATCCCGCCCACGAAGCTGATTCATTGGGTCGGGCTGGACAATTTTATCACCGTCACTCAGGTGTTTTCCTGGATGCATACTTTTCTGGGCGTATTGACCTGGACGATCGTCTGGGGCCTTCTCGCAACGGTATCTACTTATTTCCTGGGATTCTTCCAGGCGGTCATTATTAACAACCCGCGGGTGAAATTCAAAAAGCTGTGGCGAAGCATCTATATTCTTCCTTGGGCGATTCCCGGCATGGTTTCCGCGCTGGTATTCAAATCGATGTTTAACGGACAGTTCGGTCCGATCAGCCAGTTTCTGGTCGATATCGGACTGACCTCCGAAAAAATATTCTGGTTCACGGATCCCAATAATACGACGCTTGCCCGGATATTGGCCCTGGTGATCAACCTCTGGTTAGGTTTTCCTTATTTTATGGCCTTGATCGGCGGGACGCTCACGAACATTTCGGACAGTTATTATGAAGCCGCCCGAATTGACGGAGCGACATCCGGTCAGATGTTCTGGAAAATCACGTTTCCGATCGTTTACAAAGCGACCGCTCCATTATTGACGATGTCATTCGTGAGCAATTTCAACAATTTCGGGGTCATTTACTTCCTGACCGGTGGCGGGCCTTCCAATCCCGATTATAATTTTGCCGGCAGCACGGATTTGTTGATTACATGGCTTTACAAATTGACGCTGGATAACAGGCTTTACAATATGGGGGCCGTCATGTCTATTATCGTCTTTTTCATTGTCGGAACGTTCTCTTTGTGGAATCTGAGGAAATCGAAAACCTTCGAGGAGCTATGATGGTATGAACAACAAACGGAACAGCCATACGGGGAAATGGAAAACGGTGCTGATTTATATAGAGCTCATCGTTATGGCGCTGCTTATTATTTATCCGGTGGTTTGGATTATCGGATCCTCATTCGGTGCCTCCAAAGGGCTGGCCAATGCTTCGGCCATACCGGAAAACGCAACATTGCAGAACTACCGGGATCTGCTGACACATACGAATTTTCCCGTCTGGTATATGAATACTTTGAAAGTCGCCGTGGCGAACATGATTTGCGGAGTGTTGATCGCAACGCTGGGTGCGTACGCCTTCTCCCGATTTAAGTTTAAAGGGAAAAAAGCGGGTCTGCTCACCATATTGATCCTGCAAATGTTCCCAACTTTTTTGACCGCGATCGCGGTGTACATGCTGTTTTTGAATTTTGGCCTGCTAAACAGCCTGACAGGATTAATCGTGGTCGGGGTTGCAGCGGCGTTGCCTTATAATTTGTGGCTTTTAAAAGGGTATCTGGACGACTTGCCGGCAAGCTTTGATGAAGCGGCATTGATTGACGGAGCCTCGCGTACGCAAATTTTCGTAAGGATTATTTTGCCTTTGGCAAGTCCGATGCTGGCCTTTGTGGCCGTTACCCAGTTTGCGGCTCCATGGATGGATTTTATTCTGCCTAAATTGCTGATTTCCAGTGAAGAGAAAAAGACGGTCGCCATCGGGTTGTTTTCCATGATCAATGACGAAACGAGAAACGAATTTACGCTGTTTGCGGCAGGTGCGGTGCTGGTGGCCATTCCGATTGCCGTCTTGTATATCGTTTTGCAGAAATACCTGATCGATGGTTTAACGGCCGGCGGAGATAAAGGATAGAAAAGGTGAGGAGTGGGAGAATGGGTCAATTTTTCATGAAAGGTGCCGACATCTCGACGGTGAAGGAAGTCGAAGATAACGGCGGCGTATTTTTTCTGGATGGTCAGGAAAAGGATCTGTTTGAAATTTTGAGTATAAAGGGAATGAATACGGTCCGGTTGCGTTTGTGGGTCGATCCCTTTGATGAGGATAAACAGCCCTATTTGGGAGGTACCAATGATTTGCCAATGACGATCGAATTGGCTAAACGGGCTAAACGGCACGGATTGAAATTTATGCTCGATTTTCATTACAGCGATTTTTGGGCAGACCCCAAAAAGCAATACAAGCCGAAGGCTTGGCGGGAACTAAGCGGAAAACAACTTGAGGATGAGGTTTATAAGTATACGAAGGAAACGCTGGAGCTGTGTAAAAAGCACGATGTCATTCCGGAATTCGTACAAATCGGAAATGAGATTACGAACGGAATGCTGTGGCCGGACGGGAAGACACCGTCGTATCTTTTTGAAGAGCGGAAGTTTACGGATATGGATCCTGCGGAAAAGAAGGACAGTTTTGATCGTCTTGCCCGGTTGCTGAAGGCTGGCGTGTCCGCGACCAGAGAAACCCTGCCGGCACCGGCGGGGAAAGTGATTCTGCACCTGGATTTTGGCGGAGCCAACGATCTCTACAGGGGCTGGTTCGACGAAATCGCCGCGCGCGAAGTGGACTACGACATTATCGGCTTATCCTACTATCCGTTCTGGCACGGAACTTTGGAAGATTTGCGTTTGAATATGGAAGATATAGTCTCGCGGTACAACAAAGACGTGCTTGTGGTTGAGACGTCCTATGGTTTTACTGCGGAAAAGCCTCCGGGCGGAGAATGCATTTTCTCGGCGGAGCTAGCCGAAACGGGCGGGTATCCTCCGACCGTGGAAGGACAAGCGGCGTTTCTTCAAGATCTGATGGAAACGGTGAAGCGAGTATCAGACGGGCACGGACTTGGAATCGTGTATTGGGAACCGGCATGGTTACCCGTGCCAGAAACAAGCTGGGCGAGCTACGCCGGCATGAAGTACGGAAACGACATGGGCAATATGGGCAATCATTGGTCCAATCAGGCCTTATTTGATTTTGACGGCAACGCCCTGGACTCTTTGAATGTGTTCAAATCCAGTACAACCAAGTAAGGAGTTAGTTCAACATGACTAGAAGGTGGAAGACGGTTCACCCCCGCGTGAAGGGGATGCTGCATGGAGGCGATTATAACCCGGATCAATGGCTTAATACCCCTCATGTTATAGATGAAGATTTTCGCTTGATGAAATTGGCCCATGCCAATACTTTCTCCATCAATATTTTCGGTTGGAGCGCCATCGAGCCTGAGGAGGACGTATACGCCTTCGAATGGCTGGACGAGATCATGGACCGGATCGAAGCGCAGGGAGGTCACGCCATATTGGCGACCCCAAGCGGAGCGCGGCCGGCATGGCTAAGCGAGAAATATCCGGAAGTATTGCGGGTAAGCCCGGGCCGGGTGAGAAATCTCCATGGACAAAGGCATAATCACTGCTATACCTCGCCAGTTTATCGAGAAAAAACGCGGAAATTAAACACGGTGCTGGCTGAAAGATATAAAAATCATCCGGCTCTGATTCTCTGGCATGTTTCCAACGAATATGGCGGGGAATGCCATTGCGAACTTTGCCAGGAAGCGTTCCGAAACTGGTTGAAGATGAAATATGATCATGACTTGAAGAAGTTAAACCATGCCTGGTGGACGGGATTCTGGAGTCATACGTTTACCGACTGGAGCCAGATCGAATCGCCGGCGCCGCATGGCGAAAACCAGGTTCACGGACTGAATTTGGATTGGAAAAGATTCGTTACGCATCAAACGATCGATTTCTATAAGAACGAGATTTTGCCGCTACGGGAAATTACGCCGGATCTTGGAGTCACTACGAACTTTATGGGTAGTTACCCTCATATGAAGCCCGATATGGGACTCAATTACGAGAAATTCGCCAAAGTGGTGGATGTGGTTAGCTGGGATTGTTACCCTGCTTGGCACAACGATTGGGAATCCACGGCTTCGCTCGCCATGAATGTAGCCTTCGTGAATGATCTATACCGGTCTTTGAAGGACGGACAGCCGTTTTTGATCATGGAAAGCACGCCAAGCCAGGTAAACTGGCACGAGATCAATAAGGCGAAGCGGGCAGGGATGCACAGGCTCTCTTCCGTTCAATCGATCGCCCATGGCGCGGATTCCATTTTGTATTTTCAATGGCGGAAGAGCAGGGGGTCATCGGAGAAATTCCATGGGGCCGTAGTGGACCATGTCGGTCATGAGCATACCCGGGTGTTTGCCGATGTCGCCGATGTAGGGCGTATGCTGGAGAAACTGCCAGAGGTTGCCGGTACTTCCGTCAAGGCGGAGGTGGCGATCCTGTTCGATTGGGAGACGGAATGGGCTTTGAATGATGCCCAGGGCTTCGGCCGGGACAGCAAAAAGTATGCGGAAACCTGCCAGGAACATTACCGGTTTTTCTGGGAAGCGGGCATATCCGTTGATGTAATAACCCCGGATAAGCCGCTGGATTCATATAAGCTGGTCATTGCGCCGATGCTTTACATGATACGCGACGGATTCGGCGAAAAGGTCGAACAATATGTCGGACAAGGCGGCACTTTCGTGACCACGTATCTGAGCGGGATCGTCGATCAGACAGACCTTGCATTTGCGGAAGGGTTTCCCGGACCTCTAAAATCCGTGCTCGGCATCTGGTCTGAGGAATCGGATAACCTGTATCCGCAGGAAGTCAGGGAATTCACGACTTCAGGCGGAATGCGCTATGAAGCCCGTGATTATTGCGAACTGATCCATGCCGATTCCGCCGAAGTGTTGGCGCGTTTTGACTCTGACTTTTATGAGGGACACCCTGCCGTCACGATGAACCGATGTGAACAGGGACGAGCGTTTTATATCGCTTCCCGTAATGAGTCCCGATTCCAGGATTCATTCTACCGTGAACTGGTAAAGGAGCTCGGGATCTCGCCGGTTCACTGCTTCAAATATCCAAAGGGAATTTCCGTGCAGGCAAGAACCGATGGAGAAACCGACTATATCTTCGTGATGAATTTTACCGAGGAATCGCAAGTTGTGGACTTGGATCGAAGCTATCGCGACATGATTTCCGGGGAAATGGTGGAGCACACCGTTGAATTACCGCAGTACGGAGCACTGATTCTGAAGGCGTCGGATGAAGAGGTTTAGCGGAGAATAAGATGAATAAGGAGAGGCAAGCCCCAATCATTTGTGATGATTTGGGTGGCCTCTCCTATATTCGTTTCCTGACTTAACCGATAGCCCTACGGACATGGAAGCCGTTATTGTCTGCTTTTTCGAGTATTATAAAATCTAACGGACACCAGAGCCCTTATATGGAGGGTATGAGCTAATTTCACCTATAATTCTGCGAACTAGCGGCCGCTGTGTCCGTTAGAAACGAAAACCTGTAAAATACGGACACTTAAGGGCTGTGGTGTCCGTAAGAATTTGGGATATGCATGCCGGATTGGGCAAGTTAGCAGCAGTAGTAACCGCCCATTAGCCGCTGCATTAACCGTTGCAGTAACCGCCGCATTACCCGCTTTAGTACCCGCCCTCCAAATGCCCGCCGCAATAACCCGCCTCAGCCCGCCAGGAGCAAATTACTTCCCCACGCTCTCTTCCTCAGCAGAAACGGAGGAAACCGCTTGTGCGGCAGTCAGCTGAGCCCTTCCGCCACGGGTTCTCCGTAACCGCGGTCCCGGGTAGAAATACCGGCTGGCAAAGCCAAGGCAGGCCACGAGCGCGAAGGACATGGCGACGAGGTAGAAGTTATGGCGGCCGAACTGTTCGAAGACGACGCCGCCGAACGTGCCGCTGAGCAGGCCGGAGGCGCTCGACCAGACGATGGTGTACAGGGCCATGCCCGTTGCCCGGTAATGGTCCGGAATTAGTCGTGTCAGCATCCGGATGGAGGTGACGTAGAACACGCCGAACGAAACGCTGTGCAGCAGTTGAATCGCGACGATTGTGCCGGCCGAATCCGCGATGCCGACCAACAGGAACCGGGTGGCGAACATCAGGCTGGCGAAGACGAGCAGCGGAAGTTCCTTGATTTTTTCTCCATACAGACTTAGTAGAAGAAAGATCGGAATTTCCGACATCGAGGAGGCGAGTTGTGCCCAACCGATGATGTTTTCGCTGGCGCCAAGGTCGTTCAACGTGACGGTCAAGAAGGCATCGTTCATCCGTACGGCAATCGCCAGGCAGAAGACGCAGCAGAAAAACCAGAGCAGCTCTTTTTGCTTCAAAATCCCCCAGATCCCCGACATGTCCATTTTGGCAACCGGGCTGTCCTGATCTTTGATGAACAGGGTAATTACCAGCGCGATGGCTGCGATTCCGATCGTTACCCACATCGTCCGCGAAGAACCGATCATAGAGAGGATATAGCCTATGAATAGGGCGAAAAACGCATAGCCGATCGAGCCGAAGATCCGCACGGTGATAAAGTTCTTGTTATGCCGTTTGGCAGCATTGATGGCAATCGTGTCCGACAACGGAAATACCGGGTAAAAGAAAAAATAAAAGATCGTGATCACCAGTATGATGACCGAAAATTGGGTGGATACGGATAACACGGCACTCATGATCATCTGTCCGATCAACAGGATGAGCATGATCTTTTTGATCGTTCTGTATTTGTCGCTGGCTACGCTCCACAAGAGGTTCGCAACCAGGGAGATCATCGGTCCGAGCGCATAAAGAAGCCCGATCTGGCTGCTGGAAAAGCCAAGTCCGGCATAAAAAAGCGGGAAGTAGGAAGAAACAAGAACGCTGGTACCGAATATGGTAAAAGTAAAAGCCCGTAGCCAAGGAAGCTCAGGCCGGGCCGATGAAGTAGGCTTCATACGATTTCGCAGACTCCGTTCCGAAGGTGGTATTCGCGGTAAGCAAGCCCTACCGATAGATAACGTTAAGTATAGCATAGTCCTTGGAAAAAGAGTTCAGAAACTGCGCAGCTTCTGTGTATAATATGAGGCAGGAGGATTGTTGAGCAATACATGTAGTTGTGCTGACACTTTTGTCGGTAAATCTTTATAGCTGGAGGCATTTTGAGAATGAACCATTCGTACTTTGTTTACGACGAAAGACTGGATATTCATGTTCCGCATCTGGAACAACCTTTTGAGGACTACCATCTCAACGAACGGCTGGCCATGATCGAAACCTGGGAGGATACCCGCGGCCGCATCCCTACCAAAGTGAAAAAACTGGAACGGGAAATCGAGCGGAAGTTGCAGGAGATGCATGAAGAGGACGACTTTGAAGCCAGCTGCGATCTAAATGGCGAAATCGCGGAATTGGCCAGCCGGATTAATGATCTGCACATTTGGTACCGCATCAGCCAGGACGAAGACTCGGTTCCCGTCAAAAGACACTTGTGATTTTGTTTATTTGTGCAAAAAGTTGGATCATATTATAATATAGAATGATTTTTTAATAATGCGATTTTTAACAACGTAGCGGAGGCAGGCCATTGATTGAACTTGAGCAAAGCCGAAACCAGTTTCCCAGAGAGCCGATCAGATTAATGAGCCGCGTCTATAAGTTCATTCTGCCTGATGTCCGGAAGGAATTGGACGGCTGGAGACAGGAAGCGGCAGCAATCCCTGACCCTGAGCTTAGAAAACAGGCGCTTGCCAGCATCGAGGCAAAAGAATTTCACTGCCAGGGCGGTTCGGTGTATGCCGCCGCCAATTTAGCAAAGCGCGATGTACTCATCCCATTAATTGTGGCTTTTCAGACGATCAGCGACTATTTGGACAACCTGTGCGACCGGAGTACTTCCATGGACGAACGGGATTTCCGCCTGTTGCACCGGAGTATGCTGGACGCGGTCAATCCTTGCAGCGACATCCGGGACTATTACGCGTTGCGCGATGAAGATGATGATGGCGGATATCTCCACCATTTGGTGCAGACTTGCCGGGACAACATCGACAAGCTTCCTGCCTATCGCGTGGTTAAGCCGTTTATTCTGGATTTGGTGGGGCTGTATACTGATCTTCAGGTGTACAAGCATATCGATCCGAAACTTCGTGAGCAGGCGTTGCTAGCCTGGTGGGAACAGCACAAGGAACGTACCCCGCAACTGCGTTGGAACGAATTTGCCGCAGCAACGGGCTCCACGCTGGGAGTGTTTATGTTATTCCTGGCGGCCAGCAATCCCGAATTGGACGACAATAGTGCGGAAATTATCCATAACGCCTATTTCCCGCATGTTTGCGGACTACATATTATGCTTGATTACTTGATCGATCAGGCGGAGGATGAAGTGGGCGGGGATTTGAATTTCTGCAGCTATTACGAAAATAAGGAAACGATGCTAAACCGTATCGCCTTCATTGTAGGAGGAGCTCGTCAGGATATTAAGCGGCTCCCTGCATCCTCGTTCCACAGAATGATCATCGAAGGATTGCTTGCGCTTTATTTGTCGGATCCGAAGGTGAGCGAACAGCAGGAGATTCGTGATGTTTCACGGCGCTTGATGAAGCGAAGCCCGTTGATGCGGTTGTTCTTTTTTGTAAATAGCCGTTGGATCCGCAAACATCTTTAATAACATTTAGGAGGAATCATCATGTCAGCAGTTAAAAAAATCGCAGTTCTTACCAGTGGTGGAGATTCGCAAGGCATGAACGCGGCAGTACGCGCCGTTGTGCGCAGCGGCTTGTTTTACGGCCTGGAAGTATACGGTATCCAGCGGGGGTACCAAGGACTGCTTAATAACGATATTTTCTCCATGGATATCCGCAGCGTAGGCGATATCATCCAACGCGGCGGGACGATTCTTCAATCGGCACGCTGCCTGGAGTTCAAGACTCCGGAAGGCCAGCAAAAGGGTGCGCAAATTTTGCGTGACCGCGGCATCGACGGGCTGGTCGTAATCGGCGGGGACGGTTCCTATCAAGGGGCCGAGAAGCTGAGCAAATTGGGCATCAAAACGATGGGGCTGCCGGGAACGATCGATAACGACATTTCGTTTACGGATTATACGATCGGCTTCGATACGGCTGTCGGCATTGTGGTGGACGCAGTCAACAAACTGCGGGATACGATGTCTTCCCATGAACGCGCGTCTGTCGTTGAGGTGATGGGCCGCCATGCCGGTGATATTGCGCTTCATGCGGGTCTTGCTGCCGGAGCGGAAACGATTCTGGTTCCGGAAGTGCCGTTCGATTTGAACGAAGTGGCAGACCGGATGAGACAAAACTTCGACAACGGCAAGAGACACAGTATCGTCATCGTAGCCGAAGGCGTAGGCAAGGGCGAGGAAGTGGTTGAAGCTATCAAGAAACGTCAACCATCGCTTGAACCGCGCGCTACCGTGCTTGGACATATTCAACGCGGCGGATCGCCAACGCCGTTTGACCGCAACCTGGCAAGCCGTCTGGGCGACTTTGCCGTACGCAGCCTGATCGCGGGCGAATCAAACAAGGCTTGCGGTATGATCGGCGGAGAAATGATTCTGACCGACATCGAGAAGGTTGTAGCCACCAAGAAAGAGTTCGATATGGATTTGTATGAACTCGCTTCGCGTTTGTCGCAATAAGAAGCAAGACAAGATTGGAATCGGTTTAACTGGATTTCCTCCAGTTAAATCTTTAGTATTTCAAGTTTGGGACCGAATAGCTGTAAAAACTACAGTTATTTCAACTGTTCTGGTCCCTCTAGCCGAAAAAGCGTGCAATTTGCTGTAGGTTTTACAGTTAATTGTACGCCAAGGCTCACATAAGCTTGAATTAACTGCAGGTTTTACAGCTAATTCTTTATATGAACAAGTAAGGGCTGGCCCGAAAGTCATCACATTGCTGATGAATGACTAAGGCCAGCCCTTTTTTTGTTTACGTTTGTGATTTGCCAACCTCTACTTGCCCGCCGCGTTCCATCCGCTTTTGAATGACGAACAGACGCCGCAACAGCAGAATTGCCGCTACGCCGAGCCCGGTGATCAATCCGATCCAGTAACCGTAGGGGCCCTGATCGGTGAAATTGGCCAGAACATACCCCAGTGGCAGTCCTATGATCCAATAAGCCAGCAGGGAAATCCAGAATCCCGGATTGACATCCTTGTAACCACGCAGCACGCCTTGAATCGGCGTGGCGATGGCATCGGATATTTGAAAGAAGATGGCATACACCAGGAAGTGGGTAATCAGCGCAATGACATCTTCTTCGCCGGAATACAGCCCGGCCACGCCCCGGCGGAACAGCATCAGAATGATGGCTGTAAGCAGGGATAGCGCAACGGCGGTGCTGACGCCAAGGATGCCGTATTGTCTGGCATCCTTTTGTCGTCCTGCGCCGACTTCAAATCCGACGAGAATCGTGAGCGCAAGGCAAATGCTGAGCGGAATCATGTAGAGCGTTGAAGCAAAATTGTTCGCGGCTTGGTGCGCCGCGATCGTCAAGGTGTCGAACCGGCTCATGAGCAGCGTGACGGCGGCGAACACGGCAGTTTCAAAAAAGATGGCGAATCCGATCGGAACGCCGAGCTTCATCAATTCCTTCCACTTCGCAAACGAAACTCGGTGGAATTTGCGGAAAATGCCATAACCGGCAAACGGTTCGGCCTTATGCGCGATCCACAGGGCCAACAGGAATATGCACCAATAAGTAAATGCGGTCGCAATACCCGATCCGATGCCCCCGAGCCGGGGAAATCCGAGTTTACCGAAGATCAGCAGATAACCCGCACCGACGTTAAGCGGCAGGGAGAGCAGGGTTATCAGCATGGAAATTCTGGTTTGACCGAGCGAGTCGATAAAGGACCTGATTACGATATAGCCGAAAAGCGGGAGCACTCCCGTGGAAATAGACACCAGGAAATAGAAGGCTATGTGGTGGACTTTCGGCTCAAGTTGCATGCTTCCCAGCATGGGCGATATAGCCAGCCCGCCGACAACGAGAACCACAATACTGACGGCAAAGGCTAGCCAAAGCGCCTGCATGACGTGATATCCGACTTTGTTCTGTTGCCCGCCCCCAACCAACTGGGAAACAATCGGTGTAATTCCCATCAGAATTCCGCTGAGTCCGGTTTGCACCGGGATCCAGATGCTGGAGCCGATCGCCGCACCCGCCAGATCGGCAGGGCTTGCATGACCGGACATCATCGTATCGAAAAAGGTCATCAATGACATCGTCACCTGGGTGACGAGAATTGGAAGTAGTATTTTCAAAAATTGAATGTACTTTTGTTTCAGGGTCTGTGTTTCTTTCATGTCATAAACTCCATTTCACCGTCCGAAGACCCGGGCGGATGCCCGGGCCTTCGGAAAATTCAGCTTATTATAATATGAACAGAATAATATCGGTTTGATGACTATTCCTTAATACTCAACGCCTTCCGTATACCGGTTGGATGCGTTCCAGAGCAGATATTCATCGATTTTCATTTCATTCAACGCCCGAATTTGCTCTTCCACTTCGTGTTTGCCGTATTTCGTGTAGTGGCCTTTTCCAAGCCAGCTTGCCGTAAAGTCCTGAATCCAAGGGCGGATAATCGGCTTGTTCTCTCCAAGCGGATCGAGCTTTTTATGCGTATCCGTAACGGCTCCCTTAATCGTCTGGTAAGGAGCTTTGTCGGGATCCTTGGCATTGAACCAGCCCGTTGTATAATGGCTTGGATAAATCATCGGGCAGATGATATCGACCTGATTGGAAATCTTGACGAAATCCTGTCCGATGCCTTCGGCAGCAGGCACCGAAGCCGCATATCCGAAAATATCGACCGACACTTTGATGCCGAGGGGTTCCAATTGTTCGCGCGCATATTGCACGAAAGCGGCGACGGCGTCGCTGCGGCTCTGCTCGGTTTTCGTATACTTCAGAGAATCGGCCCGCTTCTCAAAGCCTTCCGGGAAACGGACATAATCGAACTGAATTTCTTTAAAACCGTGTTTGGCGGCTTCTTTGGCGACCTCTATATTGTAATCCCAAACTTCTTTACTATACGGATTGACGAAGCTGTCGCCTTTTCCGTTGCTCCAAACCGTTCCGTCGCTGTTCCGGAAGGAGAGCTCCGGATTCTTTTTGGCCAGAATCGTATCCTTGAACACCACCACACGGGCGATCGGATAAATTTTATGCTTTTCCAGCCTTGCCATCAAACCGTCGATATCGGAAATGAACGGTTGTGGCTTGCCCAATTTCTGCAGTTCGGGGTTATCGGTTTTGTAGGTGATATACCCTGCGTCATCCTTGATATCGATAACCATGGAATTTAATTCGGTCTTGTCGAGCAAGTCGATCAGCGTGTTAAGCCGCGATCCACCCGCACTGTATGCGGTGACGTAAATTCCTTTGACTTTAGGCGCTTCTTCTTGCTGAAACGGTTTTACCATCTCCGCCGGAGATAGAGGGTCTTCTTTTCGTCCCTGTGCGATATTTGCCGTGAAAGTTTGATAGGTAGATTGCAAGATGGCCGGTAATCTTCCGCTGTCGGCGTGATCGGCCGGCGTTTCCCCACTGCCTGTACCCAAGGCCAGAAGTAAAAGTGTCCATAGGATGTTCATGATATTCCTCTCCCTTGTTTGCGCTCGCTTTGATTATATCTGATGTCAGATTTCCAGAAAGAACATCTTTGTCACCATTGATATGTAGATCGATGCTTTTGTTTTTTTAAACGTATTAGCGCTTTCTTAAACCTATTTATTTTTGAGAGAATATCCGGTAGATTCATTTCAGAAAAAAACCGCCTCTTCCGCTTTTGCAGAAGAAACGGTCATGTTGACGAACAGCTTATTTAATGAAGGAAGTGACTATTTTGATGCTCGCAGATGCTGAGCTGGATAATTTCCAACGCATCTTCCGGTTCCAGAATTGTCAGACCATCGCGAAGGATGATCATGGAGTTAAGTTCCTTTTGATTCAAAAAAGGCAACATATCCGGGAACCACTTCATGACAATTTGCTCCAGTTTTACCGTTTCCGTTTCCACATCCATCACCCTTTCCTACAAGAATCATTCGTTACCGGAATCATTCCTACTTCGGAAAAGCATTACAGCCTGTGAAATAAAGGTAAAGCTGATAACTATAAAGTTGTTGAAGGAACCGCTTGTTAGTATTATACCACAAAGTAACGTAAATGGAACGGCCGACGAACGCGCGTCTACAAGATCAGCGCCTGCGGAACGAGCCCATCACGCCGACCGTCTCCACAATATTCACGAAAGCCGCGGGATCGGTGGACTTGATGATATCCTTCAGTTCCGTAAGTTCATAGCGGGTGGTTACGGTCATGAGCATATCTTTTTCCTTATGGGAGAAAGCGCCCTGCGTCTTGATCAGCGTCACGCCGCGGGGACGGCAAAGAAGTCGTTCAAGCAGTTCGTCCGTCCGGTCGGTAATGATGAACAAAGTTACTTTGAGGTGATTGATATGGATAAAATCCAGCACTTTGCCCGCCAGATAGATCGATACCATGGAGGCCAGCGCAAGATTCCAGTTTCCATCCAGATAGCCCATCGCCAATATAACCAACCCGTTCATCCCGACGAGGATATTTCCGATCGGAAAATCCCGATAGCGCGTCACGATCGAACCGATGATATCGAACCCGCCGGAAGATCCGCCTACGCGAAAAGAGAGACCGCTTCCGATGCCCACGAGTACGCCGCCGAAAACCGCCGACAGCAGCGTATCGGAGGCCAACGGCCGTTCCGGGACGAGTGCCATAAGCCATGTCACCGCGATAACGGAAAGCATGCTTAATCCGACAAAACGTCGGCCGAGCAAAAACCAGCCGGCAATCAGGATCGGTGCATTATAAGCCAAATACATGGTATTGATGCTTAACGGTGAAAAGTAACCGGTCAGCATGGCAAGTCCGGATACGCCGCCGCTGAGCAAATGATGCGGAACAAGGAACAAGTTGAATCCGGAGGCGATGCACGCGGCTCCGATCAAGATGGCGATACAGTTCCTGATTTCCTTTAACACTAAATCCACCTCACATTTGATATGGAAGTATCCCAACCTGCTTGCTGGTATTCTCAAACTGTTTTGTGCTATAATGTTTGAGATATTCTTGAGTAGGGATCCATTTCCATTTAAAACGGTGTTTACCGTCAGAAGTTTTCTCGCGTTCCAGTCTCATATGTAAATTTTATGGCGAGATTGGATAGTCTATAAACGTTTGAATGCTACTTAAGAATACAGTCAAGCTTGTGGAATGTCCACTATATAGAAGGAGTATGAAAAATTTGAACACATTTGCAGATTTCGGCCTAGAGCCTAAAGTTTTACAAGCAATTACGGAACTTGGTTTTGAGGAAGCGACGCCGATTCAATCCAAATCCATCCCCATTGCCCTCACCGGGCGCGATCTGATCGGACAAGCGCAGACAGGTACCGGGAAAACGGCAGCCTTCGGTCTCCCGCTCATCAACAGAATTCCTAAAGAAGAAGATCGCATCGTTGCGCTAATTATGACACCAACCCGTGAGCTCGCCATTCAAGTAGCCGAAGAAATCGGTAAGCTGGCACGATTCAAAGGTACGCGTTCCCTTCCTATTTACGGCGGTCAAGATATCGTTCGCCAAATTCGCGCATTGAAGAAGAAGCCTCAAATCATTATCGGTACTCCGGGCCGCCTGCTGGACCACATTAACCGGAAAACGATCAAACTTGACGATGTTCAGACGGTAGTGCTGGATGAAGCCGATGAAATGCTGGATATGGGCTTCATGGATGATATTCAATCCATTTTGAAGCTGGTTCCCGAAGAGCGTCAGACGATGTTATTTTCCGCCACTATGCCTTCGAATATCCAGAAGTTGGCTCAGCAGTTCCTGAAAAATCCCGAGCATGTATCCGTTATCCCTAAACAAGTAAGCGCCCCGCTGATTGATCAAGCTTATATTGAAGTGCACGAACGGCAAAAATTCGACGCATTGACCCGTTTGTTGGATATGGAATCCCCAGAATTGGCCATCGTCTTCGGCCGGACCAAACGCCGGGTAGACGAACTGTCCGAAGCCCTGCAGAAACGCGGTTATTCCGCTGACGGGCTGCACGGGGATTTGTCGCAGAACCAGCGCGATAATGTAATGCGAAAATTCCGCGACGGCAGCATCGACGTGCTCGTAGCTACGGACGTAGCGGCACGCGGTCTCGACGTATCCGGCGTTTCGCATGTCGTTAACTTCGACTTGCCGCAGGATCCGGAGAGCTATGTTCACCGGATCGGCAGAACCGGCCGCGCAGGCAAGGAAGGCGCAGCCTGGTCGTTCGTAACTCCGCGTGAAATCGATCATCTGCACTTCATCGAGCGGATCACCCGGCATAAAATCGCCCGCAAACCGTTGCCGAGCATCGCGGAAGCGATTGAAGGCAAACAGCGCATTACGGCGGAACGGATCCTTGAACTGGTTGAAGCAGCTGAACTGAACGAATACAAGGGAATCGCCATCCAGCTCCTGGAGCAATATGATTCGGTCAACCTGCTGGCAGCAGCGTTCAAGCTGATCACCGGCGAAAAGAATGAGAAAACAAGCATCGAGCTTACTCCGGAAGAACCGATTCGCGTGAAACGCCGGAATCCGGATATCCGCTCCAGCGGACGTAAGCCATCCGGTTACGGCAACCGCAGCGGCGGTGGCGGCGGCTATCAGCGCCGTGACAACCGCGAAGGCGGAAACCGCGGCGGTTATGGAAATAAAGGCGGCGGCTACAACAAAGACGGGAATCGCGATTCCTACCGCTCTTCCTCGGACCGTAAGCCGCGCACTTCGAACTATAACGGCGGAGAACGCAGACCTGCCAAGCGTGACGACAGCTCGTTCGACAATTAATAACCGGGCCTGACATAGAAGCAAAGAAGACGAAGTACTTACTTCGTCTTCTTTGCGTTTTATTTCAATTAATACAGAATCGTCCGGCTGACGATGACGAGCAGAATAAACAAAACCAGAATCGTGCCAGTGGAAGTCATAAAACCGCCATATCCTCCTACCTGGGACATGAGATTACCTCCTTTGAAAGTTGTGAATGGTTGAAATTACGTAATATTGTATGCAGGGGGAGGGTATCAGATTAGACGGCAACCTAGAACCGTCAAAATAGGCGCTGGATAGTGATGAAGCAATCGTGCTATAGTAGTATATATAGACAAACTTATCACTTGCGGAGGGAGATCTTTACTTGGAATCTAAAGGTTTAATGGGTGGATTTTATAAAATTACGGAATGGATCATGAGAATATCGGGAAGCAACCTGCTATGGCTGGTTTGTTCCCTGCCTACTTTGTTTTTTGGGTTTACCGCGTTCTTTTTATCAGAAGGGGATTTTTCAAAACAAAACCTGTGGGCTATGGCGATTTTGGCACCGTTTACATTGTTTCCGGCCACGTCCGCGTTGTTTTCTGTGACGCGCAAATGGGTTATGGGAGAAGCGGATGTAAGCATCATCAAGACTTACTTCAAAGGGTACAAAGAGAACTATAAGCAAAGCATGTTCGGCGGAATATTCTACACTTTGCTTACTGTAATCATGATAGTCGATTACCAGATGTACATGAAGGAGTTCAACAACAATCTGCAGTTTATCGGAATTATCATCCTGGTTTTCCTGGTGATATTGTTGGTATCCTTGTTCCATTTTTTCTCGATGGTGGCCCACTATTATTTAAAGGTCACCCAGCTGATCAAAAATGCGATATTGCTGACGATTCTCAAGCCGTTCCGGATGCTTTCGACGGTTATTTGCACCGGGGTTCTCGTTTTTCTGACTATCCGTTTTCCTTGGCTGATCTTTTTCGGACTTGCGAGTCTGACCGCGCTTGTGGCTTTCTTTAATTTCTATGCGGCTTATAACAAAGTCCAGGAAAAAGTCGAAAAGATGCGCGCAGCCGAAGAAGACTCGAATAACGGCGAGAATGGCGATGAATCGCCTCTGGAACTGTCTTCGGGAACAGAAAAGGAAAAAGAATAACGGAAATTCGGAATTGGATGGAATTTCCTGAATCGTCAAGTTTACATTTGTCTGATGAAGTTTTATAATAAATTTACGTCCTGCGATGTACGTTTCGGTTCTATGTTGTTTTGAACCAATGACAAAGTCTCGGGAGACCTATATCGCGTCATAGCTGAAAGGCCCTATCCATGTTGATGTGGGGACTTCAAAAATGTCGCTGCGGTCACCCACCTGCTAACGCAGGTTCGAGACAATGTAACCGGACGGCATAGGCGGGTCTTTCCTTTTAAAACATGCGGCACTTTGAAGAATTCGGATTACCGAAACTTTGAAGTGCTTTTTTGTGTGCTTGAAGTGATCTCTTGACTTTTGTTTGTTACTCAACAATGTTAAACTATATCTAAAGTGAAATCGCATTCTTGATTGTGTTAGTAGGATAAAGGAGGAAGAACAGGTTGTCGCTAAAGAGAACGCTTGCCGGCATATTTCGCAGTCAGGAAGGAACGAGTGATCGTGCGAAAATGCCCGAATTAAAAACAAGATATTATCAATTATCCAAAGACAAAATTTGGGAGGAAGTTTCCTCGACCCTAAAAAAAGTGCCTGGCTACAAAGTGCTTCATGAGGTGCCTTCCGTTGGGGAAATTACGCTGGAGAAGCGCAGCGGATTCGGACGTACGATGGATATTACGGTTTCCATCGTGTCTACCGGTCCTATGCGCAGCGCGGTGGACATTTATTCTGCCACTCGCGGATCGTTTGGCGATCTGGGGGCTAACTATCGCAACATCCTGCATTTGTTCGGCATGTTGGATAAAAAGCTGTCATCGTACAAAGTATCGTCCTGATCATCTAGAGGATGACGCTGCATGATAAAAGCGAGCAGGGAGGGTTTCCCTCCTCGCTCGCTTTTCGTTTACCGTTGTATTCCATACGGAGACGCTGTTGTTCTGCCGAACGCCGAGACCGGGATCAGGACAGCAATTCTTTTACAGCGGCTACCGGTTTCTCATAATCGGGATGCTCGGACATTTCTTTAAGCACTTCGACGTAACGGATTTTGTTGTCTTGATCGACGACAAAAACGGCGCGTTGGTCGAGCGCGAATTCCTTGATGAGAACACCATAGGCTTTGCCGAAGGCGTTGTCCTTGTAATCGGACAAGGTTACGACGCGGTCTACGCCGGCGGCTCCGCACCAGCGGGCTTGCGCGAATGGAAGGTCCGCACTGACGGTCAGAATGACCACGCCTTCGCCAAGGCCGGCGGCTTCCTGATTGAAGCGGCGGGTTTGCGCATCGCATACGCCTGTATCCAGGGAGGGTACGACACTGATCAGCTTGATTTTGCCTGCAAAGTCTTGCAGGGTGACTTCTTCGAGCAGGTTTTTATTCAACCGGAAATCGGGTGCAGTATCACCGACTTTTAATTCCGGCCCCACTAGCGTAATGGGATTGCCTTTGAATGTTGCCACGCTTGCGCGTTCTTGTGTCATTTGATTCTCCTCCTAAACATGAGATAATGGGTTATCCAGTCTTAATTATAGTCGTTTTAAAAAGCGATTGTCCAACTTTGGGAAATAAAGATCGAAAAGGAAGGTTCAGATGATTTTTATCCGTTATGAGAATTGGAAAAGCTATCTTCGTTACTATCCGGTGACCTGCTTGATCTTGGCCGCCAATCTGTTTATGTTTGTGCTCGTCATGTTTAACGGGGGGTCAGATAATCCTTACACCCAGCTAAGATTCGGGGCTCTTACCAATGATCCGTATTTTGAGGGAGAATCATGGAGGTTGTTTGCTTCCATGTTTTTGCATCATGACTTCGGGCACCTGTTCTCCAACTGTTTCGCCATTCTGGTGTTTGCTCCGCCGCTGGAAAGGCTGCTGGGCCATTGGCGTTATGCGCTCTTATATATCGGCAGTGGTCTTATAGGCAATTTGATCAGTTTGGAAATCTACCGCCAGTCGACGGAGCTTCATCTTTCCGTAGGGGCTTCCGGGGCCGTGTATGGGGTTTATGGAGCATTTCTGTACATAGCGCTGCTGCAGCGGCAGTTGATGGATGAGAGCTCCCGCAAAACGCTTTACAGCCTGTTGATCATCGGGGTCGTATTTTCCGTCATTGTACCCCAGGTGAACTGGATGGCTCATTTCGGGGGACTCGTTGGGGGATTCTTCCTCTATGGAATCATCATCAGATTGTTAAAACGCCGTTGAACCTCGGGGAGGTCCATGGTACATTAGAGATAACCCACCACTTTAGTTAGAAATAGTTATTTTTTCGTATGTAAGCCCTTTTATACTTATCGGCCCTAATTCGGATTTAAGAGCAGATGCGAAACGGAGCGATCAGATTCGTGGAATTAAGACAATTACAGTACTTTCTTAAAGTGGCGAGGAAAGAACACGTCACCCAGGCGGCGGAAGAACTGCATGTGGCTCAATCCGCGGTAAGCCGGCAAATACACCAATTGGAGCAAGAGCTTGGCGTCAACCTGTTTATGCAAAAAGGAAGGAATTTGCAGCTGACAGCCGTTGGCCAGCTGTTTTGCAGCCGGGTCGAGACCATTCTGAAAGATTTGGATCGTGCGGTTAACGAAGTACATGAATTTTTGGACCCCGAACAAGGCGAGATTCGTCTCGGTTTTCCGAACAGCCTGGGAATTCATATTATCCCCAGCGTAGTGGCAGAATTTCGCAAGCTTTATCCCAATGTTAAATTCCGTTTCAGGCAAGGGACGTATCCTACCTTGATCCGCGATGTGGTTTCGGGAGAAGTGGATTTGGCATTCATTTCGCCTTTTCCGGAAAATCATGATCAGGTGGTCGGGAATGTGGTTCTGACGGAAGATTTGGTTGCAATTATGCCGCCCAGTCATCCGTTGGCAAGCGAACAGAGCATCAGACTGAACCAGCTTAAGGACGATAAGTTTATTCTGTTCAGCAAAGGTTATTCGCTTCGGCCGATCGTATGGCAGGCATGCCTGGAGGCCGGGTTTACTCCGAAGATAGCTTTTGAAGGGGAGGAAACCGATACGATTCGCGGTTTGGTTGCCGCCGGAATGGGCGTAAGCCTGTTACCGGAAATGGCGCTGTTTCAAAGTTTTTCGCTGCAGCCGAGCCGGGTCCGTATTTCGGATCCCAAAGTGACCCGCACGATCGGGCTGATCCACCGTGCGGATGAAAAGCTGCCGCTTGTCGCCCAATCGTTCAGAGTATTTTTGCTGGAATATTTCGGACTTCAAATCGATACGCCGCCGAGTCAATAACCGGCGGTTTTTTTTGCATTCACAAAAAACAAGCTCCTACGCTGTGAAAAACAGCGAGGGAGCTTGTTAACGTATCGGCAATATAATACTCTTATTCCCGGTTTCCCACGAACATGAGAATGTAACGAATCAGCTCGAGCAAGGAAATCAAGGCGGCAGCTACGTAGGTCAGAGCAGCCGAATTCAGTACTTTCGCTACGCCGCGCTCTTCTTCATGGGTGACGAAACCTTGTTGCAGCATGACCTTGCGTGCCCGGTTGCTGGCGTTGAATTCGACCGGCAGTGTAACCAGTTGAAACAGCACGGCTGCGGAGAAGAAGATAATGCCAAGCCCAAGTAAATTGAAAGCTCCGAACAAGAAGCCTGCCAAGATCAGGAAAGGCGCTACGCCGGAGGCGAAGTTCACAAACGGAAACATTCTGTGCCGCATTACCAGCATCGGATACGATTCCTTATGCTGGATGGCGTGCCCGACTTCGTGGCAGGCCACCGCGACGGCCGAGATGGATCTTTCGTAATAGACAGGTTCCGATAAACGGACCACCCGCTTAATGGGATCGTAGTGGTCCGACAAAGTGCCGCGAACCGGTTCGATCGGTACATCATAAAGTCCATGAGAGTCCAGCATGCGTCTGGCGGCATCATGACCCGTCAATCCGTACATGTTGGGCACTTTTGCCCAAGTCTTGAACGTGCCCGAGACCCGGAACTGGGCCCATAATGACAATCCAAAGGCCAATAATATCGGGATAAGCATTACATTAGAGTACATGATTTATTCCTCCATGAAAGTCAGATAAGTAGGTCAGGAAAAATCGTCTTAACTGAAAGGGCCGTGATTCAGTATGATTCGGAGAGCTTCAATGCAAGCCAAACTTTGCGGCATCAGATTGGAAAATGCCCGACGTGCCTGGCCCGGCTTCAGACTTGAAATCAGCGGCTCAAGTTCCTTCACTTCACGTTCGAGTTGTTGCATATGAAGTTCGAGCGAACTTAATTTCTCGGTCACGTGCTCTTCATTCGTGACGTTATTCCATTGCTCCAACTTCGTACGGATTTCCTCAAGCGAGTATTTTTCCTGCTTCATCTGATTAATACGTTCCAGCCGCGACAAGGTTTCAGAACTGTATAAACGGTAATTTTTCTGTGTCCGTTTCTCAGCTGAGATCAGCCCAAGCTTGGTGTAATAGTCAATGGTGCGTTCGCTGACTTCTGCGGCTTTCGCCAGTTCTCCGATCCGATAAAGTTTTATAACTCCAATAGGATCACCTCTCTCCAACATTTTATCCATTTTGAAGCGGATATTGCATTCTATAGAATGTAATATCTTTGCATTATTTATGATACCCGAACAACAACTGTACAGTCAAACGTCATACTTTATATTTATCAGTAACTAAACTATAAAAAACAGCAATACATGACACAAGATGTAAGTTAGTTTACACTATATGTAATGTAATTTGCATTTTTCAGTATTTTTCAAAAAAACTATTGTCATACCAACATATTTAGTCTTATAATCACCTTAACATTTTAATTTGTGTTAGGAAATATGACATTGAGGAGAGGGTCTCATGAAAAAGAAATGGTTGTTTGGTTTATTAGGAGCGTTAGCTGCATTTGCATTTCCTGTATCGGCATTTGCCGCCGAGGGAGAAATAACCGCACCGGTTCTCCAAATCGGATTGAATTCTCTGTTCGTATTCTTGGCAACCATGCTGGTGTTCTTTATGCAAGCCGGTTTTGCTCTCTTGGAAGCAGGGACGGTTCGAATGAAAAACGCCGGGCACGTAGCCGGCAAGACTGTACTCACGCTGGGTATTTCCGTCGTCGTCTGGTGGGCGGTCGGATTCGGTTTCGCTTTCGGGGATGGCAACAGCTTCCTGGGAACTACAGGATTTTTGTTCGGCGGGGAAGATGCTATCGGATCATTTAGTGTATTCTCCGAAATTGGAGTTCCATTAAATCTGATGTTTCTGTTCCAAATGGCTTTTGCCGCTGTATCTCTGGCGATTGCCTGCGGCGGTATGGCGGAACGTGCAAAACTTAGCGTTTATATCATCTTCGGTGCACTTTTCCTTACGATTATATATCCTGTTGTCGCTCACTGGGTGTGGGGCGGCGGTTGGCTCGGCGCATTGGGTATGCAGGATTATGCAGGGTCGACGGTTGTCCATCTTACAGGTGCAACGGCCGCATTGGCCGCTACGATTCTCTTAAAACCGCGTCTTGGCAAGTATAATAAAGATGGAAAACCGAACAGCATTCCGGGTCATAACCAAGTGTTGACCGTACTAGGTGTAATTATTCTCTGGGTTGGATGGTTTGGTTTTAACCCGGGTAGTGCTTTAACTCCGTTGAATGATGGATTCTTCGGTTATGTCTTGCTCACAACAAACCTTGCGGCAGCAGCAGGTGCCGTAGCGGCGTTGCTCATTTCGTGGGCTGTCATGGGTAAGTCGGATATTCCAAGCATGCTTAACGGGGTGCTTGCCGCACTTGTTGCAATTACAGGCTCTTGTGCCTTTGTCGAAGCTTGGGCTTCCATTGTAATAGGTGCTGTGGCCGGCGTATTGACATTCTTTACAGCAAGATGGTTTGAACGTGCAGGACTTGACGATCCGATCTATGCATTCTCCGTACATGGTATCGCCGGGGTTTGGGGTGCAATTTCTACTGGATTGTTCGCTACGCCTGAACTGGCCGACAAGACTGGAGTAGGTTCGGCAGGCCTCTTCTACGGCGGCGGATTCGGACAATTGGGTGTACAGCTCCTGGGGGTTATCGGTACATTCGCATTCGTACTCGCGATTTCGTTCCTGCTGCTCGGTGGCATGAAATGGGTGATGGGACTGCGCGTTACGGAAGAAGAAGAAATGATGGGTCTGGATATCAGCGAACACGGAACCTACGGTTATCCGGAACAAATGAGTTTGTTGAATCAAGGTTCTGCAACTCCAGGCGCGAAGACTGTGGCAGACGGACCTCGAATCGTGAAGAACGATACAGCATTGTAAGTGCTACGCATCAAAGGCTAATCATCTATGAAAGAAAGGGAGTCGGCCTATGAGATACGAAACGGCGATGAACCATGTCAGTTTTCAAGCGATCCGGTCGGCTTCCACTCCAGAGCTGCTTAGGTCGGCGCGATTAGAGGAGCAAACACGTCTGTATGACAGGTTTACATCTACAAAGATCGAAGAGTGGAACCGGGAAGCCGGAGAACTTCAAGATGCCGTGATGTCGAGGGCAGTGAATTTATGTGAAGAGCAGTTCATCGAGGAGGGCTTCGGCTCTCCTCCTGCTTCATATGCGTTCGTGGCCTTCGGCAGTGCCGGCAGGGAAGAACAAACGCTTTGGAGCGATCAGGATAACGGCCTGATTATCGGAACAAGCGAAGAACCGGAAGGAAGGACTAAAACCTACTTTGACCAATTCGGACTCAGACTTTCGCAAATTCTTGAAGAGGCAGGTTACCCGCCTTGTCCGGGAAATGTGATGGTTAGTAATCCGTTATGGCGAAAGACCGCCCTGGAATGGGAAGCGCAGCTTGAAACCTGGAGAGAGCAGCTTGGCTGGGAACAGGTAAGGTATCTAATGATCGCAGCGGATTTGCGACATGTCTCTGGTGACATAAGCCTTTCCCGCAAGGTGCGCCAATCCATGCATGAAATCTTCGAACAAACCTCTTCTCCGGAACAAAATCTTGCCGCAGCCGTGCTGCGAAATACCGTTCGTCACAAAGCGGCGTTGAATGTTTTGGGGCAGGTGATTACGGAACAGACCGGTGAACATGCCGGTGATTTTGACGTAAAATACGGGCTATATCTTCCTATTGTCAATGCGGTCCGGTATTTGGCTGTGGAATACGGCATTAACGCCTCATCGACTCAGGAACGGCTGGCTCAGCTGAATCAGCTTGAAGTCGCGCCCTTCCGGTGGCTGGAATCTTGCCTGCAGGCGTTTCATACCGCATTGAGGTTCAGATCGATGACCTCTTATATAGAAGAAAGCGGAATGGTGTCGGGAACCGGATATTTGCCTCAAGCTATATTGAAACAGAAAGAAATCAGACGCGAGCTGCGGGAAGCGCTTGGAACGGTTAAACTGATGTACCGTACCTTGCAGCGTCAGCAAAGATATGCGGAAAGGAAATGGCTATGAAGGAACCGATGAAGGGAAACGGCGGATTTTGGGATGCACTCAAGGGCGGAGGGATCTCCCCACGGATCGCTTCCATGCTCGGAGCGCCCAGCGCCCAGCAGATCGCTTTTGTGCGCTCGCTGACCAAGGGACAACGCCGGCCGGAGACGCTTCATATTCCGCTCAGCCAATTGAAGACTGCGGTGTTTGATCTGGAAACGACGGGATTTCACTATCATTACGGGGATGAGATTTTGTCTTTCGGCACCGTCAAGGTGGATGGAGAAGAGATTACGGGAGAAGTTTATTATTCGTTATGCAAACCAGCCTGTTCGGTTCCGGAACGCATTGTGGAGCTGACTGGTATTACGCCGGAGATGGTGCAGGATGCGCCGCCGCTGCTTCAGGCACTGCGTGAATTCATGGCATTTGTCGATGACCGGGTATTAATTGCTCACGGGAGTGCGCATGATAAAGCGTTTTTGGATGTGGCTTTGTGGAAGACGACGAAGGCCCATTTGGGACATCGCGTGCTCGATACGATGATGATCGCGCAAAAACTGGAGCCGGAACGAAGGATCTCTTCGCTCGATGACTGGCTTAACGCCTATGATCTTCCGATTTTGCAGCGTCATCATGCGTTGGAAGATGCTAAAATGACTGCCGGATTATGGAAGATCATGATCGGACGGCTAAAAGACCGGGGAGTCATTACGCTTGGAGACCTTTACAGCTTTCTCAGCAAGACATGAGCAGGTTATAAAGAGAGAAGGGTTCGTTGTTTGGCCTGACAACCGAATAAGCTTGAACATGGAAGCCGTCCGGGATATCGCCGGACGGTTTTTCCTTGTTACCGTTCCATATATCCCAGGGAGTTGTGCTCCGGCTCCCGATGAGATACACGGAAATAAGGGAGCCGAAATGTTGAAGCTGCTGGATGTCCAGCGCAGACGGGACCGGCAGTGATGTCGGATGCGAATGATAGATGCCGATCAAATCGGGGGCGTAACAGCATCGCACCCATTCGACGGGATCGAAGGCGAAGGCATGCCGGGGATTTTCTGCGATATTGGATAGCGGCAAGTAATTTTCGGCGATCACGGTTTCCGTGGTCAGGTGCCCAAAGAACGCTCCGCAAGCTTCCATAGGAAAGCGGTCATCGAAATCTTTTTCCAGTAGGGTCCGGACTTGTGCCGGTAGCTGAAGCAGAGTAGGGAATGAGTCGGCGTGATTGAATCCGGTCATCGGAAGTCTCCTTTCATCTTAAATTGTAACTATTCGAGGAAACGGGGTACAATAGAACAGGAACCACAAATTCAAGCTTTGTATACAACATAACATAAAGGAAGTCGTTATATGAAACGAAACGGATGGATTCTGGCCGGTCTATTGGTCTTGCTGGCAGCCGCCTTATACGAAAATTACGATCAGGAAATCAAGTCTTGGTTCGGAAGCGGCGAAACTTCCGCGACGGAGGCGGAATCGGGAACATCGGTAAGCGCCCTGGTGGCCGAAAGCGCTCCGAAACCGGGAACGCCCGCGCCGGAATTTTCACTCGCCGGGCTGGACGGGAAAACCTATGAGATTGGAGGGAAGCGGGATAAGCCGTTACTTCTCAATTTTTGGGCTTCCTGGTGCGATCCGTGCAAAGAAGAAGCCCCGGACCTGGTGAATCTGGCGAAAAAATACGATAGCCAGCTTGATGTCTATGCGGTGAATGTCACCTTTTACGACAAACTGGACAATGCAAAGGAATTTGTTGAAAATTACGGGTATACTTTCCCGGTTCTTCTGGATGAGAAAGAGGAGTTATACAGAAAGTTTAACGGCATTGCTTTTCCGACGAATGTTCTGATCGACGAGAACGGGAAGGTACAGGATGTAATTGTCGGCACGCTATCGAAGGAAGAGTTGGAGGCCAAAATCAAAAAGCTGTTGAATGTGTAGCGGATGTAGATGCAGTCATTAAAAAACGTCAGAGAAGGGATAGCCTTCATCTGACGTTTTTTGGGTGTGTTTAATGATTGACCAAACCCCGTGCAGCCGACGGAATTTCGGTGTAGTCCTCGCGTTTCGTTTGTCCGATCAGGGCGTAACGAAGGCTGTCCACCAGCGCTTCCCAGCTCGCTTCAATGACGTTGCCGGAAACGCCGACCGTACTCCAGGAGTTTTCAAAATCCCGGGATTCGATAAGCACTCGAACTTTGGAAGCCGTCGCATCCTTGTCGTCGAGTACGCGGACTTTATAATCGGACAAGTGTATTTCCTGCAGGCCGGGGTAATATGTGATAAGCGCTTTGCGTAGCGCATTATCAAGCGCATTCACCGGTCCGTTTCCTTCGGCGGCCGTATAGATGCTTGTTCCGTCGATATTCAGCTTGACGAAGGCTTCGGAAATAACCGGTTTGCCGGCGGACTTCTCGACCAGCATCTTGAACGATTCGAACACGAACAATTCTTTTAGATCTCCGTTGGCTTCCCGAAGGAGCAGTTCCAGCGAAGCGTCCGCGCCTTCGAATTGGTAGCCCTGGTGCTCCAGGTCTTTGATCTTCGAGATGACTTCGCGCGTTTCTTCGTTCTCCGGATCGAACGGAATTCCCAGTTCCTGCGCTTTGGACAGGATGTTGCTCTGTCCGGCGAGTTCGGAGACGAGCACCCGCTGGCGGTTGCCTACCGTTTCCGGGGTGATGTGCTCGTAAGTGCGGGAGTCGCGCAGAATTGCCGAGACGTGAATGCCGCCCTTATGGGCAAAAGCGGATGTGCCGACATACGGCTGATTGATCGGCATGTACACATTGGCAATTTCGCTAACGTAGCGGGCCGTGTTGGTCAGTTGCTTCAAACGCTCGGGCTCCAGCACTTCGTACCCGAGCTTGAGCTGGAGGTTCGGGATGATGGAACACAGATTGGCGTTGCCGCAGCGTTCGCCGTACCCGTTCATCGTCCCCTGGATTTGCTCCGCTCCGGCACGAACGGCGCTAAGGGAGTTGGCGACCGCAAGTTCGCAGTCGTTGTGCGTATGAATGCCCAGGCGAGAGGTGGTAACCCGGCCGGCAAGCACGCTGACGATGTCATGTACTTCGTGCGGCATGGTGCCGCCGTTCGTGTCGCACATCGTCAGCCAATCCGCGCCTGCTTCTTCCGCTTTGCGCATGACCGCAAGCGCGTATTCCGGATTGTTCTTGTAGCCGTCGAAGAAATGCTCGGCATCAAAAATAACTTCCAGTCCATGACGCTTCAAATAGGAAACGGAATCGTAGATCATCGCAAGGTTCTCGTCCAGCGTAGTTTGCAGGGCGGTATGAACATGGAAATCCCAGGATTTCCCGACGAGCGTCGCCGCCTGAACACCGGATTCGATCACGCGCTTCAAATTGGCGTCATGTTCCGCTATGCTGTCTTTGCGCCGCGTACTGCCGAAAGCCGTAATTTTGGCGGATAGGCCAAACTCCTGCACGCGTTTGAAAAATTCGATATCTTTACTGTTGCTTCCCGGGTTTCCGCCTTCGATATAATGGACACCCAGTTGATCCAGCTTCTTTGCTATCTTCAACTTATCGTCTGCGGACAGGCTAATGCCCTCGCCCTGCGTACCGTCTCGCAATGTAGTGTCGAAGATGGATAAAGCCTTTGACATGATGGATGTCTCCCCCTTTTAGATGTCCTCAGAAGCAAGCTCCGTTTTGGTATAATTTCTAATTATAACATTTGTTTTTTTAAATGTAACACGGTTTTTGGCGGAGTTCAAAAACGTCGAGTGCTCGATTCCGGATACGGCAGGTTATTCTTAATGAAAACCCTGTCAGGAAAGACTAGTAGCAATGTTGACCGGTACTCGGGCAAAGGGGTATGCTGGATGCAGAATGATAGATGAGGGGAAGGTCTTGAACGTGTCAGGCAATATCGATGAATACTATCCCGCCCGCGGCCGGGTCGTGCTGCATGTCGATATGAACGCATTTTACTGCTCCGTACACGAAGCGGAGGAGCCTGAGAAGTACCGGAACCAGCCAACGGCGGTAGCGGGAAGCGTTGAACTGCGCAAGGGCGTGATCGTTACTTGTTCCTATGCGGCCCGGAAACGGGGGATATCCACCGGAATGACCGTTAGCCAGGGATTGAAGAAATGTCCCGAGCTGATCGTGATCAAACCGGACTTCCACTTGTACCGGAAATATTCCAGAGCGTTTATGGATATTGCTTACGGTTATACGCCATTGCTCCAGGCGGTTTCGATTGATGAATGCTATCTCGATATCACCGGCTCGAAGCAATTCGGAACTCCGCTGGACATCGCCCATGAAATTCAATCCAGGATTTCCGATGAACTTGGATTGCCTTGTTCTATCGGGGTTGCACCGAACAAGCTGCTGGCCAAGATGGCTTCCGATATGAAGAAGCCGAACGGAATTACGGTGCTGCGAATCCGCGATGTTCCTGCGCTGTTGTGGGATAAGCCGTGCAATGAAATGTTCGGGATCGGAAACAAAACGGCGGAAAAACTGAAGAAGATGAGAATTTATACGATCGGACAACTTGCTGCGGCAGACGAGGTACTTCTGGCGGAGAAATTTGGCGTGGCGGGTCACTGGATGAAGCAGGCCGCACACGGGCTGGATGATTCTCCTGTCCGCGAGGATCATGAGAAGAACAAGTCTGTCGGCCACACGACGACCTTGCCGCGGGATATTAGCCGGATGGAAAAGGTTCAGCGGGTATTTCTGAATTTGGCCGACCAGGTCACAAGGCGGTTGCGGCGGCAAAAGCTGGTAGCACAAACGGTGCAGATTACGATCCGTACGCCGGATATGAAGACGATAACCCGTTCACAAAGTCTGGAGACGGTCATCGACCGGGCGGAAGACGTGTACCGGGAAGCGTGCGAATTGTACCGAAAGCACTGGAGTGAAGACAAACCTGTCCGTCTGCTTGGCATTACCCTGCAAAATCTGGTGACAAAAGAGGAGTCCGCTTTGCAGCTCGATCTGTTTGATTATGAGCAGCAACCCCGGAAGGAATCCTTGACCAAAACAATGGACTTGCTGCGTGATAAATTTGGCGAGAATGCGGTTTTGACGGCAGGAATGCTGACCGATGATCCTTCGGCGCTGATCCGGAATCACAAAATTCGCGGGACTTCCCTGCAGACCGATTTTCTGCGGAAATCGGAAGATGAATCCTGATTTTCGATTGGTATAATACGGAAATTGAATTGAAATTGACTTCACTTTATATTATATTGAACTTGGTGACAAACTAAACTTAGCACCGGACTTGTACCGTTTATTCAGGAGGCAGAAAAGATGGCTAAATATACTTGGGTTGAAAAAGACACTTGCATCGCTTGCGGCGCTTGCGGCGCAACGGCACCGGATATTTACGATTACGATGATGAGGGCTTGGCCGAAGTCATTTATAACAGCGACGCCAACCGTGGCGTGACCGAAATTCCGGAAGATTTGTTCGATGATCTTCAGGACGCTTGTGATGGATGCCCAACGGATTCCATCAAGATTGCGGACGCTCCTTTTAATAAAGAAGGCTAGTCCGACATCGGCAGATATGACTGCTCAAAGCACTCTCCGTTTTGATATCGGGGGGTGTTTTTTCATGTCTTTCGACATTGTTTTAGGTCCTAAGTAGTGATTTTTATCCACCGGCTCATGATTCTTAGCAACCGGGTTTTGTTTACCGATATAATTAGTAGCAGAATGCTAATTTGTCCATGTGGAGGATTTCGATGAGTAACTCGGCTTACCTCAAGAAATACGTGGAAAACCACCCGAAAAATAAAATGGCCTGGTATTTGCTGGGCAAAGAATATGAAGCAAACGGGCAGGAAGGCAAAGCGCACTATTGCTACATTCAGGCGGGAAGCGTATTTGAGGCCTTTGAATCGAGCAAAATGCCTGCCGATTTGTGGAAGGAATATCAGGAAAACCTGCTGCTGGAATCCAGACGCAAGGAAAAGCGCCACAATTATCTGCGTAAAGCGGGGATTGCTCTAATGTTGCTCTTGGTAGTTTGGTTGCCGTCCGCGCACGCTCCAGGAAAGGAAATGCCTGCAAACGCTGCCGAAAACAATCAGAAGGATGAACCCGGATCCGGAAATGAAAATCCGGTTGTTCAGGACGCTGCCAAACCTCCAAAGCAATCTGATGGACTGCAGGACAAACCGCCGGTGATCGAGCTGGCCTATACGGCCAAACCTTATTTCGGCGACGCTACGGTCAGGCAGAAGGCACTGGGCAGCCTTTTTGACGAAGGGAAGGATCGCGCTGCATTGGAAACCGCGGTGCTCGGGATGAAGCGGTCCGGAAAGTGGGCGCTCTGGTCGGACGACATGCCGGTCGTTTACGGGGTAAAACAAAGCCCGGAAACGGGGGCTGCGGCGATCCAGTCCTACGATGCTAAAGCTTGCGACTGTACGCCGCCCGATGCGTCGGAGCTGCAGCTGGGCGCAGCAGAATGGACCGCGCGTCAGGAGTCGTTGGCCCTGCTCTCTTCGGCGATGCAGCAATATAAGCTTCAGAAGGGCCAATGGCCGGCAGATTTGAAGGATTTGACGGGATCGTTTCCCGATAATTGGATCGCTGGCAGCAATCCGGTCATGAAGGAAGCGTTCAAACCGATGCTTGAGAAGCTGAAGCAGCTTAAGGGTGGAAAAGCGGGAGAAGGCGCTACGGGATTGCAGGTTGCTAAGGAAGATGGCAAAAACGCTGCATTTCTTCCCGGGGTAGATCCTTTTTTTGACAAGCCGCTGGAAGTGATCGTGGATACGAAGCATCATACGCTTGCGGTCGTAAGCGGAAACATCATAATTAGAAGTTATAAGGTCGGGCTAGGCGGGGATAAAACTCCGGAAGGGACGTACCGGATTACGGATAAAGTCGTGAATCCGAACGGACGGGATGATGGGGAATTCGGCAGTCGCGGCATGCAGCTATCGGACACGAATTATGCGATTCACGGGACGAATGAACCGGATAGTATCGGCAAGGATCAATCGCTGGGTTGTGTCAGGATGTCCAAGCAGGATGTGGAGGAATTGTTTGATTTGGTTCCTAAAGGGACGAAAGTAACGATAGGAAAGGGGATTCTTCCGAAGCTGGAATCGGTTCCCGAAAAGCGGTTTGCCTTGGGCGACCGTCAGGATCAGAGCAATCCCCACCGTACATATCACTGGCTGGATTAAATTTGCGTAATTACGATCACGGCGGCAACTATAATAATTAGAGCGGCCACGACCGAGCCTGTCCATATAAGTGCTTTTTTGTTGACTTCATCCTTTTTTTGCTGCAGTGTTGGCGGTTTCCGTTTGGTTGACATCGGTTATTCCCCTTCCTTCATAACAGGAGTATACTCCTCCATTGTAATGGCTTTCATAAGAAAATACTATATCCCCGATCACGCATTTCCTGCACAGATAAACTTTTCTTTTGCGCCGGAAACCGCTAAACTGGATATGGAGTTTTATGTGAGCACAGAGACGAACGGAGTGAAGTAACCAGTGTTGTATCGCCATTTGGGGAAACCCGTATTTTTTAAATTGGATCCGGAAAAAGCCCATCATCTTGTGATCGGCGGTCTACATACAGCGGCTAAAGTCCCGGGCATGGTTTCGCTGATGCGCGGCATGTATGGAACTTCACAGGCGCAGGAATTGTCCGCGGATTTATTCGGCGTTCATTTTCCTTCCCCGATAGGACTTGCGGCAGGACTTGATAAAAATGCCGAAGCGGTAGAAGGTTTCTCCGCCATCGGATTCGGGTTTATGGAAGTGGGTACCGTTACGCCCAAAGCCCAGCCGGGCAATGAATTGCCGCGGTTGTTCCGGCTTCCCCCGGAAGAGGCTTTAATTAACCGCATGGGATTTAACAATCACGGTGCCGAACAGATGGCGGAGCGGCTTGCCGCACTGAAGAAGCGTCCGATTCCGGTCGCGGTCAATATCGGAAAAAACAAGGCTACTCCGAATGAAGACGCCCATTTGGATTATAAGAAATGTATATCCGTGCTGTATCCGTACGCCGATTTTTTTGTCGTGAATATCAGTTCACCGAATACGCCGGATTTACGTAATCTGCAGCATGGGAACGAGTTGTCGGTACTTCTGGATGCGGTAAAGGAAGAAATGGCGGTCCAGGCCAAGCGCCACGGAGCGGGCAAAGCGGTGCTTGTAAAGATCGCACCGGATGTCAGCTTTGATGAGCTGGAATATATGGTCGATACGATTCAAAAGAGCGGCGTTTCCGGCTTGATCGCGACCAACACCACGATATCCCGTGACGGGCTGACCCACGTTAATGCCAAAGAAACCGGAGGCCTCAGCGGCAAGCCGCTGCGCGAAAGGTCTACGGACATCATTTCGCGGGTTTACCGGCAGACCGGCGGCAAGCTGCCGATTATCGGTTCGGGCGGCATTTTTAGTGCTGCCGACGCCTATGAGAAGATTACTGCCGGTGCCAGCCTGGTCGAGATATATACGGCCTTGATTTACGAAGGCCCGGAAATCAACCGCAAGCTCCATCGCGGATTGCGGGAACTACTGAAACGGGATGGCTTCGCCCATATTTCCGAGGCGGTCGGGGCCGACCATCGCTAAGCGGCTAGAGAAGACAGGAGGCACACGCATGGACAGTAGGGATTGGAGTACTTTTTTGCTTCCGTATGAACAAACGGTTGAGGAATTAAAGGTTAAATTCAAAACAATGCGGTCCGAGTTAAAGAAGCGTGAGGAATACGCTCCGATTGAATTCGTGACCGGCAGGGTCAAGAAAATTTCCAGCATTCTCGATAAAGCCAAAAGATTGGACGTCTCCATGGATGATCTGGAAACGGGAATCGAGGATATCGCAGGTATTCGCATCATGTGCCAATTCGTGGAAGATATCCGCCGCGTGGCGCAATATATCCGGATGCGCAAGGATTTGAGCGTGTTATTCGAGAAAGATTACATCACGAACTACAAGGAAAGCGGATACCGCAGCTTCCATATGATCGTGGAATACCCGGTGCAAACGGCACTGGGTCAAAAAAACGTACTCGCCGAAATTCAGATCCGGACGCTCGCCATGAATTTCTGGGCAACGATCGAGCACTCCCTGAATTATAAGTATAAAGAGAGCCTGCCCGACGAGATGCGGAAACGGTTGAAAAAAGCGGCCGAAGCGGCCAACGTGCTTGATAATGAAATGTCCAGTATCCGCCAGGAGATTCTGATTGCGCAAAAGAGCTTTGAAGACGACTCCAACATAGTGTCGCTCTTGCTTGCGGCGATTCATCAGCTTTATTTCTATCATCTCGTTTCCGAGGCGATCGATGCGCAGGAACGGTTTAACCGTCTGTGGGAAGCCAGGGATATGGAAGGGATGAAAGATCTGCTGGTCGGGGTCAAAGGGCTGATCAAGGCCTCCAAAAAAGTGGAGGAGCCCGGAGATGAATTATGAGCCGCTATATGTGGCGTATTTGATCTATTTTAACCGGGACCGGGACTATTTCGAATGCCATGAAGTGCTGGAGGAATTGTGGCTTAAGCAAGGCAGAGCCCCTTTATATAAAGGCTTGTTGCAGGTGGCCGTCGGATTGTACCATTTCCGTAACGGGAACATCACCGGTGGAAGAAAAATGCTGCGTTCCGCCGCGGAAAAACTTGCACCGTATCCTCCGGACAGTCTCGGCATCGATCTGGAACGGCTACGCAATGAGACTTCCGCTTATGCAAGCAGGCTCGAGAATTATGAACAGGTGCCGTTCGAGTATTACGATTTAAACATCAAACTGATCGATCCCGAGCTTATCTCGGCCGTCGAGATAAGCTCGCCGGATATCGCCCCGAATATTCCGCAGCAGCGCGGGCCGCGCCGCGGGGCAAAGCATGAGGCGCGGGAAGCCAATAAAAGACGGGAATGAAGCCCGCCGTGTGAATGATAATGCAGCTTGCTCCCAGATAGGAGCGGCTGCATTTTGTCGTACGATGCTTTGATTATTTGGTACCGTAAGTCTTATGTTACAATAGGTTTGCCGGAAAAAGGCACCAGACCTGCAGAATGGAAGGTAGATTATGGCGGTACAATTACCAATTGCTTTTTTGAATCGAATGAAAGCCCTGCTGGGCGATGAATATAATTCATTTTTGTCTTCCTACGACAAGCCGAGGTATGCGGGCATCCGGGTAAATACATTGAAAATCAGTGAGGATGACTTCCGCGCGATTTCACCGTTTCAGCTGAGGCCGATCCCTTGGTGCGGTACAGGCTTTTATGTGGACGAAGGCTTGAAGCCTGGCAAGCACCCTTATTATCATGCCGGACTTTATTATATTCAGGAGCCAAGCGCGATGGCTCCCGCCGAAGTGCTGAACGTGGAGCCCGGGGATCGGGTACTTGACCTGTGCGCTGCTCCTGGCGGAAAATCCACTCAGATTGCGGCCAAGCTGAAGGGTGAAGGGCTGCTGGTCACGAATGACATCAGTGCGGACAGGACGAAGGCGCTGGCCAAAAACATGGAACTGTATGGAGTTCGCAATGCCGTGGTGCTCAACGAAACGCCGGAAAGAATAGCCGAGGCGCTCCCCCGGTTTTTTAACAAAATTCTGATCGATGCCCCCTGTTCCGGTGAAGGCATGTTCCGTAAGGATGAAGATATGGCCCGGCAGTGGGAACGGCATTCGGTAGCGAAATGCACGCTGATGCAGCGGGATATTTTAAAAACAGCGGCCGATCTGCTGTCGCCGGGCGGAAGAATCGTTTACTCCACTTGTACGTTCGCTCCGGAAGAAAACGAGGCGAGCATCGCAGAATTTATACAACATCATCCCGACTTTGAGGTTGTTCCGTTGCCGGAGCAAGCCGGTTTTTCTCCGGGGCGGCCGGATTGGCTTGCCTTGCTGGCGGAAGGCGGAAGCGGATTGACCCTAGGTGGGCAAGGGGTTCCGCTGCCGGAAATATCGGAAGAGGCGATGGCGCAAACCGCCGGCTGCGGAAGACTCTGGCCGCATAAGGTGGAGGGGGAAGGACACTTTATCGCCGTATTAAGGCATAAGGGCTCTGTCGAGCAACTTGAGCAGCCGGTCGCAGTCCGGGAGCAGCCGCATCGACGGCTTGATAGCCGGTCCGGTAAAGCGCGCAAGCAGGAGAAAATCGTTAATGCAAGGAACACCGGCAAAAAAGAACCGGACGAGCGCGAGATGCTGGAGGGCTGGCATACTTTTGCGGCGGAGCAGCTATGTTCCGCACCGGAGGGAGATGCGCTTCTTTTTGGCGGTCATATCTATGTATCTCCTCTGAGCAAACAGCAGCTTCATGGATTGAAAACTGTTCGACCCGGCTGGTATGTAGGCACGGTAAAGAACGGTCGGTTCCAGCCTGGTCATCCGCTGGCAGCCGCGCTGAATCCATCAGAGGCACGGAGGGTATTGAACCTGTCGTTAGCGGACGGGGAAGCCGTGCGGTACTTAAAAGGAGAGACGCTGGAGATCCCGGAATCGCGGGTTTCCCGTACTCCGGAAACAAAGCCGAAGGGATATGTACTAATTACGGTTGACGGTTATTCCCTTGGCTGGGGCAAATGGCAGGACGGCCTGCTCAAAAATGAATATCCTGCCGGTTGGAGGTGGACATAGAGGATGAGTGAAGGCAAGAAGACGCAGCGCATTGATAAAATACTAGGTAATCTGGGATACGGCTCTCGCTCGGACATCAAAAAAATGGTGAAGCAGGGAAGGATTGCGCTAAACGGATCATCCGTTAAGGACAGCGGGGTTCAAAGTAATCCGAACGTAGACCTAATCGAAGTTGACGGTGAGAAAATATTCTACCGGGAATTTGTTTACATCATGCTGCACAAGCCGCCGGGCGTCATCTCGGCGACCGAAGATATGCGCGAGCGAACGGTGGTTGATTTGCTCACTGATGAATTCCGTGTTTTTTCGCCGTTCCCTGTCGGGCGGCTGGATAAAGACACGGAAGGGTTGCTGCTGCTGACGAATGACGGGCAACTGGCTCACGATCTGCTTTCTCCGAGGAAGCATGTACCTAAAACCTATGTAGCCGATTGTGTAGGCGAGATCGGAGAGCGGGAAGCTTCCTTGTTTGCCCGAGGGGTCGAGCTGGATGACGGTTATGTCACCTTGCCGGCCTTGATGGAGGTGCTGGAGCAGGGAACCTATGAAGATGGCAGTGTAAAAACGGTCATTTCATTGACCATTTCGGAAGGGAAATTTCATCAGGTCAAACGGATGCTTGAGGCCGTAGGCTCCAAAGTGACATACTTGAAGCGCATCTCAATGGGGCCGCTCTTGTTGGATGAAGAGCTGCCAATGGGTTCTTTTCGCGAATTGACCCTATCAGAACTTGAGTCGCTGCGTTCCTATAAAAATACTAAACTGTGAATTTCAAAGGAGTTATGAGATGAAATACAAACTGATTGCCCTGGATGTCGACGGAACTCTGCTGAATGACGATCATGTACTTACGCCGGGGACGGCGGAAACGATTAAAAGGATTGCGAAGCAAGGGACGGAATTCGTATTATGTACCGGACGGGCACCCGTAAATTCGATTCCTTTTATGCGGGAAATGGGTCTGAACGGTTACGTCATTACGCATAACGGTGCGGCAACGGTGAATGTGCAAACGGAGGAGATCGTGCATGAATTTGCATTGGAACCCCAAGGACTGGACCGTTACATCGATTATTGCATGAAGAAAGGCGTTCATTATGATATAAATACGACGTTCGCTTTGTACGTGCCGGGAGCGTCCGGTCTCAGTAAGGAAGCGTTGGATATGTACCATTTGTATATGATGGAACCGAAGGATCTTCCGAATTGGGCCGACTTTAGCGAGCCGATCGTAAAGATGACGATCACGGCCGAGATGAAAGAACTGGACGCCATTCATTCGGACTGGAATCTTTGGCCTCAAGAGTTCAATGTATTACGGAGCGGCGACTTTTTTATCGATATTATGCATAAGGAAGCTTCGAAAGGAGCCGCCCTGAAAAAGCTCGCCGACAAACGGGGAATTCCGGCGGAGGAAGTTATGGCGATCGGCAATTACTATAATGATTTGACGATGCTGACTTTTGCCGGGCTAGGTGTAGCTATGGACAACTCGCCTGTGGAGGTCAAAGCGGCTGCGAATGCGGTCACGGTATCCAACAACGAAGAGGGCGTTAAAGCGGCGCTTGAAAAATACTGCCTCGGACAGTCGGTCAAATAAATGTTAAAGCCGCCGGAGATGTATCTCCGGCGGCTTTTCCGTACCTACCTAACCGTTACAGGACCCAGGCGCGGGATATGATAACAAGCAAAATGAAAAGCACCAGAATGGCTCCTGTCGATGTGAAGCCACCGCCATGAATTTCACCCATGGTTATTCCTCCCTTATTTACTGATCAAGATCCCGGCTGTTAGCGGGATACCGTATTGTATGCAGGGGATGAAAAATGGTATGGTCATCGGCCCTGTCGCTGCGGATTTAGGGAAAGGCCTTGCGGCTTCCGGCTCGATAGTTTTGTTGGGAGCCGGGTTTCATGAAACTTTCAATCGGTTTATAACGTCTTAGTTAAGTGCTTTTATATTCGGTTATCCATAACTATGTTGGAGGTCATGAACTATGATCAGTAAATCACGATTATCACGTTTATGTATCGTCGTTTCCATCTCCGTTGTAACGGCAATCACCGCCGGGACTCTTCCTTCCTCAAATACCGCGGCAGCGGCGAGTCCAAATTCGGCTCAGGCTTCAAGCGGAATTAAGGTCACCTTGAACGGAGGAGAGTTTCAGCCGCAGTCGGCACCTTACGTCAAGAACGGTACCGTATTTTTGCCACTGCGTGATATTGGGGAATTGCTCGGCACCGTCGTATTTTGGAGTTCCTCTTCCAAAACGGTGACGATGACTTATCCGGAACTTACGGTCGCGCTCAATTACGGCTCGGGGAAAGCGACCATCAACGGCAAGGCCCAAAGCTTGGCGGCAAATCCGGAGATCATTAAGGGACGAATCTATGTTCCTTTGCGCTTTTTGTCGGAAGCGACCGGGGCCGATGTGAATTGGAATGCCAAGGCCAAAACGGTAAGCATTCAAAAGCCGGAGAAATTCGCCAAGGGAGGGGGAGTCAATGTCACGGCCTGGGTGAACCGCGCGAACGGCGACTTGTATATCGCCCATCCTTACGAGCAATCCCCTGCACGGGTCGGAAAGGTGGATGCCGATTTTCAGGAATACGTATCGATCAATTCATTCTTTACAAGTTCGGGAAGCATGATCTTGACGATTCTGGATAATTACGGGGAACCGCATGTCCAATTCGGAGCCTACGGGATTCTAGTCCGTGACAATAAAATCGTCGCCCAGAAGAAGGCGAACTATTTTCAGCGTTACGAGGAAAATGCAATCTATTATCAATACCTGGATGAGGGCAGCAACCGGAACGTCGAGCGCTCCTTGTTGACGGACGGCCGGACGCTGAGCGTCTATGATGCCGAAGGAAAAGAGGTTGAGACTTACGACCTGCCTGAATTGGTCGGCAAAGACGAGACCTATGCAGTACTGGGAGCCGGCAAGGATTACCTCGTCGTCCGGCCGAACCGGACGGGACTCCTGACGGTGATTAATCTGAAGGACAATTCCACGGTGGAACTGGCTGAAAAGCTGCTGACCGGTGATGATCTGGAGTATGCGCGGACGAACGACGTCCCTTACCATGGCGATGAACTGAAGTTCCTGGGTTTGGACACGGCCACAGGTCTGCTTGGATTCAGTTACGTAAGCCCTTTTGACGGCAAACAGGAGGTTCAATTGTTCACGTATAATCTGAAAACCGGGGAAACAGGAGTCATGAAGCCCTAAAGCAGGGCGAGTTTGAATATCGTAAGGACATAGGAAGGGGCGTAAGCACGCGGTGTGCTTACGCCCCTGTTTTAGTTGGGCCCCCAGGCAAACAGAGGGGGGAGGAAGATCCTGGTCCTGGCGAGAACCGGCTTTAGCCGGGTTGCCTTAGTCCTTTGGGCAGGTGGTTTTTGAGCTGACCGCCACTGGCCTTGCCCCAGCCGAGCGGGAAGCCTTCTCCGCCGCAGTCGACGGCGACGAGGCACCAGCCGCGCAGGCTGTCCGGCACGGGCAGTGCTTCCCCGTGCAGATAAGCTTTGACGGCCGGGGATTCCGCGTCGTTCAAGGTCCAGACGCGGGCTGCCTGCTCGGTCTTCACAGCCATGGCCAGCGCATGGGCGGGCTCAAACCGGCCTTTGCGGTATTCGCCCAGTTGGAGGCCGGCCCGTGGAATCTTTAGCCCGGACAGGTGATCCGCCGTCAGGACCAGCCCCTCGCTGCGCGGCATAAGATATAGCGCTTCGCCGAAGAGGATCGGTTCGCCTTCCGCTTGAAAGCCGGGCAGCGTTTCTGCTGCAAACTCGCGGAATGCGGCAATAGCGGCTGCGGTTTCGCGGGTGGCGGAACTGTCTTTGCCCCCGCGTCCGCCCTGACGTCCCTGCCGCTTCCGCTTCCCCGCCGCCTCATCCGCAGCGGCTTCCGCGGGTTCGCGCTCCAGCAGGGCTACATAGTGCCCTTCGCCTTCCTGCAGATGCGGCCAAATCCGCTTCTCATCCACCAGCTTCAGGCAAGAATATTCCGCCAGCAGCCTTCGGATCGTATCTTCGTTTTCGCGCCGGTTGAATGTGCAGGTGGAATAAGCGAGTCGGCCGCCCGGTTTTAACATGGCGACGGCGTCCTGAAGAATGTCCCATTGGCGTGCGGCGCACAGTTCCACCGAGTCCGGCGACCATTCCGATACGGCGTCAGGATCTTTGCGGAACATGCCCTCACCCGAGCAGGGGGCATCGAGCATGATACGGTCGAACGTCAGCGGAAACCGGGCGGATAGCTCGGGCGGAGACGCCTGGGTTACCACGGCATTGGCGATGCCTAGGCGTTCCACATTTTCGGCAAGAATCTTCGCTCTCTGCGGATGGATTTCATTGCTGATCAGCAGGCCCTCGCCACCCATTTTAGCGGCGATCTGCGTCGTTTTTCCGCCGGGGGCCGCCGCCAGATCCAGCACGGTTTCCCCGGGCTGCGGATTTAGCAGTTCGACGGCCGACATGGCCGAGGGTTCTTGAATATAATATAGTCCGGCGGCATGAAAGGGATGTTTGCCCGGACGGTTCTTGTCCTCGTAATAGAAGCCCGAGCTGCACCACGGAACGGGGCGAAGTCCGAACAGATCCGAAATAGTACCCGATGCGGTAGAATCCGGGATGATTTTCAACGTGTTGAAACGCAATCCGTAAGTCCGCGGCTGATCATAGCTGCGAAGAAATAGTGTCCCTTCGGCAGTGCCCAGCATGGCGGTAATTGCGCTGCGAAAATGTTCCGGCAGAGTTGGTTTGGTCATGAATGGTTGCTCCTTTTTGGACGATAACTATGGCCTGGTTGTCCCTTTCGCAGTTTATCATATCCTTTTTTATTCTCAAAAGGGGAATGGATGTTCCGTCCAGCCTATGGCATAATGGAGAGGCAGGCGGTTCATCCGCAAAATAGAAAGAGAAGAGCAAAGGAGAACCCTTATGAAGCTGCTGCAAGCCTTGTTTTTCCCTCCGGAACAGCCCGGAGGCGTATCGTCGATGATCCCGTATCTGCAAGACCGGTTCAATCCTCCCCATTGGGAGATGGAACTGTTCTCTTTACCCAAGCGGATTCGCTCTAAAGGGAGCGGGCCCGTAGAATTTCATACGTTCGATTGGCATGAATTCGAAGACAGTCCGATCGTGCAAAAATATGTGCAAACGTACCGGGATTATCTGTGGTGGACGAGGCTGCGGCTACAGCGGTCCTTCGATCTGATTCACGCCCATCACCCCATCGCGGGCCTTGCGATGAAAGAGGCATTCCCGGATACGCCGGTGATTCAGAGCATTCACTCCAGCTATGAACGGGAACTGATTTTAAACGGCCGCATCGCGGAGAATGGTCCGGAGCACCGTTTCCTTACTTCCCTGTACAAAGAACTGGAGCACAGAACCGACAAGATGTATACGGTCTCGCAGTCTTTTCGCGAATATTTAAGCCCCCATGTGATTCATCCCGAAAATATCGGCGTCATTCCTAACGGGTTCGACGAGAAACGATTTAAACCGGTACCGCATGAAAATGAAGTAGCCCAACTGGTTACGGTGTGCCGGCTCGTTCCGGCGAAAGGGCTCGATATTTTGCTGAAAGCTTGCGCGGAGCTTAAAGCCCGCGGTCTGTCTTATGTCCTGCATATTATCGGCGACGGACCGATCCGAAAGGATCTGGAAGAGCTGGCCCAGCGGTTGGGCATTTATGAGGAGACTATATTTTACGGTTATACCCTTCATCCTGAAGAATTTATGCCTTTCTTTGATATTTTCGTGCTTCCTTCCCGGGCGGAGGCGTTCGGCTCGGTGTTTGCCGAAGCCGCACTTTGCAGTTTGGCTTTGGTAGGTTCGGAGGTCGGCGGAATCGCCGAACAGATCGTCGACGGATCGAACGGCCTGCTTGTTCCGCCCGAGGATCACGTCTCGCTGGCGGAAGCGCTGGAGAAAGTGATCGTCGATCCTTCTTATCGATATGAGCTGGCCAGATCCGGATCGGATTTCGCCAAAAATCACTATTCCCTGAACCGCGTTGTTCATGAACTTAAAAAAACGTATTTGCAATTTGATCGATGAAAGAGTGAACCTTATGCCTGCATTTCGTTTCATCCATGCCGCCGATCTGCATCTGGACACCCCGTTCACGGGCATGTCCGGATTGCCGGACCGGCTTCGCCGCCACCTTCAGGAGTCCACCTTCGCCGCCCTCGGCGATTTGGTGGACCTTGCCGTATCTGAGTCCGCCGATTTTCTCGTGATCAGCGGGGATGTCTACGATGCGTCCGATTCATCGCTCCGGGCACAGCTTCGGCTGAAGGCGGCTTGGGACAAGCTGGCGCAGCACGGAATACCCGTGTATGTAATCCACGGCAACCATGATCCGCTGAGCAGCAGCCGGCTTCGCCTTTCTTATCCGCATAATGTGACCGTCTTCGGCGGAACCCGGCCGGAGAGCGTTACGGCGGTGCGCAGAAGCGACGGGCTGCCTGTCGCCGTTGTCAGCGGGATATCGTATCCGACGGCCTCGGTCACGGAAAACACATCGTTGCTGTTTCGACGTGAACCCGATTCGCCGCTTTACCATATCGCCATCCTGCATGGAAATGTGGACGGACAGGAGGGCCATGATGCTTATTCCCCATGCTCGCTGAGAGATTTGCAGAGTTCCGGTTACGATTACTGGGCGCTGGGGCACATCCACAAGCGCCAGATTCTGAGCCAGTCCCCGTGGGTGGTTTATCCGGGCAATCTACAGGGCCGCAGTTTGAAAGAAACCGGCCCGAAAGGCTGTTATCTCGTCGACGTTTCCGAAAACGGAGAGTCGCTGCTCAGCTTCCGAGAACTGGATCATGTCCGTTGGAACGAACTGGATGTTCCGATTGAGGACCTTACGACCGAGGAAGCCTGGAAAGAACGGGTGGAGGAGAAGCTGGAGGAAGCAAGGGACTTGACGACCGGAAAGACCGGCATACTCCGGTTCACCTTTACCGGGCGGGGACCGCTGCATCCGATGCTGCAGAACGGACGGGAGGTCAACGAGCTGCTGATGGAATTGCAAAGGCGGGAAAGCGTGCGGATGGAGGAAGATCCATCGCTGCCGCTTCATGCCGTGGTGTGGCCGGCCGGATTCAAAGTGAAGACGGGCATGGATTTTAACCGGGCCGAGCTGGCGCAGGAAGACAGTTTCCTCGGCGAACTGCTGAGGCTGGGCGATCGCGCGGAGCGGGAGCCGGAACTGGGGGATGACTTGGTGGAGTCGGCGCTCTCGCCCCTGATGGAGCATCGCCATTTACGCGGGTTGATGAAGTCGATGAGTTCGGCGGAAAAGCTGGATTTGCTGCAGCGGGCTCAGGAGTTAGCCTCCTCCCTGCTGAGCGAAGAGGGGTACGGAGGAGGGAACGGCCGATGAGATTGGAGAAATTGCAGGTCAGCGGATTCGGCCATTTGCACGGGCTCCAGATGGAGCTCGAGGGACCGGTAACCGTGCTTTACGGGCCGAATGAAGTCGGAAAAAGCACACTGCTGGGCTTCGTACGCGCCATGCTGTTCGGGATTCCCTCCCGGACTTACGGACCGCAGCGTTATGAACCGGTCGGAGGCGGCTCGCATGGCGGAAGTCTCGCAATCCAAGGCGATGACGGAACGAAGTGGCTGATCGAGCGCTACGCCCAGCCGCCGGAGGGAATCTCGTCTTCCGGTGCTAAGGTCGACCGGCTGCGGATTACCCGGACCGGGGAGGACGGACAGTTATACCAGTTATCGCAGCAGGATTTGGAACGGGAACTGCTGGGCGGCATGTCGAAGGAAATGTTCCGCCAGTTGTTCGCCGTTTCCCTGAACGAGCTGCAGGAAGTGTCGGCGCTTCAGTCGGAAGAGATGAGCCGTTTTCTGTTCCACGCCGGCATAGGCGGTGGAGCCGCCGTGCTGCGCGGGGAGAAAAAACTGCTCCAGGACATGGACAAGCTGTACCGGCCGCGCGGCAGAAACCAGGAGATCGCTCAGCTCCTTCAGGGGCTGGAACGGCTGGAACGGCAGACCGGAGCGGCCAAATCGCTGCTCCCGCGCTATCAGGAGGTGGTAAAGGAGCTCGAGGAAGCCAATGCCGGACTCGCTGCTGGCGAAAGCGAACTGACCGTGCGCGGCAGGGAAAACTCCCGGCTGCGGAAGGCGGTCGAGCGCCGACCGGATTGGCTGCGGCTCGAGGCGCTGAGGGTGGAGCTCGAGCGGCTTCCGGAACGCAGCCCCTTTCCCGAGCAGGGGCTGGCCCGCTGGCAGACGCTGCAGGAGGAGAAGGAGCGATTGCGGCTAGAGGCCGCCGAACTGACACGGCGAATTGCCGCTTTGCAGGCGGAGCTGGAGTCCGCAGCTCCGAAGCAGGCGGTGCTGGAGCGCGAAGGAGGGGTTCGTGCCTTGGCCGGACGGCTGCCGTCATATGAGAGCGGGTTTCAGGAACTGGCCGGGCTGCGCGCGGAAGCGGAACAGATGGAAGGCAAGCTGGCCCAGGCATTGCGGAGCATTCATCCCGGCTGGACAGCCGGGGTGTTGCGCAGCTTTGCGGGGACCGTTGGTGAACGGGAAACCGTCCGCCAGTTTATGGGCCGCTTCCATGCTTATGACAAGGATATGGATTTGTTGTATAACGAACGATTCAAGCTGGAACGCGAGGCGGCTGCGCTTGAATCATCCTTTATTCAAGCCAAGGAACGGCTTGATGAGAGCGCTGTGGACGGACGACGGCAATTTACCGGACTAGTGCCGCAGGATCGTTCGGAGATCAGGCGGCTGTGGCAGGAGATTAGCGTTCTGCTTGACCGCTGGCGGGCGGCTTCGGCTTCACGGCTTGAAGGTCAGAGAGCGGCGGAAAGTGAAGCGGCTGCACGAACGCGGATTCGCTCCCTTTACCAAAAACTGCTCGGTGGAACGGCCGTGCTTACTATCCTGCTTCCCGCCGTACTGTGGCTGACGGCGAAATCCGGCTGGGGCGCCTTACTTACCGGCATACTCCTTCTTTGCTTCGACGGCTACCTGGCGCTCGAATTGTTCTCGGGCAGCCGGAAAAAACGGGATCCCCGTCGCCGCAGCTTCACCGGCAGCGCCGGATGGTCCGCCTCGACCGCGACGCCCGAAGAGAATGGACTTCGTGAACTTTTGCCTCAATTGATCGGGCATGCCCAGACGGCTGCGGGAATATCATCTCCCGGTGGGCCTTCTTTTGCGTTCGAACCTGAGCGCTGGGACGAGGAGGAACGGACTTTGCGGAGGTTGATGGAGCAATGGCAGTTATGGGATCAGCGCCATGAAGGACTTGAGGCGCAGGCGCGCGAATGTCGCTTCAAGGCTGCCGGAAAAGCCGAGGAGCTGGAAGGGCTGGAGCGGGAGCTATCACGGAAGGAAACCATTTTCAATGAAATGGCGCGTGAATGGGAAAACTGGCTGCAGGAGCGGCATTTGCCCGGTGACTTGTCGCCGGAAGCGGCGATGGACGTGTTCCGTCTCGCCGAACAGGGCAAAGACTGGCTAAGCAGACTGGACGCTTTGTACGCGAGGATATCCGCCCTACAGGTTGAAACCGCCGACTTTGAGCGGGATTGGCGCGAACAGATCGGAGATGCTGATGAAAGTGAAGCCGTTACCCAAGGGACGTCAGTGGCGGGCGCTTTCCGCAAAGCCTTGGCGGAACTGGAACTCCAGCTTGGCTTGAAGATCAGGCAGGAGCGGATTGTGGACAAACGCACTCCGCTGGAGGAAGAGCTTGGCCGGAATCAGGACCGATTGGCTGCCGTACAGGCTGCCGAGCATCACTTGCTTGAAGAAAGCGGCGCTTCAGATGGGGAAACTTATTTGCGTTACGGAGCCGAAGCGGAGACCAGAGAAAGGCTCCAATCCGACATAAGACAGGCAGAACTGGTTTTGTTCGGTTCGTTGAATGAGGAACAAATTCATGAATTCGAGAAATTGTTGCGCGGCCTGGATGAGGAGTCCTTGCTCCGGTCCGCCGAAGAAGCTAAGCGCAAGCTGGAAGAAGCGGAGCTTGGACGTCAGCAACTGCAGGAGCGACGCGGCCGGCTGCTGCAGGAGCAGGAGAGTCTGGAGGCGCGCGGCTTGCAGGATCATATGCAGCAGCAGCTTGCAGAACAACAGGCTGCGCTGGAAGGCACGCTGGACCGTTATGCAGTGATGGCTGTTTGCCATGAGCTGATTTCACGGGTCCGCAAAATTTACGAGGAGGAGCGTCAGCCCGAGGTACTTCAAGCCGCCTCCGGCTATCTGGCCGAAATGACCGGGGGAACTTACCGGCGGATTCTGATGAAGATGGGAAGCCAGGAATTGATGGCGGAGCATCGGGATCACGGCCCGATCGGCAGCGCCTACCTAAGCCGCGGAACGGCGGAGCAGCTTTATCTGTCGATGCGGCTTGCCCTTTCGGGCGCTGTTTCCGGCCGGGCCAACATGCCGATCCTGCTAGATGATCTGTTCGTCAATTTCGATGCCGGACGTTTGGCGGGCGCGATGTCGGTATTGAAGAATGTTGCGGATAAGCATCAGTTGATCATGATGACTTGCCACGCGCATGTGATCGAAGGCGTCAAATCCGTTTTCCCGGAGGCACAAATCATTGCCATGGCATAGCCTGGTTTTTGGTTTGCTTGCTATGGCCTCTTGCTCTTCCGGTACATGGCGAGCATGACCGCCCAAAGCAGGCTGAACAGGCCGAATACGGGATACAGGACGGATAGCAGTGCGCTGAAACCGAACTGGCTTGTCACATAACAGATCAGCAAAACGACGATGGAAATCAGTTTGGGGGAAAGTTTCAACCGCTGTTTAAGTTGCAGGGTTACTCCATAAATATCTGCAACGAACGTGCTGAATATCTCCATAAAAATGAGCACGATATAAATAAGCTGGATCGTGGTTCCGAGTTGCTGCGCTATGCTCCCCATCGGTATTTCGAATTGCTGGATGCCCGGCATGGAAGCGGATAATGCGAAATGGCCGGCCATCAGCAAAAAGCCGACGCCAGCGCCGCCGAGCACGCCGCCCCAAACAATGGCCCTGCGGCTGTCCGTATGGCTGCCGATGGGGACGAGAACCGCCTGGGCCATGGACAGGTTAAAGGCGGTATACATAAACGGGGAAGCCCAGGCGGCAAGTACCCCGGTATCGGTGCTTAACGTGAGAAATCGTTCCGCCCCCGGCGATCCGGCCGTATTCATGATGACGGCGAGCGAGAGCGTGATCATCATTGGAACGACGATGGAGTTCAATTTCATGACGCCGCCGATGCCTCGTCCAAGCAGCAGGAAGGTGCCGATGAGCGTAATCCACAGGCCGATTTGATAATGCATTCCGAAATGCTCCATAAACACCGAGCCGGCCCCGGCCAACATCACGCTGTTGACGCCGATCAGAACGATTAGCGTGAACAGGCTCAGGCCCTGTCCAATCCGATCGCCAAAAAGTTTACGATTGAGGTCCTCGTAGGATTCGGCCTTGATTTCCCTGGCGAGCAGCATCATTTTGGTGCCGAGCCAGATAAACAGAGCCGTGGACAGCAGGATGGTCAGAGCTCCCCATTTCCCGTAACGGGTAAAGAATTGAAGGATCTCCTGCCCTGTCGCAAAGCCGGCGCCGACGACGGTACCGATATAAGTGAAAGCGATTTGCATAACTTTTACGGCATTTTTCATGGTTTTCCCCCCGGCTGATGTGCTATATATAGTACAAGGTATGTTGTCCGGGAACGGGACATGACTCAAACCCTAAATGAGATCAAGACCGGGAGGAAATAGATATGGAAACATTAAAACAAAGAATCGTCGAGCAGGGGGTCGTCGTATCGGATCAGGTATTAAAGCTTGATTCGCTGCTTAACCATCAGGTGGATCCGGGGCTTACGATGGAAATGGGCAAACAGTTCGCCGCACGCTTTCGGGATGCCGGAATAACCCGGGTCGTCACTGTTGAATCGTCCGGGATTGCCGTCGCTTTTGCCACGGCTTATGAGTTGGGGGTACCGCTCGTATTTGCCCGCCGCAAAAAAACGCTGCTCGCCGAGCCGGATATGCTCTGTGAAAGGGTACCTTCCTTTACGAAAGGGATCGTAACGGATATTTTGATTTCCCGTGAATTTATTTCGCCGGAGGACCGGATCTTGTTCATCGACGATATTATCGCAAACGGCGACGCAGCCAGAGGGCTCGTGAAAATCATCGAGCGTTCGGGCGCGGAACTGGTCGGAGCCGGGATCGTGGTCGAAAAGTGCTTTCAGCCGGGTGCCAATGCGCTGCGGGAGCAAGGACTCCGTTTGGAGTCGCTCGTGAAAATTGCCTCGCTGGAGGACGGAAAGATTATTTTCGCCGAATGAAAACGCATCAGAAAATTAATTAGTTCCAATTTTGCAACAGTTCTTTGCAGGCCTCTTTTTTTTCGTTATAATGAGGATTACTAGGGAGAGGAGGCTTACAAAATGGGGAGTGAATCTGTAGTAAACCCGGAATTTTTCATTTCAAAATTGTCCGAAGCCAAGGTTACTTTTGAACGTGCCCTGGACTGCAAACATACGGAGTTTGACGACCTTTATCCCTATATGCTTGAGCATCCCCAGTTCTTCTGGTATAAGCGCTATGTGGCCTGGTCACAGTTGCTGACGATCGCAGGACTGTGCGAGGAGCTCGGTGTTGCCTGGGAAGAGGAGTTCAGTCCTCAGCAGGTTGGTTATTTGCAACAACGGGTCATGTCCGCCAAAGTGCTTGATTTCTGGTTTGAGAAGAACGACAGCAAGGAGCATGCGCAGCGTTAAGGGCAGCCTCAGGCAGGTCGGTTATTGCTTTGTTGCAAGACAAGAGGTTTTGTCGGAAAGTTAAAGAAAATCAAAGGACTCCGTCAGTTTGCTGCGGGGTCTTTTTTTGGATTAAGATATAGGCAGAGTGCTATGGTGATGGTGACAAGTGTACCGGAAGCCAAACGGCTTACAAGCGAAAGAATAGATGAAAGGCGGTGAATTACGATGATTTCCGATGAGCGGTTGAATGAATTCCGGCTGTCCGGTGAGAAGGTTCGTGTCGTGCGGGATTCTATTCCCGAGAATGATGTGAGGGGCATCGTCGTCGCGTGGGATGATAACCATGTGCTGATCCGCAAACCGAACCGGAATGTAGTTAAGCTGGATCGAGGTTATAGTTACAGTCCTTCCCGGGAGCCAAGGGTTTTGCCGGAGGAATAGCATATTTTTGGCCCAGCGGGACAACGTAGTAAGGTAGGAAGCCAATCCCTTGCAGAAAGGAAGCCAATACCTTATGTCACTCGTTAGCGACAAAATCAATGCTTATAAAGATCAGATCAGCCATTACGGAGAAGCGGTTCCAGGTGCAACGGAGGCTTATCATGCCTTTACCGGAGAGAGCTTTGGCGATGGAGTGCTTGATGCGAAAACCAAGCAACTCATTGCACTAGGTATAGCGTTGTCCACAAACAATGAAGTGTGCACGTATTATCACGCCTCAGAAGCCAGATCCAAAGGTGCGTCCGAAGCGGAGCTTCTGGAGACGGTAGCCGTCGCCTCGGCTGCATTGGCCGGGAATGCTCTGTCTCAGGGCGTAATCCGGGTTCAGGAAGCCTTGGGCGAACCTCCGGTTCACTAGCGCAGGGCAACGATTCGTTCACCCAGGGATGCGTGACCAGAATTCTACAATAGCAGGTACAAGGTGCCCCTGCCGATAAAGATCGGGCTGCAGGGGTATTCTTGTAGTCAGTGAGATTTGCCGATCAAATCGGAAGGGGATGTCTCGCTGCTTCCCAAATAGGCGCGTATGCGTGAAGACATTTCCCTCCGGAGTACCGGCCACAATATTTTCATGTGGCCACGGTAGCCTCTGCAGACGTACTCGGCTTCAACGCCGTCATCGTTTTGGCGGAGTCCGATGAATTTGATTCCGCGTTGTTGGAACTCCGCCATAATCTCTTCCTGGACCAAGGAAGCGCGTTGTTCGGCGATATGGATCATCTCCGTGTAAAGTTCGGGACTCTTTAACACGCCGCTTTCCTTTAAAATCCGGGCATCACGTTGCAAAATGCGAAGGATGAATCGGAGCAGAATTACGCTTCTGATCAGCGCGAATTCGCCTTCCGCCATGCCGGGTACCGTCATAAGAACACCACCTTTTTATATATATCATATCCCTTTTAAAGCGAACTTATGTTCTTATTTTAACCTGAATTTCGTTGGAATAAAAGTACTTGTCTTAAAATTTTTGTTGACTCGTAGTTACCTGCGTGGTATTATAAATCTTGTCGCTGCGGAAGTTACTTTCTTGCAAGTCAGACATCAAGCGGTCGTGGCGGAATTGGCAGACGCGCACGGTTCAGGTCCGTGTGGGCTAACCCCCCGTGGAGGTTCGAGTCCTCTCGACCGCACCATACATAACATGCAAACTCCAGAGAAATCTGGAGTTTTTTTATTTTTTCTTCAGAACGAGTGGTGGGAAAAGGGGACTGAATTACTTATAAGGATCGGAAGTATTGAGGTTAATCTCAAAGCTTTTTTTGATGCTCAAGCGGTATAGTTCACATTCAAGGGAAAAAGCTGCCGACGAACTTTGACAAATCCGATGGCGTCGGAACGTTCGACGACAAGAAAAGAGAAGAAGTCAGGAAATAGTTTTTAATAATCCATATATTGACAATATTACAAAACCATGATATTTTCTTGGTGGAAAACCGGTTTCCCCAAATGATTAGATTATGGTTTCAGGAAGGAGCTGAACGCAGGCGCAATTGCAGTGACAAGTTGGCAGACGGGAGAAAAGGGAAGAAAGACGGATTACTATTTGTAAGCGCTTTATAAACCAAAGGAGGGATTAAATTGATGATCAAAAAGCGTCGCTTAACTCAAATCCTTATGGTCGCCATCATGTTCCTGTCAATGGTCGGAAACACATTCTTTGTTTCGCCGCAGCAGGCGCATGCGGCAAGCATTGGCACTGTGGATGAGAACGACACCATCTACCAAATCATGGTGGACAGGTTCCATGATGGGGATACGTCGAACAATGCCACCGGATCCGCCATTCGGTACGCGGAGAACAGCGAGGAAGATTTCCGGTACATGAAGGGCGGTGACTGGCAGGGAGTTATTGATAAGCTCCCGTATATCCACAACATGGGCTACACGGCAATCTGGATTTCTCCCGTCGCAGAGCCTCAGATGACGAACCGGGATAACAACGGAACCGGCCGCAACACTGCTTATCACGGGTACAACGTGAAGGATCCGAACGCTGCGAATCCGTACTTCGGCACGAAGGAAAAGCTGAAGGAGCTCGTGGACAGCGCCCACGCGCTCGGGATCAAGGTCATCATTGACGTCGTACCGAACCATGTCGGCGACTACATGCTCGGAACCCAAGCCTACTACGACATTCCGAGCCTGCAACCGGCGGCTCCTTTCAATAATCCTTCCTGGTATCATCACAATGGGGATATCAACTGGTCGCTCGTTGACGGCAATTACACGCAATGGGCCCAGGATTACATTGAGAATCACGACTTGGCGGGACTCGACGATATCGACTTCGACGTGCCCGCCGCCAAATCCGCAATCTTTAATTCGATCAAGGGTTGGTTCGATTACACGGGAGCAGACGGCGCCCGCGTGGATGCGGCGAAGCTGATCAAGCCGACGGACATCGGCGAACTGCAGAACCTGCTCGGGGTGAACACGTTCGGAGAGAATTTCGACGGGAACGCGGAATTCGTATCGCGCTGGGTCGGCCAGAACAAAGAATGGGGGATGCTCGACTTCCCGCTGTTCTTCTCGGTTCTGAACAGCTTCGCTTACGGCCAGTCTTTCGATTCCAATATTAAGAGCACACTGGCTCAGGACTCATTATATAATGGCAACGCCAATCATATGGTGACGTTCATCGATAACCACGACCGCAACCGGTTCTTGACCGAAGCGGGAGGAAGCGTCGAGAAGTTGCAGAACGCCTTGACCTTTATCTTTACGGTGCGCGGCGTGCCTGTCGTCTTCCAGGGCACCGAGCAGAACAAGGGTAACGGCAACGGATCCATTATTACCGGAGGCATAGCGGATACCTGGAACCGCTGGTCGATGGTGAAGCGCGACGGTAACGGCAATGTTGTGCAAAACTATTTCAACGAGAATACGAGCACTTATCAATATGTGGCGAAGCTGAACCAGATTCGTAAGAATTACGAGGCGTTGCGCAAAGGTACCCAGCGTGAGATGTGGTCGGCTCAAAACCTGTATGCATTCTCCCGCCGTATGGATAATGGTGCCAACTTGGGCCAAGAGGTCATTTCCGTCTTCAGTAATGCTTCCAGCGGTACGCAGACGGTCACCATCCCGCTTCGCACCGAAAGCACACTTGCGGTCGGAACCGTATTGGAGAACCAACTGAATACTTCGGACAAGATAACCGTGGCCTCCGGGGGCGTAACCGGCAAACAGATCACAGTCAGCGTAGGAGCCAACTCGGCGAAAATCTATGCAAAGCCGCAGACGGACACGACGGCGCCATCAGTGCCGAGTAACGTCTCGGCGACTGTTCAAAGTTCCACTAGCGTGAAGATAACCTGGACGGCTTCAAGCGACAATGTCGCGGTTACCGGCTACGAAGTGTACCGGGACGGCGTCAAGGTCGGCACGGCAACCGGAACTTCGTACACCGATAGCGGCCTTTCGGCAAATACGACTTATTCCTACACGGTGAGGGCTTACGATGCGGCGGGCAACAAGTCCGCGGCGAGCTCGCCACCGGCAACGGCAACAACGGGGGTTCCGGATACGGAAGCGCCGAGCGTGCCGCAGAACGTTAGCGTTACGTCATCTTCGTCATCTTCGGCAAGCGTTTCGTGGAGCGCGTCTACGGACAACGTCGCTGTCACGGGCTATGAAGTGTACAGGGACGGGGTCAAGGTTGGCACCACGGCTACTACTTCATACACGGATACGGGCCTCGCGGCAAGTACGTCCTACTCCTATACCGTGAAGGCTTATGACGCAGCCGGCAACCTGTCGGCATTCAGTGCCGCAGCTCTCGTTACGACGGCAGCCGGTAATAATGTGACCATCTATTACAAGCAAGGCTTCACGACGCCGTATATTCACTATCGTCCGGCTGGAGGAACATGGACGACGGCTCCGGGCGTTCCAATCCCGGCCTCGGAATACGCCGGCTATAACAAGATCACGATTAATATCGGCACGGCGACGCAGTTGGAAGCTTGCTTCAACAACGGTAGCGGAACGTGGGACAGCAACAATTCGCAAAACTATCTCTTCGGCGTCGGGACTTGGACATATACCCCGACCGGCAAGATCACGGCGGGAGCTCCAATCGTCGACGGGAACGCTCCGAGCGTGCCGCAAAACGTTAGCGCGACGGCATCCGGGACTTCGGCAACCGTAACGTGGACGGCGTCAACGGACGACGTGGCGGTGACCGGATATGAAGTGTACCGCAACGGCACGAAGGTCGGAACTACGGCTACAACAAGCTACAGTGATACGGGCCTGGCTGCGAACACGACTTTCAATTACACGGTGAAGGCCTACGATGCGGCGGGCAATGTATCGGCTGAGAGCGCGGCTGCTACCGTCACGACTCAAGCGGGGAATACGGCGACGATCTATTACAAGAACGATTCGTTCTCTTCCAAATACATTCATTACAAGCTGGACGGATCTACGACCTGGACGACGGTACCTGGCGTACAAATGAGTTCTTCGTCGTTCGCCGGCTACAGCGTCGCCACGATCGAGCTTGGCTCAGCTACGGGATTGACGGCAGCGTTCAATAACGGAGCCGGCTCGTGGGACAACAATGGAGGGAATAATTATCACTTTGGCACCGGACCGTCGAGCCTGGTGAACGGCAATTTGAACCCGGGCGAACCGCAAGCGGACAGTGTGACGTTCCGGGTATCGGTACCGACGAACACGCCGGCTGACAGTCCGGTGTATATCTCCGGCAGCTTTAACAGCTGGAATGCGGCCGATCCTGCATATCAGTTGACGAAGGAGAGCGACGGGACTTATAGCATTACGTTGAATTGGCCGACGGGGACGGCGGTTCAATACAAGTTTACAAGGGGCTCTTGGACGAGCGTAGAAGTTGGAGCCAATGGGGCTGACGTTGGCAATCGTACGCTGAGCCCGTCCGGCGGAGCGCAGACCATCCCGGTTACCGTCGCTCGTTGGAAGGATTTATAGTATACAAGGAAAGAAAGAGCCGGACAGGAGTCTCACTCCAGTCCGGCTCTGTTTTTGAGGGTTGATTCCCGTACATTAAGTTTTGGTTGAAGAAGTAAGGAAGGATAAGGAAGATCGGGTTGGTTCATCGTTTCGATCAGCATTCTGCCTGCCGTAGCGCCTAACTGGAATGTATCGATGAAAAGGCTTGTAAGCGGCGGATTCGTATGCGGCGAGAACGGGTAATCGTCAAACGTCGCGATACCGATTTCACCGGGGATGGAAATGCCCGCTTGTTGAGTTGCCTTAAGCGCTCCAAAGGCGGAATAATTGTTCATACATACGAGCGAGTCCGGCGGATGATCGCTTTTTAGCAATTCGAGCACGGATTGATAGCCGTGATTTTCATCGGCTATGCCGTGAATAGTCCGGTCCTCTCGAAACGGTATTCCCGCTTCCGACAGGGCTTGCCTGTATCCTTGGTGGCGTTTCGTGAAGAGTCTCTCCAGCGGTTCCCCGCCGATGAAGGCGATATCGCAGTAGCCTTGATCGAGTAAATGGCCGGTAAGCATCCGGCCTCCTTCGGCATTATCGTAGTCGGCCCAAGGTACCGGTCGGGAATGAAATTCGCCGATCGTCACGAACGGGAAGGCGAGTCCGTTCAGCGTCTCGACCATCTCATCGCTCATTATAGCGTTGTTCGCAATCAGCCCGTCGATACGGGCGCTTCGGACGAGCCGGTTTATAACATTGCGCTCCGGATCGTCCTGTTGCACATTGGCAATCGTCAATTCGTATTTCAACGGACCGATGACGCTCTCGATTCCGGATATGATATTCAAGAAGAACGGGTTCATGTACTCGCTCTCTTTGGACATGTCAATGAGCATCCCGATATTATGACTACTCCGTTTTGCCAGACGGGTCGCGATGCTGCTGGGTGTGTAGTTCATCTGCTCCATGATCTCCCGTACTCGGGTTTTGGTCTCCTTGGAGATCTTAGGAGAATCGTTAAGTACTTTCGATACGGTGGATTTTGCTACGTTTGCCGCTTTGGCAATATCTTGGATCGTAACTTTCATGAGCATTCCTCCCGGCATAAAGTTGGGGAAACCGGTTTCACAAGACCATAAACTAAACCCGTTTAACCACAATATACCATATCCTGCGGGGAACGACCATGAACATTCGCAGGAATGGAACGATTATTTCAGTATCCTTCCCATTCCTGGAGCATCATAATGGCCGCTCCGGTGGCAACGGCCTCATCGGTGAGCACTCCCTGCGTAAATACCGGGCTGTATTCCGGGTAGTGGTAGGTGTTCTTCTTGGCGATCTCCAGCGAGATATCATAGACCAGATGATGAGCACTGACGAGAGGCCCTCCCAAAATCACGTATTCGGGATGAAGGGCATTGATCAGGTTAGCCAGTCCAATCCCCAAATAAGCGGCCGTTTCCTTAAATTGTTCCGTGACCAGGGAATCGCCTTTCGAAAGGGCGTCGACCAGGGTGGCAAAGTTGACCTGTTCCGGAGAAAGGCCGGACAGCAGGCTGCTGCGTCCTATTTTCAACTGTGTGCGGACACGCTCCTCAAGGGACGGTACCGACACGAATGCTTCCAATGCCCCGTAGTTGCCCTTGCCTCTAAGTCTTGGCCCGTTAGCCTGAATGATCATTTGGCCGACCGCCCCTTCAGTATCAACAGCGCCCTGAAGAATTTGTCCGCCTGACATCATGGCTGAACGAATGGTAACCCCCGCGTGGACGTAGAGGGCATGCTGGATGTTTTCGGTCCGGAGCGCCCAATGTTCACCGATTAGGGCCGTGTTTGCGCCATTGTCGAGTTTGGCTGGAATCCCCAGCGACTCCCCCAGCATTTCGCAAATCGGGACGTTTGTCCAGGATGGAGCGGGGAACAATTCCGGTTCAAGAATGATTCCTTTCTTTTGATCCAGCGGGCCAACCGCGCCGATTCCTATGCCCAGAACGTCGCTAGTCGTAATCCCGTGCTCTGTGAGAAATCCCCGGGCTCCATTCGTGACATGTGCAACAAGCCGCTCGGGCGTCATGGTGCTGTCCATTTTCCAGCGGGTCATGGATATGGTGTTGAGGTGCATGTCATATAGTCCGAGCGTGGAATAAATGCGTGATATTTCCAAACCGAATATATAACGGTATTTCGGATTGGTCTGGAAAAGAATCGGCTTTCTCCCGCCGGTGGAACTGCCCAGTCCGGAGACAACGATCAAACCTTGTGAGGACATTTCATCCAGCAGGCGGGTCATGCTGCTGCTGGTCAAAGAAAAATGAGTCAACAAATCGGCCTTGGAGACGGTCCCGAGATAGGAAATCCGATCGTAAACCTGCTTTTTTATCGAAGAATTGGAATGAGGCATCATATGTACTTTTCTCCATTTCCAAGTTGATTAGTCGGGATACCACAAGTATAACGGGATCACTAAGTTATTTCCAGCTAATATCATCAGAATAGTCGACATAATATCAAATTGGAATTTTCTTGGGCTAATATCTATATTATATAGCCTTATTATGAGTATTTATTAGATAATTTACAATTGTAGGCTAAAACTTTAATCCAAAATGAAATTAATGTGCTATAATGCTATTAGCTTCTTATAGATGAGCATAACGAGACAATAGAGGGTGAAATGGGATGAACCATACGGTTACCCGGCAAATGAAACTAATCTTTAATATTTTTGGTGTCTTTCTGAAAATCGGTCCTTCCACTTTTGGGGGAGGATATGCGATGATCGCGACGATCGAACAGGAGATCGTTTGTAAGAGGCGATGGATGGATGAAAAGGAAATGGGCGACATGGTGTCCGTCTCGGGATCCGCTCCCGGCGGAGTTGCGGTGAATTGCGCCGCATTTATCGGCTATCGTCTCGGAGGTGTACTGGGGGCGGTGGCTGCTGTAACGGCGATAACGCTACCTACTTTTTTCATCGTTTTTCTGTTAAGTTTTCTTAGTGTCATTTTTAAAGATAACGCAAAGGTGGAAGCCGCGCTGAAAGGCATTCATGCCGCGGTAATTTCTTTAATTATTTTAGCAGCCTTCAAGATGTGGAAATCATCCGTTTTGGATACCGCCACGCTGATCATTGCGGCCTCTGCGGTAATTCTTCTGTTATTTACGGGAATTCATTCTTTCTATCTAATCCTTGGCGGTCCGATTGCCGGGATAGCTATCGTCTTGTTCAAGCGAAGTAAAGGGATGTTCGTAAAAACGGAAAAGGAGCAGACCGAAGAGAAACGGGAGTTGCATTTCCCGGAATACTACATCTGAAGGGTGATCATCGAATGTTGTGGCAGTTGTTTTTGGTTTTTATCAAGGTTGGGCTCATTTCGTTCGGAGGCGGCTATGCGGTAATGACGCTAATTCAGCGGGAGGTGGCAGGCAAAGGTTGGGTGGAGGCCGGAGAATTTCAGGAGATCGTATCTTTGGCGGGGATGGCACCCGGATCCATTGCAACGAATACCGCCACGTTGATCGGATACTCGCAAAGCGGTTTTATGGGGGCCGTGGCGGCCACGGTCGGCATCATTTTGCCATCATTAATTATCGTAATTATTTTAACGGCTTCCTTCATAAGACTGCAGAACAATGATTTGGTCAAATCGTCGTTTTACGGATTGCGTCCGGTTGTGACGGGATTGATTATTTACGCCGCGATCCACTTCGGTCTTAGCGGGCGGAGCGAGTCTCTGTTGAGTTGGTCTATGGCCGGGACGCTGCTGATCTGTGCCGGGTGTCTCACCTTGGTGACCAAATACAAGGTCCATCCCTTTGGAGTAATTTTGCTGGCCGCTGTGGCAGGTATCGTTATTTTTTAAAAAAAAGCGTGAGCGTAGGGTCTCCACCCTTACGTTCACGCTTTTTGCATTCAATTAGGTTTCCCGGCTTCCACTCGGTCGAATCGGCCGGTGACATCACGCATGATGGATTCTCGGCATAGGTAACGGTTCTTTGCCGAGCTCGGCCCAAATGTATTTAAGGAGCAGTTCGCTTTTCAAGGATTCATATCCCGGTTCGCTCCACAAGTTATGAAGCTCTGCCGGGTCTTCCTGAAGATCGAAAATCTCCCCATAAGTCTGATTGTAGTAAACCGTAATTTTATAACGATCATCGACGTACGTCTTTTGATGAATTGTCGACGGCTCATGCCTGAATTCGCAAATTGCGTGGTCTCTCGCCAGTTCCTTGTTGCCTAGCCACACGTCTGTTTGGTCAACGCCGGTCATGGACGGCGGAATCGGCAGATTGCAAAACGATAAGAAGGTTGGCGCCAAATCCACCAAGGACTGGATCGCGTTTGAGAATTTGCCGGCGGGGACCTGGTCAGGATAGCGGACGATAAACGGCAGCTTGATCAAGTCCTCATAATGAAAACCGCCCTTAGCCTGAAGACCGTGCTGACCGAAGAAGTGGCCATGATCGGTTGTGAAGACGACGAGTGTATTGTCCGACAGCCCTAGCTCATCCAGCTTATCGAGGATTTTGCCGATATATTTGTCCATCATGCTGATCATCCCGTAATAAACGGCGACCAGCTTCTTTTTGTCATATTCGGTTAATCGCAACTTTTCTCCGTATTCGTAATAATGATGGGAACGGTAGCCGTGAATACCGAACCCCGTCTCCATCAGATGGGAGAAATCCGGATTCTCTTCCTGCGTTAAGCCGAAATGCGGAGGATTCTTGTCGTGCTCCCCGGGCACCAGGGCAGGAATTGTCAGCTTATCCGGATCGTACATCGTATCCCATGGCTCCGGCACCAAATATTCGGGATGAGGGTCGAAGAAACTGGCCCATAAGAAGAAGGGCTCTCCGGATTTCTTATGCTCCTCAAGTCGGGCATTGCTCCGCTCGGCAATCCAGGTGTTGTAGTGATATTTTTCGGGGATTGGCCATTTGTACGTTTGTGCCGGGTCCATCGTTCCGGTTGGCGGAAGGAAATAATCCCTCCAATTGGTGCAGCCCTGTTCCTCCATCCATAGCGCGTAATGCTGGCCGATATGGGCTTCATTCGTATGGTTACGGGCAAGCTCCACATGGTCGAAGCCATAGAAAGGCTCATTGAATCCCTTCCAATACTCCAAATCCTGCAAAATCGGATAAGCTTCATTTGAAGGATATTCAGGCGTGGATTTTAATGGCTGGAAATGAGCTTTGCCGATCAGTGAGGTCTTGTACCCCGCTTCGCTGAAATCCTCTCCCACCGTATGGCGGTCCTCCAGAAGCTTCGTCCCCAGCGTCCAGGCTCCGTGCTGGCTCGGATACATCCCTGTAACGATGGAGGACCGGCTCGGGGTACATGTCGGATTCGGGCAATAGGCCCGTCCGAATGTCGTTCCTTGCCGGGCCAGCCGATCCAAGTTCGGTGTGGATATTTCGGGATTGAACGCACCGATCGTATTCCAATGCTGTTGATCACTTGTTATTAGTAAAATGTTAGGTCTACTGGACAATTTCAATCGCCTCCTATTATGATAATATTGTAATGTAAACGATTTATAAATAGCTTAGTGTTAGGTTTTAATTGTCATTTTGTTATATTGAAGGAGGGAGATTATGTCTCAGGCGGTATGGAATATGCAGGAATACGATTACGAATTCGCCGAGTTTATCTATTACACGCCCGGAGATTTGGATCGGGACGGACAGCTATGGCCTGTTCGAGCGGGCCGCAGTCTCGCTAAGCCCAATTACAAGGTAGGGCCGAAAAGAATTGAATGCTACAGCCTTCATTTTGTACTGGAAGGGAAGATCTGCTTCGAATTTGAGGATCAGCAGGTGGAATTGCAGAAGGATGATCTGTTCTGCCTTTTCCCGGGCCAGACCTACCATTACTATTTGCTCCCTTCGGAACAGCCTTTGCGAATGAGCTGGCTGGCCGTGGACGGAGGCCGGGTCATGCCCCTGCTGAAGCTTGCCGGAATTACACCGGAGCGGCCGTTTGCAAACGACAAAATGACGCCGCCGCTAAAGGATGCATTGGACCGCATACTCGGCGCGATGGCGCGATTCGAGCGGTGGAATCCGGCGGTTTCCCTGGAGCTCCAGGGAATGGCCTGCGAATTGTTGGCCGTTCTGATGCCGGAATCGCCCACTATATACGCCTCGGAACCTTCCGGCTGGATTCGCGAATGCATGGAATTTATGGAGCTTCACGCTACCGAGGGGATATCGGTTCAGCAGGTCGCGGCGTTTGCCGGCGTGCATCGTTCTTATTTTTCCTCTGCTTTTACCAATCAGGTCGGCGTCTCCCCGCAGAAATATATTCAGAACATCCGCATGGAGAAGGCCAGACGACTGCTGGTCGAAACCGATGCGAGCGTGACGGAAATCGCTTTATCGCTCGGTTATCCAAACCTGTATACGTTCACGCGGGCGTTCAAGTCCTTCTACAAGAAGCCCCCGCTATACGTTCGCTCGGCCAGCAGCGGCTGAAGAATGAATCGCTTTTTTGACAGCGCTTACTTCATGTGATTTTCCCTGATACTTGATAAGGAGGGGCCAACTTGAAATTCACATCTATATTCAGCAAAATTTCGCCGAAGCTTGGCATTCAGGGGAAAATATTTCTTGCCTTCGGTTTGCTCAGTCTTCTCTCCATCGTGACGATTGCCTCGATTGTCTACATGAACATGCGCGAGACGATCAAACATAACGCCGTCACTTCTGTTGCGGACAGTATTCGCCAAGCCGATGAATCGCTCAATCTCATGCTGGAGGAGATCGATCGTCTGAACACGGTCGCAGTCACGAACAAGAACACGGTGATTGATACGGTGCTGAGCCCCAGTGAAGAAATCAGCTACGAATGGTTTCAGGAGCAGAAGAGGCTTACTGAGTTTCTATCGGGACTGTTCTCTTACAAGCCTTATATATCCCGAATAGCTGTGATCGGATTAAACGGCAAAGTATTCTTTACGGGCAGTCCGTGGATCGACCGCAGTTTTCTGGACACGAAGACGATGGAATTCATGTTGAATAACGGGGAACGCCATGCCTATTTCAAGCAAAAAGGCACCTCGGATGCCATTTCCGTCGGGCGGGTCATTCGGTATAACCGGGAGACGATCGGCGTGGTGATGGTGGATTTGAAGTATGATTTCATCCGCAATACGTACGGGGTGAAACCGACCGCCGACAGCATTCTATATGTCCTGGACGAACAAGGGGAGCTTGTGTACCAGTCCGATTCCGCCCCGTCCTCGGTCTCGCCGCAAATGCAACAGGTCATTGATGGAAATACGGGAACGTTCCAAGGAGCTAAGGAGCAAAAGATCGACGGCAAATCCTATATCGTCGTAACCCAACGCTCCGAGCATACCGGCTGGGTTACCCGGGCGCTTGTCCCCCTTGACTCGCTGCTGAGCGAGTCCGTCCGAATCCGTAACCTGATGATCGAGGTCTCGGTCATTGTCTTCGCCGTGGTTCTGCTCGGGTCGCTGCAAATGTCTTCGCGTACGACCCTGCAAATCAGGCGGTTAAAGACGATGATGATGCGGGTCAAGGACGGAAATCTTTCTTTTCCGAAAACGGAAATCAAAACGAAAGACGAAATCGGTGACCTCTACCGGGTGTTCATCAGCATGATCGATGATTTAAAACGGCTAATGCAGGACATCCGGATCAGCGAGCAGGCGAAGCACGAGGCGGAACTGACAGCATTGCAAGCGCAGATCCGTCCCCATTTTCTCTATAATTCGCTTAATACGATCAAGTACCTGGCCCATTTGAACGGAGTACCGAATATCGAAGAGGTATCTGGCTCCTTAATCGAACTCATGCGAAGCGTGCTTGGCAATTCCAACGAGTTCCTGACCGTCAGGGAGGAGCTGGATTATGTGAACTGTTATGTCTCCATCGTGAAGTATAAGTACATGGAACCGATTCCTGTCCATATCGAGGTTGAGGATGACGCTTTACTGGAATGCCAGGTATCGAAGCTGATGCTTCAGCCGATCGTGGAAAATGCGATCCAGCACGGAATAGGCTTGGCCGCGAAGGGTGGATTCATTCTCATCCGGGTGTACGGGGAAAGAGGGGACTTAATGATTGAAATTATGGATAACGGGCCGGGGATATCCAAGAAGAAAATCGATTCGATTCTGGGGGATGCCGGCAAGAATGAGAGCCCGTCCCGCTTCAGCGGCATGGGTGTGCGCAACGTGCATGAAAGAATCCGGATCATGTACGGGGAGCCCTACGGAATTCAGCTTTTCAGTGAAGAGGGGCTGTACACCAAGGTTGTAATCCGGTTCCCGCAAATAGATCAGGTCCAACAATCTCCAAGGGAGGTGAGCTAGCAGATGCTTCAAGTAATGTTAGTAGATGACGAACCGCTGGTGCATCACCATTTGGGGGCGATGTCGGATTGGAAGAGCCATGGTTTTGAATTAAGCGGTGAAGCGTACAGCGGGTCTATGGCTCTTCAGGCTATAGAACAATCGCAGCCGGATATTGCCATCATTGATGTAAACATGCCCGGCATGAACGGAGTAGAGCTTCAGCGGACGATCCGGGAACATTATCCGGCTGTAAAGACGATTATGCTCAGCAGCTACGATGACTATGATTATGTGCGCGAATGTCTAAGAAACGGAGCTGTCGATTATTTGCTCAAGCACCGCCTGGATGAACAGTCGCTGATCACCATTCTGAAAAAAGCGGAACAGGAGCTGCAGGAAGAAGCCAAGCAGTTCGGTTCCAGGGTGGCAGGCGGAGAAGCGAACGAATGGAAAGGGATGGAATCTGTGCGCGAAACGGTAGCTCAGATGCTTATCGGCGTGCCGGGCGCAGCGCAAATACTGGAGGAGGACATCCGGCAGAGTCGGCTATTTGCCAATTCGGTGCGGTTTGCGGCAGCCGCGGTCCAAATCGTCCCGTTCCGGCTTCTGACCGAATCGCGCAGCGATATGCAGATCAACCGTCTGGTCCGCCAAGCCGTGGAACTCGTACAGCAGAGTCTTGGCGATCCTGCGGAGCGGATGGCGGTATATGTGGAGAACGGCCGCCTTGGCGTGGTGTTTGCCTTCAAGGAGCGCAGCGAACAAGCCGCCGCCAGTGAAGCTGCCAGGCTCATGAGCAATGTCAGCCATTCGCTGGAGCTGTTCCTGAATTTGAAATGTATTTATGCGGTCGGGCATATTTGTGGCAGCATATCCAAGCTCGAAGCCAGTTACCGCGGGGCGGAGCGGTCCATCGATGCGTCCTCCTCCTTGAAGGAGGAGGACCGCGGCTCAAGCAGTCCGCGTCTATCGTTGACCATTGAGGAGCAGAAGCAGCTTCTCCTATCTATTGAAAGACTCGATAAGGAGGAGGTGCATCGGTTGATCTCCGCCGTCTTTACTTCCATTCGGAAGCTGCCGCTTCATTCGCAAAGCGTCCAGATGGTCGTCAGCGAATTACTCTCGATCGGAGAGAAGACCGTGCCCATGGACGATGCCGCGGCGGTCGGATTACCTTCCCGGGAAGAGTTGGAGAATATCGGAAGCATGGCGGAAATCGAACAGTGGCTCCTTACTTACTTTGAGAGCTTGCTGGACCGGCTTCGTGAGCGTCAGGCATCCGGTCCATATTCAAGGCATGTGTCCCAAGCGATCATGCTCATTCTGGAACGGTATCAAAGCTACATTACGCTGGAGCTGGCAGCGGGGGCAATCGGGCTGAATACTTCTTATTTGAGCCGGATTTTCAAGGAAGAGACCCGGATGACCTTCTCCGAATATGTGAATCGGGTTCGCATTGACGCAAGCTGCAAGCTGCTGGAGAGCGGCCGGTTTACGGTTAAACAAATCAGCAGTCAGGTAGGCTTCACCACATATAACTACTTTTTCAAGGTGTTCAAGGAATCAACCGGAATGACGCCGCATGCTTATATGAGCCGGCCGGCCCGGGTGAGTAAATCCGTAAAATAAGTATAGTAAATAGTCAAATATGTAGAATTTGCAGTTCGAGCGACTGAACTATAATGGGAACACATCAAAGGAAACGCTTACAACACGAGGCAAGGAACAAGATGAAGGAGGTCGTATTCGTAATGCAAAGACAATGGAGAAGAACGGCGATGAGCTTGATGATTATTGCCGCTCTGGCGCTCGGGGGCTGCAGCTCGGGCAACAACGGTAACAATGGCAACAAGGCTGCTGAGCCATCCAAGGGGACGGGAGAACAGACGGTAAGTAAAGAAGGATTCCCGATTGTACAGGAGCCGGTGAAGCTGAAAATGTTCACACGGATCGCCCCGGTCAACGGACCTTTCAAGGAGATGCCGGTATTCCAGGATTACGAAAAAATGAGTAACGTCCAGATGGAATTCATTGAAGCGCCGACAGACGGATTCCCGGAGAAGAAAAACTTGCTGTTCGCATCCAATGAGTTGCCTGACATCATGTACCGCTCGAATATTACTCCATTGGAAGCCGTGCGTTACGGAGCCGGCGGGCAACTGATTCCACTGGAAGATTTGATTAAGGACTATGCCCCGAATCTTAACAAACTGATGGAAGAGTATCCGGAAATTCGCGCATCGATCACTACGCCGGAAGGTCACATTTATACGATTCCCGGCATTGTTACGCTGGATTCGGCCCGGACAGATAAGAGATGGATTAATACGACCTGGCTGGAGAAGTTGAACCTGAAGGTGCCTGAAACCCTTGATGAGCTCTATGATGTGCTGGTTGCATTCCGCGATCAGGATCCGAACGGAAACGGACAGAAGGATGAAATTCCTATGACCTCCCGTGTGGTTGGACTTCCTATTGTGGCTGCTTTCAGCGGATCGTTCGGTCTCGACCTTCAATTCGGCTACAACGTCAACATTGCAGACGACAAGGTCGAAATCTGGATGGGAAGCGAGCGCAACAAAGAACTGCTCATGTACCTGAACAAGCTGTATGCGGAAAATCTGCTGGATCATGAAGTATTCTCTCAAACCGAAGCCCAATATTTGGCGAAACAAGGTTCCGGCAATACAGGGATATTCTTTGATCAGACGAATAATAACTTCCTGCCGATTTCCGATCAATATACCGGTATCGCACCGTTTGAAGGACCGCATGGCGATCGCCTGCAAAGCCAAAACGCTCCGGTTCCGCGCGACCAAGGTGCATTTGCCATCACTTCAGTCAATAAATATCCGGAAGTATCCATGCGTTGGATCGACTATTTCTTTAGCGACGAAGGTTCGACCCTGCTAAGATTCGGCCGGGAAGGCGAGCACTACGAGCTGGTAGATGGAATTCCAACCTACAAGCCTGAGTTCTCGACGGCTGAGACTCAACCGAAACTTACGCCATATGCCGGCGGAGGCGCGCCTCACCTGATCAGTGAATACGTCGGTTCGTACATCAATCCTCCGCAAGTTCAGGAAGCGCAAAAGGCGCTGGATCCGTACATGCCGAAAATCCGTTATGCGGCTCCGATGTTTGATGAAGCAACAGCTCAAAAGGTGAATATGCTCCGCAATGATATCGACAAGTATTATGAAGAACAAAGCACGAAATTCATTGCAGGTTCATTGAGCTTCGACAAGTGGGATGAATTCCAGTCCACTTTGAAAAAGATGAACATTGAAGAGCTTCAGCAAATTTATCAAGACGCATATGACAAGATGGCTAAATAAGGCAGATCCTCTATGGGATAGGAGTGGATGTTCATGAAGAACGCAGAAATCCATGAGACTGCCGCGGCTGCCCAGTTCCGACCGGAACGGGGCAGCCGCCTTATCCGGCAGATCGCCAAGAGATACGATTTGTATCTCATGCTGCTTTTGCCGATCGCATGGTATTTGCTGTTTCATTACGGCCCGCTTTACGGGCTTCAGATTGCATTTAAAAATTTCTCCCCGGGCAAAGGAATCATGGGCAGCAGCTGGGTGGGTTTCGAGCATTTTCAGCGTTTTTTTGAGTCTTACTATTTTGGGCGGTTGCTCTGGAACACGCTGTCCATCAATCTGATTTCTTTACTGGTCGCTTTCCCGATCCCTATTATGCTTGCATTACTCATTAACGAGATTCGCAGCAAAAGTTACAGCAAATTATTGCAAAACATTACCTACATTCCGCACTTTATTTCGGTTGTAGTTATCGTGGGGATTTTAACGGTGTTCCTTTCGCAGACCGGCCCGATCAATACACTGATTCAGGCCTTGGGAGGATCGCCGACCCGCTTCATGGAATCGGCGGGCTGGTTCAAGACGATTTTCATCGGCTCCAATATTTGGCAAAACATGGGGTGGCAATCGATCATTTACATCGCGGGGCTTAGCGGTATCAATCCGCAGCTGTACGAAGCGGCCAAGATGGACGGCGCTTCCCGCATGCGGCGCATTTGGCACGTCTCCTTGCCGGGGATCGTTCCTGTCATCGTCATTTTGCTCATTCTGGACATCGGCCAATTCATGAACATCGGCTTCGAGAAGATTCTGCTCATGCAAAACAACTTGAACCTCGAAGCGAGCGACGTCATTTCCACCTTCGTGTACACCACCGGGATTTTGAAGGGAGAATACAGCTATACCGCCGCAATCGGGCTCTTCAACTCCTTGATTAACCTGACGCTCCTGCTGCTGGTGAACCGGTTTGCGCGGAAAACGTCGGAAACGAGCCTTTGGTGATGGAGGAGGAGACGAATAATGCCTAAAGAAGCAATCGTGAAAGGCCCATCGGATGAACGCTGGTTCGATGTTCTCGTATATTTGATCGCAGCGGTGATTATTATCATCGTGCTCTATCCTTTGGTATTTGTAGTCAGCGCTTCGTTCAGCGACCCGGCGAGGGTGTTGAACGGGGAGGTGTGGCTGCTTCCGAAGGGAATAACACTGGAAGCCTACAATAACATTTTGCACAACGACAAGATCTGGATTGGTTACCGTAATTCGATTTTTTACACCGTCGTCGGTACGCTGATCAATATTACTATGACGCTGTTGGCGGCTTACCCTTTATCAAGACCGGATTTGCCGGGGCGCAAGGGTCTCATGCTGATTATTACGCTTACCATGTTCTTCAGCGGTGGCTTGATTCCGAGTTACCTGCTCGTCAAAAACCTGGGTATGGTCGATACAATGTGGGCACTCATCATTCCCGGGGCGATTTCCACGTACAACTTGATTGTAATGAGAACCTATTTTCAATCCAGCATCCCTTGGGAGCTGCAGGAGGCGGCCCATATCGACGGCTGCTCCAATTGGCGGCTGCTGATCAGCATTATTCTGCCGCTGTCGAAGCCGATTTTGGCGGTCATGGTTCTGTTCTACGCGGTCGGCCACTGGAATTCCTTCTTTAATGCGCTGATTTATATCCGGACGGAAGATCTTTATCCGCTTCAATTGGTGCTTCGCGAAATCCTGATGATCAGCCAGTCTGCGGGCGTGGACGGCGGCAACGTCGGGATGGAGGAGAAGATTCTTCTTTCCGAGAGCATTAAGTATGCGGTAATTATCGTATCCAGTCTGCCGGTACTGATTATGTATCCTTTCGTGCAGCGTCATTTTGTTAAGGGCGTCATGATCGGATCGATTAAAGGATAATGGCAAATGGCAATGGAGGGTGAAAATTGAACAATAAAGCGAAGATTACAATCGATTGCAGCCGGGTAAGCGAGCATACGATCAATCCTTACTTATTCGGTCATTTCGTGGAGGATATACGCGACCATATGGAGGCCATGCTGGCCTTTCCGTTGAAAGACATGGATTTTGAGAGTGAAGCAGGACAGGCGGCTGGCGTGTCGGGAAGCTGGTATGTCTATACGAACGGACGGAATACCAAGTACGCGCTGGAGGCTTCTGCACCGAAGCATTCGGGACGCGCCCAGCGGGTCCGTATTCTGAGCGATGATGAGGCCTATGCGGGCATCGCTCAGAGGATTGCGCTTAAAGGACCGAAAAAATATTCGGTCAAGTTGGTGGCCAGAGCCTCGATTGAGCTTAACTATGTGATCGTTGAAGCTGTGGACCGGCTCAGCCAGGAGCGGCTGGGATTGGAGCGCATCGAGCTGCACAGCCACAATTGGCAAGAGTATGAGGCGGTGCTGGCGATTAGCCGGGATTGCGCCGATGCTGAGTTCCGGGTATATGTGCCGGCTGAACATCCGAGATGGCAGGACAGTGTATCTACCGGCATGCTGTGGATCGATCACGTGTCCTTGCTCCCCGAGGATCATATCGGACTCGTGAAGCGGGAAGTCGTTGAAATGTCGAGAGATTTGAATGCCGGTATGATGAGATTGGCCGGCAACTATATCAGCGCCTACCACTTTGAGCACGGCATCGGACCTGTGCTTGAGCGCCCCGTCATGTTCAATGAGGCTTGGGGAGGATGGACCAGCAAATACTTCGGAACGGATGAATTCATCCAATTCTGCCGGGAGTTGAACGTAGAACCGCTGATTTGCGTGAACGACGGCTCGGGTACTCCGGAGGAAGCCGCGCAGTGGATTGAATATTGCAACGGCGGCATCGATACGCCGATGGGGGCGAAGCGTGCCGCGAACGGACATCCTGAACCGTACGGCGTCAAGTATTGGGAAATCGGCAACGAGGTATGGGGAGCCTGGCAGGTAGGAACTTGTACGGGGGAACAGTTCGCCCGGCGAACCTTATCCTTCATCGAAGCGATGAAAACGGCTGACCCTTCGATTGTTATTCTTGCCTGCGGACATACCGATCAAAACTGGAACAAGGCGGTGTTGGACATCGCGGGGGACAAGATTGACTATCTAACCCTGCATTTGTATCACGGCTACAATCGGTTTGCGATGGACCGGGGTACGCCTGCAGAGGAGCGCTATAAAGCGATCACCGTCTTCCCGGAATGGACGCGGCTCAACATCGAAGAGACACGGGAACAGATCCTCGCCAGCCCGAAGCACAGCCATGTGAAGCTGGCGATTACCGAGTACAATACGATGTATTATCCAAATAATGTCCGAAAAGGACTGCCCGACGAGCATACATTGGGCGCGGCGGTCGCTAACGCCGCCAACCTTAACGAAATGCTGCGTTCAAGCGATTTAGTGCACATCGGCAGCTTCTCCGATCTGGTGAACGGATGGCTCGGAGGCTGCATCCGGGTAGGCGATTATTATGCCGATCAATACTGCGGGAAAGCACCCGGGTGGAGCGGGCATCCGCTCAAGGTATACGGAACGCCTACTTACGAAGTTATGAAGCTGTACGCGGGACGTGATATTTCCAGCATGCTTCCGGCAAAGGTAGAGTGCGGCACCTTCGCTGTTCAATCCAACAAACCGGCACCGATTGAATTGGACGCCTTGCCGGATCTGGATGTCGCCGCATGCACGAATAAAGACAGAAGCACGATCACTCTGTTTATCGTCAACCGGAGTCTGCAAGAGGTAAGAGCTGCTTTGGATCTTGGAGAGCTCTATGCTGCCAAAGATACCGTGCTTTATGAAATCACTGGAGAATCCGAGTGGGATATCAATTCCGTCTTTGCCCCGGATTGCATCTCCTGCAAGCCCACTTCCATTCCGTTCGAAGCCTGGAAAGCGGGTTATCCATTGCGCCCGGCATCGGTCTATGCACTGGAGATTAGAACTAAATAACTTTCTGGAGGAGCAAGATGACAACCAAGGGCTATATCAAAGATTATCCAAGACCCCAATTCGTGCGCCAAAAATGGATGAACCTGAACGGCGAATGGGACTTCCGCTTCGACGACGAAAACGTCGGGGAAATCGAAAAATGGCAGGAACAGCTGGCAGGAAGTCATAAGATTACTGTTCCGTTTACGTATGAAACCCAGGCCAGCGGTATCGGCATCGAGGAATTTCATTCGCGGGTATGGTACAGCAAGAACGTGTCGATTCCGAAGGAAGCGGAAGGAAAACGGGTAATCCTGCATTTTCAGGCCGTGGATTATATCGCCAAGGTTTGGGTAAACGGTGTGCTTGCCGGCAGCCATCAAGGGGCCTATGCCGCATTTTCCTTCGATATTACGCCTTACCTGATATTCGGAGAGGATAACATTATCACGTTAAAAGCGGAGGACAGCGACGACTGCACTCAGCCACGGGGTAAGCAGCGATGGACGAAGGACAATTTCGAATGCTTCTATGTGCAGACCACCGGCATTTGGCAGACGGTCTGGCTGGAATATGTGGAGGAGCAGCGGCTTGATACGGTGAAAATTACGCCTGATCTCGATCATGCCAGAGTAGCCTTCGATTACCGGGTACACGGCCTGGAGACGGCAAAGGGAACCTTAAGACTGGAAGCCATCGTGACTATGAAGGACCGCCATGTAAAGACGGTAAGCCTGGTGATCGACCGGCCTCGCCTGAGCGTGGAAGTGGACCTGGTGCATGAAGTGAACGGTCCTTGGAAAAGAATCTTCTGGTCACCGCAACAGCCGAATCTCTATGATGTAGAATTTGTGCTGTACCGGGATGATATCGTTGTGGACCGCGTGCTATCCTATTTCGGCATGAGAAAGGTATCCATCGAAAAAGGCAAGGTACTTCTCAACAATGTGCCAATCTATCAAAGACTGATGCTGGACCAGGGCTACTGGACAGAGAGCCATTTGACCCCTCCGAGCGAAGAAGCGCTAATTGCCGACATCGACTTTATGCTGGAGATGGGTTATAACGGCGTGCGCAAGCACATGAAGATTGAAGATGCCCGCTTCCTGTACTGGTGCGACGTTAAGGGCCTCCTGGTATGGTCGGAAATGGCAGCGACGTTCGAATTTCATGATGATGCGGTGGAGAACTTCACCAAGGAATGGCTGGAAATACTTCATCAGCAATATAACCATCCGAGCATTATCACCTGGGTGCCGTTCAATGAGTCCTGGGGAATTCCGTACATTCTGCATGATCAAAGACAGCAGAAATTTACGGAGAGCATTTACCATCTAACCAAGTCGTATGACCCTTACCGTCCGGTCATTACGAATGACGGTTGGGAGCACACGGTCTCCGATATTATCACCTTGCACGACTATGTGGAGACCGGAGAGAAATTCCTGAAGCGGTATGCAGACAACAAGGATGCAATCGTCAACAAGGAGATCACCTGCAATCAATGGAAGTACGCGCTCGCCGACGGCTATGAGTATAAAGGCCAGCCGATCATGATCACCGAATTCGGCGGAATCGCCTTCCAGTCGGATAAAGGCTGGGGCTACGGGCATCAGGTACAGACGGATGAAGAGTTCCTTGAGCGCTTTGGCGGCTTAGTACAGGCGATCAAGAGTGTGGATTATATTTGCGGGTTCTGCTACACCCAGCTTACCGATGTCCAGCAGGAAATCAACGGCCTTCTGACGGAGGACCGCAAACCGAAATTCCCGCTGGCCAAAATCAAAGAGATTAATTTGGGATAACTCGCTATTGAAGCAAGAGAGCCGAAACTGACTATGTCAGGTGTGGCTCTTTTTTTTTGTTGACCGCCGAATGATCACCGTTATACCATTAAGCTGCTTGAATCAGTTAAGCACCGAAATAGTAAAACGAATACAATTCCTGAGCTGGATAAAATTAGTCTAATCCTTGATGCAGCAACGATTTTTTGTTTGACAGATCTAAGTAATTCACCCATAATACAATTCATACTAAATTTATCCGTTTTATTGGAATAGGGGGAGTAAGCATGTTGAAGTTAAAAGGATCCTTTAAAAGATCGGCTTGGATTGGCGCATTATCAGTTCTTATTTTGGTTCTGGTTGCCGGCTGCTCCGGTTCCAACAATAAACCCGCTGAAAATAACGGCGCTCAAAGTCAAAGCACTAATCAGAACGCGGAAGCGGGCAAGCCTGCAGTAGGAGGCACCTTCGTTTATGGGCGGCCTGCTGCGGTAACATCGCTCGACCTACATAACCAGATCACGGCAAACAACGCTTTTGCCATTGATAAAGTTTTCGAATCTCTGGTCTCTTTCAACAGCGAAGGGGAAATCGTAGATTGGCTGGCCGAGTCTCACAACATCAGCGAGGATGGCTTGAAATATACATTCGTGCTGCGTGAAGGCTTGAAATTTTCAAACGGTAACGAAGTTACGGCGGAGGATGCCGTATTCTCGCTGGAGCGGCATTTGAAGGTAGGGGGACCGTTAGCGATTGCGGCAAAAGTGGATTCCGTCAAAGCTACGGATAACCGCACGCTTGAAATTGTTCTCCAGGAGCCGTATACGCCGTTCATTTCCGAGCTGTCGAACTTCTCCAACGGGATTATTCCTAAAGATTTCGGCGGAGTTTCCGAAGAAGAATTTTTCAAAAATCCGGTGGGTACAGGGCCGTTCGTGGTTGAAAAGTGGGACCCGGCAGGCGATCTGACTTTTGTTAAGAATCCGAATTATTGGCAGGAAGGGAAGCCGTACATCGACAAGCTTGTTTACAAGCTGATCGAAGATGACAGTCAGGCGATCAACCAGCTCAAGGCGGGAGAAGTGAACGGGATTGAATCTCTGGCGCTGCAAAACGCCAATGAGATCAAGCAAGGTCCCGATACGGCTGTCGTTACCAACGGAAGCTGGGTGACGGAGCAACTGTTCTTCAATACCCTGGATAAGCATTTTTCCGACGTGCATGTTCGCCGCGCTTTAGCGCTGGCTATCGACCGTGAAGGTTTGACCAATGCGCTGACCTTCGGTTATGCAAAGCCTGCAATTTCCTTGCTGCCGACAGCAATCCCGTACAACTCTCACGATCAGGTCAAAGCGCTTGATTTTAATGTCGATGCCGCCAAGGAGGAGCTTGCCAAATCCGCCTTCCCAGACGGTTTCAGCACCAAATTGCTGGTTGCTTCCGGCAACAGCACAAGAGCTCAAGAGGCGCAAATTATTCAGGCAGCGGGCAAGGAGATCGGGATTAATATCGATATTGAATCGATTGAATTGGCTACGTTCCGCGAAAGATTCTTTGCTTACGATTTCTCGGCCATGCTGAACAGCGGCCAAGCCGATGCTCCGGAAGCGAATTCGATCATCGCTTTCCAAACCGATCCGGAAGGCTTCAGCAAATCGTACTGGACGCATTATACCAATGACGAAGTGACCAAGCTGCTGCGCGAAGGGCAGAAGTCGCAGGACGGACCGGAACGGGCCGAGATTTACTCCAAACTGCTGCAAACCTTGGCGGACGAAGTGCCGTACATTCCGCTTTTCTATCCGGATATTTTGAAAGGCGTGTCTTCTTCCGTGGATGGCATCGTTGTTTTGCCGAACGGCAGTATCCGCTTCGAAGAAGTTCAATTTAAAAAATGATGAAACTAAGCAAAACATTAAATGCATCGGCCGGAATCAAATCCAGGGGATCCTCCCTTTGGCTGGCGATAGTTCTGGTAAGAGCGCTGGTCGTCATTCTCTGCGTGACTACAGCTGTGTTTTTCTTGATCCGAATTGTCCCTGGGGACCCCGCGAAAATGATCCTGGGCGAATACAGTACACCCGAGGCGCTCGAGAGCATGCATCATGCTCTCGGGCTCGACCTCTCTTTAGGGGAGCAGTTCCTCCGATTCGTCAAGATTCTGTTTACGCAAGGGGATACGGGGAATTCCATCATCTCGGGAACCTCCACAAGGGAGCTGATTGCGGACCGGGCGCCAGTTACCTTGCTGCTTATCGGATTGGCCAGTGTTTTTGCGATCATCATCGCCCTTTTGCTGGCTACGCTTGCGGCTACGAACAAAGATAAGCTGCCGGACCATTTGATCCGTATTTTTCCTACAATTACTTTAGGTATGCCCGTTTTTTGGGTTGGTTTGCTTCTAATTTTACTGTTTAGCGTCAGGTTGGGTTGGTTTCCCGTCGGAGGGGTCAAAGAAGGCTGGGTCGGTACCGTGCATAGCCTCGCGCTTCCGGCGATCACCGTAGCTTTTTCGCAAATTCCCACCCTGGTTCGTTCGTTACGAGCTCAAATGCTGGATGTATTGGAATCCGATTTCGTGGTCACGTTGAAGGCGGCCCGTATTCCAAGAGCGATCATTCTGTTCAAGCATGTGATGCGGAATGCGGCTCTTCCTACGCTGATGCTGTTCGGCGTAAATCTGTCGTACCTGATCGGCGGCACCTTAGTTGTTGAACAAGTGTTCGGCATCAAGGGAATCGGCAGCTTGCTGTTCTCCTCCATTGCCAAGCGGGATTTCCCGGTCATCCAAGGAATAGCGCTTTATTGTGCGATCTCTGTCGTGATCATCAGCCTCCTCGTTGAAATCATTTCCTGGTGGCTTGATCCCAGAACGAAAGGAAAATCATGAAACAGATGAGAATAGACCCCAGGTTGAACGCATACGGGAATAGGACAAGTATCATCGGCAGAATTTGGAGCACTCCGACCCTGCTGGTGGGAACCCTCATGTTTGCGGTGCTTGTCCTTCTGGCCGTATTCATTCCGTTTATAAGTCCTTATCAGCCTTCCGAGCAAAACCTGAGCGCTTTTTTGCAGCCCCCTTCCGCCGAACATTGGCTGGGGACGGACCAATTGGGACGCGATCTGTTTACGAGACTGATTTATGCGGCCCGGACGGATTTGAAAATCATGGTTCTGGCCGAGATCATTCCGTTTTGTACCGGCCTCTTTCTGGGTATGGTTGCGGGTTATTACGGGAAATGGCTTGATACCGTCATTACGCTGCTCACGGACACGTTTATCGCGTTTCCTTTTTATTTGATCGTTATCATCGTTGCTTTTGCCAGCGGGGCAGGGGAACGCGGCATTTATATCACTTTCATACTCGTAGGCTGGATCGTGTTTGCCCGGGTAACCCGCGGGCTTACCGCTTCGTTTCGCCAGCAGGAATGGGTGGCGTCCGCTCAAACGCTGGGGCTGCCCGGCATAAGAATTATTTTGCGCCATATTCTGCCGAATGTATTGCCGCAAGCGATCGTGGTCCTCATGACCGATATGGTCGGGCTGCTGGTAGCGATTGTGACGCTAGGGTATCTTGGCATCGGGATTACGCCGCCAACGCCGGATTGGGGAACGATGATTTCCGACGGGCAGTCTTTTATCACTACGGCCTGGTGGCTCTCTGCGGTTCCGGGTTTCGCGGTGGTGTATACGGGAATCGCGTTGTCTCTTGTAGGTGACGGTTTGGCGGATCTATGGAGGAAAAAATAATGACTTACAATATCATTCTGGAAGTAGAGGATCTGTCGCTGGAGACAAAGCAACATCAAAGATTGGTGAACCGGGTCAGCTTCGCGCTGGGCAAAGGCGAGACCTTAGGCTTGGTGGGCGAATCGGGATCCGGGAAGTCGCTGACGCTGCGTGCGATTCTCGGACTTCTCCCGCGCGGTGTGGAGAAAGTGGACGGAACCATCAAAAGCGATGAGCGCACCGCTATGGTCTTTCAGGATCCCCGAGGGGCGCTCGACCCGCTTTGTCCTGTCGTGAAGCAGCTTACGGAAGTTGTTCGTTTCAGGCAACAGGTAAGCAAAAAAGCGGCTCGCGAAATCGCGCTGGAGCTGCTCGAAAGACTCGGGCTGCCGGATTCTTTAAAAACGGCCGACCGGTATCCGAGCCAGCTTTCGGGCGGACAATGCCAGCGCGTGGTCATCGCGATTGCGCTGGCGTGCAAGCCGAGCATTCTGCTCTGCGACGAGCCTACGACGGCGATTGACGTCACCGTCCAGAAACAAATCATAGAGACGATTTCAGCTTTGCAAAAGGAACTGGGCTTTGCCATGGTATTTGTTACGCATAACCTTGCGGTAGCCGCAGCGATGTGTTCCAAACTGTGCGTAATGAAGAACGGGGAGATTGTGGAACAGGGAGATACCCTTGAACTTCTGCAAAACCCGCAGGATCCCTATACGCAAATGTTGATCAACTCGGTGCTTCCCGTGCCTGAGCTGGAAGGGAGCGAGCGGATATGGAATTAGCTCTCCAGGTGAAAAATGTTTCGGTCCATTATGGCGGGTTTACGGCCCTGGATGATATCAGTTTGGATTTGCAGCAGCATAAAGTGCTGGGGCTTGTCGGAGAATCGGGCTCGGGCAAATCCACCCTCGCCCGGGTGATTGCCGGGTTAATCATACCCGATGTAGGCCAAATTTCGCTGGGTTCTGAGCCCTTGTTGAAGAAGAGAAGCCGCGCTCAGCGCAAACAAATTCAAATGATCTTCCAGAACCCGGATGCTTCGCTGAATCCAAAGCATTCGGTCCGGCAAATTCTGTCCGAGGCGTTATTATTTCACCGAATCGTGGACCGTGCCCAAGTCGAAAAGAGATGCAAAGAGCTTCTAGCCAAGGTTCATATCGAAGAAAGCGGCTTGGACCGGTTTCCCCATGAATTTTCAGGCGGCCAGCGGCAACGGATTGCGATAGCGCGCGCTTTGAGTGTGGAGCCGAGCCTGCTGATTGCGGACGAACCGACAAGCGCCCTTGACGTCTCGGTGCAACGGAGCGTTCTGGAATTGTTCAGCATGCTTAAGACTGAATTAAACCTGACCATGCTATTCATTTCCCACGACTTGGGGGTCATCCATGAAATTAGCGATACGGTTGCGGTGATGCGTCAGGGACGGCTGGTTGAGCTGAATCCCAAAGATCGGTTCTTCGCCAACCCTGAATCGGCGTATTCTCTCGAACTGTTATCCGCAGTGCCGAGAATGCCGAAACCAAGCACTCCAGGAGGTTTAACAACATGAGTCAAGAATATGCGGGATATGTACCCTTATCCTTATCCGAATATGAAATACTTAACGTTTTGCTGTCCCGGCTATTGTCTACAAAGCATGCTCCGGTGATCATCCCCGGGGAGGCGATCCTGGGTATAGAAGCAGTGGCTGCCGGGATCTCGGCTCCGGGTCGTACGATTTTGAATGTAGTGACGGGCCCTTACGGGAGCTTGTTCGGAACATGGCTGGAACGCGGCGGGGCAACGGTCGCCGAGGTAAGAGTCCCTTTCGATGAAGTGGTGACGGTAAAAGAAATTCATGAAGCAATCGACCGGTTCCGTCCGGTCGCGATTTCCTTCGTCCATGCGGAAGTGGTTACGGGGGGATCCAATCCGGCCCGGGAGATCTTAAAGCTTGCCCGGGAATATGATCTCGTAACGGTGATGGACTCCGTTTCGGCGGTTGGGGGAGAGGCCCTGCCGGTTGATGAATGGGCCGTCGATTTCGTAGCCGTCGGGGCGCAAAAAGCGCTGGCCGGTCCGAATGGCGTTAGCGCCGTAAGTGTGTCGCCACGAGGCTGGGAATTTCTTGAATCCAACGGGAACGCGCCGCGTAATTCGATCTTGTCCTTGCTGGACTTAAAGCCAGGTAAAGATAGTGCGACACCGCTGCGGGTTCCTCCCAACATTCCGACCCTTGAGGCGAGGGCTTTAATCTCTGCTTTGACGCTTGTCGAGGAGGAAGGGCTGGAGCAAGTGATCAAGCGTCATGAATTTGCCGCAGCCTCAACCCTTGCGGGCATTCAAGCTTTGGGGATTGAGCCTTGGCAGAAGGACGGAAGACATTATTCAACGCTTACTACGACGGTACGGATTTCCGGGGAAAAGAGCTTGCTGATCGATCGTCCCATCGGCATCGTCGCACCCGGAGACGGCGAATTATTCGGGCAACTGCTGCGAATCAACCATTTCGGAGCGAACGCTTGCCGCCAAAGCGTAGAAGAGGCTATAAAGACACTCGCCCAATTGTTGAACCGGGAGCCGGATCAAGCTATAAAAGCAATTTCGCAGATTTGGGGGGAGAAGCATGAGCAATAAAGGTCCCCAAGCTCAATCATTTAATCGAGTTTGTATTGCAGGCATCAATGGAAAACGCTTCGATATTACCATTCGGGACGGACGGTTCAATTCGATTGCCGAATCGCAGCCGGTTCCTGACGAGGGATCTACTCCAAGCAAAGACTTGTGGATTAGCCCGGGGATCATTGATCTCCATACCCATTTGGCTTGGACGGATTTCGATCATGCCGATCAATTGAAACGCGACGGTCAGGAAATCGAAGAGATGCAGGCTCGAGCCTTTGAAGCCACCCTTCGCACCGGCGTGACAACGGCAAGGGATGCGGGCGGGCTGTTGCCCGGTGCGGCTCAGCATCTAGTTCAGACTTATCAGGTGCCCTTGAGGGTTCATACGAGCAGCGCTATGCTTGGGGCTGCGGATGCCAAGGGCCTTAGCCACTTGGAGCTGCGCCTGAAAGAGATTTATGATACCGGTGCGGGTTGGGTCAAGATTATGGCAACGGGCGGCCTTGGGGCTCCGACGGAAAAGGTGCTGGATCCGGTGTTTTCAGAGGAAGAGTTCTCATTCATCGTGCGCCATGCGCATGAACACGGCAAAAAGGTGCTGGTTCATACCTGGGGCGGAGTGACTGTGGACTGGTCCGTTGATGCCGGCGTGGCATCGATAGAACATGGCATGTTCCTGACCGAGGAGCAAGCCGGAAGACTTGCCGAATCCGGCGTGGCCTTTGTGCCGACAACGTCGATATACAGGATTGCGGCCGATCCCAAGGGTGTACTGGCATTGAATCCGGTTATTTGCGAACGGGCCGCCCGCGCCGCCGAGGCACATCCTAAGGCGATTGCCTATGCCAAGCGAGCCGGGGTACAAATCGGGTTCGGAACGGATTATGCGACGCCTGCGCTCCATGGTTACAACCTTCAGGAGTTCGATACCCTCATTGACTATGGATTAACCCGTGCGGAAGCCTGGCTGGCAGCCACCGGGAATGCGGCCGAAATTTTGGGTTGGGGTCACCAATTGGGACGTATTGAGGAAGGATATATTGCGGATGCCGTAATTTTCGACGCTGACCCGTATTTGGCTGACGATGCCGATAGCCTTCGTAAGCACATCGTTTCCGTCATTACCGGGGCTCGGGAGTAGTAGGAAGATGTACAGATGGCATTGGGGAAAAAAGTAGAGCATAAGAGCCGGACTGAGTAATTCAGTTCTGGCTCTTTTTGAGTTGAGTATGGAAGTGACCTTATGCGGCGTCAAGCTATTGACTTGGAGTACACTCTAAGTTGTACATTAGGTGCATTAGAAGGATTTGGAAAGGAGATCCATAGATGACGGATAAGGATATGACGATTCAACAAGTTGCAGACCTGACTGGACTGACTGCGCATACGCTTCGTTATTATGAAAAAATCGGCATGATGGAGCCGATCCGGCGGGCGAAAAACGGGCATCGATCCTATCATCTGGATGATATGGAGTGGATCAGGCTGATCGTTCGTTTGCGCTCAACAGGAATGCCGATCGCTAAAATGCAGCGGTTCGCGGACATGATGCGAATGGGAGATGCGGGAATTAGCCAGCGGAGGGCGCTGCTGGAGGAGCACGAACAAAAGTTGATTTTGCAGGCGAAGGAATTAGAGGATACACTGGAAGTTTTGCGCGACAAGATAGCTTATTACCGGGCTTGGGAAAGTGAAGAGCATTCAGGCTAGTTTCCTGCCTGTGTATTGTTCGTTCAGACAGCCAGATTCAAATACATATTAGGGGGGATGTTATAGTGCTGCAGTTGAAACTCGGTGCCACAGGTTTAAAAGTCAGTGCGTTAGCTTTGGGATGTTTGAATTTTGGATCCCGAACCGGACGGAGGGACTCTTATCGTCTGTTGGATCAATATGTGGATGCGGGAGGAGCCTTTCTGGACACGGCCAATAATTACGCTTTTTGGAATGAAGGATGCCTCGGCGGGGAAAGCGAGTCCTTGCTGGGTCAGTGGATGAAAGACCGCGGTAACCGTGATCAAATGTTTATAGCGACGAAGGCGGGGGCGAAGCCCTCTTATCCGGGAGCGCTAAACAGCGCCTATACCAGGAAAGATGTGTCCATCCCGGAATCGTACGCAAGATCGGAATCGTTATCCAGATTGCAGATGTTGGAAGAAATCGCCGCCGAAACCGGAGGGACTTTGAATCAAATCGTTCTAGCCTGGATGCTGCAAAGCGCACCGGCAGTCATTCCGGTCATTGCGGCCAGCACCCCGGAGCAGCTTGGCGAAAACCTGGGCGCGTTGGAGATTAGTTTAAGCCAGGAACAGTTAGAGAAGTTAAATCAGGCATAAGCGCAGATATTTTTTACGTTGTTATTTTCTCGTTTCCTCATTATAGTTAGTTTATTGCACAAACATAATATATCATAATCGCTGTAATGACGCGGTTCTTTCGAAGTATTGCCCACAATGTGCCCACAAAAGCTATTTTATTGTGGAAATGAGATCTTGCATAAGGTTGTCTAGCTTATCGACGTTGGCTCTTCTTCGTGCCTCCGTTACATGATAGTATACACGCTTGGTCATATCATCGGTTGAGTGGCCAAGTTGTTTTTGTATATCTTCAAGTGCCGCTCCTGCCTCGGCGCTTAGGCTCGTAAATGTGTGCCGCAGACTGTGTGGAGTAATAGCTGTTGAAAGATTAGTTTCTTCCAAGGCACGTCTTAGAGCATACTCAACTGTTGAAACGAGTAACGGATAACCGGGAAATTTACGATAGCATACAAATAAAAAACTACGTTTTGGTTGTATATAATAACTTGGACCGCATAACAAACGGAATGCTTTTAAGTCTGTTTTTTGGTTTTCAATTACCGCAGCCACTGTTTCGCTAAAGTCCACTGTTCGTATTGATGAGATGTTTTTTGGCGTAACAAGCTCATAATTCTTAATGCCTCCTTTTGGAATATATTGACTAGCTATGACTCGTATCGTTCTTTTCTTTGTATCGACTCGATCATCTTCGAGCGCGCACAACTCTCCTATCCTGAGTCCTGTGTAAGTTAAAATAAAAACAATACGATAAAGCTGCCGGAACCCAAAAGCAATTTTCGGATCTGGCTCTTTGGCTGCCATCTGTTTAATTGTTTTGAGTAATTCTACTACACTCTCTTTTTCGAGATATTCCGGCAATTCACCGGCCGCCGCGATCAGTTCTAAATCACTAAAGGTTTTTTTTACAGAGGGACGAACTGAATTTTCTGTTGGATCAATTGCAATAACATTCATCCGTTTAGCTACCCGGAAAATCATACGAATTGTGGAGTAGATATTCCCGATCGCACTTTGACCAAGCTTGTGTTCGTCTCTAAGAGATATAAAGAAATTCTGTATCTGCAAGGTAGTTATATCTTTCAACTTTACACCTGCAAACGTCTTTTTGGCTTGCTTTAAGTGAGAATACTTACCTTCAATCGTACCAGGCTTTAGTTTCTTTTCACTTGCATAGATTTCTATAGCTTGATATGCCCAGTCGATAAAAAGAACATTTTTCTCATCTACATAGGTCCCGTCTATCAACTTTGCCTCGATAAGTATCCCCGCTTGGTAAGCTTCTAACGGAGTCGGATACTGCATGGTATCTCTCTGGCTTCGTTTCTTGGATCCGTCAGGCTGTGTGACGGAAATTTCATATCGATACGTATACCCCTTGCCGCGTTTGCGGACATTTGGCAGCAAGTCTTCTTTCTTCTTTCTAGGCATTTTGCACCTCCTTTTCAGAAATCGGGAATGTATGTTCGGTTTAATGCGTATATTGAACAGCCTTTCGGCTGGGAAGCACGAAGGTTATAGCACTAGAACATCTCAGCAACACCTAGTGGATCAAAATAAATAGTGTAATTATTCCAGATTGTGAGAAGCCCAAATATATTACGATATCTATCTATACTTGCTTGAAGGAATTCTTCTGTGACATCAAGGTATTCAGCAATTTCGTATCTACCTTTTACACGGGCGTGAAAGGCCTGTACAAGTGCAGACAACGGAACAAGCCTCTCGTATCCCCATTGCCGAGCTCTAAGCTCCTGTTGTTGATTCTCCAGTTTTGATTGATCAGTAATGTCACCAACGGTTTTGTAATGGTGTCCAAGCTCTTCAACTAAAATGCATTTACGCTCTCGATCGGTCTCAAGGTTTTTGTTTAGAAGTATCATATCTCCTACGCACGATTCAATGTAGATCCCCTTTAACCAAGCCGGAAGCGCTGATTTATCATCTAAAGTAATTGGAACCTCTTTCCTAAGCTCCTCATAGTTGACCATCCATTCGTCCTCCGGCTTACTTATCGTCTTTGGCTAATGCTATTTTCATAGCAAGTTTAATTTGAGCGATTTGATCCTCAGTCAATGGACCATTATGGCCGACTTGGTGGGCTGCTAGTGTGAGAATGTCCTTTTCAGACAAAGTATCGTGAAATTGGTTGTTAGAAAGATTAACTACTCTTTTCAGAGCATTACAAATAAAATTTTTATTTTCAATATTCATTTCTCTAGCCAATTGCTTGATTTCATAGGGAGTGAATTCAAAATCTGCCCAGCTTTCACCTTTCAATAGGGGGCCTAATTCGGTTTCTAAATAAGTGAGGACGGTGTCATTAAATTTACCATCATCGGAAATTGAATCGATAATTTTACTAATTTGATGATCAAGCTCATCCATCTCGCTTTCATCAAATAGCCCTAAAACAAAATCTTTGTCAGCTGCATTTAACCCCTCAAGATATCCCGCGTGTTCCATTAACTCTCCATAAGTATAAGGTCTGAGGTGCTCCGCTAAAATTCTTAGAGTTTCGGGTTGCGGTCGTTGAATACCAGCTTCGATTCTTGAAAGTGTGGTTTGAGAAATTCCTGAGATGTCAGCTAATTGTTTTTGAGTCTTATAGCCGTGTCGCTTCCTTAGATCCTTTAAAAACTCACCAAAATTATTACCGGACAAAACGATCACTCCTGACTATTAATTGGGATTATTATACACCATGCATTGCGCACACGCAATTATTTAATTCCTTAATATTGCGCGACCGCATATTAAGGTGTATATTGTGAATATGCGAGGACGAATATTTTTAATGCGCCAACGAATTTACAGGCAGAGAGAGGTGATTTATATGAAGAAGGTCATTCGCTTAAAAGTAAAAGAGTTGATGAAGGCTCAAATTGACAATGATATTCCGACCGATTCGGCGCTCGCAAAGTGTATAGGTGTGTCCCCATCCCAAGTATGGAGAGCAAAGTTACCACCGAACGACGAACGACACAACACACCAGGAGTACAGTTCATAGCTGGCGTGCTCGGAGCGTTCGATAGTACATTCGAAGATTTTTTCTTTGTGGAAGACATTCAGAACTAAAAACAATTGCATATGGGGGCGTTTATATTGAATCCGACTCAAACCACAAGAATAATGCGAACGGTGTTAGATATGCTCGACACACCAGACAGACAACTAGTAATTCATCAGATAAGTAAAGATTACGGCTTTCAAGAAGTCGTACCACGTGCCTACTCAGATAAAGAGCTTGCCGAGCGGTATGAAGTAAACGTCCGTACAGCAAGGAAGTGGCTAATCATTGGTAAGATTAGAGGCTTTCAGAACGATGACGGTCGCTGGTACACCCGAGCGGACTGGATCGATGAATATGAACGGGGGAGAGTCTCATGAGTAAAGTTCAGGATCTGCAATCCACAGAAGTAATCGACCATTGCGCTAACCCAGAATGCGGCACCGAGATCCATTTCGGGCAAGCCTGTTACAAAATCGGCCATGAACTGGTTTGCTCCGGCGGCTGTCTGGTCAAAAAGCTTGGAGCGGTGACCGTGATCGCGGGAAGGGAAGCAGCAAATGAAGCCTAGTATCGGACGCATCGTGCATTTTAACAGCGGTGACGGCCCAGCAGCCGCTCTGGTCATCAAGGTCCGTAATGAAGGTAGCACGCTTGATCTTCAAGTGTTTTACCCAAACGGCGGGATTAAGCACATGTTTGGCGTCGAAGCTGGTCGCCACTTAGGTGGATGGAGCTGGCCGCCACGGGAGTAGGTGCGGAGTAGACACATATTGCGCATTAAAAAACCGGCTGAAATGCCGGTGAATTCATAGTATTCCTGATCTCTCTGAAGGAAGGTGACAGGTTTATCCACGGTTAGAAGATCCGAGTATTTATAAAGGGGAGTTCAAGTAATTACTAATGATGTGCAGCTAAATTCTGCAGTAATAGATTATTATACTTCGCCGCATGTTTTTGCTCATCGAGAATAATTCCATACAATGTATCCTTATAAATACCGCATGGAAGCCCAAACCAGATCTTTCGATATTTTTCAACTGCAGATAATTCTCCTTGGAAGGCTTTTTGTAACCCAGCAACATACGAATAAACACGGTCTGGTAATTCGTTGCTAACTCCTGTGACTTCATATCCAGTTAGTTCCCTGTACATTTGTCGGAACATTTGATTATGCCCTCGTTCGTCATTTCGGATAGAGATAATTACTTGAGCTTGTTCTTGATTCGGAGCAAGTTGAATGAGTTGGTCATAAAAAAGTTCATCATTTCGCTCCCCTTGGACCGAATTTCTTATTAATTCAAGTGCGTCTTGTGTTGAAGTGGCCCAAACGGGGACAAATTGAGATCTACACCAGTGTGGAAAAACCATACTCATGAATGTATCCTCCAGTATTGTAAGTAGTTTTACCCTTAATTTATGCGCATACGCCCAGTGTGTGATTATGCCAGTTGATAGAAAATTTGCTCAAGGATTGGAAAGGTACTGAGATCTATTAAGTACACAGGAAGAAGAGGAGATTAATGAGTAGTTCGAAAATTTGATGCGATTAAGAAAGGGAGTTGAGTATATGAAAGGCATTATATTTCTAACTATTCGCGGAAAAGGCTTTTACTTTGTTGACAACGGGTTTACAGAGGAAGAAGTCAGAGAAATGCAACATATCGCAGATGATGTTTCTGTAATTTCTAAGGATAAGTCAGAGGAAGGAGTCTGTCGGTTGTTTGTATCAGATGCACAAGCGTATTTAGGCATTGAACTTCAACAAGTGACCATTACGCATGTGATTCGGATAAATTAATTACGCAGTTCGAAAATTTAGCTCAGGAAGGTGTTTCGTTATGCAAAGGGGGCCATATTTGCCGCCAAGAAAGTCGGTTAGCGACCGGATTGAAGATTTGCGCAAACAACGGGAGGAGATCGATAACCGCATAAGATCATTAGAAGCCTTGAAGCGGGAAGCACGAGACGAAAAAGAAATAACGTTTGATGCTGTGAAAGCGAGTCATCAGGATCGAAAAATGCCCTATTGGATGAAAAGCGGTAGGCACGGTTAGTCAAATTTAACACGCTTGAGGGGGAGGTGAGGGTGATTTGAAGGATTTGGACTTATTGGTCCGCAAGTTTGAGCTGATGCGGATCCGCTGGAGAATATTGAATGGCCGCACTCGTTGCATCGACGAAGAAACACAGGACGGCGCGTTGTGGTGGCTGGATCGTGAAATTATCGCCTTAAATGAAAAACAGCCTCTCGCGGGGTAGGAGCCCGGGAAGCTGCACAAACAAATTAATCTAAGGCCAGTGTAGCACTGGCTGAGAGGAGAAATCAAGTATGGGGTGCGATATTCATTTGTTTGTAGAAAAGCGAAATGTTTTGTCTGGGAAGTGGGAAGCCATCAAGGGCGTGAATGAGCCGGAGATTTTAGATTTAAAGTCCCTAGTACAGAAGTGCAAAACGCGCGCGGAGGATACAACATATTGGGAGCAACGTATTCAGGAGGAAGAATCAGGGGTCTTTGATTTCTTACACAGTGGCCGTAACTATACACTCTTTTCCCTTCTTGCCGGAGTACGAAATTCTTATGGCCTTAATCCGATCCATGAACCGAAAGGGCTGCCGTCTGATATTTCTTATAAAGTCAAAGAGAGTTCAGATGATTGGGGCGGAGATGGACATAGCCATTCCTATTTAACAGCTAAGGAGCTTCTCAATTTTGACTGGAGTCAAAGCATTAAATTAGAAGGGTGGGTAAATGTCGAGGGTTATAAGGAGTTCAAGGAAAATGGCTCACCGTCAACATGGAGCCGTTCCGTCGGTGGTGGTGGCGTTGATCATGTCACACATTACGATATGGAGAATTTCATCGCTAACAATGGTGAGTACTATGGCTTTGGAAGAAGCCCATACACTCTAGTTCAATGGACATTGTCATGCGAGGATCATCTAGCATCTTTTTATACTTGGTCCATTCCAAAGTTAAAAGAACTTGCTGGAGAAGACCTGGAAAGCGTACGCATTGTCTTCTGGTTCGATAACTAAAAGGGGGACTGGATCTAATGAAAAGTACTGGAATCGTTCGTCGTATCGATGAACTTGGTCGTGTAGTTATACCGAAGGAGCTCCGCCGGACGCTCGGGATCGCCGAGGCGGATCCGCTTGAAATCTTTGTGGACGGGGAACGTATCATTCTCCGGAAGTATCAACCTGGTTGCTATACCTGCGGTAAGCCTCACGTAACAATGAGGGAGTTCTATGGTCGGCAAATCTGTACCAATTGTATTTCCGATATCGTTCGACTCAATCAGCAATAATCCAATTTTTATATTAGGAGGACTCATTTATGCCAGTACAAATCATGATTAACGGCGAGAACGCCACGCAAGCCATCGAAGAATTCGCAACACTTTCCGCCGCTTTTGGGGGCCGGACCTCGGCGCCTGTATCGGCTGTAGTAGAAGAAACGAAACCGAAGCAGCGCAAATCCGCTCCGGCCAAAGAGCCAGAGGGAAAGGTGATTGATCTCGATAAGATTGAAAAGGAAATCGAGGAAGAAAACGGGGCCGCTCAGGAGGACGTTGAAATTCCGAGCGTGGTCGATCTTAGGACTAGGGCCCAAGAAGTCGGTCAGGACCCGAAGAAGAAACCGAAGATCAAAGCTCTGCTCAATGAGTTTGAAAGCGCGTCGATCTCGGATGTGCCGGAAGATAAGCGGGCCGCTTTCATGGCGAAGCTGGAGAAACTATGACGCAGCCAGCACACGCTGAACGAGCTCATGCCCTGTTAGGGGCTTCAGGTGCGAGTCGATGGATTAATTGCCCGCCGAGCGCCCGGCTGCAGGAGAACATCCCAGATAAGCGCAGCGAGTACGCCGACGAGGGTACCGCAGCACATGAGTTGTCTGAGCTAATTCTGCGCCGCCGCCTTACCCCGTGTAATGCGGCTGAAAGAAAGCGTCTGGATAAAGCGGTTGATGATTTTAGGAAAAGTAACCCTTATTACGGGCCTGAGATGGAGGGTGCAGTCAGCTATTACGTTGCTGAGGTCGAGGAGCGGTTCATGGCCGCGAAGGCTCGGTCAAAGGATGCGGTGATTCTTTTTGAGGACCGGCTGGATTTTTCGGAATGGGTTCCAGACGGATATGGTACTGGTGATGTGGTCATCATCTCAGACTGGCTACTTGATGTCATTGACCTTAAATATGGCAAGGGTGTTCCAGTCAGCGCGATCGGTAACCCGCAGCTCCGGCTGTATGGCCTGGGTGCTTGGTCGAACTGGAATTACCTTTATTCGATCAAAGAGGTCAACATGACAATTGTGCAGCCACGGCTTGATAGTGTCAGCACCGATACCCTTCCACACGGTGAGCTGATCGAGTGGGCCGAGACAGTGGTTAAGCCTGCGGCCGCCCTGGCCGATGCCGGCGAAGGAGATTTCAAATCCGGGGATCATTGCCGCTGGTGCAAGGTTAAGGGGAACTGCCGCGCTCGAGCAGACGAGAACATGAAGGCACTGGCGTATGAGTTTCAGGATCCTGCGCTGCTATCCTTGGGGGAAATCGGTTCGGTGCTGTTTGTGGCCGAACAGCTCAAGGCTTGGGCAAAGGATGTGGAGGATTACGCCTTCGAGCAGGCCAAGACCGGGGCTAAGATCCCGGAGTGGAAGCTGGTCGAGGGCAGGAGTAACCGGGCCATCACCGACAAGGAAGCACTCAAGGACAAGTTGATCGAGGCCGGCTTTGAAGAATCGAAGCTACTTAAACCGCAGGAGCTACTTGGGATCGGTGATCTGGAGACAAAAGTCGTTGGGAGCAAGAAGGAATTCGCAGCATTGGCTGGTGATCTTATCATCAAGCCACAGGGAAAGCCTACACTCGTTCCTGAAACAGATCCACGTCCAGAAATGAATAGCGTTGAGAATGATTTTGCATATGAAAATTTTGAGGAGGCTAATTAATCATGGCAATCGATAATCAAACTACGAAACTGGTAACGGGTAAGGTTCGTCTTAGCTATGCGAAGGTGTGGGAAGCAGAGGCCGATGATTTCGGAAATCTATGGTACAGTACGGCAATCTTGATCCCTAAAGACGATAAGGCAACGCTGGCTAAGTACAAGGCAATTGTTGAAACTCTCAAAGAGCAGGCAAAAGCCAAGTATGGCGGAAAGCTTCCGAAAGATTTTCATACTCCCCTGCGCGACGGCGACGAAGAGGCAGAAGATAAGGGGGAGGCCTACGAAGGGCACTACTTCTTTAATGCGAAAAGCAAAAATAAGCCAGGTATCGCTAAACCGATTGGCAAAGATGCTGGCGGAAAGACGAAATTCCAAGAAATCACGGATACAACTGAAGTTTACTCCGGGTGCTATGCAAAAGTTTCTGTAAACTTCTATCTCTTCGATAACAAGGGCAATAAAGGTATTGCTGCAGGCTTGAATAACATCGTGAAGGTACAAGACGGTGACTTCCTCGGTGGCCGCAGCAGTGTGAACGATGATTTCGCAAATGAGGACTTCGACGACGATATCGTTGATATCAGCGATGACGAAGATTACCTGAACTAATCACTTTTTACATCTAGGGGTTTCCACATGGGGCCCCTTTTTATAACCGAATTTTTACCGGAAATTATGGGAACGGAGGAACATTCATGGGGATTAATGATTTGGTGAAAGCAGCTCACAGGAATGCAGTAAATAAAGGTTGGTGGGACGAAGATCGCAGCTTTGGGGAAATCATTGCCTTGATTCATTCGGAAGCTTCGGAGGCGCTGGAAGATTATCGAAATGGCCGCGATATTACAGAAGTTTGGTATGAAAATAAAGAATTGAAAACAAGACTCAATGACCCTATTACCCCAAATTGCAAACCTTGCGGCATTCCGTCCGAGTTGGCTGATATTGTGATTCGTGTATTTGACGCCTGTGGACGGTATGATATCGATCTTGAGAAGGCGATTACCGAGAAGATGGCTTACAATTCCACCCGGCCACACAAGCACGGTGGGAAAGTGATATGACCGTTCTGCAGATCGACCTTGAAACGTACAGCAGCGTCGATATCAAGAAGTCGGGAGTTTACCCCTACGTAGAGGCGCCCGACTTCGAAATCTTGCTCTTTGCTTATGCCTATGATGACGATCCGGTGACGGTTATCGACCTGACTGATTTCGAAGAGCTTCCTGATTTCATCCATCACGATCTCTTTGACCCTGGAGTTATCAAAACTGCATTCAATGCAAACTTTGAACGGACAGCGCTGGCCAAGTATCTCAGAAAGCCGATGCCGCCGGAACAATGGCGCTGCACAATGATTCACGCTCTTACGCTCGGGCTTCCCGGCTCCCTGGCCGAAGTGGCCAAGGTGCTAAAACTTCAGGAACAGAAGGACACCGCGGGTAAGGCACTGATTAAATACTTCTCCACTCCGTGCAAGCCGACCAAGGCAAACGGCGGACGGACCCGAAATTTACCATACCATGCCCCGGAGAAATGGGAGCAGTACAAAGCCTATAACCGGCAGGACGTAGAGACGGAGCGGGACGTGCGCAAATATCTAACGGCCTTCTCGGTAGCAGATGATGAATGGCAACTGTGGTCGCTGGACCAGCGGATCAATGACAGCGGTGTAAGGCTGGAGCTAGAACTGGTCAAGCATGCCATTGCCTGTGATGAGCAATATGCAGCAAGATTGGAAGCAGAGGCCCGAGAGTTGACCGGGCTTGCAAATCCGAACAGCGTGGCGCAGCTCACAGGTTGGTTGCGTGATCGCGGGCTTGTGATAAACGGGATTACGAAGGAGACCGTTCCGATCTTGATCGATCAGGCCGGAGGGGATGAGGAAGCTGTTCGGGCTCTCCAGTTACGGCAAGAGATGGCCAAAACATCGGTCAAGAAGTACGAAGCCATGCAACGGGCACGGTGTAGTGATGACCGAGTGAGGGGGTTGCTTCAGTTCTATGGAGCTAACCGTACCGGACGCTGGGCTGGCCGATTGGTGCAAGTGCAGAACCTTCCGCAGAACAAGCTGAAGGACTTGGAGCTTGCGCGGGATGTTCTCCTTTCCGGAGATTATGAGTTGTTGGAGATGTTGTTCGGACCGCCTCCCTTTGTTCTCTCTCAGTTGATCCGAACGGCGTTTATCCCTTCGCCTGGCTGCCGCTTCATCGTCGCCGACTTCTCGGCGATCGAGGCCCGGGTGATCGCCTGGCTGGCTGGAGAAGCCTGGAGGTTGGAGGTATTTAAGACTCACGGGAAAATCTATGAAGCCTCCGCTGCTCAGATGTTTCACCTGTCTCTGGATGAGATTACGAAGGATTTACGGCAAAAGGGGAAGATCGCGGAGCTTGCTCTGGGATACGGCGGTGGTGTCGGTGCATTGGAGACGATGGGAGCTTTGAAAATGGGGCTTTCTGAGGACGAACTTCCGCCTCTGGTAAAGACCTGGCGTAAGGCAAATCCGAAGATCACCCAGCTGTGGTGGGACGTGGATAATGCAGCCATGACGGCCGTACGGGAACGCCGGACAGTCAAGCTTCAGTACGGCCTGACATTATACTGCGAGAAGGGGTATTTATTCATCCGATTGCCGTCTGGACGGAAGCTGTCGTATGTGAACCCGCGGATCGTTGACGGGAAGTTTGATAAGCCAGCGTTAGCATACGACGGTGTGGACCAGACCAAAAAGACCTGGGGCAAGATCGACACCTATGGCACCAAATTGGTTGAGAACATCGTTCAGGCGATCAGCCGGGACTGCTTGGCGGTTAGCATGCAGCGTCTGGATGAGGCTAGTCACCAGATCCGGATGCACGTTCATGATGAGGTAATCATCGATGCACCTTGGATTGAGGACGCCTTGACAGAAATCACAGAAATTATGGCCCAGCCGATTGACTGGGCACCGGGATTGCCCCTGCGGGCAGAAGCTTATGAGACGGATTTCTACCAGAAAGATTAAAACTAGATTACGTTTTCTGATTTTAACAGATCCAAAATTAATTCAACTTTTTGGTTTCTGGGTAGGTCTTTTCCGGTAAGATCATTCAAATCTAAGTAAAACTCAACGAAGTCAGTAAGATCAGAGATGTCATCAACTTTAATTCCTTTTTTTCCCTCGTTGGTATTAAAGAAAGCGGACACAGCCGTATTTAAATTTTTGTATACTTCTGACTTAAGCTTGAATTTCTGTACTTTAGGAGACTGGTTTGAAGATAGGGATCTTTTAATGTTGGCTACATCATATCGTAATTCTTCCATTATTTGGAATAATAAAGCATCAGGAGAAACAGTGGTCTGATCAATAGCGGCAACGGTAAATTCTCCAAAGCTTTTTAAAAACGGCGAGTGATTTGGATCCGACAAAAAATCCTCATAAGTAGCTTGAACTTTTTTTGCAAGGCTGGTTTTAAATTCTGTTATTTTGTTGAAGCGTAAATCTCTTGGATAGTTAATGTGCTCAATTCCTCCTGGGTCAAAAGTATAAGTAGTTTGATCATCTTTAATAATGATGGTCGGTTTATCAAAAGCAAGTCTCATACCGAGTTCAAACATTACGTTTGGATTCTTACAACTAACATCGCAGATAACTACATGTGAATTATAAAGACCCTGTACGATTCTTTTATGTATTAAGCCACTACTGTCTCCTTCACTAACAATTTTCACGTTGCATTTGTACCCTGGGATAGCGCTTAATGCTTCTTCAATAATATTTTTTACATCTATCCAGTGTTCTGGAGGGCAATTTTCTATATGCGCAATAGGCATCACTAACCCTACATCTAGAGTTTTAATCTCATCAGACATTTAAAAGCCTCCTAATAAATGATAGGTATATTATACCAAATATTTGAGTTCAGTAGAGTACCAAAAGTATTCCATTACCTAAAGGGCAAGATTGAGGTGCAACCATGCAAGAACTGGACATTAGCTTCGGCAAGCACCGCGCCGATACGAACTGGAAAACTGAATATTTGACCTGGGAAGAGTTCGTCGAACGGCTGCGCAAGGTGCGGCGGACGAACGAGACAATGGCCCAGTATAACAAAATGAACACGACCGACCGGGGTAAGGCAAAGGACGGGCCGGCATTCGTCGGAGGCCTGGTCCGCACAGGCCGGCGGAAGAAGGAGAATGTCGACAGTCGCAGCCTGGTCACCCTGGACGTCGATCGCGGAGACGACGATTTCCTATTCACCGTGGAGCTGGTGCTGGGAGGGACGGCTTATGTCGTCTACTCCACGCACAGTCACCGTCCGGAGAAGCCGAAGTATCGCCTGATTATCCCCGCGGACCGGAACATGAATCCAGACGAGTATGCCGCAGTCAGCCGGAAGCTGGCGGAACAGATTGGCATGGAATACTTCGATAAGACGACCTTCCAAGTCCATCGGCTCATGTTCTTGCCGAGCTGCAGCAAGGACGCTGCGGATCCGGTGCTAGAAGTGTATGAAGGGAACCCGCTCGGCGTTGACCGGCTGCTGGCAGAATACGAGGACTGGCGGGACGTCATGATCTGGCCACGTCACCCAGAAGACAAGGCGCCCGCTCAACTGGCAGCAAAGAGGGCACAGGATCCCCGGGAGAAATTCGGCACGATCGGACTTTTTTGCAGGGCGTTCACGATCGAAGAGGGAATCGACACATTTCTATCTGAGGTTTACGAACAAGGATCTATGCCGAACCGGTACACCTACACGAAGGGAACCAGCGGCAACGGGCTAGAAGTTTATCCAGATCAGGATCTCGCCTTCTCGCACCAGGACAGTGACCCCGTGGCCGATGGCCGCACTTATAACATTTTCGATCTTGTACGGGTCCACAAGTTCGGGCACTTAGACGAACGGGTGAGAGAGCATACACCGGACGCCAAGAAGCCAAGTCATTTAGCCATGGAGCAGTGGGCGGCTCAGCGCCCAGAAGTCAAGAAGCTTGCTCTCGCGGAGCGTCAGGCAGACTTTGCCGAGATGGCCGACGACTTTGAGGACGACGAGGAGGATCCGGAAGCCGGCTGGGAAACGAAGCTGGAGATTCATCATAAAACGGGAGCGCCGCTGCCGACGGCTGGGAACGTAGAGCTTTTCCTAGGCCATGGTGTATGGCGCGGCGTGCTTGCCTATGACGCCTTCGGCAATACGGAGGTTATCCGGAAGGCGTTACCATGGAGAGAGCCGGAGCGCCCAGGACGGACATATGAGCCGTGGCTTGGGGCAGATGACAAACGGCTACAACATTGGTTTGCCAAAGTCCACGGAATCAGTTCAGCCAAGACTATTCAGAATGCTTTTACGGAGGTCGTCCACCGGAACACATTTCATCCGATTAAGGCGTATGTCGAGAGCGCCGTGTGGGACGGGGTACCGCGTGCGGAACAGTTATTCGTGGAATACCTAGGGGCGGCTGATACGCATTACACGCACCAAGTGACACGGAAGATGCTTTTAGCTGCTGTGGCCCGATTATATCGGCCAGGTTGTAAATTCGACTATATGCTGGTACTGATTGGGCCCCAGGGGGCCGGAAAAAGTTCACTGTTGGCCAAATTGGGGAAGGAGTGGTTCTCGGATTCGCTTCGAACGTTTGAAAACAAGGAAGCTGGAGAACACCTGCAGAGCGGCTGGATATTCGAGATCGGCGAATTAAGCGCCATGAAGAAGACCGAGGTTGAAGAGGTTAAGGCGTTTTTGTCCAAGACGGAAGATCGGTACCGGGTAGCGTATGACCGTCAGGTTTCTGAGTTTCCGAGGAAATGCGTGTTCTTTGGAACAACGAATACCCGGGATTTCCTTCGGGATGCGACCGGGAACAGGCGCTTTTGGCCGATTGAGGTTTTCCCGGATCGGGCGAAAAAGAGCCATTGGGAGGATTTAACCGATTACGAGGTAAGCCAAATCTGGGCTGAGGTATTGAGCTGGTTTAAGGCTGGGGAAACCTTGGAGCTTGATCGGGAAGCCCGCGAGGAGGCTGAACGCCAGCAAGCTGCACATATGGAAAGTGACCCGCGTGAGGGCATTATTCAGGAGTGGCTGGATACGCCTCTGGAGGATGAGATGGGACGACCTACCGACGACCTCCGAGACCGTGTATGTGCGGCGCAGATATGGGCGGAATGCCTTGGGAATAAGAGAGGTCAAATGCGGGCTTGGGAAGCAAAAGAAATTATGGATATCCTTCGACGCATACCTGGATGGGTTGAGCGGAAAGGCAAGGCAAGGGTTCCCGGATATGGTGTTCAAAGGGTATTTGATAGGTTGCCGTGAATGGTTGCCAAGAATGTTGCCGTGTTGCCGCGGGCGGTTGCCCTTGTTGCCGAACTTTTGCCGAAGAATCAAATTTACGGCAATCAAGGAAAACCCAATAGTACCAAGGCTTTATATGGAGTTGTTTCCAAGGTTGCCGTAAAATCTACTATTTAAGTAAAAATATAAATTAACTAATATACGGAATACGGAAACCCACTTAAACGCGTAAAACACGAGTACGTGCGTGTAACGGGCAATTCGGCAACCAAGAAAGGAGCTATTATGCGAGAGTCATTACTGGAACGTCGTCTGGTCCGAGAGGTCAAGAAGATTGGCGGTCTGGCCCCGAAGTGGGTAAGCCCGGGAAACCGAGGAGTTCCGGACAGGTTGGTTATCTTACCTGAAGGTCAAACGATCTATGTCGAAATGAAAGCACCGGGCGAGCCGCTTGAACCTTTACAAGAGCACTGGAAGCGGAAGCTGTTAAAAATGGGGCATCGACATTATAAAATCGATTCGGTTGAGGACATCGACCAGTTTATACAAGAGGTGAGAGCCCGGTGAGATTTAATCCGCATCAGTATCAAGAGTATGCGACACAGCGGATCCTGGATACTCCGTATATTGCTTTGCTGCTGGAAATGGGTTTAGGAAAAACGGTCTCAACTTTGACGGCCATTGACCTACTGCTGAATGATTATTTTGACGCCGCCAAGGTATTGGTGATCGCACCGCTTCGGGTGGCAGAGGATACTTGGGCCCGTGAAATTGAGAAATGGGATCACCTGCAGCACCTTCGGATCAGCAAAGTATTAGGGAGCGCAGCCATCCGCCGGAAGGCTTTAAAGGCCGATGCCGATATCTACGTGATTAACCGTGAGAACGTGGAATGGTTGGTGAACGAATATGGCAGCAAGTGGCCATTTGATACCGTGGTGATCGATGAGCTTTCCAGTTTTAAAAACTCACAGGCGAAACGGTTCCGGGCACTTCGCCGGGTCCGGCCGATGATGAAAAGAGTTGTTGGGCTCACTGGTACACCGGCCCCGAATGGTTTGATGGATCTCTGGCCGCAAATGTACCTGATCGATCAGGGCGAGCGGCTGGGTAAGACGATTACGGGATACCGGGACAGGTACTTTATCCCTGGGAGCCGTAGCGGCCATGTGGTGTACGAGTGGAAAGAGAAGAAGGAAGCTGAGGATCGGATCTACGAAGCCATTTCAGATATCGCGGTGAGTATGAAAGCTGTGGATTGGCTGGAGCTGCCTGAACGGATCGATCGGACAATTCCGATTCCGCTGAGCCCGAAAGCACGGGAGCAATACAAGAAGCTTGAAAAGGAGCTGCTTCTCCCATTCCTGGATTCCGATGTCGTGGCCAGCACGGCTGCCGTCTTGTCGAATAAGCTTCTGCAGATGGCCAGCGGCGCTGTGTACGACGAAGATAAGGGAGTAAAGCTGATTCATAATGCGAAGCTGGACGCCATGGAGGACGTGATCGAGGCGGCGAACGGTAAGCCGGTGATGGTGTTTTATAACTTTAAGCATTCCCTAGCCCGGATCCAAGAGAGATTCCCCCAAGCCCGGATCCTGCGAAAAGGCAAAGAAGGCAATGAAGATATCCGGGCTTGGAACAATGACGAAATTCCGCTGCTTCTGGTCCATCCTAAGTCCGCTGGTCATGGGCTTAATCTCCAGGAGTCGAGCTGTCGGACAGTCGTCTGGTTTGACCAGATATGGAGCCTTGAAGAGGATCAGCAGGCCAATGCCCGGGTGCACCGGCAGGGAGTGCGGCATAACATCGTCGTGGTTCGTCTGGTTGCAGAGGGGACGATGGACGAGGAAGCCGTGGCTGCATTGGAGCGTAAGTCCGCCGGTCAAGATGCCTTAATGAATGCGGTCAAAGCACGAATAGAGAAGGTGAGAGCTGCATGAGTAAAAATCGCCGGCCCTACAAGATGAGGTTTAAAGTTTGTCCGGATTGCCAGAGACGGTACACATTTGCGGGGTTCCAAAAACATAAGTGCGGGGTGAAAACGGATGACAGAGCAAACCGCCATTGAGCAGCTGAGTCAGTACCGCCAAAAGCAAGCCCGGATCCAGGTGCTGAGTACGTATAGCGTCGGTGCCGGAATCACGGTTTCCAGGCTTAACGAGGATGACCAGTTGCAGGAGCTCCACCGGCAGCTGAGAGGGCGGCCGAGCTATATGTATCTGTCAGAGAGAGAGCAGCGTCTGGAGCAAACGGCCAACGCCTATATGACCTGGTATCCGGCAGGGGTAAAAGCCCAGAAGCGTGCCGTACCTGATGACGTGATGGACCCCGAAGACAGGAAACTGCTGCAAGAGCTGCGGGACAAAATCCAGAAAGTGATCGCGGCACGAGGGTACGACGTTCGAAGCGATATCGATGATATCCTAGACAGGCTGACTAAACTCCAGGACCTGCAGGCGGATGTTAATCGGATCGATACGGTGCTAAAGGCGCTTGAGGGATATAAGCCAGAATACGCAAAACTGATATGGCTACACTTCATTGACAAAATACCGTGGGACGAAGCAGCGAAGGCATTGAACGTTTCAAGACCTGTATTTTACCGATGGCGTAAGAAGGCGCTTGAGGAGTACGAAAAACTCGCGAAATAAATGAGACAAAAACGAGAAATAAATGAGAACAGAACGAGAACAACAGCCAGAATTTCCGTGCTATTATGGTATTGTGGATAAAGTGTAAGGAGATCACCTACCAGCGTTTTTATACGGTCCGGCGGTGTCTCCTACGCCTAAGACGGGAGTTTTACCTGAACAGTGTTTCTCCCGTCTCTCATTTACCGGATGTAGTGTAGCTTGGGAGCACGCTTGCCTTGGGAGCAAGTAGTTCAGGTTCAAATCCTGCCGTTCGGATTATTCGCCTTTTTGATCCCCCTCCTTTACCGGTGCCTTCGGGTGCCGGTATTTTGTTTTATTCAACTCCGGAAAGGGAGGATATTCCAAGTTAGTGTCGAAAACTCTCATAAATTAAAGATTTATGGGAGGAAGTAATGAAAAAGTTAGCGATAATACTGCTGAGCGTAATGCTTTTGGTATTAAATGTGAATGCTGTGGACGCAGAGGTTTTAGTGCCTGATAAAAAAGATACAAATAGTGCTGCTGTGGTTGATGGTACGGAATACTACCGTCAATTATACGAGGATCAGAAGGACTATAATGATAAAATTCTTAATACAATATATTGGGCTCTGGGAGGACTGGCAACGGCAATCATTACTGTAGTTGGTCTTAATGTATTTAGTAGTCAGCGATCAAATAAAGCCGGTTTGGAGGCAATAAAACAAGAAATTTTGATAAATAACGAAGAGAATATTAATAACTCCTTATCTCGAATTAAAGATAGATTTGATAACTTACGCGAACAAAATTCCCAAGATATTATACAAAGGATAGATGGGAAAACTGATATTTTTACCGAAAAGATAAACATCCTGCATACCTTATTACGGGACTTGGATGAGAAAAACCTTGCAAAATCTAAGTCATTTAACTCGAATCTAAATAATCTTGTGGATGAATTAAGAAAAGAAGTTAAGGAAGTCAAGATCGATGTTTTTGAAAACACAGCCGGTATTTATGGACTTAGTGGTTCTAAAGAAAATGAAATTCGTTTCATTTGCAAAGCTATTGAGGAATGCATAGGTATTGGAAGGAGCCCTGAAACTTTATTAAATCGGCTGCTGAAAGCATTATCGAATATAGGAAGTATCTATTATTTCACTAATTCTGAACTTTCTGCACTTTCAAAAAAGATTCCACCTGAATGTGATCAACTAAAAATTAGGTTAGATCAATTAATTAGTGAGATTCCTATTAAATAATTTTATTTAGTCGCCATTTGGCGACTTCTTTTATTTATCCTGAAAGGAGCTGAACGTGATGGCATTGACGGCCAAACAGCAAAAATTTGCAGATGAATACCTGATTGATCTCAATGCCACGCAGGCAGCTATCCGAGCGGGCTATAGTCCGAAAACAGCAAAAGAAATAGGAGCAGAGAACTTAACGAAACCTAACATTCGCGCGTACATAGACGAGCGCATGGCCCAGCACAGCGCGAGAACAGGCGTCAACCAGGAGCGGATAATCCGGGAGCTGGCCCGAGTTGCCTTCTTGGATCCGACACAGCTTGTCAATATGGATTCTGCCGAGATCGAAGATGACGCCAGCGCGGATGATCGGGCAGCTATTGCTAGCGTCAAGGTTAAGACAATGAGCGGTGAGGTTGACATGATCGAGCGGGAGGTCAAGTTCGCGGATAAGCTCAAAGCCCTGGAATTGCTGGGTAAACGTTTCGGTATGTGGATTGACAAGCAGCAAGTCGATGTAAATGCAGCTGTTCAGATTGTGGATGATGTGCCGAAGGGGAACAACAGCACATGATCAGGGTTCCTTTAACAAGCCTTATCGCACCAAGCTTCTACGGTGTACACCATGCGCTGAAAGAGGATAAATTCACACACTACTGGCTGAAAGGCGGGCGCGGATCTACTAAGTCCTCTTTCATCAGTATTGAGATCATACTGGGCATGATGCGAGATCCAGACGCCAATGCTGTAGCGATTCGGAAGGTAAAAGAGAACCTGCGGGAAAGCGTATATGAACAGCTGCTATGGGCGATCGAGGTTTTAGGTGTTTCTCACTTGTGGCATGACAGTGTTAGCCCGATGAGCTTAACTTATATTCCTACCGGGCAGAAGATTATATTCCGAGGCGCTGACAAGCCGAAGAAAGTTAAGTCCAGCAAGCTTCGCCGCGGTTATATCAAGTACGTGTGGTACGAGGAAGTAGACGAATTTGAGGGTATGGAAGCTATTCGGACTATAAACCAGACGTTCCTCCGGGGCGGTAGCACGTTCACTGTCTTTTATTCATACAACCCGCCGAAGTCACAGCGTAACTGGGTTAATGCCGAAGTAACCGAAAAACGGCCAGACCGGCTGGTTCACCATAGCACCTATTTGACTGTTCCTCGCCAATGGCTCGGGGAGCAGTTTTTTGTTGAGGCCGACCATCTGCAGAAGACGAAACCGAAAAGCTACGAGCATGAATACCTTGGCGAAGTGGTAGGGACCGGCGGTGAAGTATTCACTAATCTCACGTTCCGGAGAATTACTGACGAGGAGATCCGAGTTTTCGATCATATACGGCGCGGGGTTGACTTTGGCTATGCCAATGACCCGGTACACTATGGCGCTATGCACTTTGATAAGACGCGTCGGCGGCTGTATATCTTTCATGAGCTGCACAAGGTACAGGTCAGCAACCGCAAGCTGGCGGAGCACATAAAAGGGGAAAACAAAGGCAACAGCCCCGTAACAGCGGACAGCGCGGAACCAAAGTCCATTGACGAGATCAAGGGCTATGGTGTGAGGATCAAAGGGGCCAAGAAGGGACCGGATTCCGTGGAGTATGGTGTTAAGTTCTTGCAGGATCTGGAGCAAATCATCATAGACCCGGAACGTTGCCCAAATACCAAACGGGAGTTTTATGGATATGAGCTGGAGCCGGATGGGAATGGCGGGTTTAAAGACGGATTCCCGGATAAGGACAACCACTCTATCGATATGAGCCGATATGCGCTGGAGGACGACATGAAACGTAAATCAGTGACATTCGAGTAGGAGGAGCCTATGAACACATTACATGAAATACTGGAGAACCTGGACAACAATGCGCCGATGACCATCGACGAGATCGTCAGGGAAGAGGTCCAACAATGGCAGAGCTCAGATGCGCGTAAACTGATGTTGACCGGTCAGGAGTACTACCGGGTGAAGAACGACGTGTTAAACCGGATCCGGAAGGCAATCGGGCCAGACGGCAAGCTGACGCAGGTCCATAACCTGGCCGACAACCGGATCCCGCACGGATTTATCCGGAAACTGGTCGATCAGAAGATTGGATATTTACTCTCAAAACCGTTCCTGGCTCAAACAAAAGATTCCGGCTATCAGGCGGAGCTCGATAATTATTTCGATCAGCATTTCCGCCGGATGCTCAAAAACACCGGCAAGAATGCAATAAACAGCGGCAAGGCTTGGATGCAGGTCTATTATGACGAGGATGGCGATCTGGCGTTCCAGCTCATCCCGAGCGAGGAAGGAATCCCATTGTGGAGAGACTCAGCCCATACGGATCTCGATGCCTTTATCCGGGTCTACGACCAAATAGTCTATATGGCGAAGACCAAGAAGACCATTACCAAGGTTGAATTCTGGAGTAAAGACGGGGTACGCCGCTACGAAGGCGAAAGTGGAGATTTCCGGTTCGTCGATTTTACCTCTCACTTCTCGCTGGTTTCGAATGATAAAGAGCAGCCGTACAACTGGGAGCGGGTACCGTTCATTTGCTTCAAGTACAACAACGAGGAGCAGCCGCTGATTGAAATCATTAAGCGTCAAGTTGACGACTATGATTGTAAGATCAGCGACAACTCGAACAACTTGGAGGATCTACCGAACAGCCTGTACGTCGTGAAGGACTATGACGGGACTAGCGCCTCAGAGTTCAGAAAGAACATGAGCGTCTACCGTGTAGCCTTTGTGAATGGTACCGGTGATCTTAAATCGGTCAGTATCGAAATCGACACTGAGGCGCACAAGACTCATATCGCGCAGCTCCGCAAGGACATTTATGAGTTTGGCCGCGGCGTTGATACGCAATCGGAGAGGTTCGGCAATAGTCCGTCGGGCATCGCGCTTAAACACCTTTACGCCGATCTTGATCTGGATGCAAACGATATGGAGTCGGAGTTTCAGGCCAGCCTGGAACAGTTGCTGTGGTTTATCGATCAGCACTTGTACAACTCGGCCAAGAAGGACTACTCCAGCGTGCCGGTTGAGTTTATCTTCAATCGGGACATTACGATCAACGAAACCGAGGCTGTCACCAATGCTAAAAATAGTATCGGTGTTATCTCTGATAAAACTATTCGGGCAAATCATCCATGGGTTACAAGTGTGGAGGACGAGGAGGCGCAGATCGAGAAGGAGCGGGAGCCAGATCCGTACGATTACGGAGCTCTGAACGACATAACCAAGAAGGATCCAGAAAAGGCCACAGGTGAAGAGAAATGAAACCTGCTGAGTACTGGGAAAAACGGTCTGAGCAGATAGCCAAGCGGCAGTTTGATAAGGCAGATGCCTACGAAGTCGAGCAACGGAAGGAATACGCACGAGCTGCAACCGCGATAAAGCGGGATATTGAAACGTTCCATGCCCGGTACGCAATTGAAAACGGCGTTGATATGGCCGAAGCCCGGAAGATACTGACCAAGGGCGAGCTGAAAGAATTCAAAATGACGCTTGAGGAGTTCACAGCGAAAGCCAAGGACAATGCAGACGGGCGATGGACCCAAGAACTCAACAACACCTATTATAAAACCCGCATTACTCGCCTGGAGGCTTTGCAGCTACAGATCAATCACCGGATCGAAATGCTGGAAGGCAAACGGCAGAGAGATACGGGGGATCTGCTCAGCGATATTTACCAAGACACCTATTACCGAAATGTCTTTGAACTCCAGAGGGGAATGGGGGTCGGAGTATCCTTCGGTCGTATCGATGACGAGGGGCTTGAAAAGATTCTGGGTACTAAGCTTGACGGCCGGAATTGGTCACAGCGGATATGGGATGATCGGTCGAAGCTTCGGCAGCAGATCCAAACAAAATTATCCCAGGCTTTTATCAGGGGAGATACCGTTGATCGTGCTATTCGGGATGTTACCGAAAGGCTGAATGTGTCCCGGTCGAATGCCGAGAGGCTTATCCAGACGGAAAGCTCTTTTTTTGTTGGTCAGGCTACCATGGCCGGTTATGCCGCTAGTAGCGTTGTACAGAAGTATGAGCTGCTGGCGACCTTGGACAGCAAAACGTCGCAAACCTGTAGGGAGATGGACGGCAAGACATTTCCACTTTCAGAGGCACAGGTCGGCGTTAATTACCCTCCGCTCCACGTTCGTTGTCGGACGACTACAGTGGCAGCCTTTGAAGATGATGAGGATCCCGGGGAACGCATTGCCCGGAACTCTGATGGGAGTTCATATTACGTCCCCGGAAATATGTCATATCTGGACTGGAAAAAACAGTATGTTGATTCTCCAGATGATGATATAATCAAGCCAGAAAGTATTAACAAAACATTTGAATCGATTATAGACAAGGCTCCAGGGATCAAACCGGAATATAAAGAGGCTCTAACTGAACGGTTTAGTTCGGGGTCCACTACTGCCCAGAGGGTATTTCTTGATTACGTAAAGGACAATGCCGTTGCCGATAGCAGCTACAAAGCCGGAGCACATTATAGCCCAGTCGATCGCGTAATAAGATTGGACTTTGATGAGGATCTGAACAACCCAAGGGGACGGGCTGCGATCTTCTTTCATGAAATGGGCCATTACGTGGACAACTTGGCGGCAATTCAAAAAACGGGTAAGGCTACTTATGATGGCGTCTCACATATTAATATTGGCGGTATTGAGGCAAAGGACTTCAAAAAGGCTATATTGCGAGACGTTCAAGATTACATGCAGAATTACTCTAAAGATAAAGGGTTGGATTTGCGAAGTGCCCAGTTTGAAATTTCCCTAGCTCTTGCTGAAGGAAATGGCGCGTTACAGTCTGCTGTTTCTGACATTTACGGCGGTGTGACCAAAAGAAGGATCCAAGGGAGATATGGGCACAGCCCGAAATACTGGCAGCAACTGCCTAATGCTATTGAAAAAGAGGCATTTGCCCATATGTTTGAGGCCAGTTTTGATCCGACGGGGAAACGGGCAGAATTAATGCAGAAATACCTTCCTAAATCCTTTGCACTTTTCCATAAAATATTGGAGGAGATTTAATGGTAAATATGACTGATGAGCTTTGGCAGAAAATGCAGGAGTTTGAAAAGAGGTTCCCGGATTCTTGTGTGCCTTTAGAAATGGTACCGGGAAGCGAAACAACCGAAGGCTTAATCGATAAGATTAATAAAAGCCTTGCAGCTGGTGAAGACCTCTTGCCAGCGGAATACGGCTGGAAGTTTGACGGTAGCGAAGTATATTAACAAGCACTCTCAAATCAATGAGGGTGCTTTTTGTTTGCTCAGAAAGGGGGTGTAGGGGATGATTAAGCGTTACCGGGAAAAGAAGTTTATTGACGCAGTACAGTTCCAGAATAGCTTTGAAAGCATCCAGGAAGTCATCTCATTTGCGGGTATCACTGTAAATGTTGAGTACGGCGCAAGCGGGATACAGATGCGGATCGTCAAAAGTCCGTTTAATGTGGTGATCGTCAAGGTGGGGGATTATGTTGTTAAAACGGAAGATGGAACGCTTGGCGTTATCAGTGCTGAAGAACTGAAAGCCAAATATGACGAAGTAACTGCGTAATTACTTGCCCTGTCGTATGGCGCAAAAAACTAGGCGTGCTTTGGCTGGAGCATAACGGCCCGCTCCCCTAGCTGGAGAGCAGCTATAAAAATCTATGGAGGCTGATGATAAATGGATTGGTTAAAAGAGCTTTTGAAGAATGCCGGAGTCGATGAATCGAAGCTTGACGGCCTGATCGGTGACGTAAACAAGGAACTGCCGAAACACTTTGTACCAAAGTTACAGTACAACGAGGTAGCTGAGGCAAAGAAGAAGGCCGAGAAGGACGTAGCTGACCGCGACAAGCAGCTTGAGGACTTGAAGAAGTCCAGTGGCAACGCCGAGGAGCTGAAGCAGCAGATTCAGAAGCTTCAAGAAGACAACAAGACGGCAGCGGAAAAGTACGAGTCTGATCTGAAGGAGATGCAGCTGGGCAATGCCTTAAAGCTTGCGTTAGCCGGCCAGGTACATGATGCGGATCTGTTGACCGGGTTGATCGACAAAACGAAAATTGAACTCGGTGAGGACGGCAGCATTAAAGCCGGCCTGGAAGATCAAATCAAAACCCTGCGGGAGAGCAAGGGTTTTTTATTTGCGGAAAATAAGCCCACTTTCAAGGGAGCGAATCCTGCGGATCCGGCATCCCAAACAAGCACAAGTTCTCTGTCTGATGCCGCTACAATTAGTGGCATTTTTTCACAACAATAATCTTTAGAAAAGAGGAATAAGAACATGCCGATTAACACTTTGGAGTATGCAAAACTATTTCAAACCGAGTTGGATAAGCAAGTAGCGCAGCAAGCCACTTCCGGATGGATGGAGAGCAATGCTGGTCAAGTTATTTATAACGGCGGTAATGAAATCAAGATCCCAGAAATCATTGTACAGGGTTTGGCCGATTACGATCGGGATAACGGCTTTAATCAAGGCAGCGTGACATTCAAGTATCAAACTCACACCATGACACAAGACCGTGGTCGGACGTTCCAGCTCGACGCAATGGACGTTAACGAAACGAATTTCGGGGCGTCTGCCGCTAACGTTATGTCCGAGTTCCAGCGGCTGCATGTTATTCCTGAGATTGATGCTTACCGTTATAGCAAGCTTGCAGCACTGGCGGCGGCTGCCGGTAACTCGGGCGAGTACACTCCGGCGGAAGCTGACATCTTGAAGAAGCTTTATGCCGATATCTTTGCTATCGCAGATCGTGGCGTGGATCTGGCCAACATGGTTATTACACTGGGTTACCCGACTTATCAGATCCTTACGAACAACTCTCAGATTCAGAAGAAACTGGATGTTGTCCAATTTGCGCAAGGTGGAGTCAATCTGATGGTTAAGGCCCTGGACGGTATTCCGCTTAAGCCGGTGACTTCCGACCGAATGAAATCCGCTTATGTATTTAGAGATGGTACGACTTCCGGACAGACGACGGGTGGCTTTGTGGCTGATGCTGCTGCTAAGAACATCAACTGGATTATCTCTGCGCGTAACACGCCGATCGGTATCAGTAAAACGGATAAAGTACGCATCTTTACTCCGGATGAAAACCAAAAGGCAGATGCCTGGAAGTTGGATTACCGTAAATATCATGACTTGCTCGTACCAGATAACAAGCTGGCGACCGTGCAAGTCTCCTTGGGGGCGTAATTATGATCAAACTGCAAAAGCTGAACGTAGTGAAGTTGGTGGAGGAAGAAGTCGAAGCGCAGGCTTGGGAGCGTAGGGGTTTCAAACGGATTGTTGAAGCTGAGCCTGCGGATCCAGAAAAGGGGATTGACCTGGATAAGCCGGTGGACGACATGACGGTTCCAGAACTGAAGGCATATGCCAAGCTGAAGGAGATCGACCTGGACGGCGTAACCAAGAAGGATGATATCTTGGCAGCAATTAAAGCGAAGGAAGAGGGCGGCGAATAACCGCTCTCTTTTTTGTTGGGAGGGGTTACGATGCTCCAGGATGATGTTGCTGCGATCATTAAGCGCCGCTGGAACCTGCCGGAAAGCTTCGATGCCCTGGTTAAGTCTTATATTGATGAAGCCGGGGCCCATATTGCGAATTACATCGGCCGAGATAGGGTTGATGAGATCCCGACGGCTCTGGTTTACACCTGGGCCAATATCGCAATGGGAGCCTTTAGAGCTGAACAGTCCCATTTACCTGAAATGGATGTGATCCTTGCTTCGGGAGTCGATCTGAAGATTGGTGATACATCGGTTAAGGAATCTTCCGGGGGCGGCACAGGCGCGGGTACGCTATTGATGTTTTACGCTACTGATCTTAACCGGTACCGTCGTATGAGGTGGAACCCATGAACATAAGACGGTACCGGTTAGCGCTTGAGCGGAAGTACACAGACCGGGTGACGGTAAAGCGGATGGGCAGGGTAAAGGTCAACGGCGAGACAAAGCAGCAGCTTGTCACTGTGTATGAGGGCCAGCCGTGCCGGATCTCGCAGAAGGCACTAGGGATCAACGGCCAGACCGAGACCGTGAACCAGATAGCTTACGACACCAAGTTGTTCATTGCTCCAGAACTGGAGATCAAGCAGGGAGATACGCTGACGGTGACGCGGGGGCGGAATATAGCCGCAGGCTGGGAAGCTGTTGCGCCGGGCCGAGAATACAAAGCCGGCGAACCCTTCCCTTATGAGACTCATCAGGAAATCAGCTTACAGCGGAAGGATACAGCATAATGGCACGCTGGGGGAGCTTTGATTTTAGCGAATTCGAACGGATGGCGAAAACATTCCAAAAAGCGCTCGATGAACGCATTATCGAGCGATGGATAAGGGAATTTTTGCTTGAGATGGCTTACCGGGCTGTGCGAAAGATCAAGAAACGTACCCCGGTAGACACGGGGGAGCTGCGGCGGAATTGGCAAGTGGGGCGAGTTCAGAGGCAGGGGAATGCTTATGTAATTGAGATATTCAACAATACGGAGTACGCCTCTTACGTGGAACACGGACACCGGGCCGGGCAAAACTCCACAAAATGGGTTGATGGCCGCTTCATGGCGACAATCTCGATGAAAGAGATTGAACGTGAACTGCCTAAATTTATCGAAAAGAAACAAGTTGAGTTATTAAACCAACTCATGAACGGCAGAAAGGGGTGACGCCGTGATCGAAATTACCATAAACAATATACGCAGCGGCGTTATCCTTGCCCTGTCTAACCTTTTTCCGACCATGGATATTTACGGTGAAGAGATTAAACAGGGTTTTGAGGCGCCGTGTTTTTTTGTGAAGCTGCTGACCCATGCACAGGATCAAGAATTGAATAGGCGTTATAGACGCTCCTATTCGTTCGATATTCACTTCTTCCCGGAGAACGAGGATTACAACGGGAAAGCCCATGAAATGGCTGAGAAGCTTTATGACGCGCTGAGAAGGGTGAATATCGGCGGTGCATGGTATAAAGGCACGGGCATGAATCATGAAATCATAGATGCCGTTCTCCATTTTTACATGGACTTAAACTTTCATGTGCTCGCCGCGAAAGAAGTGGAGCCAAAAATGAAGACTCTCGAACAGGAGGGATTATTGAAAAATGGGCAAAGAAAAACAAATTCCTGAAGTGACTACCGGTTTTACGAAGGAACAATTCCTTCAGTCCCGGCAATGGACGGGGACAGACAATGACGTGCTTGCGGCTGTCCTGGGTGAAGGTACTTATTCTATCGCTGAAGCGAAAAGACTTGTAGACGAATTTAAAAAGAGCGAGGTGAAGTAAGATGGCAGGAGGTACATTTCTAACGCAAAACAAGGTTAGACCCGGTGTCTATATCAATATTAATACGGAGCCTAAAGCGCTCGGTACAGTTGGCGATCGAGGCGTCGCCGCTATGGCTTTGTCTCTTCCGTGGGGTCCATCAAAACAAATCGTCACGGTCGAAGCCGGGGCGGACACGATGGATGTATTGGGCTTTGATATAAGTGATACGCCGTTGTTGCTAGTGCGTGAAGCTTTAAAGCGGGCAAAAACTTTGCTTTTGTTCCGCTTAAATGACGGTGTGAAAGCTACCGCAACACAAGACGACTTGACGATCACGGCTAAATACTCCGGGGAGCGCGGTAACGATATTGCTATTGTGGTTCAATCGAACATTGACGACACGACAAAGTTCGATGTAAAGACTCTTGTCAATGGCCGGGAAGTTGATGTGCAGACGGCGGGTAATATCGCTGGCTTGAAGTCTAATGCCTGGGTCGATTTCTCGGGATCCGGCGCACTTACTTTGATCGCTGGAGTCAATCTATCGAATGGGACAAACGGTACGGCGACGAATGCTGATCATACGGCATTTCTTTCAGCACTTGAATTGCAAGATTTTAACACCGTCGGTCTGATATCAGATGATGTCAGCCTAAAAGTGGTGTATTCAGCCTTTGTAAAGCGGCTGAGAGAGAGCGAAGGCAAAAAGGTACAAGCAGTATTGCCAAACTACCCAGCAGCCGACTATGAGGGCGTGATAAGCGTGAAGAACGGTGTCATCCTTTCTGATGGGACTACACTCACACCAGCGCAAGCAGTGGCCTGGGTATCTGGAGCGACAGCAGCGGCCACGGTGAGCCAAGCACTCACATACACGGCATATGATGATGCTGTGGACGTTGCGCCACGTTATACCAACACACAGATTGAGGCGGCTTTACGAGCGGGAGAATTCCTTTTCACAGCTTCCAATGGCCGCGCGATCGTGGAGCAGGACATTAACTCGCTTACCGGGTTCACACCGGATAAAGGCAAGCAATTCAGTAAAAACCGTGTTCTCCGGGTACTGGATGGGATTGCGAACGATGTGAAGCGAATTTTTGAAACATTCTACCTCGGAAAAGTGGACAACAACGCCGACGGTCGAAACCTTCTAAAAGGCGAAGTAATTTCGTATCTGAATACTTTACAAGGCATTAATGCTATCCAAAATTTCGATAGCCAAAATGATGTTTTGTTTGTGGCCGGAAATGAATCAGATGCGGTTTATGCGGAAATTGGCGTACAGCCAGTGGATAGCATCGAAAAAATTTACATGAAAGTGCGGGTGAACTAGGAATGGGATTCTTTAAATCCGGGGACGCAATTAGCGGCCAAGAGGGTCGGGCATATGCAACAATCAACGGCCAAGTCGAGGAAATGTTTTATGCCAAAACAATCGAAGCAACGGCGGAAAAAAACAAATCCGAGTTCAAAGCGCTTGGCCGACGCGGTGTACAAACAAAGGCAGTTGGATGGAGTGGAACGGGGAGCATGACCATTTATTATGCCACTCCGGTATTCCGACAAATGATGCTCAACTATATTAAGACCGGCAAGGATACTTACTTTGATTTGCAAATTGTGAACGAGGATCCGAACAGCACTATCGGACGGCAGACAGTTATCCTACGGAATGTCAACCTGGACAGCGTGATTATGGCAAAATTGGACGTTGACGCCGAGTTTTTGGATGAAGACATCGACTTTACGTTTGACGATGTTGATATCCCTGATAACTTTACTACGCCTGTATTGGGCTAAATAAAAATTAATACGAAAGAAGGATAAATAAATGAGTAATCTTAGCGCTTTTTTCGCTCAAAATGCAAATTCAGAAATTAATGAGGAAGTCGTTATTTCCGCCCGTTTCAAAGATGAAAAAGGCAACCCGATTCCTTGGAAGCTGCGGAGCATGACGGAGGAGGAAAACGAAGCAATTCGTAAATCGGCACAACGCAAGGTAAGGGACAGAGGGGTAGTTACAATTGACACTAACTCAGAGGAATATCTTGCTAAAATGGTAGTGGCCAGTGTTGTATTTCCTAATCTTAAGGATGCCGACCTACAAAAGTCTTACGGAGTAATGGGGTCTGACAAATTACTCCGTAAGATGATGTTGCCGGGAGAATATGCAACCCTCTTGCAAAAAGTGCAGGAAATCAACGGTTTTGACAAAGACGTCAATGAGTTAGTAGATGAAGTAAAAAACTAATTAAAGAGGGCGATAGTGAGGCGAATGTCGCCTACTACGCCCTCCATAAATTCCATCTCATGCCCTGGGACTTCGCGGAATTGAACCCTAGAAAGAAGGCGGCGCTGATCGCCATGATACAAACCAGAATCGAAGCTGAAGAAAAGCAAGCTAAGAAAATGAAACAAAAATAGTCCAATACCCGTAATCATATTGTATAATTGGGAAAATGATGAAATAACGGAGGACTATATGACAAAAGCATTTGTAAAATTAATTGATGGTTTACCGTTGAAAAATCCAGATGCTGACATTGAACTAACTTTTGACAATAATTATTTACTGATCGCTGAGACCAGGCCCCAAGGATTCAAAACGATTACAGATAATTTGTTTAAAATACCACTTGAAAACGTAATAGACACCATTTTGACCACTCAAAAGGAAATAATGGAAAAAGATAAAAGTGTCATAGGGCGTGGTGTAGTAGGCGGATTGCTTTTTGGCCCCGCAGGATTACTATTAGGTGGGTTGTCGGGGATAGGTAAAAAGAGTGCGACAGAGTACACCAAAATTTACATTGTGTCTTATGTTGGGTCAAATGGTGAGGTCAAAAATATCACTTTTGGCATGAATAAAATGATGGTTAGGGTAACCGAAAAATTTGATAAGTTATTTACCAAAAAACATAGTTCGGTACCAAAGAGCGCGGGAGTACAGAGCCTTTTGGCTTCGGGCGGAACAAGTGAAATTGTATTGTAAGTAGCAAAAAAGCACCGCGTATTAGGTGCTTTTTTTTTATTTGCCTTGAAAGAAGGTGAACTAATGACAACGGTGTCCTCGACATTAAAAATGTTTGATGCCATGACCGGTCCGATTAAGAGCATTACAAACGGCATGAACATAATGGTTTCTACCATGTATAAGATGCAGGATGCAACAAACAAGAATACAGACATTGATAAGTCACTAAACGCAGTAAAACAACAGATCGCATCCGCAGAAGCTGAAATTAATAAACAAATTAACATGTCGAAACAGTCACAAGACAACTTCAATAGATCTGTCAACAAAACAAAGTCATCAATACAAGATGTTGGTGGGGCTGTTATTACCTTAAATCAGGGGTTGGAACTTGGAAAAAAAATATGGGGAGCTTTTAATAAAGCTACAAATCTAGCAGATGTTATGACATCAACGAAAGCTAGGTTAGATTTGATGAATGACGGTCAACAGACGACAGCCGAGTTGCAGGAGAAAATCATAGACTCCGCCAATCGTTCCCGAGCATCTTACCAACTTACTGCTGATGTGGTTGCAAAGTTAGGGCAAAGGGCGCGTGATGCTTTCAAATCCAACGATGAAACAATTCAGTTTGCGGAAAACCTGAACAAACAGTTTGTCATTGCTGGTGCATCACAAATGGAAATGGCTTCTGCTTCCCTGCAATTAACCCAGGCTTTGGGTTCGGGTGTTTTGCGCGGTGAAGAATTAAATGCTGTATTTGAAGCTGCTCCTAACGTTATTCAAACCATTGCTGATTATCTGAACGTCCCCATTGGAAAAATCCGTGATATGGCTTCTGATGGTCAAATCACGGCCGCAATTGTTAAAAATGCAATGTTGGCATCGACCGATGAGATCAATAAAAAATTCGAATCGATGCCAATGACATTCTCCCAAGTGTGGACGGTAGCGTTAAATGCATTACTTCAAGCGTTCGAACCCTTGATTCAAGCAATTGGTGCCGGAGCACAATTTATATACGACAATTGGTCAAGTATATCCCCAATATTCTGGGGGCTAGTTAGTGCTGTAGGTGCCTATGTTGCAATCACAGCTATATGGACAGCGGTGACATGGTTGCAGGTAGCGGCAAATAGAGCGCTTGCCGTATCGTTGCTGACAAATCCTATTGGCTGGATTGCTCTTGCGATTGGTGTTGTAATCGGTATGATTTATAAATGGATCCAGTCTGTGGGCGGATTAAAAATTGCATGGATGATTGTATGTAATGCGCTATTAACTGCTTGGGACTGGGTTAAAATCGGATTTATGACGGGCGTGTATTGGGTCATGAATCTTTTTAATAAACTGCAACTATCCTTTAAGACCGTTAGTACGAATATTCAAAATTTTATGGGTGATATGAAAGCTGGAGTTCTGATGCTTTTGCAGAAGATGGTCAACGGAGCAATAGACATCATAAACGACTTTATTGATACCCTAAACAAAATCCCAGGCGTAAGCATCGATCTTATTGAACAAAAGACCTTTGGGACGACAGCGCAACTTGAGAACGAAGCCGCGAAACAAGCCAGGAATAACGAGCTAGCTCAGTATAAGGATAAAATCGATAAACAGATTGCTGATAGGGACGCCGCGCTAAAAACTATGAAATCAGAGGCTAAGTTAGCAACCGCCGCACGAAGCGCCGAAATCTCTGCTGCACAAGCTGCAAAAGCGGCTAACGATGCCGCAAGGAAAAATGATAATACTTCGAAGGTGCCTAATGTGCCAGCCGGCGGGACAATCGATAAAGTAAACAAAGTCGGCAAAATTGAGGACAAGGTGGATATTAGCAGCGAAGACCTGAAGACGATGCGGGAATTGGCCGAAATGAAGTCGATCCAGAACTTTGTAACATTGACACCAACAGTGAGCATAACGACAGGCCCGGTAACAAAGGATGCTGATATTGACGAGATCGTTTCCCGAATCGAAAAAACACTTGAGGAAGAAATAGCTTCCTCTGCTGCGGGGGTATATGAATGAGTGATTATTTTTTGACTTTATCATTCAACAACGAGGCGGAAGCAATTGAATTCCCAGTTTTACCGGAAAATATTGAAGTCTCACAATCAGGCAACGATAAGACGTATAACATTTCGAACCTTGGGGAAATCAATGTTCCCAAAGGCACTAAGCTACAGGAGGTTAAGTTTGAGAGTTTCTTTCCTGCAAGTTGGTTCCCTGGGTGCAATGTTACAGAAAGAGAATTGTTTCAGCCTTCCCACTACATTGACGATATTCAAAAATGGCAGAGCAAAAAAAGGGAAATGCATCTGGTTTTAACCGGAAATTCAATGAATATAAACATGTTAGTAACTATTGATAAATTCACCTGGTCGGAAAGCGGTGGGGCGGTGGGTGATATCCAGTATCAGATATCTTTTAAGGAATACCGTTATTATGCAGCAAAGAAAGCGCAGGTTCAAACAGATTCCAGTGGATCCAAAACGGTTGTAATGAATAAAAACAATGCCGCCCCACGCCCGGATACAAGAGTCAAGCCAAAGACTTATACCCTTGTCGCTGGGGATAACTTGTGGAAGGTTGCTCAAAAAATGCTTGGTGACGGATCAAAATACAAGCAAATCCAGACGTTAAACGGCATCAAGGATAGCGAATTGAAAAAGCTACAGGTTGGGAAGGTAATTAAACTCCCGTAGGAGGTGGACTATGTTACAGGTCGTAACAGACGATAAACAGGGGAATGTATATGACATATCGGACCTTATTACGGACGCAACGTGGAAAACATCACGGATCGGCAAACCCGGAAGTTTTGATTTCACGATGCTCCTGGATCGGGATAGTAAATTCACAATCAATAACGGGGATATCGTAACTATGAAATATGACGATAAGCCCCTTTTTTATGGGTATGTGTTTACGATCGGCAGTAGCGAAGAAGAAACAATAAAAATCAAGGCTTATGACCAGCTTCGATACCTCACGGCTAATGATACCTACGTCTTCAAGAACACCACGGCGGCGGCCATCTTAAAACGCATAGCCAATGACTTCGGGTTGAAATGGGGGAATATCGTTGATACCAAGTATGCCATCCCCACAATGTCGGAGGACGGAAGCAAGCTCATTGATATCATCAACAAAGCTATTGCCCTGACAACGATTAATACGGGAAGCACTTACGCCTTTTATGATGATTACGGAAAGCTCACCTTGCAGAATGTTAAGGATATGAGGCTGAACCTTACAATTGGTGATGAAAGCTTAATGACCGGATTCGAGTTTGAAAAGAGCATCGATTCCAACACTTATAATTACATCAAGCTGGTAAGGGATAATAAGAAAACCCTGAAAAGAGATGTACACACAGCCAAGGATAGTGAATCCATGAGTAAGTGGGGGCGGTTGCAATATTACCAAAAAGTCGATGAAAACCTGAACGATGCTCAAGTCAGACAATTGTTAGATCAATTAGCCAAATCAAAGAATATGGAAACGAAAACATTAAAGTTGGACGCTCTCGGAGATCCGTCCGTCCGGGCTGGATGTTATGTGCATATCGAAATCGAAGAACTGGCAATTGCTCATCTGTATTTGATTGAAGAATGTACACATAAGTTTAGTGGAGATGAGTACACAATCCAAGTTGAATTGAGGGTGTTTTAAATGTCGCTGGGAGAGAAAATTAAGCAACTTGGGGCGGATGCCGTAAACGCCACTCAACCTTTGGCTGTCATATTTGGTACGGTAACAAAAATAAAACCCGTTGAAATCCTTATCGATCAAAGATTTACGATTGATGAGGATTTTTTAATTGTTCCGGAGCAGCTAACCCGGTACGAAATTGACCTGAAACATAAGCACGGCACGAGCGGCGAAGATACTAAAGAAGCATTGAAAGAAAAAATAGTGATTCGTGAGGGCCTTAAGGCCGGCGATCCGGTTTTATTGCTTCGGGTCCAAGGCGGGCAAAAATATGTCATATGGGATAAGGTGGCGAAACTATGATACCGATCGGCGGGAGCTTGGAGAATGCGGTGGTGCAGGAAGAGACAAGTCGAACTTACGGCATAGACTTTACTTCCGGGAAAGCTACGGGCGTTTCCGATGGCTTAGAAGCGGTCAAACAAGCAGTTTATAAAATACTCCAAACAGACCGTTTCGCTCATCTTATCTATGACACCAATTATGGAAGCGAGATAAGCGGACTTCAAGGTCGGAGCCAAGGATATGTCAGGGCCGAAATTGAACGCCGGATACGGGAAGCCTTGCTTCAGGACGACCGAATTTCTGCAATTGAAAACATGCAAATAACAATAATCGGGGATGCCGCAACGGCGAATTTTACGGTGGTATCGATCCATGGGGACTTTAAACAGGAGGTGAATGCAAATGTATGAGAATCAGACCTTTGAGACGATACTTGCTCGAATGTTGGATAGGGTAACAAATGATGTGGATAAAAGGCCTGGAAGCATTATTTATGATGCCCTTGCTCCGGCAGCAGCTGAACTGACACAACTGTACATGGAATTGGACACGAATATTAATCTTTCTTATGCCGACACGGCGACAGGAGAGTATTTAGAACGCCGTACTTCTGAGTTTGGGATTAACCGGGAGCCAGCAACGAAGACAAGACGTAAAGGGATGTTTTATGCGTCTAATGATGTGCCTATTGATGTGCCTGGCGGTAGTAGGTTTTCAATCAACGATTTGGATTTTACTGCAATAAGTAAAATCAGTACCGGACAATGGGTGCTGGAGTGCGAAGCGGCTGGCGTGATCGGGAACCAAGAGTTTGGAGCGTTACTGCCAATTGATTATATAGACGGTCTGGTTCGCGCGGAGTTGGCGGATGTGTTAATCCCTGGGGAAGATGCCGAAAACGACGAGTCATTGCGTCAACGGTATATGAATGCTATTAATGAGCAGCCATTTGGGGGTAATATATCGGACTACAGGCAAAAAATTAATGCTATCCCCGGGGTTGGAGGTACAAAAATATTTCCTGTTTGGAACGGTGGCGGTACAGTAAAAGCCACAATAATTGCAGCGGACTTCGATCCTCCTTCCACGACCTTAATAAACGTGGTTCAGACATTGATTGATCCAGAAGCAAATAGCGGGCTTGGTATAGGTTTAGCTCCTATCGGTCATAAGGTAACCATTACAGGCGCCCAGGGCCACACAATTAATGCCACAGCGACATTAACGCTCGCCCCCGATACAACAATCGGTCAAGTACAGCAAGACGTTGAGGACGCATTAAGGGCATATCTGTTATCAATTCGACAGACATGGGCAAGTGAATCAGCACTTATTATCCGAGTAGCACAAATAGAGTCCCGTATATTGACTGTTCCCGGTGTGGTCGATGTGGCTAACACACAATTAAATGGATCGGCTGCTAATGTGGTACTGGCTGACGAACAAATCCCTGTAATAGGGACGGTGACGCTGAGTGAATAGATTACTGGAGTACTTGCCGGAGATATACCACGATGTAATTGATTTCGTGGAACTGATAGAAACGGAGTCAGTCGAGATCATAAGTGCAGAACAAGCGGTGAACGCCTTGTTTTATAGTCAATTTGTCACCACTGCGACAGAACAAGGCATAAAACACCGGGAGAAGATACTGGGTATCCAAGCAGACCAGACAACAGAAACGCTGGAATTCAGGCGTAAGCGGCTTATAAACCGATACTCAACCAAACCTCCATTTACGGTGCGTTATTTACAACAACGGTTGGATTTCCTTGTCGGGACCGGGTTAACCATCGTGAGTGCGGATCCACAAACTTTTATCTTAACCGTTACCGCAAACATTGATAATGCGGCTGTCTTTAAAGAGGTAGAGCGTACAGTTCGAGTGGTTAAACCGGCCAATATGATTTATCAGCAACAAACAAGCCTGGAGGATGTAATTGGATTTACAGAGCGGATCCGAAAGAAACAAATATTCTGGAATTACAAACTTGATGGGAGTTGGAAACTTGGCGAAAAGCCATTTGCCGACTTCGGAACGGAGGCGATGGTTAAATGATCGCAAGTTCGTTTTTAAATGGGGTTGCAAACTACACGAACGGTAAAATTGCAAAAGTGGTTTTGAACGACTCAATCGAGATCACTAATTTTACTATCAAAGAAGTGACTGAATCAACGGTGGGAATGCAATATATTGTACCTGCTTCCCTTGTCTCATTGATTACAAAAATCGATCTAAAAGACGCGTTGAACAACCTTGTAAGTACAAACAATGTGTATGTTCCAATTGCTTCAGATACTTTACTTTTACAAACTATCACGGTCAAGGAGGTTTAAGGATGGCGAAAACAACATGGTCCATCAACGATACTGTTCAACCTCAGGATATGAACAATATCGGACATGAAATTAATCAGCTCCGTTCAGATGTGGATAATATTGAAGTGCCGCCAGCCTCCCTAACAAAGGCTGGTATAGTACAGCTATCCAATGCAACAAACGGTACTCGTGAGGATCGGGCAGCTACTGAGAAGGCACTCGGAGAGGTTATGCAAGAGGCTCAAGCGGGAAAGCAAGCTGGGATTGATCGTAAAGCGGAAGTGGTTGCCGCGCTCAATTCCATTGGTGTATCGGCATCCACTTCGGAGTCTTGGGCGCAATTAATCCCTAAAATGGCGGCAATTATTCGAGCTACGGGAAATGCGGCTGTGGGTGATGTACTAGTCGGTAAGACGTTCAGCAACGATACTGGAAATAACCGTACGGGGACAATGCCAAATCAAGGAGCGCAAGTTATTACTCCAGGAACGGCCAATAAAGCAATACCGGCCGGGTACCACAATGGTAGCGGGTATGTTGTTGGAGACGCCGATCTTGTAGCAGGCAACTTTCCGAAAGACGTTAATCTGTTTGGCATCCAAGGGATACTTGAACGCCTGACCACCGCAGACAGAAACGCTATTATTGCTGCGATAGTCGGTAAGGGTGTAGCGGCATCGGCGGCTGATAGTAATACGATACTGGCTCAAAAAATCGGGCAAATTTCCACTGGCTTAAAATACGCGGAAGGTACGGTAACCGCTAATGTCTCCGGCGATTTACTCATTCCATTCAATCAGTTTACTCCCAAGATAGCTGTTGTTTGGAAGGGTGATGGTAGTGGTGATGTTAATAACGGCATTGCCATCGGGAGAATCATCGATGGTCAAACACAAGGGCGCGCTTTTACGAGAATTGACGGGATTAATAATATCAACTATTACTGGTATACGCAGAACAGTTCGGAAAGCCCCGGTTACGTTAAATTCAGAGCGCTTTTTACCGGGACGTGGAACTACTCGATAATCGGAGCATAAGGTAACCGAATGGATAGTAATTCTTATTTGAAGGGTGTTGAACATGATCAGAACTTTTTAATTAATTGTTTATTTAAAACTTTCGCGCCTTAAGGCGTTTTTATTTTGCCCTCGGAGCCGATCCGGGGGCTATTTTATTGAGAGGATGGGAATCGCCGTGGATGTAAACGCAATCGTAGCTTTAATCGCCGCAATCAGTGGGGTCGTATTAGGATGGTCGGGCCGAATGATCCAAATCAAGCAAGAAGGGGGCAGCCAGGGCGCTATGCGTCAGGATATGGAATATATCAAACGCGGCGTCGATGATATCCGGGTGGATGTCAGGGCGCAGGGGCAGCGGGTAGACGGACTGTCCGAACGTGTTACTAGGGTCGAGGAGTCGGCAAAGCAAGCACATAAAAGAATCGAAAAATTGGAGGCGAAATAATTATGGAATGGAATGCTGTATTAGAATTCATCACACCAGAGTTGTTTGTCGTTGTTGTAGCCTGCTGGATTATTGGGGGATTTCTTAAGCGGACACCGCGGATCCCGGACTGGACCATCGTATATATCGTTACGCTGGTAGCCGTCATCTTTGCCAGCCTGCTGCTTGGCTTCAGTGTGGAGAGCGTGATTCAAGGCATCTTGTGCGGAGCTGTGGCGGTATACGGAAATCAGCTCATTAAACAGACCAAGAAAGGAGCAGCCGAAAATGACCAGAGCTGAATTCATTGCCAAGATCGCCCCTTTTGCCGTGGCCGACATGCAAAAGACGAATATTGCAGCCTCCTTAACCATCGCCCAGGCTGCGCTGGAGTCGGCGTGGGGCGGTAGCGGGCTGACGGCCAGAGCAAATAACTTGTTTGGTATTAAGGGAAAAGGAACGACAGGTAGTTGCACGATGCCAACGACAGAATACGTCAAGGGAAAGCCGATTAAGGTAAATGCGGCGTTCCGTGCATATCGCAACTGGGGCGAGTCGATTTCCGATCATTCCGAACTGATCCTTAAAGGGGTCAGCTGGAACCGGAATCTTTACAGAGGTGTTATTGGTAAGCGGGGAGCCGACGCTGCCCGGGCGATCGCTGCGGCCGGTTACGCAACGGACCCTAAGTACGCCGAAAAGTTGATCAGTATAATGAATGAATGGAATCTATACAAATATGACGAATCGGCAACGAAGCCGGTCAAGGAGGATATACCCATGACAGTAACGGAAAAAGAGGCATTTGATAAGCTTATGGCCCGGGTAGAGAAGTTGGAGAAAGATGCAACGCGCGTGCCAGAGCCGAAGTGGTTTGCCGATGAGTTTAATGGCATTGATATGGAGGATATTCTCAGCGAACCAGAGCTCACGGCAGAGGGTTGGCGCTGCTTGGCTGCGGGCTTGCGAGTTTCCAGTAAATAGAATACAATGTAAACAAATCCGAAAGAATCGGTTAAAAATCCCGCTGACCTTAATTGGCCGGCGGGATTTTTTTTATTTAGTACTTTATTTGGCATTCGTAGAATTCCCATCTATTCCTAAAGCCTCTTTCAATCCACTTTGCAGAATCTGCGATGAGTTTAAACCGGCTTCGTCGGCAGCATCTCGTAACCACTTGGGTAGTGTGCAGTTTTTTGTTACCGCCTTATTAGCTGCTGCATCACGATATGGCGGCATAAACACATCAATAAAAACGATCCGATCACTTACGTCTTCCAATTCAATTTGATCTGGCTCGGAAGGTTCTGGCAGTTCCCGGCCTGCTTCCTCTAATTCAATAGCGCGGGCAGCTAGTAATTCTTTTGCCCGGGGGATCCCCTCCACCAACTTGACAGCAGTTACAGCCGTCCCCGGAAAATCAGGGAAATACATGCTCAAATTTGTATCGGTATGTTCGACGACTAATGGATATACATAATGGGTCTTCACGCTTTTCACGCTCCTTCTAAATGAGGTGGTAAAGGGTAGGGAAACACCCGGGCTAGAATTTCAGCCCGGATTGTCGTTCGATGCTTTTTAATGTTCCCTTTGCTAAAGTATCGCCCGTGCTGTGGACTGCGATATCAGCAAACTTGCTGGGGTTATTCGGGTTTATGTATCGCCGATGGCTTGTACCTTTGCCGTGATTCGGGGATTCGATAAACCCTGCCTTTTTCAAGGCTTTAATTACTTCTCTCACCGTCCGTTGTTTCCCCACCGCTTGACCTCCTCTCTATGTATTTATTATAACACGTGTAAATAACGCGCGTCAATATGTTTATGCGTGTAAATTACGCGCGTTATAATTATAGTGGAAAGGAACTTCCATTGAATAAATGCAAGGATTTTGGATATAATACAAACAAATGTTCGTATTTTGTGGGGTGTAAACGTGGGCAAAGTCAAAAGCAGCAACATCATAACAACAGAAGAACGCACCATGATCCGAGATTATGTATTACTCAATCACATGCAAGTGATGGCAGAAAAGAGCATTAGGGATCTTAAGTACTCAGACAATTTATTGCGGCAGGCTTTTATTATGTGCGGGAAAATAATTGAGGAAAGAATACTCCAGGAATCAAAATCACTCCGGTTAGATTTAAAGGATCGCGGGATAGTGATCAACAAAGAAGAACATGCGGATTTTGTGGTTTACTACCATTATACGTGCCGGGGATACTCAGAGCGTTTCGGCCTGACCAGGGACGTTATGAGGGCAGAGATAGGTATTAAGTTCGGAAAGTACATTTCCGAGGTTGGACAAATCCTTAAGGCATCGAAGTAGTAATATAAAAGCACTGCCATTAATCAGGCAGTGCTTTTTTTTGCCCACAACTTGCCCACAAGCATACTAGGCAATGTCAGGTAATATGGGGTATAATCTGTTGGTAAATCCGCATCATTACGCGATTTTAGGTATACTTCGTTAGTTTATTGCACTTACAAAGTATCGGTACCTTGGATCAGGGCCATGAGGAGAGAGAAAAGTGATTTACGGTTTTTTGTTGTTATTGCTAGGCTGTTTATTCCAGGGCAGTTTTGGACTGGGGATGAAGAAGTATCAGCCATTTTCATGGGAGGCCTTCTGGATTTTATTCTCGGTCATCGGGATTCTGCTGATTCCGATCGGCTGGACCTGGCTGGAGGTTCCTGATTTTCTGGATTATATCCGGGAAACGCCCGCGGAAGTGCTTGGATTGGCTTCGATTTGCGGCTTGCTGTGGGGAATTAGCTCGATTCTGTTCGGCAAAGCGGTCGATTCGATCGGGGTGTCCTTGACCTACGGCGTGAATATGGGAATTTCCGCATCGGCAGGCTCGCTCATTCCGCTGCTTATTTTCGGAAATATTCCGCCGATCCGCGCTTTCATCTTGTTACTGGCCGGAATGCTGATTATGCTGGCCGGGGTAATCGTCATTACGAAGGCCGGCTTGGATAAAGAAAAAAGCCTCAACAGTCAGCAGGCAGGGTCAGGAAGCGGCACTGAGAAGACCGGAAAACCGCTGTCGAAAGGGCTCATAATGGCTTCGTTCGCGGGGCTGGGCTCGGCCGCGATGAATATCGGGTTTGTTTATGCGAACCAAACCTTGGATATTGCGGTGGAGCATGGCGTTGCGGCGATCAATGCCAGCCTGATTCCATGGGTGATCACTTTGTCCGGCGGTTTCATAGCCAATTTTGTTTATGCCCTCATCATGCTAATCAAAAACCGGACCTATCGTGATTTTGTAGCGCCGGGCTCGGGAAAAGCATACGTTAAAGCGATCATTACTTCCTTTGTGTGGTTCTTTGCCCTCGGCTTCTACGCCAAAGCGACCGTCATGCTCGGACCGATCGGTTCTAGCGTCGGTTGGCTTGCTTTTAACGGTCTTGCCCTCATCGTCAGCAACGGCTGGGGATTGAAGGACGGGGAATGGAAAGGGTTTGCCGGACCCAAAAAATGGCTGCTGGCGGGAAATGTCATCCTGATCGTCTCATGGATTGTAGTTGGCATATCGAACGCATTGGCTTAAACGGCGATCCATGAATAAGACAAGGCCATCCTTTCGGGGATGGCCTTGTTTTGCTTTATATTGATGTTATCGGCTTTGTCCGCTTACTTAACCAACGGAGCTGAAGCCAAAGTATTTCGAGGCATTGCCATAGGCAATGTCCTCGACCATTTGCCCCAGCAGTACAGGATCATCCGGCGCTTCGCCGCGTTCCACCCATTCCCCGATCAGTCCGCACAGCACGCGGCGGAAATACTCATGACGCGTGTACGACAGAAAACTGCGGGAGTCCGTCAGCATGCCCACAAAGTTGGACAGCAGACTATGATCGGCAAACAGGGTCAACTGCTCGCGCATTCCGTTGCGGGTGTCGTTATACCACCAGCCCGATCCGAGCTGCATTTTGCCTACGGTCTCTTTTTGGTAACAGCCCATCAAGGTCAATAACGCCGGATAATCTTTCGGATTCAAAGAGTACAGGATCGTCTTCGGCAGGAATTGCCCGCTCTCGGCCCGGTCCAGCAATTGCGACAACGCTTCGGTAAGCGGCAGGTCGTTCAGGGCGTCATATCCGGTGTCAGGCCCCAGCTTCCGGAACATCGGCGTGTTGTTGTTCCGGTAGGCATGGATATGGAGCTGCATCGTCCAGTCTTTTTCATGGTAGAAACCGATCAGTGACGTAAGAAGCTCGCTCCGGTACATCGTAACTTCATCCGGGGATAAGACTTCTCCAGCCAGTCTTTTGGCAAATATACGTTCCAGCTCGGCCTCGTCGCCGGCCCGGTAGCGCAGTACATCCAGCGCATGGTCGGACAGGCGGCATCCCTGCTCGTGGAAAAAGCCGATCCGCTGCTTCAAAGCGCTTACGAGCGACGCATAGGAATTCAGCGGTTTCTGTACGACTTGCTCCAGTCGTCCCAGCCAATCTTTGAAGCCGGAGGCGTCGATGTTTAATGCCTTGTCGGGACGGAAGGTGGGCAGTACTTGGAAATCTTTCTCCTCTTCTCTCAACAGTTGATGGTATTGCAAGGAATCCGCAGGGTCATCCGTGGTACAAATGACTTTTACGTTAGCGTTCTTGATCAGATTTCGACGCTGGAACGGAGAAGTAGCCAGCTTCCGGTTGACCTCTTCCCAAATCCGCGGCGCGCTCTCCTCGTTAAGCAATTCGGTAACGCCGAAGAAACGGCGAAGCTCCAGGTGGGTCCAGCTATATAAAGGATTGCCTACCGCTTTGGGGACGGTGCGTGCCCAGGCAAGGAATTTATCGTAGTCGGAGGCATCGCCCGTAATATGGGACTCGGGAATACCGTTCGCGCGCATCAGCCGCCATTTGTAATGATCGCCATAGAGCCAGGCCGCAGTTAAATTGGGAAAATGTTTGTTTTCATAAATCTCCTGCGGATCGAGATGACAGTGATAGTCGATGATCGGCATGGATTTGGCATGATCGTGGAACAGGGTTTGCGCGATATCCGTCGTTAATAGAAAGTTGTCGTTTAAAAACACGGGATTGCCTCCTTATAATGTCACTCCGGTTTTAAAGATGGCCAGCTCGCGGACTTCATTTTGTTCGTTGCGGGTTTTTTCGCCGCTGGCTACGTTAATCACGTATTCTATAAATTGCTCCAACACTTCCGACATGGGCGTTTCCAGTAATGGACCGGCATTGAAATCCATCCAGTGACCTTTTTTGTTGAAAATATCGTTGTTGGTGGCGATTTTCATCGTCGGCACGAAGCTGCCGAACGGCGTGCCGCGCCCGGTCGTGAACAGGACAAGATGGCAGTCCGAGGCGGCCAAGGCTGATGCCGCAACGAGATCGTTGCCGGGTGCTTGCAGCAGACTGAGCCCTTTTTTGCGAAGTTTTTCGCCGTATTGCAATACGTCAACAACCGTTGAAGTCCCGGCTTTCTGGGTACACCCGAGCGATTTGTCCTCCAGCGTACTGATGCCGCCCGCTTTGTTGCCGGGGGAAGGATTTTCGTATACCGATTCTCCATGGGAAAGGAAATACTGTTTGAAATTGTTGATCAGGGATACGATGTCTTCGAATACCTCGCGATTTTCTGCGCGCGCCATGAGCATTTTCTCCGCACCGAACATTTCCGGAACTTCGGTCAATACGGATGTTCCGCCTTGGGAGATCAGAAAATCGGAGAAAGCGCCAAGCAGCGGATTTGCGGTAATGCCGGAAAAGCCGTCGGATCCGCCGCATTTAAGTCCTACATTCAATTCGCTGACAGGAATGGGCTCGCGATGATCGTTTTGCGCGGCAACGTAAAGCTCTTCCAATAATTCCAGCCCTGCCTCGACCTCATTGCCGACTTCCTGTGCCACCAGAAATTTGACGCGATCCTCGTCGTATTCCCCCAACAAGCTGCGGAACTCGGAGACGATATTGTTCTCGCAGCCGAGGCCGAAGACGAGCACGCCGCCTGCGTTGGGATGCTTTACCGCGTCAAGCAGGATACTGCGGGTCATGCGGTGATCATCGCCCAATTGCGAGCATCCGTACGGATGCTTGAGCACCGTAATATTATCGAAGCTTCCAAGATCGGGGTGCTGCGCTTTAAACTCCAGCAGCATATGCTCGGCGATGCCGTTGACGCAGCCGACGGTAGGGATAATGTACAGATCATTGCGGATGCCTACTTTACCGTTGCTGCGGCGGTATCCTTGGAAGGTAAGATTGCGTTTAGGATAGGTGACCGGATGCAGGTCGGGAACGTATTCGTATTCTTCTTCCCCGGCCAAATTGGTTTTGATGTTATGCGTATGCACCCAATCTCCTTGTTTGATGGCTGCCGTTGCATGGCCGATCGGGTAACCGTATTTGGTGATGACGTCTCCTTGCTCAAAATCTTTTAAGGCGATTTTATGGCCTTGAGGTATATCTTCAGCCGTCCGAAGTTGGAGACCTTCGAAATGCAGCTCCGCTCCGGACTTAATCGGTTGCAGAGCGACGGCTACCGTGTCCCTGACGTTCATTTTCATTAAAGTGGTCATGGCTTAACCTCCTAAATCAGTTGTTGTAGAGCGGACCGGCTGCCCCCTTGCTCCAGTTGCCGTATATGAGTTTCAATGGCTTCCCGGAGACCCGGAACCTTGGTTAAATCGGTTCCCCACAGACTTTCTTCCTTCAAGATGGATGTAACAAAGCCGGCGGGATCGCCCCAGGTTTGATCAAACAAAGCGAGAATTTCAGGGCTGTCCTGCCGCGGCACCCGATCTCCCCGGTAGGTAAGCAGCAACGCCGCGAAGGAGAGCGTAATGAGCGGCGGAAGCGTCCCGGTTTCCTGCTGAAAGCGAAGCAAAATCGGCAGCAGGCGGGTTTTGAACTTCGAGATGCTGTTCAGGGAAATCGACGTCAATTCGTGACGGATGAACGGATTTTTGAACCGTTCCTGCACGGCATCGGCATAAGAAAGCAATTGATCCTCCGGAAGATCCAGCATAGGGATGATTTCTTGCTCCATCAATTTTTTAATGAATGGGGAGAAGGCTTCAGCGTCAAGCATTACGTCTTCTACCGTTTCAAGACCTGCCAGCAATCCCAACGGAACCATGGCCGTGTGGGGACCGTTCAACAAGTGGACTTTCCGTTCGCGGTAAGGCGTCATATCTTCGGTCACCACTACGTTCAGTCCTGCCTTTGCCAGCGGCAGCCGGTCTTCGATCCATTCCGGCCCTTCAATGACCCAGAACAGAAACGGCTCCGCGGTGACCATAAGATTGTCCTTGTATCCCAATTTCTGCTCCAACTCGGCGGCTTTGTCCCGCGGATAGCCGGGAACAATGCGGTCTACCAAGCTGCAGCAAAACGTGTTTTCCTGCTCGAGCCATTCCAGAAAGGCGTCTCCCAACTGCCATTCGTGCGCGTATTGGAGCACGATTTGTTTCAATTTCTCGCCGTTGCGGTCGATCAGTTCGCACGGAATAATCACGAAGCCCTTTTTGCCTAACTGAAAGCGTTTGAATAACAGTGCGGTGAGTTTGCCTGGAAAGCTTTTCTGCGGCGTATCGGTGAGACGGTCCTCAGGGTGATAAGCGATTCCCGCCTCGGTCGTGTTGGAGGTGATGAATTCCAACCGGTCGTTTTCAGCCAAGGCCAGATAATTCTCATGCTCGGTGTAAGGATTAATCACCCGGCTTACGCTGGTAACAATTTCTCGGGAATTCACTTGCTCTCCTTGCATAATCCCGTTTAGAAGCACGGTGTAAAGATAATCCTGTTTCGCTAAAAGCTCGCCCAGTCCTTGTTCGATAGGCTGAACCAATACGGCACTGCCCTGGAACAGGCCTTGATTATTCATTTGCTGCAGTTGCCAGTCCACAAAGGCACGCATAAAATTTCCTTCCCCAAATTGGATAATGACTTCAGGATAGGAGGGCAAATCGGAAAAAGCGGTTCTGGAAAGTGGCTGTGTCATAAGTGATCTCTGACTCCTTTTTTGGTCAACGCGTCTTTGCACACGTTAACATTTTTATTTAAAAAAAGAGAGAACTCTTTTTTTAAGATATAATTTTTGTCACCGAATGACCTACTATGGATATAAATTCAATAAGCCTGAACGTCTTCATCATGGAAAACGTCACCAAAAAGAAGGCTCAGTTCAGGCTTATCTTTATGAGTTCACTGAGGTCAAATTTGATGATAAAGGAAATAATGTTATCGTGTTCATTCTAATTCTTAAAGATTTTTTAGTCAATAGATTTATCGTCATGCACACGTTAAAATTATTTCCTCAATTATCCCTCGGCCGATTCATCATTCCTTGGTTTTTGCCTGGAATTCCCGTTGTTTTCGCGGTACTGTCCCGGCGTCATTCCTTCCTGTTTGCGGAAAGATCGGATGAAGTTTTGCGAGTTATTATAACGCAGCTTTGCCGCAATATCTTTGACGGGCATATCGCTTTCCGCCAACCACTTTTTGGCCATCTTGAACCGGTACATCGTGACATATTCGCTGAAATAATACCCCGTTTCCTTGCGGAAGATGCTGCTGATATAGTTGGCGTTGTAATGCAGCCGGGAAGCGCACTCTTCCAGCGTCAGGTCCGTATCGTAGTCATGCTGCACCAGGTCGATGATTTTCTCGGAAATGTTGTGATACTGGGCATTTTGCCTGCTGTTGAAAATTTTGATCATCGGATAGATGACGACGCTCCAGAACCAGTCCTCAATTTCCGTCACTGTATGAAGGTCAAACAACTCCTCGTATAAAGAGCCGTTTGCGTGATAAATCTGATTCAGGGAGATTCCGGATTCCTGCATCATGACCAGCAAATTGTTCAGCAGCCGGGTCAGCGGGATCTGATACTCCTGCGGCGTAAGCTCTTGAGCGAAGATCGACGCAAACAGCAGGGAAACCAGTTCTTTCGCTTTTTCGGTTTCAGCCAGCTTGATGGCATCCATCAGATCGTTTTCTTTATGGTTTGGGTAGTTCAAATTCAAATAATGATTGCCGGAGTTAATGTTTTCATACTGGATAATGACGCCTTTTCCCAGCTTGATGCGGTATTTTAACGCTTCAAGTCCTTCCCTGTAAGCAATCGGTATTTTGTGGAAGGATTGGAACGGCAGGCTCAGGCCAATGCTCACTTCCAGCTTTAAGCATTTGTTGATTTCCTGCTGCAGCTTTTCCGTTAAAGAATATAGAATCTTGTGGAAAGAGTCGTGATCTCCTTCGGTACTTCCGATTAATGTCACGATGACCTGATCCATAATGACCGGAGCCAGCCGGTTCTCCGAACTTACCAACTCTTCGATCATATTGTGCGCGGCAAATAACAACAAGTTCAAGTCCTTTTTCTCATAGTCCGTGTCGTCGGAGAAATCGATCGATAAAGTTAAAACGGCCATCGTTTTCCATTCCTCAATCTGGGTGCGGTAGCCGAATTGCTCCAGGTTTTCAAGCAGTTCGCGCTTCTTGTAGTTTCCGTGGAAAGCCTGGCTGAGGGAGAAGGTGCGCACCTGCCGGATGTGCTGGCGGATCTCCTTCTCCAACTGCGATTTGGATTGAAATAAATGGTGCATATGTTCTCCGATCATTTGAAATTCATTGGTTCGTTTGGATCGGAGGTCGGTTTTCCGTTGCCCCATCAGATTGAGCAGCCGTTCTATCGGAGTGTACATACGGCGGGAGCCGACCCAAGCGAGCAATATGGAGAACAGCAGCATGACCAAACAGACCATTACCGTATAAAAGCCGATTTTATCGGACTCCTTCGTTAAACTGTCCATGGAAGTCGCGGACAAATACACCCAGCCGTTTAACTGGGAACGCAAGTAAGTGATAGAATATTCTTTCTTATTCATTTGCGTCTTAAATTGGCCCGAGGGTTTGGCGTCATCCGAAATCAGGGACACTTCCGTAAAGCCGCTCTCTTCCACGGGCATGCCAATCAAGGCGAGGTCGGGATGCAGCAGGATCCGGTTATTTTCATCAATGACAATGATATTGTCCAGAGGCTGTGCATCCGAATTGATCACGTCCTGCAGACTGCAGGCGGGAATATTGGCTAGCGCAAGACCATATTTATGAAGCTTGGAGGTAGGGAGCTTTTTGATCAGGCTAATACTGTAATTGCATTTGGCGGCATCGATGCTCTCCTCGCTATAAAACCACGAAGACGGATTTAATACCCACGAAGTATTGTCGGATGTATTTAACAGATTCGAGAGCTGCTTGTGGTCTTTGTATTCATCCAAACGGTAAAGTCCGGAATTTTTGATCATCCAGTTTTGCTGTTTGTTCAGCAGGATGACATCTTCCAGCTTCGTATCATAGGACTGCATGTTGCGGATTTCGTTTCGTAGATCGTTGTATAAAATGAAATCGTTTTCATTTAACGGGCTATCAAGAGCTTTTTTTAGTACGCTGGAATTAACCACCTGATTCATAGTCTGGTTCACGGTCGTCAGCTTGCGCTCTACATTGGAATTGATTTGTGAAATAAGCTCCATTTTACTTTGGTTTACGTTTTTTTGAATTTCCCTGGAAGAAGTTAAATAGGAAAAAGAACCGATAAAAATCACGGGGAGCGTGCTAATGGCAAAGGTAAATATCGTCAGTTTGCTCAAAAAACTTAATGGTTTCAATGAACTCAGCACCTTACCTTATGTAGAAGTAGTCATCCAATATAAGTGTATGCAATATGGAAGATCATAACAATAATCATCTCGTAATGCGATAATCATTTCATCAAATCATAGCTTCAAATGGTTAATTCTTCAAGGAACAACATGTATGATATAGGTGGATGTGCGCGAGGTCAAGTCACGTTGCGGACCTACAATAGTTTGGGAGGAAACACGAATGTCCAGAGAATCGAAAGGGAACAAGGTATGCCATAATATCTGTTTTTTAATCGTACTTTGTTTCTCTTTGCTAAGCGCGTGCAGCAATCAGGAACCCCTTAAGTCCGGCTCCGGTGAACCCCGACCGTTCATCTCGATTCTGGCACCGCTGCATTTCCCGCAACAGCCCTCAAAAGAAATCATGACGGAGATTGAAACTTTAACCGGGGTGCAGCTCGATATCAGATGGGTTCCCGAGGGCGTCTATACCGATAAAATGATTACAGGATTGACTACCAATTCGCTGGCAAAAGTGACCTTCGTCAAATTTTCGGACTACAATCTGGTGAAGAACGCGATCCGGTCCGATGCTTTTTGGGAGATAGGGCCTTACCTTAAGGATTACGATAATTTAAAAAGTCTTGATGCTTCCATTCTGAATCAGGCTGCCGTGGATGACAAAATCTACGGTCTGTATACCGAACGCCCCTCTTCCAGGCAGGGAGTCATCATCCGCAACGATTGGCTGAATCATCTTCATCTGACCAAGCCGGGAACCTTGGATGAACTGTATGAAGTCATGAAGCAATTTACTTATAACGATCCTGACGGGAACGGAAAACAGGATACCATCGGCTTGGTTGACCGGAATGATCTTGTTTATGGGGTTTTCAAAACACTGAGTTCTTATTTTGGAACGCCTAACAATTGGAAAATTGAAAACGGCCGCGTGATTCCCGATTTCATGACGGATGAGTATATGAATACGATGAATTTCATGAAGAAGTTATATGATGAAAAAATTATTAATCAGGATTTCGCGCTTACCAGCAAGGAAATTCAACGAGATAAGTTCATCCAGGGGGAAGCCGGCGTATTTATCGGGAGCATGACCGATGTGCAGCGCTTAAACATCGAGGCTCGTGCTTTGAATCCGGAAGTCGATTTCACGCTGGTGAATCGCATTGAGGGACCGACAGGGTATAAGGTATGGTCCATCCCCAATTACAACGGTCTGTTTCTCTTCTCCAAAAAAGCGATTCCCACGGAGAGCGAGCTAAAGCAGGTGCTGGGCTTTTTTGACCGGACTATGGATAAAGATGTAGCGAATCTGATGATGTACGGGTTTGAAGGGCGCCATTATAGAACCGAGAACGGAAAGGTCATTCTTCCCGAAGAAACCTCCCAGCTGCGCGTGAATGAAGTCAATCCGCTATATTCGCTAATGATTGCCGATATCGGCAACAAGAACATTTTGGAAGTGGCCAAAAAAGAGCAGCTAACCGACCTGGCGGATCAACTGAGCAAGGATAATGAACAGTTCTTGGTAGATGATCCGACGGTTCAGCTTAGTTCCCCGTCCTTCGACGAGAAGAACTTAGAGCTATCCGCGATCATTGCCGATGCGACATACAGATATATCCTCGGGACATTGGACGAGGGCGGATTTAAACAGGAAATCGAGCGATGGAAGCGAAGCGGCGGAGATCAGATTATCGAAGAATATAACGAAGACATTGCGCGAGGTAAATGAACAAATGAAATTTCGGGCTGTCCTGAAGTAGTTATTTCTACTAAAGGGCGGTCTTTTTTTGTGCGAATACTTAATCGGCGGCTGTCTGTTATCATGATAATCATTTGTCCAGATGGCTCTCGGGGTCGGCCGGATATGAGTAAATGATTGTATTCGTAATTTATGCGGAGGGTGTACTGTGAGCATGTAACCAATTCAAGTTAAATGGAGGTCAAAATGGTATGAAAAAATCTTTCACCATGTTGTTGACTGCACTGCTAACCTTCAGTTTCATGTTGTCCGCTTGCTCAGGCGGCAATAACAACAGTAAAGCATCATCGAGTGATCCAGCTCCTTCCGCGAATGCAAATGCGGAAAAGGAAGCAGAGACTCCTGAGGCACCGATGGAAATTACGATCATGCTTCCTTTGAACACGACGGAGGCACCGCCGGACACCATCAAGAACGAAGTAGAGAAATTGACGAACACGAAATTAACTTATCAATTTTTCCCGGCCGATTCCTATGAAGAGAAATTGAATACGTCTTTTGCAACCGGATCTTTGCCTCAAGTCACTTATTTAAAGAATCAAAGCACATTCGTTCAAATGAAAGAAGCGATCAAAGACGGACAGTTTTGGGAAATCGGTCCTTTACTGAGCGAATTCCCGAATTTGAGCAAATTGAAACCTGAGATTCTTGACAATACCAAAGTGGATGGCAAGCTGTATACGCTGTATATCGGCAGACCGCTTGCACGCCAGGGTATTATTTACCGCAAAGACTGGGCGGACAAACTGGGTCTCAGCGCACCGGCTAACGTGGATGAACTGTTCGCCATGGCGAAAGCGTTTACGGAACAGGATCCGGACGGAAACGGCATTAAAGATACGACAGGTATCGCCGACCGGAACGAACTGGTATACGGCGCATTCAAAACCATTTCCTCGTGGTTCGGAACCCCGAACACCTGGGGAACCAAGGACGGACAACTGCAGCCGGAATTTACGTTCCAACAATATTACGACACGATGGATTTCTTCAAAAAGCTGCGCGATGCCGGCTACATGAACCAGGACTTCGCTGCAACCAGTAAAACGGATGCCGTAAATATGTTCACCAGCGGCAAAGCAGGAATGTACATCGGCGGATCGATGCAGGACATCGATAATTTGAACAAGGATTTAATCAAAAATGTCCCGGATGCGGTGCTGGATACTCACAGTATGGTCGCCGGTCCTGACGGAAAGTTCGCGCAATGGATGATTCCGGGCTATAACAACGTAGTATTGTTCCCGAAATCAGCCGTAAAGGACGAAGCGGAACTTAAAAAGATTCTTGGGTTCTTTGATAAAATGATGACCCCTGAAGTTGCCAATCTGATGTACTGGGGGATTGAAGGCACGCACTATACGGTCGTAGAGGGTAAAGCCAAGGCAGGCGACGACAAGGAATTGAACGAACGCGAAGTGAAGGGCTACAAGGACAGCGTAATCGGAGAATCCGAAACGAACGGGATGTACGAACCTTACAATACGTTGCCGGGCCGGATTCATGCCGAAGAGCTGATCCTTGAAAATGTCAAAGTGGGCGTTCCGGATCCTACGGCAGCTCTCGATTCGGCGACTTATACGGAAAAAGGCGTAGAGCTTCAACAAATTATTACGGATGCAACTTACAAATACATGTACGGGCAGATCGATAAGGCCGGTTTTGATAAGGCGGTCGAGGATTGGAAGAGCCGGGGCGGCGCAAAAATCATCGAGGAGTACAACGCTGCAGCAAAATAATCAGTTGACTGAACTTAAAAACCGAAAAGGCTATTGAAATTTCAATAGCCTTTTCTATCACCTTGCTGTGGTTCAGCGGAATGTTGTTCGAATTTATGAAGCAGAGAGGAAGAGACTCATGCAGGAAGTCACCGCTCCGTCCAGCGCAGCCCCCAAATTTCAGCCCAAGAGGGTTAAAAAGACCGGGGATCTCAAAAAGCGGCTGTGGAGAAACAAATGGATCTATGTCATGTTATTGCCGGGAGTGCTCTATTTCCTTATTTTTAAATACGCTCCGATGTACGGATTGATCATTTCATTCCAAGACTATAAGCCTTACCAGGGAATAACCGGCAGCGAATGGGTCGGGTTGGAGCATTTCAAAAGGCTGTTCGCCGAGCCGGAGTTTTTTACGATCTTAAAAAATACGCTAATCCTGTTCGCACTGAATCTGTTTATTTATTTTCCGGTTCCGATTATTTTGGCCCTAATGCTGAATGAACTCCGGGGCAACTTTTTTAAGCGGATATTCCAGACCATGGTTTATTTGCCGCATTTCATGTCTTGGGTCATCATCGTCTCGATCTCATTTGTTATGGTCACGATGGACGGGGGCATTATTAACGAGTTGCTTGTGTACTTCGGATTTGAAAAAGTCAATTTTCTGCTTAGTCCCGGCTGGTTCAGGCCGATGTATATTTTTCAGGTCATTTGGAGAGAAGCGGGCTGGGGTACGATTATTTACCTGGCTTCCATTGCGGCGATCGACCCGGGACTTTATGAGGCGGCGCGGATGGACGGAGCCGGGAGGCTGCGGCAAGTGTGGCATATCACGCTCCCGGCGATCCGGGGCGTTATCGTTACCTTGTTCATCTTGAAAATCGGCCACGTGCTGGATCTGGGCTTTGAACATGTTTATCTGCTGCTGAACTCCATGAACCGGGAAGTAGCGGAAATTATCGATACGTATGTCTTCACGGCAGGCTTAAGGCAAGGCCAATTCAGTTACAGTACGGCGATTGGATTCTTTAAATCGATCATTGGCTTAATCATGGTCATGCTCGTAAACCGGATATCCAAGAAAATGGGAGAAGAAGGCGTTTATTGATACGCGGGAGGAATTGGAATGGTAGAAGACAGATCTATCAGCGGCAGAATTTATGCGGCTATTAACTTTACGCTGCTGGCAATCATAGCTTTGATTACGGTGCTTCCTTTTGTCCACGTTGTTGCGGGCTCTTTCACGACAAGCGCGGAACTGGCAGCGAATAAATTTGTGCTGATTCCTAAGGTATGGAGCCTGGAGGCATACAAGTTTATTTTTTCAACGGATACGATTTTTAGAGCGATGGGCGTCTCCATCGGTGTCACGGCTATAGGTACTCTGTTCAGTATGTTTATAACTGCATTAATGGCATACGGACTTTCCAGAAGAGATCTGGATGGACGCAATGTGTTCAACTTTCTGGTCGTCTTCACCATGCTGTTTAATGGCGGGATGATTCCCACTTTTCTGGTCGTGAAGGAATTAGGGCTGATCGATTCGTATGCGGCGCTTATTCTTCCGTCGGCGATCAGTGCGTTCAATATGATCATTCTCAAAAACTTTTTTCAGAATATTCCCGAGGGACTGGAGGAATCGGCAAAGATCGATGGTTGTAACGACTTCGGCATTTTGTTCAAGATTGTGCTGCCGTTATCGATGCCGGCGATCGCCACGATTTCCCTGTTCTATGCAGTAACGTATTGGAACACCTATATGAGCGCCATTCTTTATCTGGATGACAGCGCCAAATGGCCGATCCAGGTATTGCTGAGACAAATCGTAGTCCTTGCCAGCGGAATGGATCACAGCAGTACGCTCGACGGCACCGTTCCGCCGCCGGATCAGACGATCAAGATGGCGGTTATCGTTGTGGCTACGCTTCCTATTCTTATGGTGTATCCATATTTGCAGAAGCATTTCGCCAAAGGCGCCATGTTAGGATCGATGAAAGGCTAAGGAATGAAAGAGAACGTAGAGAGTATTCATATTTGGAAGGAGCTTTGAGATGACAGTTGGTCGGCCGGACACACCGATGAAATGGGCCCAGAAGGCTTGCGATTCTTTAATGGACACTTACACGGCGGGCGGACTTCCTCCCGCGCACCGCTGGCACTATCATCAAGGGGTCTTTCTCTGCGGGATGGAGCTATTTTGGGAAGCCGTTCAAGAAGACCGTTATATGGAATACATCCAGGCATATGTGGATGATCTGGTAGATGAATACGGAAATTTCTATTTTGCCAGGGATGAGCTGGATGCTATGCAGGCGGGACTTCTCCTCTTCAGGCTGCATGAACGGAGCGGCCAATCCAAGTACAGGATCGCTGCGGAAAAACTTCGGAATCTGCTGCTAACCTTGAATAAAACATCCGAGGGCGGATATTGGCACAAGGATAAGTACCCGAATCAGATGTGGCTGGATGGGCTGTATATGGCCGGGGTATTTTCCCTGAAATATGCCAATGTCTACGGCGACGAAGGGTTACGGGAAACGGTCCTGCATCAGGAAAGGCTTATGCGGAAAAACATGAAGGATGAAAACACCGGTCTGTTGTATCACGCCTGGGACGAAAGCCGCCGCATGCCGTGGTCCGACCCGCAGACGGGGTGCTCCCCGGAATTCTGGAGCAGATCGCTGGGCTGGTACGGCCTTGCCTTATCCCAATTTCTTGATTTGCTGCCGGCTCATTCGCCGGGATGGGATGACCTGGCCAAAGAGTTGCATGATTTCGTCTACGCGCTCATCCGTTATCAGGATATCGAGAGCGGGCTGTGGTACCAGGTGGTCGACAAGGGAGACCGGCCGGAGAATTGGCTGGAAACTTCCGGGTCCTGCCTGTTTGTGTACACGATCGCCAAAGCCGTGAAGCACGGGGTGGTGGAGGAAGATGCTCTGGCTGCAGCCCAAAAAGGGTTCAATGGATTAACTTCGGTCATCGAATGGGATGAGACGGGCAGGTTTGTGCTTCCCGACATTTGCATCGGCACCTCGGCAGGCGATTACGAGAATTACGTAACCCGGCCGAAGGTGAAGAACGATTTGCACGGGGTCGGGGCATTTGTCATGGCATGCGTTGAAATGCAAACGTTAATGAACAGATAGGAGAACATGACTATGCAACTGTTTAACATTGCCGAATTCGGTGCGCTCAAGAACAGCGGAGTACCTGCGACGGAAGCGATCGCGGCAGCGATTGAAGCAGCAAGCCAGGCGGGGGGCGGGACGGTTTATGTTCCGCCAGGGACTTACTTGACGGGCGCGATTATGATGAAAAGCCATATTGAACTCCGGCTAAGCCCCGGCGCAGTCCTGTCGTTCAGCAGTAATCCGGAAGATTATCCGGTGGTGGAGTCCAGATGGGAGGGGGTGAAGCGCCCGGTCCACGCTTCCTGTATTTACGGAAGCGATCTGGAACATATTTCGGTGACCGGAAGCGGCTGTCTGGACGGAAACGGGCAGCCTTGGTGGGAGAAGCAACAGAACGCGCCGGAACAACTTGAGTATCCAAGGCCGAAGCTGATCAGCTTTGACCGCTGCCGGCGGGTGACGCTGAAAGATGTGTCGCTGAAGAATTCCCCAAGCTGGACCGTCAATCCGATTCTTTGCTACGACGTGACCATCGACAATCTTTCCATTTATAACCCGGCGGATTCGCCGAATACGGACGGCATTAATCCGGAATCCTGCACGAATGTAAGGATCAGCAACTGTAATATCGATGTTGGCGACGATTGTATCGCGATCAAGGCGGGAACCGAAGATACGGCAGAGCGAATTCCGTGTGAAAACATTACGATCACAAACTGTACGATGGTTCATGGGCACGGCGGCGTTGTATTGGGCAGCGAAATGAGCGGAAATATCTCCAACGTGACGATCAGCAATTGCATTTTCAAGCAGACGGACCGAGGCATTCGTATGAAATCCCGGAGGGGCCGGGGAGGGATCGTCGAAGACATTCGCATCAGCAACGTGGTAATGGAGGACGTGATCTGTCCGTTTATTATGAACCTCTATTATTTCTGCGGCCCCCGCGGCAAGGAAAAGTACGTATGGGATAAAAATCCTTATCCGGTTACCGAAGAGACGCCGAATTTCCGGCGCATTCATTTCGCGAATATTACCGCGCGCAACGTGCACGCCGCGGCCGGGTTCATATATGGGCTTGCGGAGCAGTATATTTCGGAGATCACGTTCGACGGTATTGAGATTTCGATGGCGAAAAATGCGATTCCCGGCCGTCCGGCGATGATGACAGGGATCGAAGACATGCATAACCGCGGCTTCTATTTGGGGAATGTGCGGGATGTGCAGTTCAGACAGGTGACGATCGAGAACCATGAAGGCCCTGCCTTTTACATTGAAAACGGGGAAGACGTGGAAGTCATGAATTGCCGTTCCAAGAACACGGCCAAGTCTGAACGGCTGGTGGAGCAGGTAACGGTGGTTCCGTCAGAATGAAAGAGAAAGGAACGACCCAAGGATGTTGGTAGGAAAACAATCGTTCTGTGATTATCAAAGTATTCAGGAAGCCGTAGATGCCCTGGAACAGTCGTCATCCATGGAACCGGCGACCTTGTATATTTTGTCCGGCGTATATGAAGAAACGGTACAAATTTATCGTTCTCATCTGCATGTGATCGGGATCGGACATGTAGAAATAACGATGAACCGGTACGCGAAGGAAAAAGATGAAAACGGAGAGGAAATCGGAACATTTGCGACTCCGACCTTATTTCTGGGCGGCAGCCATCTCGTCTTGGACAATCTCATGATAGCCAACACGGCCGGACAAGGCGAGAACATCGGCCAGGCGGTTGCCGTATATGCCCATTGCGATCAGACCTTGTTCAGAAATTGTATTTTTAAAGGTCATCAGGACACGTTATTTACGGGACCGTTGCCGCCCGCGCCTAAAGAGCGGCTGAAGTTTGGCGGAATTCCCCTGCGGGATCATCATCCGCATTATCGGCAGTACTATCTGAATTGTCGTATTGAGGGAACGCTCGATTTCATTTTCGGCGGGGCAACGGCTTTGTTCGAGCACTGTGAAATACACAGTCTGCTTCATAGCGGAAACAAGGAGAGCTATATTACGGCGTCTTCTACTCCTTATGGACAAGAGTACGGTTATGTGTTCAAGAACTGCTATCTGACTGCGGAGCCCGGAGTGTCCTCGGTATTTCTGGGACGGCCATGGCGCGAGTATGCCAAGACCGTGTTCGTGGACTGCAACTTGGGCGGACACATTCATCCTCTCGGCTGGGACAATTGGGGCGACCCTGCGAACGAAGACAGCGTCTGTTATCAGGAATTTGGGGTCCGGGACGCAGCCGCTTTACGTTTGCAACGGGTGCCTTGGGGAGATTGTTTTGAAGCGGGGGAAGGGGAGACGGGCTTTTCTAAGGAGATTATTTTTTCCGGCAGTGATTTTTGGAGAATCTGATGTAGGGTTGCGAGGAGTTGTTGCATAGTGTTGCATAGGAGAGTGGAGGATATTCGTTTCAAAAAGGGTCCGGAGGTCATAACGTTCGGGGAAAGTATGGGATTGTTGATGTCTGCGGGTTTAAAAGGGCTGGAGTACAGCCCGGGGCTTGATATGTCCTTCGGCGGAGCCGAGAGCAATGTGGCCATCGGCCTTTCGAGGCTGGGGATTTCTTCGGGCTGGTTCGGCAGGCTCGGCAACGATCCTGTAGGGCGCCGTATTTACAAGGCAATCCGGGGCGAGGGAGTAGATATGTCCGGCGTGACGTTTGCTGAAGATGCCCCCACCGGGTTGATGATGCGGGAAAAGGTTGGCGACAGGAGTTCGGTCTATTATTACCGGAAATATTCCGCGGCCAGCGGCATGACGCCGGAACATCTGAATGAAGGCTATATCGCGAATGCCGAGATCTTGCACATTACCGGCATTACAGCTGCTTTAAGCAGTACATGCAGAGATACGGTGTTCAGGGCAGTGGAATTAGCTAAGAAGCATGGGACCAAAGTGAGCTTTGACCCTAATCTTCGCTTGAAGCTATGGAGCGCGGATGAAGCCAGACCGGTTTTACTGGCCCTGGCGGAGCAGGCCGATTATTATCTCCCCGGTCTGGATGAACTGCGGCTGCTCTATCAATTGGAAAGTATGGATGAACTCGTTTCTGAACTTAACAAATTATCTGCCGTGAAAATTATCAAGGGCGGTCCGAATGTGACCTACTTATTGGAGCAAGGAAAGCTTACGGAAGTGCCTTACTTCCAGGTCCGAAATGTGGTCGATCCGGTTGGTGCGGGCGACGGCTTTTGCGCCGGATTCCTGGCCGGACTGATTGCGGGAGATTCCCATGAAGAAGCGGTGAGGCTGGGGAATCTGGTCGGCTCGATGGTCATTCAAGCCCCCGGGGATTGGGAGGGGGTGCCGGCCAAGGGAGAGGTGGAAGCTGCATTAGCAGGGCGGGAGCACGTTGAAAGATGACCTTCTCTACGGTAGAAGTAACGATTCAGCTTGGATCCATTTTGCTTGTTGACTCGCTTTCAAATACATGTTAATATATATTTCGTTGCTGCAAACTTTGCATCGACGAAATTATGCGGTCGTGGCGGAATTGGCAGACGCGCACGGTTCAGGTCCGTGTGGGCTAACCCCCCGTGGAGGTTCGAGTCCTCTCGACCGCATCTTCCTTTAACAGTTACAGGTTCTTGATTGGCCGCTAAGCCGTCAAGAACCTGTTTTTTTTGTGTATCCTCCAAAGCCTCATTTTATCTGAGCATATACGTTCCAGCTGTTGACGAAATGGCCGACGGCAAACAGAAGCGCAGGCGTAACGAAAAGATAGGATTTCAACCATAGTCCGAGAAGCAGGAAATAAAGGATCGGGAACAAAGCCATTGGTATGGGGATATATCCTAAAGGTTTAAACAACAACGCAAACTCCCGGCCGCCGGCGAAATAGCGAATCCAGCACAGATAGTAAACAAGCAGGCATATCGCCATAAGAATAGGAAGGAAGTTACCCTGTTGCTCCGCTATCTTTTTGCCGAACAGGATGGGCATCGTAAAACACGCCACTTGGCCGATCCGTTCCAATACGGTAAAGATCAGAGGCGTGGATAATAGGTTTTTGGGCATATGTTGAGGTCCTATGAACGCAAAAAGAAGGTTCGGCAGCAACACTAGCAGGGGAATCAGAATTCCTTTCAAGGACAGTCCCATGGGTATCTCCATTCTATTGTGGAATCGTAGGTTTTATCATTTTTCGTTCCATGACCGCATGGCGGAAAACGATATTCTCTCTGCGCGCTATATTTATCGCTTGTTTGGGACAATAAGCCGCGCATTTCATGCAGAAATTGCAATGGCGTTCATGCTGTGGAAACTGATGTATCATGGTAATGTTGCCTACCGGACATTGCTTTGCGCACAACCCGCAGCCCATGCATTTTGCCGGATCGGTATGCAGCTTCATCATCATTCTCATGGACATCCATGGCAGACTTGTCCGCCTGGACAGAAAAGACACGAATTTGGAACCTTTATACTGTGATTTCCATTTGAATTCGCCACTCATCGTATTGCGGATAAATTGGTCCGCCTTCTCAAAAGCCGCCGTAAGGGTGTGCCGGTCCTGTTCAGCGTCATATTTCTGATCGCTCATATTGTTAGGCATACTTATTTCGCATGCGGAGGCGGGAACATACCCTTTGTCTGTTAGCAAGGCATGAAGTGGTTCCAACAAATAGGCGGAATTGTTCAGCGTAACGATCGCATGGACGATAGTTCCGTGGCTGTGGGGCAATGAATTGAAAAATTTCCAGATAAACGGGGATACCGCTTGCGAATTGACGGGAAAGGCGAGCCATAATTCATGAACCGATTCGTTCGGTATGTAGCCGTGTTCAATCTGCCTTAACGTCACTTGATGACCGTGCTGCTCCAGGATGTTGACGGCATGTTTAACGATTGCCTCCGTATTTCCCGTACCCGAAAAATAGTAAAAATCCACCTCTTTAATCAAGGACGTCATCCTCCTGTCCGGCGACGGCATTTTCCAATAGCTTGATACTTTCTTCACACCACTCGGCATACGAATTCCACAATTTTTGCCCGAAAGACAAAACCATGAGAATTTGCCTGTGATTGCTGTGTACGTCGATATCCTGCTTAAGCTGGGCTTCAAATTGATCGAACAGCAGCTGTTGCCGCTGGTGATTGATCTGAAATTGTTTGATATGTTCCAACATGATCTTGGAGGAGGACGCGTTGGAAAAATAAAGTTTCAGCAAAATTTCGAAGCGGATAAGTTCTTTTTCTACCGGGGCTTTAAGCCATTCCTGCAATTCCGCCTTACCCTGCTCCGTAATTTCGTATTTCTTGCTCTGCTTGCCGTTTTCCCCCTTCGGTTCCTCCAAAACTGCGATCAGTCCTGCGGAGGCAAGCCGTTTTAGCTCCGGATAAATCTGGCCGAAACTTTCATTCCAGAAAAACGATAACCGCATATCCACGATCTTTTTGATTTCATAGCCCGACAAATTCTCTTCGTTAAGCAGGCCCAGGATGACATAGGAGGTCTTATTTTTATTTGCAGCCATGGCAGGATCTCCGATCAAAATATATATCTTTTAGATATATATAATAAGGCAGAAAAAGGAAATCGTCAACAATGACAAATGTCCCGATTTTTCGGATTTGGGGCCGAAATGTCGGGAATACCCTTTCCGATCACAGGCGGATGCTATAATGATGGCGACAAATTCGACAGCAGCAGGAGCAGGAGGGACGCGAAATGTTTGAAAAAACGAGCCGTTCGCTGGTCAAAGGTTTTTTGCGCGCGGAGGGAAACAAGGTCGTAAACGAAGACGGCGAGGAAATTATCCTCACAGGCTGGGGCCTCGGCAACTGGCTGTTATGCGAAGGATATATGTGGCTGTCCCATAACAGTCGATTCGATCGCCCGCGGCGGATAGAGGCGGTGATCCGGGAACTGGCAGGCAGTCATTATGCCGAGAGTTTTTGGAAGCGTTTCCGCGCAAATTATGTCACCCGGGAAGACATTCGGCTTATGGCTGAGCAGGGATACAACTCATTGCGTATCCCGATCGGCTGGCGGGTATTGATGGAAGATGAGCCGGGGATATACTGGAAAGAGGACGGATTTGAACTGATCGACCGTTGTCTGGACTGGTGCGAGGAGTTCGGGCTTTATGCTTTTCTTGATTTGCACGGCGCACCCGGGGGGCAAACCGGAGCCAATATTGACGATTCGGTGGATGACTTTCCCCGCTTATTCACCGACGAGGATAGCTGGCATAAAGGGATTGAGCTGTGGAAGGAATTGGCCCGCCGTTACCGAGACCGCTGGATCGTCGGCGGTTACGATCTGCTGAACGAGCCGCTGTGCCCCGGGTTGATGGAAGGGAAGCATGAGTTTTTCCTCGTGGAGCGGCTGGCGGCGTTCTATGACGAAGTCATTTCCGCGATCCGGGAGATCGATTCCCGGCACATGCTGTCCGTGGAAGGACATCACTGGTCCACGAACACGGCGGTATTTTATAAAAGATACGATCCCAATATGGTCATTCATTTCCATCGTTATGCCTGTATGCCCGGTAAAGAGGCATATGACGAATATTTGGAACTCTCCGAGCGTCTGGATCAGCCAGTATGGCTGGGGGAAACCGGAGAAAACGATCTAGAGTGGTTTGCCGCCATGTATCCGCTAGCCGTGTCGCTTGGGATCGGTTATAACCTGTGGCCGTGGAAAAAGATGGAGAGGGATAATTCTCCTTTCGCCGTGAACAAGCCGGAGGGCTGGGAGAAATTACTGTCGTATATCGAGGGAGGACCGCGTCCCGGTTATGAAGTGATACAGGGGATTCTGAACGAGTACCTGGACAATATCAAAGTGGAAAACTGCACTCCTCACCCCCTTGTCACGGCATCGGCTTTTCGTCAGCCGGGATGCCGCGTCCGGGGAACCGATTTTGATGAGCTGCCGGGCAAAGGGATATCGTTCAGCGGCCTTCGTTCGGAGGGGAATATTTACAAGTACCGGGCTAAGACCGAAATGGGCATTGTTCCGATTACCCGTGAGCCGCAAAACAGAAGATTCGGCTTTGATAGCGGTTGGAACTGGCTTGCACTGGAATTGACCTCGGATGAGTTTGCGGGCTACACTTTCAGCTTAGCGGAAGAAGGCCATACGGTGGAGCTTGAGCTGGTCTGCCGGGAAGAAGCGGTAGTGAGTCTATTGCAGGACGGGGTAGAGCTGGCGCGAACTGCATTGGCGAGGAATGAAGAAGGATCAGCGACAATTCAAGCATCGCTTGTCCGTGCTAAGGAGACAGTTGTTACGGTGAAAGTGCATAGCGGCAGAATCGAACTGCACACGGTAAGTTTATATTAATAGCGGTATTTATGTTTCGAGTCCGGCAAAGTTGCCGGACTTTTTTTGCGTGATTTTGCAATGAAGGATCGGTCTTTGAAGGACAAGAGAAGATGTGAAGTCATTGGTAATCGTTTACATGTTATATAAATGTAAACATATATAACATGTAAATTGACGAAATAGCAAACTCACCCTGAAAACGAGCAAACTTAATGTTAAGTTAATTGACGCATTGCTCGGATGTAAATATGATGAATGTAAATAAAAGTAATTTATCGAGATTACAGCAAGTAAAACCTGACATTTAAAACGAAGGGACTGGAACTGGAGAGGGGAGGAAACGGAGAATGGAGTCTGGAAGATGCAGCGGTTCTGCCTTAATGGAAGAGATTAGCCGCCACCCTTGCTACAACGAAGAAGCTCACCGATATTTCGCCCGGATGCATCTTCCCGTAGCCCCGGCTTGCAACATTCAATGCCGGTACTGCAACCGCAAATTCGATTGCGTCAATGAAAGCCGTCCAGGGGTCGTTAGCGAAGTGCTCACGCCGGATCAGGCCGACAAGAAGGTGAAGGGAGTTGCCGCCCAACTTATGCAGTTGTCCGTCGTGGGAATTGCCGGACCCGGCGATCCTCTCGCCAATGCGGACCGGACTTTTGAAACGTTCCGGAAGGTCAGGTCCGGCGTACCTGACGTGAACCTCTGCCTTAGTACCAATGGACTGACGCTGCTTGAGCATTTGGACGTCATTGAGGAACTGGAGATCCGGCACGTGACAATTACGATCAATGCAATCGATCCCGAGATCGGCAGCCGGATTTATGCCTGGGTGTACGATAACGGCGTCCGGTATGAAGGAAAAGAGGCCGCCGAACTGCTCATTTCGCGTCAATTGGCCGGCCTGAAAGCCTTAAGCGAGCGGGGGGTACTATGCAAAGTCAATTCCGTACTGATACCGGGAGTCAACGAGGGTCATCTGCCGGAGGTGTCCAAAACCGTGAAGTCGCTTGGAGCGGCCCTTCACAATGTAACGCCGCTCATCGTCGCGCCGGGCAGTCAATACGAGCAAGAGGGACAGCGGGCACCCCGGCCGAAGGAGCTTCATGCCCTGCAGGAGATTTGTGGCAAGGAAGGCATGAAGATCATGCGGCACTGCCGCCAATGTCGCGCCGACGCCATCGGGCTCCTTGGCCAGGACCGTAGCGCGGATTTTACTTGGGAGAGCATTGAACAGGCGCCGCCCCTGAATTTGGAAGCCAGGGAACAACTTCAAGCCAGTCTGGATGAAAAAATCAGGCAGCGGCTGCACAGGCGAAGGGATCCGCAGCACGAGATCATCGCTTCGGAATCTTCCGAAGTCCCCCGGTTTATAACGAGGGTTGCGGTCGCGACCAGAGGCTCGGGGAAAGTGAACCTGCATTTCGGTCATGCCCAGGAGTTCTTGATTTACGAAAGCGACGGTTTTACAGTGAAGTTGCTCGGAGTTCGGAAAATCCAATCCTACTGCCACGGCCGTGCGGAGTGTAACGGCGATAAAGATGCTACGCTGCGCGAAATATGCTCCATTCTGGGGGACTGCCAGATTCTGCTCTGTTCCGGGATCGGCGACCATCCGCGCAAACAGCTGCAAAGAGCCGGGATTGTACCGATTGTTCGCAAAGGAGACGCGGAAAATCTCATTCTCGAGAGTTCCAGATATAACCATTATTTTCAAAATCATTTAATTCGAAAGGATGATGTAACATGAGACAAATCGCTTTTTACGGAAAGGGCGGAATCGGAAAATCGACGACTTCGCAAAACACGTTAGCCCAGCTTGCCACGAAGTTTGGCCAGAAGACGATGATTGTCGGCTGTGATCCGAAGGCGGATTCGACCCGGTTGATTCTGAACACGAAAGCTCAGCAAACGGTGCTTCATCTGGCTGCGGAACGGGGAACCGTGGAAGATTTGGAATTGGAAGACGTTGTCCAACAAGGGTTCGGAGATATTTCTTGCGTGGAATGCGGCGGGCCTGAGCCTGGCGTTGGTTGCGCAGGAAGGGGCATCATCACGGCGATCAATTTCCTGGAAGAACAAGGAGCGTATGACGGGCTGGATTTCGTTTCCTATGACGTGCTTGGCGACGTCGTATGCGGCGGGTTTGCGATGCCGATCCGCGAGAACAAGGCGCAGGAAATCTACATCGTTTGCTCCGGTGAAATGATGGCTATGTACGCAGCGAATAACATCGCCCGCGGGATTTTGAAATATGCGAACAGCGGCGGAGTGCGGTTAGGAGGTCTGATCTGTAACAGCCGGAACACCGACCGGGAAGATGAACTGATCACCGAGCTTGCCCGGCGGCTGAACACGCAAATGATTCATTTCTTGCCGCGAAACAACGTCGTGCAGCATGCCGAGCTGCGTAGAATGACGGTGGCCCAATATTCTCCGGAACATGCACAAGCCAAGGAATACGAAATGTTGGCAAACAAAATTTTGCATAACGATATGCTGACGATCCCGACGCCGATCTCCATGGAGGAACTGGAGGACCTGCTCATTAACTTCGGCGTAATTGAGGATGAAGAGGCGCATATCAAAGCGACTCAAAGTCAGCAAAAGGCGGTCTAGTCGCAGGAGGCAACAGGTCGGATCGAAACCAATAGTGATCGCAAGGAGGAGGGGAAACCATGAGTACGGACCTCGGCAGCAAGCAAAACCTGATCGATGAAATGCTGGAAGTGTATCCCGATAAGGCCAGGAAAGACCGAAGCAAGCATTATGAAATCAATGATGAGAATCTGATCAACTGCGGGAAATGTTCCATTAAATCCAATATGAAATCCCGTCCGGGGGTCATGACGGTCCGTGGCTGCGCTTATGCAGGTTCCAAAGGGGTCGTATGGGGGCCGATCAAAGATATGATTCATATCAGTCACGGACCGGTCGGTTGCGGACAATACAGCTGGGGGACCCGTCGGAATTATGCCACAGGGACGCTTGGAATCGACAATTTTACGGCGATGCAAATTACGAGCGATTTTCAGGAGAAGGACATCGTCTTCGGCGGGGATAAAAAGCTGGAGGAAATCTGCCGGGAGATTAAAGAGCTGTTCCCGCTGGCGAAAGGGATCTCCATCCAGACGGAATGCCCGGTCGGGCTGATCGGCGACGATATTGAGGCTGTAGCGAAAAAAATGTCCGCGGAAATCGGCATCCCGATCATACCCGTCCGCTGCGAAGGCTTCCGCGGGGTGAGCCAGTCGCTCGGCCATCATATCGCGAATGATGCGATCCGCGATTTCCTGATGGGCCGCCGCGAGCTTGAGGAATGCGGACCTTATGATGTCAGCATTATCGGAGATTACAATATCGGCGGGGACGCCTGGGCGTCCCGGATTTTGCTGGAAGAGATGGGGCTGCGGGTCATTGCCCAATGGTCCGGCGACGGCTCGATCAACGAGCTGGCGATCGCCCATAAATCCAAGCTGAATCTGATTCATTGCTTCCGGTCGATGAACTACATGTGCACGACGATGGAGCGGGAGTACGGGGTTCCTTGGATGGAATACAATTTCTTCGGACCGACCAAAACGATCGAGAGTTTGCGGGCGATTGCGGACCGTTTTGACGATCATATCCGTAACAATTGCGAGAAAATGATCGCAAAATACCAGATTCAGATGGATGCCATCATCGGCAAATACCGTCCGCGTCTGGAAGGCAAGAAAGTGATGCTGCTGATCGGAGGGCTTCGCCCTCGCCATACGATTGGCGCCTACGAGGATCTTGGCATGGAGATCGTGGCTGCAGGTTATGAATTCGGCCACAAGGACGATTATACGCGTACTTTTCCCGATCTGAAGGAAGGCACGATCATTTATGATGATCCTTCCGCTTATGAATTGGAGGAGCTGGCTCAGAAGCTGGACATCGATCTGATGGGGGCCGGGGTCAAAGAGAAATATGTTTATCACAAAATGGGCATTCCGTTCCGTCAGATGCATTCCTGGGATTATAGCGGACCGTATCACGGGTTTGACGGATTCAAAGTTTTTGCGAGAGACATGGATATGACCGTAAACAGTCCGGTGTGGAATCTGCTGGAAGACCCGCAAAGAAAGGCGGTGAGCGTATGAGCGTAAAACCGGAGATAGCCGATTTCAATGATTTGTTTCTGAGAGAAGAGTATCAGGAGCTGCTTGAGCGCAAAAAAGCCTTCGAGGCGCCTTGCACGGCGGCAGAGTTGGAGGAAGCTACCGCTTATTCAAAATCCGAGGCATATAAGGAGAAGAACTTCGCGAGAAACTCGCTGGTCGTGAATCCCGCCAAGGCGTGCCAACCGCTCGGTTCCGTGATGGCCGCGCTCGGGTTTGAAAAGACATTGCCTTTCCTGCACGGATCCCAAGGCTGCACGGCTTACTTCCGCAGCCATTTATCCCGGCATTTCAAAGAGCCGGTACCGGCGGTCTCCTCCTCCATGACGGAGGATGGGGCGGTATTCGGCGGCATGAGAAATTTGATCGAAGGCCTGGAAAACAGCGTGGCCTTGTATAAGCCCGAGATGGTCGCCGTTTCCACGACGTGCATGGCCGAAGTCATCGGCGACGATTTGAACGCTTTTATCGAGACGGCGCGCCAGGAAGGCGCGATCGGCAAAGACGTCCCCGTTCCTTATGCGAATACGCCAAGTTTCGTGGGCTCGCATATCACCGGTTACGATGCGATGCTCAAATCGATTCTAAGTTATTTGTATGAGCGGGGCGGAGAAGGGGCAGCGAGCTCCAAAGCCGATTTCGCCAAACTGAATCTGATCCTTGGCTTCGAGCCGTATACGGGCAACTTCGCCGAGTTAAAGCGAATCTTGAGTCTCTTTGGAAGCGGGTATACGTTCCTTGGCGATCACAGCGGCAATTTCGATTCGCCGGCGGCGGGGGAATACAGCTACTATTATGGCGGAACGAAACTGTCCGACGTGCCTAAAGCGGCAAGTGCCTTGGGTACGATATCGCTGCAAAAATATGCGGTGAAGAAAACGCTGGAATATATTCAAAGCGGTTGGAGCCAGCAAGTCATCGCCATGCCGACGCCGATCGGAATCCGCGCTACGGACCGGTTGCTGGCGGCGATCTCCGAAATCACCGGCCTCGATGTGCCGAAGGAACTGACGGAGGAGCGGGGGAAGATCGTCGATGCTTTAACGGATTCGCACAATTATCTGCACGGAAAGCGGGTGGCTATGGCCGGAGATCCCGATTTGCTGCTCGGGCTCATCGGGTTCTGCCTGGAGACGGGCATGGAACCGGTACACATCGTCTGCACCAACGGGGATAAGGAATTCCAGCAGGAAGCGGAAGGACTGCTGGCATCCAGTCCGTACGGGGAGGAGGGGCAAGTTCATATCGGCCGGGATCTATGGCATATGAGATCCCTGCTGATCAGCGATCCGGTGGATCTGGCGATCGGAAGCTCGCATCTGAAATATGCGGCCAAGGACGCAAACATCCCGCTGGTGCGTCTCGGCTTTCCGATCTTCGACCGGCATCATATGCACCGCTATCCGATTATCGGCTATGAAGGCACGCTTAACGTATTGAGTTTGATCGTAAATACGGTACTTCAGCAATTGGACGATCAAGCGCCGGAATACGGCTTTGATCTGGTGAGATAAATCCTTTAGGCAAGCTACGTCAACTTGGAAACAGGGGAGTGGGAAGGATGGAGGCGACCTCGAAAGTACCTGTGCACGATACGGATTGTTTGAACCTGGAGCCGAAATCCAAAGCTTGTCCGCGCCCGAAACCGGGAGAAGCCGCCGGGGGATGCGCGTTCGACGGAGCGCAAATTACTTTGCTCCCGATTGCCGATGCCGCGCATCTGGTCCATGGACCGGCAGCCTGCATCGGGAACAGCTGGGAGAGCCGGGGAAGCTTGTCCAGCGGACCCCGGTTGTCGGAGTACGGTTTCGGGACGGCGCTGGGGGAGCGGGACATTATATTCGGCGCGGAAAAAAAACTGAGGGATAGCATCGATTATATCGCGGAGCGGTTCGCTCCGCCCGCCATCTTCGTCTATGCGACATGCGTTACCGCCCTGATCGGCGAAGATCTCGATGCCGTTTGCGGAGAAGCGTCGGCCCGGCTCGGATTTCCGGTCATTCCCGTGACAAGTCCGGGATTTGTCGGCAGTAAAAACCTTGGCAACCGGCTTGCGGGCGAGGCGTTAATGCAGTACGTGATCGGCCGCAACGAGCCGGACGATACCGCGAGGGGATCGGACGTGAATCTGCTTGGCGAGTATAACATCGCCGGCGAGATGTGGGAGATCGAAAAATTGATGAACCGGGCCGGAATTACGGTCAGTTCCCGAATTACCGGGGACGGCCGGTTCAAGGAAATCGGCTGGGCGCACCGGGCCAAGGTCAATATGGTTGTCTGCAGCCGGGCTTTGCTCGGCCTTGCGAAACGAATGGAACAAACCTACCGGATTCCATACTTTGAAGGCTCTTTCTATGGCGCAAAGGAAACCAGTTATTCCTTGCGCCAAATGGCGTACTTGCTGAACGACCGGAATACGGAGTTCAAGGTAGACCGCCTGATCGAACGGGAGGAAGCGAGGGTAGCGGCGGCATTGAAGCCGTATCGCAAGCTTTTTAAAGGAAAGAAAGCAATTCTGTATACGGGCGGCGTAAAAAGCTGGTCCGTTATTTCCGCATTAAACGAGCTCGGCATCCGGGTCGTCGGCGTCGGAACGAATAAAAGCACGGCCGAAGACGTGAGCCGGATCGTGGATCGGATCGGAGAGGACGCCGAGTATATCCCCGAAGGCGGCGCAAAGCGGATATTGAAAGCTGTCAAGGAGCGGAAAGCGGATCTGATGATTGCTGGAGGCCGGAACATGTATGTCGCGATGAAGGAGCGGATTCCGTTCATTGATATTAACCAGGAGCGGCATACGGCTTATGCGGGCTACGATGGGCTGCTAAGGCTGGCCGAGCAAATCCACTATACCCTGCAGCATCCGGTTTGGGAACTGGCTGAACGTCCGGCACCGTGGGAGGAGGCGGGAAAAGCATATGACCGTTAAACGTATGGCCAAACCGGTCTCGGTAAACCCGTTGTCCGTCGGTCCGTCGCTGGGAGGCGTGCTGGCGGTGCAAGGCTGTTACCGGGCGATCGCTTTACTGCATGGGGCGCAAGGTTGTGCGGCTTTTTCGAAATCGCTGCTTACGCGGCATTTTCGCGATACGATTGCCGTTCAGACGTCGGCGTTGCAGGAAATGGATGTTATATTTGATGCCGACCGCAATCTGGAGGAAGCTCTGAATACCGTTATCGCCAAACACCGCCCCGATTTGATCATTGTCATCGGAACGGAGCTTACGGATGTATCCGGCACGGACTATTCGGCTTTTATCAAAAAGTATACCCGCGAACAAGCTTCCAGGGGTTGCCTGATTATTCCGGTCACACTGCCCGATTTTGGCGGTTCGCTGGAGTCGGGATACGGCGCGGTGGTGGAGGGAATGGTGGATGCGGTCATACAAAGCCAAGGCGGCCGGGCTCCCGGCAAACCGGCTGCGGGGCAGATCACCCTGCTCCCGGGATCTTGCCTGACCCCGGGCGATGTGATGGAACTGAAGGAAATCATCAGCGACTTCGGATTCGAAGTCATTACGATTCCCGATTTGTCCACCTCGCTCTCCGGACATTTGCTGACCGGATTTTCCCCGCTCAGCCGGGGCGGCACCCCGCTGGATGATTTGAAGCAAATGCTCCGCTCCAGTTATACGATTGCCATAGGGGCGAGCATGGAGCGTCCGGCAAGAAGACTGCAGAACGCGGCCCGTATTCCTTATCAAGTGTTCACCGGCATTCATGGGCTCAGTGCCACCGATAAACTGCTTGCTTTCTTGCAGCAATTAAGCGGGGTTTCGGTCCCGCTGCGGTACAGGTGGCAGCGTGAAAATCTGCTCGACAGCATGCTTGACGCTCATTTTCATTATGCGGGGTCTTCAGCTGTTGTGGCATTAGAACCGGACCACGTTCTGTCCATGGCTGGCTGGCTCAAGGAGATGGGCGTAATGATCAAAGGGCTGGTCACCCCCTGTGAGACTCCCCTGCTGAAGGAAGTGGAACAGGAAGTATGGGTCGGCGATCTGGACGATGCCGAAACCTTGGGCAAAGGGGCCGACCTGTGGATCAGCAACTGCCACGGAAGGAAAGGCGCGGCCCGGATTCACGCTTCTTTTATGGCTGCCGGGTTTCCGGTCAGCGACGAATTGGGGGCGTATATGAGCGTTAGCGTTGGATACAGGGGAGCGATGGACCTCATTAACCGGGCGGGCAATATGCTGATTCGAAGGGAGGAAACGCGGCATGAAGATCGCTTTTGCCAGTGATGACGGCTTGACGGTGAACGCCCATTTTGGCCAAAGTTTGCAGTTTGCGATCTACAAGATTAGTAAAGAAGGCGGAACCGAGCTACTGGAAATACGCCGGGTGTCGGGCGATCGCGGGGAGGATGAGCACGGGAGGATCGAAGCGCGAATCGCAGCGGTAGAAGATTGCGCGCTGGTGTTTCTGATGCAGATCGGCGCTTCGGCGGCAGCCCGAATCACCCGGAGAAAAATCATGCCCGTCAAGGTGCCGATGGGCAGCAGTATCGAGGGGCAGCTCAAGCGATTGCAGGAGATGCTGCGGGGGAAGCCGCCGTTATGGCTGGCCAAAATTTTGAGCGAAGAGGAAATCGGCGATCAAGGAGGGGAACATGATGGCGGAACAAGCCTTTAGGCTGGAGCACGCTTCGGTGGAGCCGGATTTAAATACAACGGAGGATGGACACGCAGGTTCCGGAAAATGGGATGAGGAACGGTTAGGGGAAATCTTCATGTCGAGCCTGGACCGCTGTCTTCAATTATTGGATCCATGGGGAAAGTATGAGAATTGCACCCGGGAACAAAGAATGAAGCAGTTGTATCTCTGTACGCAGGAACAGAAAAGAAAGATTGCCGCGGACTGCCGTGTGTCGCCGGTCGTGAAAACGCAGGTTCCTTTATTTTTTCAGGCCGTCGCAGCCGCCCTTGAACAGTTGAGCGGCAACGTCATCCAGAGCATGATCGAAGTGAATGATGAAGGGTTCGGCCGCGCGCTCGTGTATTCCGGACGAACGGTTTTGGTAGCGGACAGCTTTCGCGGCGGAGTTCCTTTTCCGTTCGCAGAAGCTGAGAAGGCGTTGGTATACGGAGTTTCTTGCATTCGCGAAGGATTGCAAAACCGGGAAAGATTTATGCAACTGACTCCCTTTTCCTGAACATGCATGTTCAATATGCCGGCTTTTTTGGAACAACCTCTATAAGAGGGAAGAGTGCCGAAGAGGGGGACATCGCCATGATTGGAGAGATAATAAACCGTGCCGAAAATGAGCGGTTTGCCCGGCAGCTCGGGCTGTTGGGAGAAGACGGCCAGCGTAAACTCAGGCAAGCGACGGTGATGATCGCCGGGATCGGCGGGCTCGGAGGGACGGCGGCCGTTTACTTGGCCGCCGCCGGCGTCGGGAGACTGATTTTGGCACATGAAGGCGTCATTCAGCTCCCAGATCTGAACCGGCAAATTTTAATGGATAGCTCCCGGATCGGCGAACCGCGGATGGAAACGGCGATGGAGCAGCTCCGGCGGATCAATCCGGATGTGGTGATGGAAGGTTACCCCATGAAGATCGAATACGGAGCAGCCAAACCGTGGGTGGAGGCGGCGGATATCGTGATCGATGCCCGGTATGATTTTCCGGAGCGTTACGAATTGAACCGATTGTGCGTCGACTGCGGCAAGCCGATGGTGGAGGCGGCGATGTACGGGTTTGAATTGTCGCTGACGACGATCGTGCCCGGGGAAACGCCGTGCCTGGCTTGCATTTACCCGAATGATTCCCCGGAATGGGAACCATTCGGTTTTCCCGTATTGGGGGCCACTTCCGGAATCGCCGGCTGCCTGGCCGCCATGGAAGCGATAAAATGGATTACCGGCATCGATAAGCCGAGCCTCGGTGTGATGCATCGGATGAATACGCTGAACATGCAGAGCTTTCGATTCAATTTGAAACGAAGACCCGGTTGCGCTTGCTGCGGAAAGGAGAGGGAGACGTGAAAAAGCTGTCGATTTGCGATACGACGCTGCGCGATGGCGAACAATCCGCCGGCGTGTCATTTACGCTTCAGGAAAAATTGAGCATCCTCTCGCAATTGGCGAAATGCGGCGTGAATCAGGCCGAGGTGGGTATCCCCGCCATGGGGATAGAGGAGCAGCGGCATATTTCGGCCATGGCTGAGTCCGGGCACCCTATCGAATTGATGACCTGGAACCGTGCCCTGCCCGGCGACATCGATAAGGCGCGGGAAACCGGGGTCGCCTGGTGCCATATTTCCATCCCGGTGTCCGCCATCCTGCTTCAGTTCAAGCTGGGATGGTCTAAGGAGCAGGCCTTGCTTCGGGTACTGCAAGCCGTTGAATACGGCATGAACCGGAATATGACGATGTCGGTCGGGATGGAGGATGCTTCCCGGGGAGATCCCGTTTTTATGGTAGGGCTGATAAACCGGATCTACAGGGAATTCGGAGTTGTCCGGTTCCGGTATGCGGACACGGTCTCTTTGCATCATCCGGCAAGCATGAGCGACGGGATATCTTCGCTGATAGGAGAAATTCCGCAAGATATCGAGCTGGAAGTTCACTGCCATAATGATTTCGGCCTGGCTACGGCGAATACCTTATGCGGCATAAGCGCGGGGGCCGCGTGGGCTAGCACGACGGTGACGGGACTGGGCGAGCGCGCCGGAAACGCTCCGCTGGAGGAAGTCGCGATGGCGTGGCGCCATCTCTACGGCGGAGAGTGCGACGTGAAGCCTGAAGGCCTTCAAGCACTGGGTGACACCGTGGCTCAGGCTGCCGGCCGCCGGCTGCCGGAGGCCAAGCCGATTCTGGGATCGATGGTCTATTCCCATGAATCAGGCATCCATGTCGACGGGTTGGCCAAGTGCAGGGAAAGCTATCAAAGCTTTGATCCGCTTGAACTGGGACGGGAGCACCGGATTGTACTTGGAACCCACTCGGGGAGAAGCGCGATCCGGCATGTGCTGGCCAGGGAAGGGATCGTCGTCGATGTCCTTACCTCCGAAAAGCTGCTGCGCCGGGTACACCGTCTTGCCCGGGAACAAAAACGGAATGTGGAGCCGGAGGAACTGCTGGAATGGCGGGAACTTGGGCTGAACGAGGAAATGAGGCAAGCGTGATTGAGGGGCATAGGGGCATATCTCCGGAGAGCGGGTCGGCGCTGTTAAGGCAGCGTCCGGCACAACATAGTCGGACACAGAACAACCCCCTGTTCAGGGCAGTTAAGGCATGCCGGAACAGAGGGTTATATCTTTTTGCAACAGTAGGACTACTTCTTTTGATTGATGCTTCCCTTTACATTACTGACTTTGACATCGGCAGGGTTGGATCGTTTGACGGTTACATCGCCATCTACACCGTCTATATCGAGTTTGCCGTCACTCACGTCAATGATCGCCGAACCGCCGATCTGTTCCGCGAGGATTGTCCCGTTCACGTTATCGATATACAGATCGGCCGCTGCATTGAGTATATTTATGTTCCCGTCGCGATTGTTGATACGAACGTCGCCGCCAATATTTTTAATATCGATATTTCCGTTTACATTTTCGAGATTCACGGCCGATAAAAGATCGGAAATAACGATCGCCCCATCCTGATGCGAGCGGACTTGAACCGATAGCGCCTCGGGGATGACCACCTTTAAATTCACCGAGCCTTTTCCGCTGACTAAGAATTGTCCTTTATGGAATGCCTTCAAATGTGCCTCACCATCGCGCTCTTCCAGTTGCCACTGAAGTTTGTCCGGATCAATATTCCCGGAATGGCTGATCTCGGCGGAAACCTGAATGGTTTCACTACTTTTATCTCCCCTGATTTCGATGCTGCCATTGCGATGGTCGACGACCAGCGATTTCAGAGTGGCCGCGTTCAAACTCAGCTCTTTGCTCTCGGTCTCGGCTTCGGTCGAGGATTGACATGCAGAGAGCAGAAAGACGGTGAATATCATAACAAACAAATATTTAGTATATTTCATAATTACCTCCGGATGGATCGATTATTTTTGACCAAGCTATACCTAAACCACATCACGCTTGACAAAAGCAGGGTAAGAGATCAGATGCATGACCAAGAGATGGAGCAAAATAAACACGGCCGAAAAGCCTAACGTGATTCCCGGTACGGAAGGATCGTCAAGAAAATATTGCGTGAGATTCGTATGCGAAAATACGAAGTATTTCGTCCAACCCCAGCCGTTCATAGCGGTGGCTATGACAAACCCCGCTACGGTTACGAGCAAAGATATTACGATGGAGAAGGTTGAGCTTTTGAAGGCTGCGGATATCATAAAGGCTAAAGTCACGGTCAGCAGTAAAAACGGGATATGCAGCAAATAAGATTGAAATAAGGCCTGAATAATGGTCGTTTGTTCAACGGAGCCGTTTTGCACAAAGAAGTACGAACTGCCCAAGCCTTGAAAACCGAGCACAACGCCTCCGAAAATAACGGAGATGATCGCCCCGATCAACAACAGAGCCAGTCCAAAAAGGATGGAGGCGATATATTTGGAAATGTAAATTTTGGTTCTGCTCGCCGACCGGGTCAGCAGTAACTTGATAGTTCCGCTGATGAACTCGGCGGACACGATCTCCCCGGCAATGATCACGGCAATGAAAGAGATCGCGACGATCAGATTCCCTGCCTGGTCTACAGCAAAGCTCCAAGTGTTTGTTGAAGGAGGCAAATTCGTATCCAGATGATATTGGTTCAGGAGGATGCGTTTCTCTGCCTGTTTGATTTCAATGGGGAGTGCGTCGGGTTTGGATACATCAAGTTTAAGAAAAGCGATTTCCTGTTCCAATTGACCGCGCCAGTCTTCCTCCACAATCGCAGTTCCTGAAGACTTCAGATTAATGATTTGAAGGATGACGAACAGCATGACGATGCCTATTAGTATCCATGTACGGGTTCGTTTGTATATCTTCATATTTTCATTACGAATTAGATGAATCATTTTTGTTACCCCCCTCTGTCATCTCCAAAAAAGTATCCTCTAAAGTTGGCTTGAGCGTATTGACGCCATAGACCTGGATACCTGCCTCCATCAGTTTTTGAGTGAATTCCGGTATCTTGGATTTTTCTATTCGCAGAATGACGTGATTGTTGTCTCTCCCGATTTCTTGACCCACCGTTAAAGTTTGAAGAATTTGGACAGCCAGTTCAGGCCGGTCAACTTCAAATTGCACTTGAAGATCGCTTGCTTGCTTCTTCCCCGACAAATCTCGGATGCCGATCAATTTACCCTGTTGCAGAACGGCTACCCGGTCGCACATCAGCTCCATTTCCGACATGAGATGACTGGATATCATTATGCCTACTTCCTCATGACGGGCCAAGTGAATCAAATGCGCTCTCAGTTCGCGAATCCCTGCCGGATCAAGACCGTTCGTAGGTTCATCCAGCAGGAGCAGGGAAGGGCCGTGTACGAGGGCAACAGCCAAGCCCAAGCGCTGACGCATGCCCAGCGAGTAAGTACTTACCTTCTCATGAATACTGTGCTCCAGACTGACCAAAGCGATGATGTCTTTGAGTCGCTGATCCGAGACCCCTTTACTCATTCTTGAAAAATGGATCAGGTTGTCGTATCCCGATAAATACTTGTATAAATCGGGGTTCTCGACAATGACGCCGATGTTGCTCATCGCTTTTTCATAATCCTTTTGCGGATCGACTCCATTAATGACGATTGTTCCAGCCGTCTTGCTCATCAGTCCGACGATCATGCGGATGGTTGTTGTTTTTCCGGCCCCGTTCGGACCCAGCAAGCCGAGAATTTCCCCTTTGTTCAGATTCAGACTGACATCGTCAACAATGGTTTTTTTACCGATTTTTTTGGTAAGATGATCGATTTGTAATACTGGCACTCTGACACACTCCCTTTGTTTTCCAGAATGTAATCGGCTATAATTGATTGTTAATCGCGCATTACATGGGTACATCCTACTGATCGGACTGTCATATTGACCAGTTACAAACTGTCACTACTTGCTATGACATCACCCTGCGGAGTTCCGGGACCGTGAAGATAGGTTTATTCGACCATGACAGGGGAATAGATATATGTTTGGAATTTTTCAATTGAATAAAAAATGGTCCTGGCAAGATTGGACTATGCTGTGCATTCACGGATTGTGGGTTACTGCGGTTTTATTATTTATGTATCAAGATCAGCCTGACTTTCCGCTTGGTTTCATATTGCCCGTACTATTGGTATGCCATTTGCTGCCTTTTGCCTTGGTGCATTTCCGGTACCCGTTTTATTTGGCGGCCGAACTTGCAGTAGCCGGGGGAATATCAGTTGCATTAGCCTATCAGTTTGGTTTGCTTCGCTTATTCCTTCCTGTTCTGCTTTTGCTGGGTTTTTACAGCCGGGGAAAAGCACATGCAGCAGCCATACCGCTTGCTGTGGGCGTTTTTGTGATGAGTGCCATGGCTCCCGGCAGCCCGCTCCCGCTAGAGCGACCTTTCTGGGGACAAAGCGTCGCGGACGCGCTCGTGCTTTATGGAGTCGGTTATGCCCTGCAAAAAGGAGCAGCCGCCATAAACCGCATCAGCAACAAACTTCTTATTGTGAAAGAACAATACGCGATTTTGGAGCAGTATTCATCCCAGATCGAGAGGATGACGCTGCTGGAAGAACGTTTTCGTTTGGCCAGGGAATTACATGACACGATTGGGCATAGTTATACTTCAATGATTCTGGGCATGGAGACGTTGCATTCCCATATTTCATCCCGGGAGGGGGAAGAGAAGCTTGCCGGGTTGTTAAGCTTGGCCAGAAGCGGATTGGACGATATTCGTCGTCAAGTGCACCGGATGGATCCGCTGGAGGAGTCGTTGCCGCTGGATCAGGCCTTGATGCATATGCTTGAGGAATTCAAGGCAAGTACGGGGGTTCAGGTTTTTTTTCGGACGATGGGAACCCCTTATCCCGTGATGAAGCAGGCGAAGCTTGTCCTATATCGTTGCCTCCAGGAATCCATGACCAATGCCAGTCGTCATGGTCAAGCGAGCCGGATTGAGGTAACGCTTCAATACGATGCTTCGTATTTAATGTTGCAGATTCAGGATAACGGAGAAGGATCTTCGCAGATTCAATTCGGCTTTGGCCTCACTGCGATGAGTGATCGTCTGTCCGCGTTACAAGGAAATCTTTATGTTCATTCACACAAGGAACAGGGCACGCTCGTAACCTGCACGATTCCAAATCGGAGTAACGAGGGGACCGAGCAAATCAAGGTTCTAATCGTAGATGATCAGCTGCTGGTTCGGGAAAGCCTGAGATTGCTGCTTGGCGAAGAAAAGGATATGCAGGTGACCGTTGCCGGAGACGGGAAGCAGGCGGTGGAATCCTGCGAGCGGGCGTTGCCGGATCTCATTCTAATGGATATACATATGCCTGAAATGGACGGCCTCCAGGCGACGAAGAAAGTGAAGGAAGCCTGGCCGGACGTTCGGGTAATTATGATGACTACGCTGGATGAAGTCGATTATGCCGCAGAGTCGCTGCGCCTGGGGGCGGAAGGCTACCTGTTGAAGTCGATTCATCCGAAGGAACTTGCGGCTACGATAAGACTTGTTTACAGCGGGGGGACGATGATTTCGCCGCATGTCGCACAGCAGCTTTTTCAACAAACCGAGGAAAGTGCGATTAATCCATACGATTTAACCGAGAGAGAACTGGACATTCTTCAGTGCTTGACGGAGGGACAAAGAAACAAAGCAATTTCCGAAAAACTGCATTTATCCGAGGGCACCATCCGTAATTATATTTCATCGATTTATTTGAAACTGCAAGTGAGCGATCGGGACGCGGCCATAGCAAAGGCCAAAAATGAAAAGCTGTGTGTAAATTCAAGCAACCGGTAACCCGGGATCCTTCATCTCCGAAGTCGAACGAGGAAACAGAACAAAGCTCTTAAGATGCGAACTTTCGCTTCTTAAGAGCTTTTTGATGCAGATAGTGAAGATGCAAAGACAATCGCCTCGTCTTGCGCTATATAATTTATTTCAATAAATTGCGTATCGTTTCCACGACCAGCCCCGGCTGATCGTGAATCACCATGTGGCCGCTCTTCTCGGCAACGATAAGCCGGCTGTCCGTGGAAATCTCCAGCATCTTTCGCTGGCCGGCCTGCCAGATGGACTCCAGTTCCCGGCCGCCCTCCTCGGAAATGCCGGCTTGGGCGTAATCCTGCGCCAACCCTCGGGCGATGACCCGCACAGGCAAAGCCCCCAATTGTTGCCCTCTAATGGCATCTTCCGTCGTGCCCGCCAGATTTCCTTCTTCTTCTTTCGCCTCGAAAAAGCTGTCCTTGGCAATCACATTGACAAACCGCTCCCGGTCTTCTTTGGCTACTTGCCCTTTCAACAGTTCGTCCTTAAAAAGACGCAGCAGCCCCGAATGCTTGATCAGCTTAAGGGTTGAGGCCGAGGGGTTGCCCGCGAACTTCTCCCGCGTCAAAATTTTCGCGGTGTTCCGTTCATCGTCCTCGGGCCGCGCATCAATAAGAACCAGCCCGGCAACTTCGTCCCGGTAGGTTTCGGCAAAGAGCCGGGCATACATGCCTCCCAGAGAGTGGCCGACCAAAAGGTAGGGACCTTGAATTCCTTCCTTCTCCAGCGCGGTATGAAGCTCACGAACGATATTCTCGCCGGTCCGTTCCGTATTTGCCGCTTCGCTCCACGCATATCCGGCGCGGTCGTAACTCACGACCGTAGCGAATTCGGCCAGTTCGTCAGGAATCTGACGCCAGGACAGGCTGGTTTCGCCGCTCCCCGCTTCAAGCAGGATAGTGGGGGAGCCGGTACCGGCTTTGACAAGATGAAGATTGTAGCCACCTGCATCCGCCAATTTGCCCGGAGGGGGATAATCCCGGAGAGCTTGTTTCGAGGCGATGGCTTCATAGGCGAATCCGGACCCGATCGCCAGGAGGAGCAGGGTGGCCATCAACCCCAGCCCCCATTTCAACTTTCTCCAACGTGATGGTTTTTCGTGTTTTTCTTTCGGCGTGTTCATCAGTCTGGTTCCTCTCCAAATTTCTATTTATTATTTTAGTACAATGTACTATAAAAATTATTTTAGCACGTTGTATTAAAAAATAAAAGCAAGTATAATAAAGCCATGCCAAAAATCGTTGATCATGACAAACAAAGACGTATCGTTGCCGAAGCGGCTTTAAGAGTAATCCGGCATTCGGGGCTGGAGCAGGCGACCGTCCGCAGGATTGCGGAGGAAGCGGGCCTGTCCGTCGGCTCAATGCGCCATTATTTCTCTACGCAGGAGGAATTGTTCTCGTTTTGCATGAATCTGTTTGTGGAACGGGTTGAGGAGAGATTGGGGAATTTTCAATGCAAAGGGCCTCTTTTGCATGATTTGAAGGAATTGCTGCTGCAGTTTTTGCCTGTGGATCAAGAGAGAACACTGGAAATGGAGGTTTGGTTTTCCTTTAGCGCAAAGACCCTGGTTTATCCGGAATTAAGGAAGCTCAGCGCCAGCGTGCAAGACGGATTGTATAAAGCGTCGCGGTTCGTGCTGGACGAGCTTGCCGCGAACAAGCTGGCCAAGCCCGGTCTGGACGTGGAACTGGAGACGGAGAAGCTGTATGCGCTTATCGACGGATTGGCCGTACACGGGATATTGCAGCGCGACCGGCTGGCCCCGGAAAGGATTGAAGCCATCGTGGAGCAGTATCTGCGGACATTATGTGCGGATATCTAATCCGGTTTCATGCAGCAGGATGTCCCATAGGTTAAAAAAAGGTTGACTCTTTTTGCTTGGCGTGATATTTTATATCTTGTCGCTTCGGAAAAACTTTCCGCAAGAAGACGTCAAGCGGTCGTGGCGGAATTGGCAGACGCGCACGGTTCAGGTCCGTGTGGGCTAACCCCCCGTGGAGGTTCGAGTCCTCTCGACCGCATCTGTTTTACAACCAAAAAAGCTCCCGAATTTGTCCTTGTGACGATTCGGGAGCTTTTTGCATATTTGGAATCTGCAAGGTAAGCAAACATTAGGTGATAAAAGTCAAAGTGTCATCCGTAAAATTTTTTGTATACTTCAAAATGTGAGGTGAAGAAATCGTGATAGACAAAAAAATCATAGTTCAATTTACGGTTCTTACATTTAGCATAGCCTATCTTGTGTCAGGTGCTTTGATTGCTCTTGGGCCATTAGGATATTCGGTTCACAATTCGGTTCATTCGTTACAGCAATTTGGGATGAACACTCCTTTTGCAATCTATATTTTGTCGCCCGCTATTGCTTCATATATCGTTCTGAAGAAACATAACAAAATAGCAGATTTTAAGGAATGGTTGAAAACTGTTTTTTACGCCAAAAACAACATATCTCTTTATTTGTTCGTTGTTGCAGGGCTTTCACTGTATTTTTTGATACATATGGCAGTTTCAGGCCGCACGGAAATGGTTCTTCCATTTTATGCATTCTTCCTTGCCCTGCCCGGTAATCTTATTATCGGTGGCTTGGAGGAAGCCGGTTGGATGTACATATTGCAGCCTGAGCTTGACAAAAAATATGGTTTTGTTTTATCTTCCGTTATTGTTGGAATCGTTTGGATTTTATGGCATATCCCTCTCTTCTTCATTCCGGGGACGAATCACGGAGAGGGACTCATTAACTTTTGGATGTTTGCAGTTCAACTCATGGCATTTCGGTTTTTCAACGGGGCAATCTACAAAATATCGGGAAAAGGCTGTGTGTTCATGTGTGTACTATTCCACACCGTGTACAATGCGGCAACCCCTATCTTTGGAACCATAACTATGACTTGGGCGGGAACCATTGCCGCAAATGCTGTGATAATTCTTGTTTCGATTGTAACCGTTGTGATATACGACAAAAAGAGCAGGCGAATGGTATAAGCATTTTCTTCATGATGCCTTAGTCCACAATGTGAAAGTACAACAAAACCGGCCGCATTTTACGGCATTGCCGGGAGCCCTTGCTACGCTTGGATCAGGTCCGTATGGGCTAACCCTCCGTGGAGGTTCGAGTCCTCTCGACCGCATTGGATTTACAAACGAAAAAGCTCCTATATTTGTCCATCTGACAATACGGGAGCTTTTTTTGTTGTTGAAGTTCATTTTAAAGCAGTCCCAAGGAATAAAGCGTCCGCTCTCGGTGTCCAGGTTCCTTTACGCGCATAATCGGCACGAAGACAGTCATAATAAAAAGGTCGAATCTGGATAATTTGGATGGAAAGGCAAGGTGATACGCTGGTGGCGGAGTCGCTTTTTTATTTTCTGCTTTATTCGCTGTTCGGCTGGATTCTGGAAAATGTATATAGTTTTGCGACGACGGGAGTGTTTTGGAAAGAAGGGTTCATGAAAGGGCCATACAAACCGATGTACGGCTTTGCGCCATTGCTGCTCCTGCTTTTGTTGGGCGAGTCCCGAAATCCGCTTCTAATTGTATTGTTATGTCTGGCGGTTCCGACGGCGGTGGAATATGTCAGCGGGTATTTGCTACAGACGCTGTTCGGACGGCAGTGGTGGGATTATTCCAATAACCGCGGGCAGCTTCACGGCCATATTTGCCTCCGATTTTCGCTCTATTGGGGCATCCTTTCCATAGCGTTTCTCCGCTACATACATCCGCTTATGGAACGGGTTTATGCAGGGTTGGAGCCGTCTTGGAACATTGCAGGCCCTGCTTTGCTATTGCTGTTTCTTGCCGATTTGGCCTGGACTTACAAGACCCGGCGCAGAGATTGGAAGCAAAGTCCGATTTGACGAAGATTGCGAATTTAAATGGAGAGAGGCGAATGAAATGCGGCGCAATAAAATGAAAGCGATATGGCTAGCCTGTCTGCTGCTTGGTTTATTGTTGTTGAATCCTGTCGCCGGGTTGGCGAAGGCGGAAGCGGTGCCTGCGCTGACGCCGAATCCGCAAGAGGATCAAGCTCCGGACAAGCAGGAGGCGGAGGCGCAGCAACGGCTCGCGATCATTATCGACGATTTGGGCAACTCGATGGGCGGGACGGCGGAGATTCTGCAGATGCCGGTTAAATTAACGGTTGCGGTGATGCCTTTCTTGCCGACTACTAAGGAAGACGCAAGAAAGGCGCATGAGCAAGGGCACGACGTGCTGCTCCATCTTCCGATGGAGCCGAAGCAGGGCAAGCCCGAATGGTTGGGCCCCGGCGCGATTCTGTCCCGGATGAGCGATGAAGAAGTGCGAACGGCGGTCGAGAAGGCTATTGATGATGTGCCCTATGCCAAGGGGATCAACAATCATATGGGCTCCAAGATAACCGGGAACGAGCGGATTATGGCCGTGATCCTGGACGTTTGCCGCGAGCGGGGACTGTTTTTCGTCGACAGCAAAACAAACTACCGGTCCGTTACTGCACAAATCAGTGAAAAGAAAGGGATGCCGAATCTGTACAACGATATCTTTTTGGATGATATCCACAGTTCGCGCCATATTGCCGGACAACTTCGCAAGGTGCAGGAACTGCTCGATAAGAAAGGCCAATGCGTTGCGATCGGCCATGTCGGAATCAACGGGAAATTAACCGCAGCGACGCTGAAACAGTCGCTCCATGAGTTCCAGGCCAAAGGAGTCCAGTTCATCGGTATCTCGGAATTGGCATACGAAGGCCCCGGCGTTGGACCGGGGCGGGGGGTTACATTACCGTGAAATATTCGGCGATACCCGCATAAATCGCTTCCGCGATTTTCTGTTGGCCGCGCGTGCTGATCAGCATGGCGCGGTCTTCGCTGTTACTGATGAATCCGGTTTCCACGATAACCGCAGGCGAGTCGATATGTTTTAACAAATAAAAAGGCTTACCCAGTTCAGGCAGCGTAGTCCGCGGCAAATCATACAAATCGTCGAGGGCGTGCTGAATGGAGCCCGCCAGTGCCGCGCTGCGTCCTTCTTCCTGATGAAGGACGAGCGGGCCTCTTTTGGCCTTGTTCCGACCCCAGTTGACGTGCACGCTGACAACGATGGAGGCGGGCACCTGCTCGCTCAGTTCTTTGCGCTGGGCTAAATCCCGCATATGCCGGGAACGGCTGCTCAGCCAGCGATTGTCGTCGCTTAGCGCATAATCCCCGGTACGGTTTAGGATCGTTCTGTAACCGTGGCTTCTCAGGATCATATATAATCTGCGGCCTACCGCCAGATTGATGTCCTTTTCCAGAAGATCGCCGTAAGAAGTTCCGCCGTCTATGCCTCCATGACCCACGTCGATCAAAATGACCGGTTCCGGAAAGGCGTGACGAAGGTCATTATCTCTTCCATCGGCCGATGCGGCAACGGGGGCGATCCATATATGGAAAGCAGTGAGCGCGGAAAGTAACAGTATGAGGTATGTCTTGATTGTCATGGTCTCACCCTTTTGTGGCTTCATAAGCTGCCGTTTGTCGTTGATCCTTTGTCCATAGGTTGAGCCGTTATTTCACAAAACATGCATTCCATGATGATTGTTTATGATGACACGAAAAGGTGCACACTACGGAATAAAAGCATGCTTGAGAAGGAGGTGGCGGCAGCATGGCAAAGGGCGACGAACTGGTTAAATACATCACGGAACGTGTCGTCGATTATGTGGAGACGCCGAGGGATGTAAGGAAGGAGCGTTCGCGGGGGAGAGAGCCTTGGGTGAACCGCTGGTTCGGCATGATTCCGTTCTCGATCTCCCTGTGGATGAAGCAGCTCCCGCGAAGAAGCAAGCGGGACAAAGGGGCTTCACGGTTTATATCAAAAGGCAGCCGGTAAAAATTTTCTCCGGCTGCCTTTTTACTATTGTATTTCCTTAATCTTTGTATGCGACAAATTTGCCGCTGTCCAGCAGTGCATCAAGGGAAATCCATCGCTCTGCGGAATCCGTGCCCGTAAGAACATAAACGGCGGTATTTCCTCCCGAGGATTCCGGGTCCGACTTCCAGGTTTGATAACCGTATACAGGTAAAGGAATGGAATAAGTGCGTTCGGGGCCGTTAGCAACAAAAACAAGGCGGCGGCTGGTTTCAAGCGCTTTAAGTATAGGATTGATGCGGTCGGTGGCAGTCCGGACAGCATCTCCCGTCATCCACAGAATATTGTCGTAAGGGTCAAAAAGGTCGGCCAACCTGACGGTTTCTTCCGGATTCAGTGCATGTTGGCCGCTTTCCACTGCGGAAGCGGGCGGCCTATATTTCGTCGCCTGTCTGTTCCAGCTGTCCGCGTTCTCGGGGAGTACCTCGCCGGTAACGGCGTCCAGAAAGTGAACGGCGCCGGGTTTGGAGGTGGTTCGAATCATCCACTCCGCCAGGACAGGCCCGGCGTAAACCGGGGTGATGCCGGGCCTGGATTGGCTCAGCGAAGAAAGTCCAAGTTCGGCAAGACCGGATTCCAGAGCGGGCTGTGCATACAGGGAATTCTCTCCTAAGCCGTATTCGACAAGCTTATATGATCCTTCAGGCGTAGCGGAGATGATTAAATATCCTAATGGTCCGGGGTTACCGGACGTTTCCGACTTCAAGGTGACAAGCCAACTGTGCGTTCCGGGTCCAAGCGGTTCGATAATCGGATTCGCTTGAGTCCAGCCGGTAAACGGCTCGTTCTTGGCCAGCTCTTGTATCGCATCGGCAGCAAATTGTCGCAGCTTCTCAGATGCGGGGGGTAGGGCATGATCCTCAGCAGTCGCGGCGGATGCAAAGCCGGAATGAAGCTGATAGCCCTGAGCCTGCAAGGCACCAAGCCAAATAAGGCTGGCGCATAACAGGATTTGGGCAGATCTTCTTGTAACGGTTCCGATCTTCATTATCAATCACCTGCACTTCATTAGGTTTTGGAGAACATGTCGCGTTCCTTGATGACTGTACAGGGGTGCTTGTCCATTGTAGCTAAGCGGTGTTGAAAAGGATGCTGCAATCTGTCGCGCGGCGAGGTCTGTGATTCCTTCTATTTTTGCTCTTTTTTAGCGAGAACGGTCAATGTCTGTTCATCGCGGCGAACGCAGGTGAAAGATGCCGCTACCCAGAGCGGATACGACAATTCTCGGCTCGTATTGCCAGCGGATTTCTCCCCGTCTGGATTCGTACTGCTCCATGACGGCCTGCTTGCGTTCTTCATCGGGGTCTTCGAGAAGATCTTTATAGTAGGAATCGATCAATGCGAGTTCCTCGTTTAGCCGCTCTCTGGCTTGGTCTGCCCAGGCAGGGTCGCAGGCTTGCAGCTTCTCGCCGATCCGCGACTCTACGGATTGACGTCCCTGGTCAAGCGTTAGGCGGGTCGGCGTAATGTGCATGTTTTCCGGCATGCGCGGAATGAGTGTCTTGCCGTTAAGACTCTCGCCGAAATGTTCGTCGATTTGGCCGGTTAGCAGGGAGACGCCGAAGAAGTGGAGTTCCTCCCGTTTCATGTCGCAACTGAATTCGATCTTGAAGCGCACGCCGAGCCAAGGCTCGTAAGCCGCGGGAATCAGAGTGGAGCGTTGCCGGGGGCCCGGATCCTCAAACAGGTAAACCGTGCGTCCGCCCTGTCTGGCAGCGGCAAAAACCTGTTTGAGGCGGGGGCTGCCAAAATGCAACTCTTCGCGCTGAATCCGCCCCGGTCCGAGGATCGGCAGCGGCCTCACGGCACCGAAATGCCGTCCAAGAATGGCATCTTCCTGCGGCGGGGCCTCGGCTTTGGGAGATGCCGCATCCTGCAATTTCTGATGACGTTCGGCATCGAAAATGAAAGAGAAGGTCATTGTCTCCGGTTCGGCGCCTGTCCGTTCGATGAAGCCCCAGTAATATGGCCGGTTCGTCAGATCGCGGTCCGCGCGGGGCGACAGCTTGACCGTGACGTGATAGGGCGATTTTTCGAGAAATTGGCACTCCGTCGTTTCCAGATAGGTCATGACATATTCTCGGATCTGCTTCTGAGTCATAGTCATGCTTCGTCCACCTCCAACAGATGCTGCAGCCCGACAGTTTCTTCACAGCCAGGCCCTTGAGAATCAATTTCTTCTCGGATCGAATGGAGCGAGCGGCCAAGGGAATCGACCCTGGTGGCGATTTCCTCTTCGCTGCCGGATTCGAGCAGGATTTTGTAAATGCTTTTTTCCAAGGAGTCGTTTTTCTCGAATCGTTCCAAGATCACATCCAACTGCCCGATGACCATCTCGAACATGTTGATTTTTTCGTGCAAAAGATTCAAGATATGTTCTTCGATCGTTCCTTTAGTGGACAGGTTGTAAATCTGGACGTCGTTTTGCTGGCCCAACCGGTGAACTCGGCCGATCCGCTGTTCCACCCGCATCGGATTCCAAGGAAGGTCAAAGTTGATCATCTGATGGCAAAATTGCAGGTTGATGCCTTCTCCCCCGGCTTCGGTAGCGATCATGACCTGGGCCCGGCCTCGGAACAGATCCATCATCCAGTCTTTTTTGCCCCGGTTCATGCCTCCGCGGTAAGGCACGGCCGTCATGTTCCGATCCCGGAAATATTTCAGCAGATACTCCTGGGTGGCTCGATATTCGGTAAACACGATGACCTTGTCGTCCATGCCGCGGATGAGCTCCATCGTTTTCTCGGCCTTGCTGTTCGCCTGGATCGTCTTAATGATGCCGACCAGCTCCCAGATTTTATCGCGCAGCGGGGAATCGGGCGCCAGTTTCTTGGACAAGTTGACCAGGGTGACGAACACCGCATCGCGGCTGCTGCATACTTCCCGCTGCAGGGTTACGAGCGAAAGCATGCTGTTGAGATCACCGCCGGCTGCATTATATTGGTCTTTGACAAAGGAAGTGACCCCGTCGTATAATTTCTTTTCTTCGGGCGATAGCTCGACATTGATGTTCTTGACGTTACGTTTGGTGAATTCCAGTTCGCCGTCGCCGCGCCGGTTGCGGATCATGATTTTGGCTAGTTCAGTCTTGAGCTGGCCTTCATTTTTCGGAACTCTTTTATCGAACACAAAATTGGAGGCAAAGTCGTTTTGTCCGCCCAATTGACCCGGCTTAAGCAGCGTTATCAGGTTAAACAGTTCGCTCAGGTCGTTTTGCACCGGGGTTGCGGTGAGGAGCAGGCAGTATTTTTTCCGCAGCTTCAGCATGAACTGGTAGTTGGTCGTTTTCTTGTTCTTCAGCTTGTGCGCTTCATCCACGATAACCATATCGTATTCATTGCTCAGCAAAATATCTCTATGCGGATCGCGCTTGGCGGTATCCATTGAGGCGACGACCACGTCGTTCTGCCAGGAGTGTTCTTTTTTTTGCGCAATGGCCGGGATGGCGAACTTCTGGTTCAGCTCACGGACCCATTGCAGGACCAGGGAAGCGGGAACCAGAATCAGCACTTTACGGACAAGCCCGCGGATGATGTATTCTTTCAGGATCAGTCCGGCTTCGATCGTTTTGCCCAGCCCGACTTCATCGGCCAGAATGGCCCGCCCGCGCATCTCGAACAGCACCTTCCGGGCCGTCTCCGTCTGGTGTGGCAGCGGGGTGACCTGCTCTTGCGGCAGGTGCTTCAGACATTGCATTTCTTCAAAGCTCGTAACGAGCGAAGCCGCTTCGGCCTGACCGGCGAGGTTGAACAGTTTCCAATCGTCCCATGGGCCGCCCTTGTTCAATCGGCCTTCCAGGTCTTCGTACCAGCTACGGTCAAATTGGACCGAAACGGCGGGGAGCTTGGCGGAATTACCGGCGGAGCCTGGGGGATGCGGATTCAAGATGTAAAACCTCCCTTATGCGTGACAGCCTGGCGGCCATCAGCCTCTTCTTGCTGCATGGATGTTCTCTTGCAGAGTTAGGTGTAGTATGGACGAAAAAGAGTAACTTCATAACTTGGCAGGAGAGGTTTGCGGGGGTATGGAGGGTGGACGAAGGGACGATGGGACGATGGACAGTCCCGATTCTGTTCGCCTTGTTATAAAATGCAGTCGTGGCCGCAGGGGACGGGATTTGGAATTTTTTTCACGGTAATTTCATAGGCGGCTGTCGAAAAAAAGAGCAATTTGGAGCAATTCGATGATCGGTTGGGCTTGACCCATTTTTATGGCTAAAATTTCATCCTTCGTTGCTGTGACAACGAGATATTGTATAGTATAATGGTATTCGCACACAATATGTTGTGATTTTTACATATTATATACCGTTTCTAATGTGTGCGCTCCGGTTATAGGTTGGTAGGGAAAAGCCCACGAAGCGGCGTCATTATGGCCGTTTTGGAAGGTTGCCCGTCAACCGGTGGCCGATATTTTTTTTGTGGTTTTGCCTGGAAATGGCGAACACTAAGAGTTGGATGCATGTAGCAGTGATCACGAAATAAGTACCTTTGGGGTCGCTATTTTGGTGATCGGGCGGGTTTTCGGGAAAATAGCGGATTTTTACGATCTTATTTCGAAGTTAATCGCCTTTGGGAAGTGGTTATTGGTAAAAGCGGCTGGAATAGCGCCTCAAATTGCCGTTATTTTAACGCTTGGTTGTGAATCTGCGTTACACCGCCATGAAAGCAACCTTATCTGCCGAATGATGCTTGTCATTTGCCGGCTCAAGTTTATGAGGGAAACATGAATAAATTCAAGCGGATGCTTTCGAAGCGAGTTTTGTCTCGAAGCTTGTTCCGGAAGCATACGCTCAACAAAACTTTTTAGGAGGGTGTTTTCTTTGAAAACCGTGCAGAAACAGACCCTGGAAGGGCTAAGCGAGAAAATCTTTTTGGACCGGTACGCGTGGAAGGATGCCGACCCGAGTCATGCCAAAGTCGGCGACGTGGTCCTTGTCCTGACGAAAGATGATCCGAAATTCCCGACCAAGGAAGTCGGCGAAATCGTTGCCCGTGAAGGCCGGACCGTTACGGTCAAGACGCGGAAGGGTGAACTGGTGGAGTCCGATGTGGAGAAGCTGACGCTGAATATCGAGAAAACCCCGGAAGAAATGTGGGACCGCCTCGCCGGCGCAATGGCGTCGGTGGAAGAAACTCCCGAGCTTCAAGCGGAGTGGGCGGAGAAATTCCGTTATATTCTGGATGACTGGAAGCTGGTGCCGGGCGGCCGGATCGCTGCCGGAGCCGGTGCGAGCGACGAACTGACTCTTTTCAACTGTTACGTAATTCCTTCGCCAAAAGACAGCCGCGGCGGCATTATGGAAACTCTGTCGGAAATGACGGAAATCATGGCCCGCGGCGGCGGGGTCGGCATTAACCTCAGCTCGCTGCGTCCGCGCCGTGCCGTGGTTAAAGGGGTAAACGGCTCGTCGAGCGGCGCCGTATCCTGGGGCGGTCTGTTCAGTTACACGACCGGTTTGATCGAACAAGGCGGCAGCCGTCGCGGCGCGCTGATGCTGATGATCAACGACTGGCATCCGGATCTGCTTGATTTTATTACCGTGAAGCAGACAATGGGACAAGTAACCAATGCCAACCTGTCGGTTTGCGTCAGCAACGCTTTCATGAAAGCCGTTAAGGAAGACCTTGATTGGGATCTGGTATTCCCGGACACGACGGAAGAGAATTACAACGAGATTTGGGACGGCGACCTGGACAAATGGAAAGCGGAAGGACGTAAAGTAGTCCATTTCCGCACGGTTAAAGCCCGCGATGTGTGGCATACGATTATGGAATCCGCCTGGAAATCGGCCGAGCCGGGCGTCGTATTCATGGAATACTACAATCAAATGTCCAACAGCTGGTATTTTAACCCGATCATTTGTACGAATCCGTGCGGTGAGCAAGGTCTGCCGGGCTGGGGCGTCTGCAACCTGTCGGCGATGAACCTGTCGAAGTTCTATGATGAAGACAACCATGACGTCGCTTGGGAAGAACTGGCCACCACGACCCGTTATTCGGTGCGGTTCCTGGACAACGTCATCAACAAGACGCCATATCATTTTGAAGAAAACGAGAAAAACCAGAAAAACGAGCGCCGCGTAGGTCTCGGCACGATGGGCCTGGCCGAATTGATGATCAAATTGAACATCCGTTACGGTAGCCCGGAATCGCTCGTATTCCTTGATAAATTGTACGGCTTCATCGCGAAGGAAGCTTATCTCGCTTCCGCGGACATCGCGGCCGAGAAGGGTTCGTTCCCGGCATTCGATGCGGATAAATATCTGCAAAGCGGATTTATGAAGGTAATGACGGAGGTGTATCCTGAAGTAGAGGAAGCCGTCCGTGAAAAAGGAGTCCGCAATGTAACCATCATTACTCAGGCGCCGACCGGCAGCACAGGGACGATGGTTGGCACATCGACAGGCATTGAGCCTTATTTCGCCTTCAAATATTACCGTCAAAGCCGCCTCGGCTTCGACGAGCAATTCGTTCCGATCGCGCAGGATTGGATGGATGCTCATCCGGGCGAGAAGCTGCCTGATTACTTTATCACGGCGATGGATTTGTCAGCCGAGGATCATATCCGGGTACAAGCCGCGATCCAGCGCTGGGTCGACAGCTCAATTTCGAAAACGGCCAACTGCCCTTCGGATTTCACGATTGAAGATACGAAACGCTTGTATGAGCTGGCGTTCGATCTCGGTTGCAAAGGGGTAACGATTTACCGCGACGGCAGCCGCGACGTGCAAGTGCTTCAAACGGAGAAGAAAGAAGACAAGGCTGAAGCTAAAGAGGCTGCACCGGAGATTGAGGAAGCAGCTTCGGAAGCGGAACTGGAAACGCTGAACGGACTGAACCAAAGCCTCGCGGTTTCCGAAGAGACCGTTGAAACAGAGAGCAATCCGGTCGTTGACAAGCAATACAAAAAGCGCCCGCAAGTGCTTCACGGGGCAACTTATAAAATCAATACGCCATTCGGCATGGCCTATATCACTATCAATGATCTGAACGGCATTCCGAGCGAGATCTTCCTGAATGTGGGCAAAGCCGGCTCCGACGTATTCGCGATGGCGGAAGCTTTGGGCCGCGTCTGCTCCTTGTTCCTCCGTTACGGGGATCACGGGCAAAAGGTCGAGCTGCTCATCAAGCATCTCAAAGGCATCGGAGGCTCCGGAGCGATCGGCTTCGGTCCGAACCGTGTGGAATCCATTGCCGACGCGGTGGCCAAAGCACTGGAAACCCATGTACAAAACGGTCCTTACGATGATCATGATCCCGCACCGGTAGCTGCTACCCTGGCGCATCATGAAGATCACCATGGTTCCGCGTCCGCCGTGGATTCGCATTCCCATGGCGGCGCCGTGGCCACGTCCCGAGACCTGTGCCCGTCCTGCGGATCCGCCTCGCTGATCAACATCGAGGGCTGCAAAACCTGCAGCAACTGCGGGTACAGCAAGTGCTCGTAAGCGTAAGACATATAATGAAGATATAGACAGAGACAGATAAAGATAAGGAAAGATAATGAAAAAGGTTAGTACAAGATAACGGGTTAAAATAGAAAATGCTATATCCAAAAGAATTGGAGGCTACTGCTTAGGCAGTGGTCTCTTTTTATTTTATTCAGGGAGAGATACGGGGAGGGGGCGTGGAAATTATGGAAAGAGGCGAGGACTATGTTGCTATTTTTTCTGATGGTGAGGATAGGATTAGGGTGCAATTGCCCTATATTTCAGAATGGATTGTGCAGATTCGTAAGGTACCCGGGCGGAAATGGGATGGGACGAGGAAATCATGGGTTATCTCTGCGGATGAGGAGACGGTGATTATTCTATGTTCTGTTTTAAGTGAGATCCCTGTCAAAATTTGCGATCCAAAGTTGTACCAACGGTTTGCTTCACTTAACACGCTGTGTGGGCCGGAGGATTACCAGGCTATGCAATGGCTGAATCAGTTATTGCTGCGAAAAGGCTACAGCGTTAAGACGCGAAAAGCTTATCATGGTCATGCAGAACGATTTTTACGACAAACTACAGTTGCTGTAAATGAAGTGAGCCGCGATCATTTGGATAAATACTTATTGGATTTGATCGAGGCAGGGCATTCACATTCTTACATTAATCAAGCAATAAGCGCACTGCGTTTTTTGTTTACGGATACGTTGAGACGTTACGATCTCCCAAAAAACTGGATTCGCCCAAAAGGAAACAAGACACTTCCTTCCGTGTTATCTGAACAGGAAGTGCTCAGATTGTTGGATTCGCTATCCAATCCAAAACACCGACTAATACTCACCTTGGCCTACTCCTCCGGTCTTCGCGTCAGTGAAGTAGTCCGGTTGCGAAGGCAAGATCTCGATTTTTCACGCAACCTGATCCATATTCGGCAGGCCAAGGGCGGCAAAGATCGTTACACCATACTCTCCAATGCCGTGATTCAATTATTGCGGACTTATATGATGACCCATGCGGTGATCGACTACCTTTTTCCCGGCGCAAATTGTGGTTCCCACTTGTCCGAGCGGGCAGCGCAAGCCGTCTTTGACCAAGCAAAACGCAAGGCAGGAATTTTGAAAAAAGCATCCATCCACACTTTGCGCCATTCTTTTGCAACTCATTTGTTAGAAGGAGGCACCGATCTCAGGCATATCCAGGAACTTCTCGGCCATGCCAACGTAAAAACCACGCAGATATACACTCACGTAAGCAAAAAAGATCTTGCTCATATTCGCAGCCCCTTGGATCGCATTATGGAAGACTCACCCAAGCAGAAGAAGGAGTAGCGGAGATGTGCGTCTAATATACATTATTGGGATATATTGCGAAATCGTAGATATGGTCGGATTTGTGTAGTGGGTGAATTCGGGGAAAGAACGTTATAAGAAATCCCCGCATTATTAATAATTGAAGGTGAACAGAATGTCTGATATCAGTACTTTAATTAAAATGATTGATATGGCTGCAGTTCAAAAGAAATATAAAGAAATTGAAAAGCAAATTAACTTAATGGACATCAGCGACCAACATGAAATACATAGCTTATTGCATGAATCAACTATTGAAGTAATTACTGAAAATAAGGACGAAATCAATATTGCCTCAAGTGTAAAGGAGCATATCATTTGGTTTCATTTTTACAACTTAACTTGGTCAGACGAAATGTTGGATCAACTTATAAAAATTTATAAAGAGGAACGTTACCTAGCATTAGAAAGTAGAGTAGTAAGTGCAATAAAATCAGATGAAATAAATGATAGTCAAATTCAAAAACTAGAAAGTATATTTAGTTCAAAGGAGTTTCGAAAGCATATTGAAAGATGGAAAAAGAGAAATGGTATAGCTTAAGCTTCGAAGGCGGGGACATCTTATAACATCATATCCACGCAACGGAGCCTGACGGCTCCTCGGTCCGCCCGAAGAGATTGACAGGGAAGTTGGATCAGGCGGACACATCCGCACCGACTAACTGCGCAAGCGCAGCCGGCACCTGACGGTGCCTTAAGTCGGTGGGACGTCGTGGATACAGTAACGTTAGGCGAAATCTTCGAAAGATATTATTTATATAAAATTCAAAGGAAGAAAGACATGATCGTATTAAAACTTTACCACTATTATGAATTGGATAAAGGACCTTTTAAAAACTTATCATCCCTGGGTGTCAATGAAGCAGAGGAGGTATTAGATAAACTTAGAAATAGAGGAGACACATTTGCAAGCAAACGATCAAATGATTATTTGAAAATTAGGAGAGACCTAGAGAATCAAGCAAAAACGTTATTTACTAGTAAGCGAGGTAAACCACAAAACGATTACCCGCATTATATGACTTTAGGGGCTTGTGAGTGGATAAGAAATTGGTATAAAGACGGAAGGTACATAGAAATTAACTTAGAAGAATTTAATAAAGATAGTATAAGTTTTACTTACGGTGATTTATTTCCCACAATGAGATATAAAGATGACCGAGAATACCGAGGACAAGTCTATACCAAGAACGAAATATTTGAATTAATAAATAAGTACGGATTACCTCAAGAATGGAATAAGGATGGAACGAACGGACCAGAGAGATATATTGAAGTACAAGTATGGGATGATGAAGTAATAAAGAAGTACATATGAAAGTAAATCTGTGGGTCGAAGACATCGCCTAACACCGTATTCACGCTGCGTCGCTGACGCTCCTTGATTCGCCCGAAGGGGATATTCCAAGGAAGTGAAATCAGGCGAATAACCTCTGCAAGCCTAAGTCTTCGACCCAGTCGCTGCGCTCCTTTAAGGCTCTCGGGTTCGTGAATACAAGAACGTTATAGGAAATTCCGGCAAAACATATCCAAACACAAAATACGAACAAACATTCTATTAATAAATGGGTATATGTGGTAGAATGAGGAAGTACAATTGAATCTTGGGTGGGCATGGTTTCCCTTCGAAAGGAGGTGAAGCCATGGAAGTGAAAGATGCATTAACGATCATGTTCCTCTTCGGAACATTCATTCTTGCTCTTTTAACATACATCAATAATAACAACAAGAGAAAGTAAAAACCCACCCCAAGGTTAACGGCCGAAGGTGGGTTTTTGTTTCCTTATATGACTTAGAGGGGAATAATCCATCCAAGCCAATTGTATAGCCGAGTGTTCACAGCACTCGGTTTTCTTATACAAATGATACCATATCAAAAAGGCAATGAAAACTCTAAATGCAAAGAAATGATAAAGACCTGTATAAGACCCCTACCCATCTAAAGCAGACTTGTAAGCAAATCGATGAAGGCCTGAACATCCTATAACATCGTATTCACGCTGCGGCCCCTGGCGGGGCCGTGGTCTGCAAGAGGTTTATCAGCGAAGTGGAATCAGCAGACAACCCTCACTGGCTAAGTCCGTTGGACCCGGCGCTTACGCGCCTTAAGCCAGTGAGGGTTCGTGAATACAACAACGTTAACTGAAATCAACGATAGTGAAATAAGAACCCCAAAAATTTTTTCAATCTTTGGGATAAGCTTGTTTAATGTTAGTTCTATTAAGAAGATAATCGGTACTGGTTTGGTGGAAGTCGGCAAGTTTAATGAGTATGGCGGTTGGAATATCAACTTCACCGCGTTCATAATTACTGTATATACGTTGACTACAGTTGAGATATGCAGCAATTTGAGATTGAGTTAAATCCTTATCTTCACGCAAGCTTCTAATTCTTGGGTACATACAAACACCTCCAACATAAAAATACTCTAGCGAGTAATTCGCTATTGAGATTTAGCGATAAAATCGCTAAAATGTTCTTATGAGAAATACAATGGAGGGAATGTAGGATGAGTAGCTTATTAGAGCAATTGTATTTTGGAGAAATTAGACCAGAAGAAAAGATTATACCAAAAAATCCAGAGTATAAATTGTTGAACAGCGAAATTTCAAACTTCAAGGAGAAGTTACTAACAAGTCTGACAGAGGATGAGGTAGAGCTTCTTGAAAAAATATATGATCTATTAGGAAAGTCTTCTTCGATATATTCAACCGAAGTATTCATCTATGGTTTCAAAATGGGTGTTCAAATTGTAACGGAAGCTTATGCTGATGGAAAGTAAAGAAGAATTTTAAAGACGGGTGATATATTAGAGAGTAAAGTAGCTCGAGGAAGTCGTTGACTTCAGTTAACACCGTATTCACGCATCGGGGCTTTCGCCCCTTGGTTATCAGATGTATAATCATGGAAGAAGCTCAGATAACAAACGCCCCAGCCTAAGATAAAAGCTATCTAAGGCTGGGGCGTTTCGTGAATACAAGACCGTTATACGCAATTACTGCAGATCAAAAAAATGGAGTGATACCATGGATTGGCTTACTTTTAGTATTAAAAACTTTGGCTTGGCCCGTTGCTGTTTTAGTAATTGTAATATTATTAAAGAAACCCATTAAAGATTTAATTCCTGCGCTAAAGAAATTAAGATATAAAGAATTTGAATTAGACTTTAATAAAGAATTAGAAGAGGTTGAAAGGAAGGCAGATGAGGCGCAACTCCCTCAAACAACTGAAGTTATTAAAAATCCCGAATTGTTAAATAACCCCAATACATTAGAGAGAATGAACTACATAAAAGATCTTAATTTGAATTCATCTCGCGGTGGAATAATTGATTCTTGGTTACTTGTTGAGGAAGCACTTCGTAATTTAGCTGAGCAACACAGTCTAAGAAGTATCAATATGGCCCCGGTTCAAATACTTAGAGAATTATTCCAGAAGAATATTATTACTCACGATGTTTTTGAAATCTGTGATACTTTGCGAAAGATAAGGAATGAAGCAGTTCATAGTAATAATTTTAGTGCGAGCCCTAGTGAATCAAATGAATTTATTAATATGTCGTTCCGTGTATTGGCTAGTTTGAATAATCTTCTTAATGAAAGGGAAACCGCTTAAGCATTTCAAGATGGCAGTAACAGCGCATAACAAAGTGTTCACGCATCGGGCAGCCGCCCTCGGTCTGCAGAAGTCATCCAGAGAAGTATGGGCTGCAGACACATCCATTCCCCTAAGATAAGAGCTATCTAAGGGGAATGGACGTCATGAACACAAGAACGTTAAGTGAAATTACTGCAAATAAAATTCCAATAAGTCACCTCAATAATAATGGATCTATATATGTTATATAAATGAAGTATAATGGTGTGTAAGAGTAAATAAATTACATTGTACCCAAGATATAAATTTAGGGAGAGTATTATGAATCTTAACAAATATATAATGACTGTAAATCTAGCAGAAAAAACAGAATTGGAGAAAGTACAATTACTTGCCTTTTTTTTGAATATTACTGAGAAGACTACTTCCTTCGCCCTTGATAACATTGTTCAAATGCTAAAAGAAATTGGTCATCCTATCTCGAATGTATCACGAATCAAAAGTTACCTTTCTAAATCAAAAGATTTCAAAAAGATTGGCAAAGGAACTGAATATATGATAACACCTACCATTAAGCAAAAACTACAAGATGAAATTGGGCCTATATTTAATAATATCGAAGAAGTTATATCTTCGAGTGAAATACTTGATGAAGCTTTGTTTTTGGGAAAGCGAGGATTTATAGATAAACTCATTAAGCAAATTAATAGCAGCTATAAGAATAATTGTTATGATGCTTGCGCTGTACTTATGCGGCGAGTTTTTGAAGTTTCTTTAATTCTCGCGTATGAAAGTAAAGGAATCCAAGATCAAATTAAGGATGGACACGGTGATTATGTAATGCTTGAAAGAATTGTAGCAAACGCTATACAGAATAGAACTTTAAATATATCAAGGTCACGTAAAGAATACGATTCAATTAGAGATTTAGGGAATTTTGCCGCACATAAAATACATTTTAATACGCGAAAAAGCGATATTGATGACATAAAACAAACTTACCGTGTCTGTCTTGAAGAATTATTTTATATTGCAGGATTAATTCACTAGGAGGAGATAAGCTTGACAAATAAATTACGCATTAAATTAGGCACTATTGAATTTGAAGTAGAAGGAGATAGTGAACTAATTGAAAGAGAAAGAGAGCAATTTTTTAGCTTATTGCCAACTGCCATAAATGCTGTTTCTCCTGTTGTTTCAACTGGCCCCCAAATATTAGAGGTGGTACAAGATATTACAGAAGCATCTGGTACTCCTGCTTTGACTAATATCTCGTCGAACAATAATATTAATTCCTATGATTCAATAGCCGCCTTTTTAAAAATTAAATCATTTAGCAAAGAAGTGGAAAGAGTGTTGGGTGTTGCTTATTTTTTAGATCAAATAGAAGACATCAGTCCTTTTACAGTTAAAGATATTGAGGCTAAATATACTGAAGCAAGAATTTCAAAACCAAAAAATATAAGCGATGCTATCAACAAAAATATAACTAAAGGATATCTTGGTGAATCAAAAGAAAAGAAGGATGGCCTTAAATCATTCTATGTATTAACCTCTGGAATTGAATGGTGTCAAGATTATACTCCTTCAGAAGCCACAACACCTGTAAAGAAATCACCAAAGAGCCGGAAGGTTGCTTCGGAATCTAGTTTACTAAATATATCTTTGGATGAACTTAACTTGGAGAAGTATTGTGATGTTTCTTCTTTAGAAAAGTTTATCGATCAGTTATTGGTTGTAATGTTGATATACTCAAGAGAGAAGGGAATTGAATATTTCTCATATGATGATATAGTAGCAGTTTTTAAAAATAAGTTTAGGCTTCCTGCAACTGAAAGACAGGTTCAGTATTCATTTGATAAAGGTGGCACTATGTTTGATAAAAAAACAGAAAAGAAAAGGGCATTTCACAAACTATTGTCTAGCGGAATCAAAGAGGCTGAAAGGATAGTAGGTCAACATAATATTGATAACTTTACTCCTACAAATTAAGAGTGATAACTATCCAAAGTTTTTTTATTCAGTGTATTCAAGATGGCAGTAACATCACTTAACAATGCATCTACGCTGCGGGGCATTCGCCCCTTGGTTGTCAGAAGTTAAATGCATAGAAGAATATTCAGACAACAAACGACCCGGCCTAAGATAAGAGCTATCTAAGGCCGGGTCGCGTCGCAGATGCGGAAACGTTAGACGAAATACCTGAAGGATGTGAAAATTATTGAAATTCAAATCATAAACACTGATCAATCAAACACTAAGATACTACATAGTAATGGTACCCTTGGATACTGGGTTGATTTTCGACACCCTCTGGTTGAAGGGAGATGTTATTTCATTCCATATAAAGACGAACCAATAGAGTTATTTAAGAATTATTCAGTAGAGACATCTCAAGAAGAAGTAGTCAATATAACAAATTCGAATTGTATGAAATACTTAGTTCAATACAATGCTGAGTTAAATTCATATATAGCAAATGGTAATGTTAGTTTTATTAGTGATGATGGTGAGCTAATAATAATTTCAGTTCAAGACATGGATTTCAGTATTAGTAACGAGGATTACGATATTACAAATATAAGAATGAATGATTGGGTAAGGATCGAGATTAAGGGATTAACATTATGGGATGAGGGTATTTTCTAGGAAGTCAGGTACTCCGTCTAACACTGTATCTACGCTACGGGCTACGCCCTTGGTTCGCAAGAAGGGGATTTCATGGAAGTAGAATCAGCGAACAACCCTGCGAGGCTAAGTACGTCGGACCCAGTCACTTTCGCTCCTTTTAGCCTCTCGGGTTCGTAGATACAAGAACGTTATACGCAATCTATGCAAAGCGGAGGAACATGTTATGAATTTTAGCCGAAGGAAAATTTCAATTGATTATAAGATCAATAGACTTTGGGAAAAGCATTCAATGGGGATTTTTACAAAAAAGAAAATAGAGAGAGAACCACTCGTATCAAAAATTTCTATTATAGAAGACTATATAGAGAATTCAATATTAAATGAACACGATTACTATCTGAAAATTTTAGATGAAGGAATTGAATTTACACATTATGTTTATGAACTAGCGTTTGTAAATAATGAAGAAGTAAACAAAGAGGATGATAAAAAAGAGTCGGTTGTGTTTACCATTTATATTTCTCGATTATGTAATCTTTTGGTATCAATGAGAAGGCTAGTTCTAAGTGGATTTGAAGAGCCTGCAAGAATAATATCAAGAACAATTATTGAAACAATAGATATTATTCTTGTAGCTTTGTTTGATAAAGATTTTTCAAATCACTTTTATGAAGTATTGGATAACAATTATTCTGAAGATAAATTTTGGAGAGAAAATATTGCTTATGGGAAAATTGATTCTAAGATAAAAGAATTACTCGAAGAATGCAACTTAGATCATAACTTTAAACAGTCATATTTAAAGAACAAAAAAGAACTTAAGAGCCTTTTTTCTAGTTCAGTCCACTCTTCAATTATTGCTTCTCGTAATTCTCTACTATTACCATCGTTAAACCATAATAGAATGTATGAAAAAGCTGTTCTTGGAGGTATCAGTGCAGAAACAAACAAACATATTATCTCAATATTTCTTTTGGTGGAAAGTTTCAGTTATTTCCTTTTGTTTTTCATAATGGAACGCCCCCCAAGTTTTTTTTCTAAAATTGATGAATTTGCGGAAGAAATGGACAAAGTTTTTGCTTCTTACTTAGTCATTAGGGATTTATGTATAACAAACAAAAACAATTTTTTAAGCCAATGGGAGTAATACGGAGATGGCATAGACAGCATATAACACCGTATTCACGCTGCAGGGCTACCGCCCCTTGGTTGTCAGATGTATAATCGTGGAAGAAGCTCAGACAACAAACGACCCAGCCTAAGATAAGAGCTATCTAGGGCTGGGGCGTTTCGTGAATACAAGAACGTTATATGAAACTAGCGCAAGAATAATTATTAAACCAGTGAGGGAATACAAAGATGAGAATTATAGTGACGGGTGGAGCTATCATACGAGATCACCAAAATAGAATATTGCTACAGAGAAGATCGGATTATGGTGATTGGGGACTTCCTGGTGGTGGGATGAACGCAGGTGAATCCGTTGAGGAAACAATGATTCGTGAAGTGTTTGAAGAGACAGGATTAGAAGTAACGGAATATGATTTATATACCGTTTATAGTGGCCCGCGCATGAAGTATAGGTACCCCGATGGCAATGAAGTTGTTTTTGTAATGTTCATATTTAATGTTAAAGCAGATATTGAAGGGGTACTTCTTGAGGATAATACACTTATTTATCATGATGAAAACCATGAATCTTTAAGGCTTGAATTTAAACCCCTTGAAGAAATAGATATTGAAGAAATAAGTATAGTACAAAGACCTGTATTTGAAGACTTGAAAAACGATATAAAAACAATATTAAGAACGTGATGTTGGAATAAGCAAGGGGGCACTAGCATCATATAACACAGTATTCACGCATCGGAGCTATCGCCCCTTGGTTGCCAGATGTATAATCATGGAAGAAGCTCAGACAGCAAACGCCCCAGCCTAAGATAAGAGCTATCTAAGGCTGGGGCGTTTCGTGAAATACAAAGACGTTATCAGAAATCAGTGCAATATGGTTTTGAAGGAGAAATCGATGAAGAGGAAATATGCTGATCGGCCAAACTGGTCGAGAATAATAGACAAATCGTATACGAGCATTTTCATTGATGAGCAGAATTACTATGGTCACGTTGCATACTTGTCGTTGAACAAAGTAAGAGAACCATTATGGGTTACATACGAGGCAAATCGATTATGTATTGTTGATGATGGATACGTTTGGCTCCAGCATTTTCCGATTCATGGTCAATTTGTTTTAACGTCCACCTATGATCAGGAAGGCCGTTTAATACAATGTTATTTTGACATTGTGAAATCAGTTGGTGCTTCGATCGAGGGAATCCCATATTGTGATGACTTATATATTGACGTGGTCGCATTACCAAACGGAGAGGTATTTGTACTTGATGAAGATGAATTGGACGATGCACTTCGTAACAATGATATTACTAAAGAGGAACATGAATATGCAAAGTTTATAGCCTCTGAACTTGTAACTTCTCTAAAAGAAGGAAGAAACTATCTATTGAATTCGACCGAAAGGTATTATCGGTTTTTGAAGGATTTGAAGTAGGAAGATCAAAGATGGCACTGACATCTGATAACAATGTGTTCACGCTTCGGCGGACAAGCCGCCTCGGTCCCGGAAGATAAGTCGGGGAAGTAGATGCCGAGACACATCCATTCACCTAACCGCATCGCGGCCGGACCTAAAGGTCCTTAAGGTGAATGGACGTCGTGAACACGGAAACGTTATGTGAAATACGGGTACTATGCAGCATGACTCATTGAAGAGTAATGAATAATACTAGTATTAATACAATCAGCTATTTGATCGATTATATTGTCAAAGTCGCGTTTAAGTTCATGTTCCCAGACTCGAATAAGAGTCCATTCTTTTTTTAGATAGTATTGAGTTACCTCAATGTCTCGTTGGATGTTTCGAGTAATTTTCTTTTCCCAATATTCAGGATTTTTTCTGGGTTGCTTATAGTGAAGTGAACATCCATGCCAAAAGCAAGAATCAATGAAAATTACAATTTTATATTTTTTGATTGCAATGTCAGGTTTGCCGAATAAGCCTGTTACATTTTTCCGGAATCGAATACCTTTTCTCCAAATCGCTTTTGAAACAGATTGTTCAAGTTTTGTATTTTTTCCTCTAATTGAACTCATGACTAGGAAATTCTCTTTTTCGGTTCTTTTGCGAGACATAATAAACCCCTCCTATATATAGGAACATTTGTTCTGATGATAGCTTAATGGTACTAAAAAGGCAATCTTTGTAAGCCTACGCAGAGATGTCTCGAACATCACATAACACCGTATTCACGCATCGGGGCTATCGCCCCTCGGTTGTCAGTTGTATGATCATGGAAGAAGTCTCAAACAACAAACGCCCCAGCCTAAGATAAGAGCTATCTAAGGCTGGGGAGTTTCGTGAATACAAGAACGTTATACGAAATGCGACAAAAACATCGCCATTCATGGCTTCAAAAAAGAACTGGAGTATTAGTATAGTGAATTAGAAGTAGCTTGAAAATTTTATAAAAAACTAGAAATCAATGGAGGTGCTTTGATGTCATTAGTGATATATCCTTTGTTCGAAGATGAAGATTTTGGAGTAGAGAATAGTGTAGAAGCAAGAGCAATATTAGATAATGTTGAAATATTAGATGAATTGGCAATAAGTCTAGAGGTTACACCGTTATCGAGCTTTGATGGTGCTCATATGGAAGTTCCAGAGGGTTTTGATGGTGACCCATCAGATTTAGAGTTATCGAAAAATGAATGGACTTGGTTTGAATCAAAGGAAGGTTTGAATACAGTAAATGCACTTTTATGTGAAATAAATAATGGCAAATTAGAAGAAGAAATTATTGAAGATAAGGATGAAATAATAGAAGAATTAACTTCACTAAGATATGTATTACTTAAAGCATCAAAGGAAGAAGTTAGATTCATGTTAATCATAGCATAATAATCCTCAAAGAAATTGTAAAAGGATTCCATCCATGGCATCCTCTGAACAAGAAGTGTCGCACTATCATATAACACCGCATTCACGCTTCGGGGCTAACACCCCTCGGTCCGTTAGAGGGATTTCGATGAAGTTGATTCAGCGGACAACCCTGCACTGGCTAAGTCTTCGACCCGGCAGGGCCGATCGCTGCGCTGGATCGACCGGTTGCCTTAAGCCAGTGAGGGTTCGTGAATACAAAGACGTTAGACGAAATTGTTGCAAGTGCATAGTAGAGAGTAATTTATTGAAAAATCATATAAACCATCATTTACTCAAAATATTACAAACTCAAAAAGGGGGGTTCCAGTATGGAAAGAAGGCATGAGGTCTTGTTTGAGCAATTGAATACATACCGGGGAGAATTACTGGAAATGGTGGCAGGGGTATCTGAGGAGGAGTCAGAGATTATACCAAGAGGATTTAATAATAATATTCGGTGGAATCTTGGTCATATCTTTGTGGATCAATACTTATGGATACGAGTACTTACGAAAGACGAAATGCCTATTCCTATGAAGTTCATTGAATGGTTTGGATATGGTTCAAGTCCTTCCCGGTTTAATGATGAAACACCGACATTTTCTCAGCTCATTCCGATGTTACAACAGCAACCGTTTACCATCCAGGAGAAGTATCAGGACCGTTTGGAGGAGGAGTTTGCCCCTACAGAAATGGGGATCCATACAATTGAGCAAGTACTCATCAGAACAATTTTCCATGAAGGACTGCATTTGAGTGCGATCCAAGCAATTAAACGGCAGTTGGACAGTTAAGCAGGACGTAATTAATTCGATGTCTCGTAATAATTTAACTAAAAACGTTATAGTTTCTCAATGATGGCAACATCTTCGTCTAACGCCGTGTTCACGCATCGGGCATCGCCCTCGGTCCCAGAAGTGGATTCAGAGAAGTATAAGCTGCGGACACATACATCCCCCTAAGATAAGAGCTATCTAAGGGGAATGGACGTCGTGAACATAAGAACGTTATAGGAAAACAGCGAACACATAAAAACCCTCAATAATCCATTGATTAGAAGCTATTCACCTAACGGGCAGGATAGCGGTGTTACCTGCTTTTCATGGGTTCCGAATCGCACATCTTTTAGGCAGGGTTTTATTGTTCTATTTGAATAGGTTATATTTGGCTAATCAACAGGCGTGATATTAAAATAGATGAACCAAGTTGACCTATATGATAATAATAAGATGTCACGCTATTGCCCTACAAGTTAAAATTTTTGTAGCCAAAGTAAGGCAAGAAATACCCTTATATAAATAGTGGAATATACATTTTCGCTTCTATATGTGGAATTGTATCTGATCCTATCTGTACCTTATAGTAAGGGAAGAAGGGGTACGGAAGAAGCCGCATAGTCAGTAGAAACCCTTAAAAAAGTCAGTTCGGAAAATTTCTAGTAGGAGTGTGTAATATGAAGCTAAAAGAAAAATTGATATTAATAAAAGAAAATGGCTACCAAGCACCTCCCAATACCTTTCAATTGATACAAGAAATGATAACTAACATTGGTTCTGTGGATGCCGAGCTGCGTGATGAGCTAATTTATACAACCTTATCACATTGGATTCCTGGTAATTCTCTAACTGGAAACGAACTAGAACAGCTTCTACCCGTTGTTTTGGACAATAACCATTTGCTTTTTAAGCTTGGTGAAACAAATACAGACTCTGTCTTCACTCGATCCTTCTCTATGCTAGTGATACCGCTACTCTTCATGAGGCATAGAGAATTACCATTTCTCTCAAGAGAGCAAATTCATCAGATCAAAGAGAGAGTATTTTACAATGTACAAGAAGAGCGGGATTACCGTGGTTATGACGAAGAAAAAGGCTGGGCCCATGCGATAGCCCATGCAGCAGATACTTTAGACGATCTGGCTCAATGTTCCGAACTGGATAACAACGACCTCTTAACCATCCTCGATTTGGTTTACAAAAAGGTGATCATAACAGACCGTATTTACTCCGATGGGGAAGATGAGCGAATGGTAACATCCATAATCAGTGTTTTAAATAGAAAAATACTTAGTCAGACTTATGTAGAGCAATGGATTCAAAGTTTTGGTGCTGTGGAGAAAAGTTCAGAATTTCTTCCTGCCTTTAAGCAAAAAAATAATATAAAGAACTTTTTAAAAAGTTTATACTTTCGAGTCAAATTTTACAAAGCAGATGCCGATCTCTGCCCAACTATCGAGCATACATTATATAAAATAGAAAAAGTATACTATTCCTAATTATGAAAAAAGTGAGGGAAAAAGCACCCTCACTTGTCCGTCTCAATTTCAAATCGGTACAGGCAAAAATAGCCCTCAGGGAATTTCCCTCCACACAAAGGGCAGCTTGCTTAGAATTACGATTAACAAAGCACATGGCGGATTCCGCTGAACTAACGGGACACGATAGTTAAAGAGAACTAAAGTTGAGGGATATTCAAAGAAGACGCTGACATCCGATAACACAGCATTCCTACTGCGGGCATTCGCCTTCGGTCGCCCAGGGGGATTTCGGAGAAGTGAATTCAGGCGACACATTCAATCGGCTAAGTGGCAGAGCCACCCGGACCTTCGGTCCTTAAGCCGATTGAACGTCAGGAATTCGCAACGTTAGGCGAAATTATTGCAATAGATTTTAAGGAGATGGAGAGTCAATGAAGAAGAACTATGCTCAGTTTTTAGAATTGATTATTGAAGAGAAGACTAAGCAGTTAAAAACTATCTCAGAATTTAATTCACAAGTAAAACCTGGCCCGAATAAATGGTCTAAGAAAGAAATATTAGGACATTTATGCGATTCTGCGGCAAATAACCATAAGAGGTTTTTAGATGTTCTACAATCAGAGGAGTCTCAAATACTTCATCCCTATAACCAGGTTCTTTTAGTCGAAGCGAACAACTACCAAAAATCCTTTACCTTTGAAGAGGTTATTAACTTGTGGTCACTTCAGAATAAGCAAATTATAAATGTACTCCGTTATACAAATGATCGAGATTTCACAGATAGAACTGTTCAAGTTAATGGAGAAGTAGAAACGTACGGATGGTTGGTTGAGGATTATGTTGAACATTTACTACACCATTTAGAACAAATAATTGTAGGCAACTTAGAAAGGCAATAACTTCGTCTAACACCGCATTCACGCTGCGGGCCGGCTGGCGCCGTCCCTTGGTCCGCCCCGGGGCATTTCGAGAAGTAGAGTCAGACGGACAACCCTGTGAACCTAACCGCGGTCGCGGCCGCCCCCGTGGGGGGCTTAAGGTTCTCGGGTTCGTGAATACGGGAACGTTAGGCGAAACCGCTTAAGATTATTTTGTAGTAATATCTCGGGAGTGTTTATTAAGGAGGATTTCATGGAGCAATTAGAATTATATCCTGAATTATATGGATTAGTTCAATCCGTTATTGGACCATTTCAATTAATAAATAATTATAGACCTAATAGCACGAGGACTGGGGTTTGGAAGATCAGATCTAATATCGATAATAAATGTTATTATTTGAAGACCTATACAAGAAAACAGAGATGGCACCCTGAAGTTTATGCTTATAATAACTGGGTTTACCACTTGAAACCATATGTACCGGAATTAATCAAAGTTTTCGAGGGCGATAGTTGGCAAGCAATATTAATAACATCAATTGCTGGTACGATCATGAGAGAAACGGAATTGGATCTTGATGCCGTTGATGTCGCTTATTTTAAGGCTGGTGAACTAACGAGATCAATACATAACTCGCGAACTGGGGAATGGTTTGGACGACCCGATAAAGATGGAAATCCAATTGAGTTGATTCATCATAGGGATCCCGTTAACTATGTTAATAACTCAATCAGTGATATTGCAAGTAAATGCATACATGAAGGGTTATTAGAACCTTCGGAAGTTGAAGTACTGGAATGGGCACTTCAGAATGTGGATACTTTTGAACATACAAAACCTGTCCCTATTAGTTGGGATTCAACTCCTGGGAATTGGTTAGTTGATGAAGATGGAAATTTTACCGGAATGATCGACTTCGAAAATATGCTATGGGGCATTGATGTGGACAATTTCTCTATATTATTTGAGAGATATTTCACGGGCAATGAATCAGCCATGAAAGCTTTTTTCAAAGGTTATGGTCTTGATGTAATTAAGGAGAAGAACATACAAATAAAAATTTGCTGCATTAAGATGGCAATGAGTGATATCTATTGGGGAACCCAAAATAACTCACCAAGAGTTAAAGAGTATGGAAGGAATCTAATGAATCAAATATATAATAATAGATTAATAAACTTGTGAGTTGTTCGAAAAAGAAGCGGCATCGCCTAACATCATATCTACTTACGAACCTTGGTCTGCAAGAGGGATTTCCAGGATGCGGTTCAGCAGACAACCCTGTACCTCCTAACCGCATCGCGGCCAGTTGCTTTGCTCCTTTAAGGTGGTGAGGATTCGTAGATACACAAACGTTATACGCAATACCTGAGATTTTTTTGAAAGGACCTCAAGGAGAATGAAAATAATAAATCAAATATCAGTTAAGAATTTGAAGAGTAAATATGTTAGTAATAATCACCCTTCAATTTTAATTGATGGAATACCATTGGACATTATGTTGGATGAACTATACCCCGATGGTTTTTTATTAGGATTGATTCCAACAATAGTGGACTGGATTAGTTTAATGGATGAGAGGAGATTAGTTGAGCAAGCGTGTGACATGAATGATGAAGTTAAGATAATGCCTGTTCTAATGTGCCCTGATGATTGCGATCTGTCTTGTACAGTGATTGTAGCAGAAGTAGAAACAAGTAATAAGTTCGTAAAGTGGAATCGGCTAGGGATCGATAAGAATAATCCAAGAGAGTTAATTGAAAAGAACATGTTTTTAGAAACTGGAGTTGAATGGCTAGATAAGGTGCCTAAATTGTTCTTTAGTAAAGAGAGTTATAGATGTATTGAAAGAATTTATAAACATATGGAACTATGATGAGGCATACTCGGAGATGCCAGGTACTGCGTATAACACCATATTCACGCATCAGAACCTGACGGTTCCTCGGTCCGCCCGAGGAAATAGACAGAGAAGCGGAATCAGACGGGCACATCTGCGAGGCTAACTGCGCAAGCGCAGCCGGTCACTTCGTGACCTTAAGCCTCTCAACGTCGTGAATACGGGAACGTTATCCGAAAGACTCGCAATACTATTATAAAGATAGAGGTGTATGTATGTTTTTTTTACAGATGTCAGGATTCCCAGGGTCAGGAAAGTCGACTTTAGCAAGACAGATTAGCCAAACAACTGGAGCTGTCATTGTCGATCATGACATTTCAAAAACAGCAATCTTAAAATCGTTATCATCACAAGGTTACACGATGGAGGGTAAAGTACTAGGACAACTGTCCTATGATGTAGATTGGTCGTTGGTAGATTATTATTTATCGAATGGACACAGTGTAATCATGGATAGTCCATGTTTGTATAGCAATTTATTAGAAACCGGACTTGAATTAGCGAGAAAACACAAAAAGAAGTACAAGTATGTGGAATGTTACATAGAAGACATTGAATTAATTAGATATCGATTAAAAAATCGAGAAATACTCCTGAGTCAAATCGAAGCTCCATCATCAGATGAAGGATTTTATTGGACCATAAAAAACAGTAAAAAACCAGAAGAAGAGAAGTTTATAGTGGTAGATTCATCGAAGCCAATCGCAGATTACTTGCCAAAAGTTCTAGAATACATAAACGAATGAAAGTAAAAGCAGAATCAGGAAGGCAAGTCCATCGGATAACACCGTATTAACGCATCTGGGCGTTCGTCCCTCGGTCAGCAGAAGTTATTGGCAGAGAAGCGGATGCTGCTGACAACCCTGCAAGGCTTAGTCTGCCGATCCGGCGCAATGCGCCTTAAGCCTTTCGGGTTCGTTAATACAAAACGTTATCTGTAACCAGTGAGAGGTGATACAACAACTAATGAACAAGATATATAGAATAAAAATTCCTGTATCCATGTATTATCAGTTGCTAGTTTATACATTACTAGCTTTGAGCCAATTAATATTAGCATTGCGAGTTAAATCATTATTAATCTTTGTTATGTCAATAATAATTTCTTTTATAACAGCAATTGTTATATTTGCGCTATTAACTAAGATATTAAGGAAAGATAATAAATTTGAAATAACGAATGACAAAATAAAGCTGAATAATGCCGAGGTTCAAATTCATATGATCGAGAAGATCATTATACAAGGATATTTTATTCAGAGTATTGGTATCAAGCTGTACGGGAAAAAGTACATATCAAATGATCTGCACTTTCGGTTCAAGTATGATGAAGAAAAGAATGTTGAGGATTTAAAAGAATGGGCTGATAAGAACGGAATAAATGTAACCGCGGGTAGAATAAAAAGGTGGATATAGAAAGAACGAAGAAAGAAACTCAGGATGTCACTGGCATCAGATAACACCGTATCTACGCTGCGGGCCTGGTGGCCCTTGGTCTGCAAGAGGCAACTCTGTGAAGCTGAATCAGCAGACAACCCTGCACCGACTAACCGCATCGAGGCCGGCCCTTACGGGCCTTAAGTCGGTAGGGGTTCGTGAATACAAGAACGTTATACGCAATGACCTATTAAAAATAAGGAGCTACCTATGAAGCGCTACAGAATTTTAAATATGTCCTTTGATACACGTGCTACACTATTGAATACTGAAATTGGAGATGATTGGGAAGAAGATACTAAAGAATTATGGCATGAAAATAAGAAGTCAATAACAGAGGGGCTATTTCATCAATATGGTGGTTACAATTTCAAAGATAAATTAGCAAATTTTAAAGAGTTAGGTCCACTACCGTTTTCAGTAATTTCTTATCATAATAAGTTTTTCAATCAAATAAGAGACTCATATGTTATGGGCTCCTTCTATCCAGCTTTAACAGCAGCTTGTTCTTTAGGCGAACGAATATTAAATCATTTAATCTTAGTACTGAGAGAGGATTATAAGTCAACTCCACAATATAAAGAGGTCTATTCAAAAAAGTCATTCGATAACTGGGAAAAAGTAATTGGAATTCTTGAATCTTGGAATGTTCTATTGCCGGATGTTGTTAAATATTTTACTGAGCTTAAAGAGCTAAGAAATTACTCAATTCACTTTAACCCGGAGACAGAAAAGTTAGACAAGCAATTAGCGTTTAAGGCAATAAATTTGTTAAGTGAGATAATTTCCAATCAATTTGGTATAGGAAATCAACCGTGGTTTATACCTTCTATGCCAGGAGACTTTTATATAAAGAAAGAAGCTGAAGATTGGCCTTTTGTTAAGCAATTTATTATACCTAGTTGTGCGTTGGTAGGTTATCTCCATAGATTAGAGCATGATGGTAATTGGTTCAAAGTAGTTGATGACAATCAGTACGAGAATAAAGAAATAACAGATGATGAATATAGAGATTTGTTCGTTTCTCGATGAAGAGGTCACTGCGTATAACAACGTATTCACGCTTTGGGCCATTCGGCCCTCGGTCCGCTCGAGGCATTTCGGGGAAGTGGAGTCAGGCGGACATACCTGCGAGGCTAACAGCGCAAGCGTTGCCGGCCACTTCGTGGCCTTAAGCCTCTCAGCGTCGTGAATACAACAACGTTAGCTGAAATACGGAAAGGGAGTAAGATCATGAAAATGATAAGTGAAACTAAAGTCTATAAAAGGACTGAGCAATCTTCAATTTATGCTGATATCTATTATCATGGAAGTCAAACTCCGGTTATTATCTATATACATAGTGGAGCACTGATATTTGGTACAAGAAAGTGGTTGCCAATTGAGCAGGTTGAGATATTCAAGAATGCTGGATTTAGTATCATAAGCATTGATTATAGGCTTGCTCCAGAGACGAATTTTCAATTAATTATTGAGGACGTAGAGGATGCCTTAAATTGGGTTAGATCTACTGCATCGAAAATGTACGATTTCAATACGGATAAGATTGCTCTTATTGGAAGTTCGGCGGGAGCTTACCTTAGTTTGGTCAGTGGAACAATGGAATATAGACCTAATGCAATAGTTTCCTTTTACGGTTACGGTGATATCTTAGGAAAGTGGTATTCTGAGCCTAGCGAATTTTACTGCAAAAGACCAATTGTTAATCTTGTAGAAGCTGAAAAATATCTTAGTGACTCTGAAGTATCAGAAGGCTCGTGGGAAAGGTTTAATTACTATCTTTGGTGCCGTCAGCATGGAACTTGGGTTGAAAAGGTAACAGGTTTTGATCGAGATATAGATAGTGAGTTATTAAGAAAGTATAACCCTATCGATAATATTTCTAAGTACTTTCCCCCAACACTCTTTTTGCATGGGGACAAAGATACTGATGTACCTTATGAACAGTCTTTGATAATGTATGAAGAATTACGAAAAGTTGGTATTGAAACTGACCTAATTACAGTTAATGGTGCTGATCATGTATTTGATCAAAACATAAATGATGTACAGGTTAGAATTGCGTTTGAGAAAACAGTAGGATTTCTCAAAAAACATTTGTGTGAATAAATCTAAGAAGCTCCGTACTTCAGCTAACACTTCATTAACTCATCGTCGCATACGCTCCTCGGTTGGAAGAAGAAATAGCAGAGAAGTAAGCTCACCAACACAGACGTCCACCTAAGATAAGAGACTATCTAAGGTGGGCGTCCGTCGTTAATGCAAGAACGTTATAAGAAATCCCCGCAATAAAAACAGGAGGAGTGTATGATATACATTGATGAGTTCATAACGCTTTTAGACCTTATGAAACATTATAATAAACCATGGTTTGTTGCCGGTGGCTGGACGATCGATTTGGATGTAAATGACATAACTCGAAACCATAAAGACATGGATATATGTATTTTTCGAGAAGATGCAAGATATGCAATCGAATATTTTAGTGACTGGGATATCAATGTTGCTATTCCTGGAGAACATCGATTAGAGAAGGTAATACATATAAACGACACTATTTTCCCAAGGTATTGTCTACATCTTTTCAGAAAACAGGAATTTATTGAACTATTACTGACAGACCGGTATGAAGACCAAGTCATATTTCGAAAGAACAATCAGATCAAGATGAGTATGAAAGAATTTTATAAGAAGTCCGGCAATATTCCTTACGTGAACCCCGCGTGGCAATTACTATTCAAAGGTCTTAGTACAAGAACAGAAGATGAACATGACTTTGAAATATATATGAGTCGGACCAATGATATTAGATCCAAGTTATGGTTATTACAAAGTCTGAAAGAAATGAATGGAAACAAGAGATGGGTTGAAAAATTGAGTAAGCAATTCGAAGAAGGCGGGGACATCATATAAAAAAATCAAAGTAGGTGAGTTCATTGGAGTATAAATGTTCTACAGAACTTTCAAAATCGCACTGTGAATCAGTAATAAAACATAATGTTGACTTTTATTCCATTACACTCGATGGGGGAGAACTTGTTGGGTGGATTAACAAGGGGTTATTTAGTATTTCTGTTACTAGGGGAATGTTAAAGAGTGACTTAGTTCGAAATAAGGTGCTAGGAAAGATCAGTACAAAAAACAATAAAACTTATGTTTATTTTCGAACATATAGAGGCTACACGGATATAGTTTCTATTATAACTATGTTCATTGTTTGTTTTATAAGTACGAGTTTGGCTGATATTTCTACTGGTGTAATTAGTTTTTTGTGGAAGATAATTATATCAGCGTTGTTTTGTCTTTTAATTGCGGCTATTTCATGGATGATATCGCATGCCTCGGGAGATGGTCAAGAAAACGAAAATTTATTAGTTGAATTTTTACAAAAAGGGTTAGAACTAAGAAATGAAAATAATTCCAATCAAAAATCATAGTATAAATCAAGACTTTAAGGATTCCTGAGATTATCAAAGAGGGCATATACATCCGATAACAACGTGTTCACGCATCGGGTGAGGGCTCGTGAATACAACACCGTTATGCGAAACCACTTGAAGGTAATAAATATATAAACCTTAGGAAAAAGAGGGTCTTATAATGACTACATTTACTATACGATCAATAACTGAACAAGACATAACGTTTTTATGGGATATGTTGTATGAATCAATATATATACCAGAAGGTCAAAAACCAGCGAGTAGAGATATTATTAATCTACCTTCTATCTCTAAATATGTTGAGGGTTGGGGACGTGAAGGAGATATTGGTTATATTGCAGTGAATGACTCAGGGCAATCTGTAGGATCAATAACTATACGATATTTTAATAAAGATAATAAAGGCTATGGATATGTAAATGATGAAACACCAGAATTAGGAATGGCTATACGATCTGAATATAGGGGAAGAGGGATTGGAAGAGAATTATTAAAAACCCTATTAGAACAAGCAAAAAAGAAAGGGATTAATGCAATATCATTAAGTGTAGATCCTAATAATTCGGCAATGAGACTATATAAACGTTTTGGATTTAAAGAAGTAGGAATGGAGGGAACTTCCATAACCATGATGGTAAACTTATAATGATTTGAAGATGAGAGGGTAATTCATCGTGGCATCGTCTAACAATGCATTTCTGCTGCGTCGCTTTCGCTCCTTGGTCGCCATGAGGAATTTCAGGAAGCGGAACAGGCGACACATCCAATCGGCTAAGTCTATCGAACCGGCACTTTCGTGCCTTAAGCCAATTGGACGTCAGAAACGCAACGTTAGACGAAAGATCTTTAAATGAATATATAATTTTGTTATTCAAAGAGGAGAAGAATGTTAAAAGATAAATTTATTATTGAATACGAACAATTTGAGGACATAATTATACAATCTATTATCAATCATAGAAGTAAGATTATTACTGGTACAATATTTTATACATACTTTTTATGATAAATCTGTTGAATCGTTAAAAGATTACATAGAACAAAAAGTAAAAAGAATGAAAGAAATAGTTCAAGATTACCGGATGGAGTAGTTATTTTAATCGAAGAAGACAGATCCTTCGTCTAACACCGTATTCACGCATCGTGACTATCGCCCCTCGGTTGGGTTGTCAGGTGTATAATCATGGGAGAAGCCAAGGCAAAAAACGCCCCAGCCCAAGATTCGAGCTATCTAGGGCGGAGGCGTTTCGTGAATACAAGAACGTTATAAGATATTGGCGTAAGAGCGGATTTGTGAAGGTTAATACTTAAATGTAGTATTAAAAAGCAATGTCAGGAGCATCCATATTGGCGTATAATAAGAATGTTTAATAAGAATAAGGTTGTCGCAAAGAGTTTTTTATCATGGTTACTTGAGAAACAGCTTGATGAGGACGATGACAGTTTGACACCAGAAGGTGTTCAGGCCATAGAACAGGGACGCCTTGAGTTTCAAAATGGTCACACGAAATCCTTGGAGGACCTAAAATGTGATCTTGAAATATAAAGCCACATTTTCAAGTGAAGCAGAAGAGAGCCTAGGGAAAATAGACCGAACTATCGCAAGAAGATTACGAGTGGGGAATTACCGAATAATCTATGAGGTTCTTAATAATGAATTAATCGTTTTTTCGTATAGGACCTAGAGGAGACATATACAAATGACATCAGAGCCCTAGCAGTAAAGTTAGGGCTGTTTTTTGTTTTTTAAGAGCATTATATGAGATTTTCAAGAAGACGCCAACATCTTATAACATTACATATCTGCTTCGTCGCTGACGCTCCTTGGTCGCGAAGAAGTATGCCAGAGAAGTGGATCGGGCGATACATCCAAATGGCTAAGTCTGACGACCCGGCACTTTGTGCCTTAAGCCGCTTGGACGTCAGAAATGCAGAAACGTTATACGACAGAACGAAGATAAATTTGAAAGGAAATAAAAAGCATATGACGAAGATCCCTAAATTTCCTGCCGTTCCTGATTTAACAAACGAGCAAATTGAAGAGCTTACAAAAGAAGTATTTTGTAATGATCAGGAGATAAAGAAAGCAGATCTAATCTTTGTTTTTGGGAGTACTGATCCAGGTGCGTTTCAAAAAACGTTAGATGCTTATCAGAAAGGAATAATTAAAGAAATATTAATTAGTGGTGGAGGAGCCACCCATGGGGAAAAACACGAAAGTTGGATGGATGGAAGTAAATCTGAAGCACAATCAATAAAGGATAAGCTACTATTGAACGGAGTGCCTGAAGAAATAATTAATATAGAGGATAGGTCCACTAATAGTAAAGAGAATGTGCTGTATTCTAAACAGATTTTTGATTTTTCGAATATATCTAGTCTGTTATTTGTTTCGAAAAGTCACGCTGCAGGTAGGCAATACCGGACTTTAAGGAAATACTTACCTCATCATATCGAGATGGGTCCTTATACATATGAAACAATTATAAATGGTATATATATCAATCAATTTAATTGGATGCTCTATCCGGAGAGTAGATCACTTATTTTCGGCGAATATTTAAGAATACTATACTATAGTCATATAGGAGATATTGAATGTGTAAAGGGAATAGTTAATGGTTTAGAGAGCTACATAGAAAGAATTTTTAAGGGTTAATTCAAAGTTCCATCGTATAACACCGTATTCACGCTGTGGGCCTGACGCCCTTGGTCTGAAGAGGCATTTCGGAGAAGTGGATTCAGCAGACAACCCTGCACTGGCTAAGTCCGTCGGACCCGGGGCTTATACCCCCTAAGCCAGTGAGGGTTCGTGAATACAACACCGTTAACTGAAATCCTCGAAAAGCTATAAGATCACTATGTGAGTGTTCCAGTGAGGAAAATTAAAAAAATGGATTATTCTCAAGTAGTCAATATCTTGAAGAATGATAGTCTAGATGAAGAATTACTTGATAACTCTAAGTGCCAATTAATTGAAGAGTTAATATCAGAAGATAATTGGAAACATACTGAAAAAATATTACTTGATATACTACAAGATGAAAATTATCGAATTGAAGATTGGATAGTTATTGGTGAGGTATTCTGGGGAGCAGTATTAGATGGAAGACCAATTACATTAAAAAACAAAATAATAGCTTTGCTTTATTGCAGGTTGCCTTACGATGAAGAAAGTAAAGAGAGTAATTTAGGTTATATGATGTCATCGTCGTCATTGAGTCTACTTACATTTATTAATTTTTTCTAATTCAATTACTATATCCGGGTCAGTTTTAGGATCATAGTCAGATAAATAGTCAAGATTCTTCAGTTTTGATATCACGCTCCAGGAATGTGTTCACGCATCGGCGGACAATCCGCCTCGGTCCCGGAAGATATGTCAGAGAAGGGATTGCCGGGACACATCCGCACCACCTAACCGCATCGCGACCGGCTCCTACGGAGCCTTAAGGTGGTGGGAAGTCGTGAATACGGAAACGTTAGGCGAAATTCGCTAAAACCCATTCTTAGATACAATTTTTCGAAAAATTTTGAGGTGAAAAAATGGGTACTACATTTACTAATCTACAAGTTAGAGAGCATTCAATCGATGAAATTGAAAAAGTATTACCTCACTGCATTGTGAGAAATTTATCAGATGGCTGGACTACGATCGTAAGTGAGCATTTTCAGGTAGGTGACATCAGCAAAGTTGGAAGAAAGTTATCAAAAGCAATTAATAAGAGTGTTTTGTCTATAGAATTTTTCGATGATGATGTACTAAGAATGACGATTTACAGAGATGGAAAGACTTTAACAAGTCATGTTAACAAAAATAGTTATAATATTCCTTCAAAACTGGGCAACCATAATGCGTTTCTTAAGGAACTAGAGTTTGATTTGAGTGAGAGTAAATATTTTAAAGAAGTCCTCAAATATGAGGATTTAGGTAAGAAGATTGAATTACTTCAACATTTTCTAGGAGTTGCATTATGGATTGATGATAGAATGCTGCTTGATGGTGCAGAGTCAGAATTTTACTACAAACGAAATGTTGATTTTGTAAAAGAGTATATCAATAAGCAAAAAAAGAAAAATCATATTAAAAATCAAACCAAAGCTAACGTAATTATGGAATTGGAAGGGGCTTTAATTAGAGGGCTAGGTAACAATAAGATATTAATTGGAATTCCGCCGTATCGTAAGCTTAGTTATGAGAAAGAGATAATTTATACAATTCTACCAAACGGAACTTTAGATCCTATCATGGATGTGACTTCCTTTCAATATGATAACGGACTAAGTTCCTTAACTGCTACAGGTGAATACATAACATTTTACTGCTCCATTAGAAAAAAATATTTTGTTTTTGATTATGATGGAAAATTGATTTCTGAGACACCAATGAATACTACGGTCACCTATCCAATATCTTATACATTTAATGATGGTTCTTTCCTTACTGTTAATGACGAATTGAATAAAACAATAAAATATGGGCCGAGCTTAGAAGTAAAATGGGAACTTCCATTTTACGCCTGTTCTCCCTGTGTTTATAATCAATCCTTATATTTTTGGAGGATCGATGAAGATAATCGTATAGAACTAATCAAATCAAACTATTCCGGGCAGATCGAAGTGAAAGTTACATTGGAGTTTGATACCAACGGTTATAATAATTTTAGATACCTATTTGGTTCTGAAGGTATGGTCTATTTATTTTGTACTATGCATGTCAAACACAGACCCTTCACAAGGATAATGTGCTTCACTGAAAATTTGGAAAAAATCAAAGAAACAGATTTGGAAGACCACTTTTTTAGTCTATTAATAGATAACAAAAATCATAAAATATTCTTACATGTTCTCGATAAAGAACTTATCGTCATTGACGGATTATCCTTACAAATCATTTCTCGAAGAGATTGGGATGATTATGATTTAACTATGATGACTGTTGATTCATTAGGAAGGTTACTTGTATTAGTTGGCAACAGTAGAGTTTTTTTATTAGACTCGCAGTTAAATCCTATCTCTCATCACAGGCTAAAGGGAGAAGTGCGTATGTATACTTTTGCCAATGAGTCAGGAAATCTCTGCCTTATGACTGGTACAGGAGAGCCAAATGAGATAGGGTGGACTTTTGGTAAGATGAAGATAAGAGTGTATGAAATAACGGAATTTAACTGTCTTAGAGAAAAGAAGTAAAAAAATTGAATTATTTATTGGATTCTCGCGTACGATTTTCGAGTTATTATTTGTATTAGAGATGGTCAGTATTTCGAAGAGAAACGAACATCGCCTAACACCATATTCACGCATCGGTGCTATCGCCCCTCGGTTGTCAGATGTATAATCAGGGAAGAAACTCAGACAACAAACGACCCAGCCTGAGATAAGAGCTATCTAAGGCTGGGTCGTTTCATGAATACCGGAACGTTATGCGACATTTGTCAGAGAGACAAAATAAGAATCTCCTTGGTGGTGAGACTCATTAGAAGGATGAAATGCAAGATAAATACTTCAACAGACTTACCAATAAGTATCGAATCTTACAGATCTAGCGAATATACTCCTCCTAGTGCTTCAGTTATTTTATTTGATTATGAAGACTACTCAAAAATCATTGTAAAAATTAGAGTTAATGAAGAATTGGATATTTATATGTATACAAATGATTATCAATTTGGTTTGAATGATATAACAATCCAATATATAGAAGACACACGTAAGCTTTTAGTTGCAGGGAAGAGAAAATCATTTGTAATAGATCTCATACAACACAGTGTTTCTGATGATTTTACTCACGATTTATTTTGGGATATCACTCAACTAAACAATGGGTACATCTTAGAAACCGGTGAATTAGATTGTTTATTACGGGATGAATCTGGAGCCATACTTGATCGTGTCCCTGTAGATCCACCTTATGAAACATTCTTTGAAGATGATGGAATTAGATTTGAGTCGATAGTTTATGGTACTACAAAATTAAAATATCCATAGAAATCTGAGGGTATGCCAAAAGAGGTGCAAATGTCGCATAACAATGTGTTCACGCATCGGCGGACAAGCCGCCTCGGTCGCCAGGAGATAAGTCGAGGAAGAAAACTCAGGCGACACATCCGTACCACCTAACCGCATCGCGGCCGGCAGCTAAAGCTGCCTTAAGGTTCTCTGCTTTTGTTCGTGCAATAAACCATTATTAAGCCGAGAAATAGATAATAGGGAAGGTGAAATCCTTGAGTATTGTTTTTGACGACTCAAAAAAAGATTTACCATCCGACCAGTTGCATGAACTATTCATGTTAGTCGGCTGGTCAGACGGTAGGGAAACTAGTGAAATGCTGAAGTATTTTAATTTACCGTTTAAAAATTCAACTTTAGTAATCTCGGCATGGAGCAATGATAGATTAATAGGTGTTGTAAGAGTGCTGAGTGATAAAATTGTTAGATCAATAATTTATGATTTGGCTATTGATCCGGAATTTCAAGACCAAGGAATAGGACGTGAATTAATAAAGCGATGTGTTGAACATTTTCCAAATTCGGAATGGTTGGTTCAAACAACAGACAGGATCTCAGGTTATTATGAAAAGATAGGTTTCAAAAGACAAGGTAATGTTTTTTTGAGTATTCCTTCTAAGTGGTTTGAATAAAAAACATTTAGGTGAAAAATATTATTAAACCTATGGAGTGATGTCGATGTATGAAAACTTTATAAAAAATAATTCTCAAAATGTCAAAGTCAGTTTTTACAGCAGATATCTTGGCAAAGACATGAAATCATTAGTATATCTGCCGAAAGGATACCAAGAAGGGATCCGGTACTCCGTATTATATTTACTTCATGGTTTTTCCGGTAACAGTAATACACTTTTGGTTAATCACGGATTAGATGAAATACTTGATCGGCTTATTAATGATGGAATTATTAATCCATTAATTGTTGTCGCACCATATTACGAAGGAAGTTACGGGATTAATTCATCTTCTGTTTCGCGGATTTGGCATCAAAGAGAGGATGGATCTAATAAAAGATACGAAGGACAATATGAAGACTATCTAGCTAAAGAATTAATTGAATACATAGAAAGAAATTTTTCAACAAACCGATCCCGATTTGGGAGATTTATTGGCGGTTGGTCTATGGGAGGTTTTGCGGCCTTTCATATTGCTTTTCGTAATCCTGAACTATACTCAAAAGTCGGCGGAATGGCAGCAGGATTGCAAAGGCCTGAAACAAATAGATTGTTATATAATTGGCTATATCCTGATGAAGAGAGTCGATCAAATAGAGACCCCTTAAAATTAGCCCAATATAAAGATTTAAGTGAACTTGAGATTTACATAAATTGCGGTACGGATGATGCCTTTCTTAATGCGAATAAGGAATTATCACAGATCCTTGAAACATTTAGTTATAAGGTGCAATTTTTATCTAATTCAGGTGGACATACAGCTAAATATATACAAGAAAATTTAGAGAATTTCACTTTGTTTTTCGGTGCTGAAAGTAAATCAAAGTAGGCATAAGCATCATCTAACACAGTATTTACGCTTCAGGGCTACCGCCCCATGGTTGCCAGATGTATAATATGGAAGAAGCTCAGACAACAAACGACCCAGCTTAAGGTAAGAGCTATCTAAGGCTGGGTCGTCTTGTGAATAAAAGAACGTTATATGAAATATCGTGAGATCGGACAAATACATAAGGAGCGATAAAAGATGGAAAGTAAAAGTGAATTATTTCTTACTGAAGAGTATACAGAATCAGAAATTCAATTCATAATCAACCAAATAGATTTTTTTAATCAGTCAACAGCCCCAACTGCGCAAGAGCCAACTTCTGAAACAATAAATTTGATCCTCAAAGATCAAGATGGAAAGATATTTGGAGGATTATTAGGTAGAAGGTACAGATTTGCTCTATATATAAATGTGTTATGGATTAGTGAGACACTAAGAGGACAAGGATATGGTTCAAGATTATTAGAAAATATTGAATCTATTGTGCGAGCAAAGGGGTGCAAATTAATTCATCTAGATACCTGGAATTTTCAAGCTCCAGAATTTTATAAGAAACATGGCTTTGAAATATTTGGAGAATTAGAAGGATTTCCTGAAGGTTTTAAGAGAATTTTTTTAAGGAAACAGATTTGATTGCTTTTCAGTGATGCACGATACTTCACATAACACCATATTCACGCTGAGGGGTATGTTCGCTCCTTGGTTGTCAGGTTTGAAAGCATGGAAGAATATTCAGACAACAAACGACCCGACCTAAGATAAGAGTTATCTAAGGTCGGGTCTCGTCGTAGATGCGCAACGTTATGTGAAACACCATGATAAATTTGAAAACAAGGAAAATCATGACAAATAAAAGAAAGAAAAGAAGAAGAAATTAAGCACTTTGACTTGATGGCATCCGCTTGGGATCAAAAAATTCCTGGAGAATCAATTATGTATGCTGACCAATTGATAAAGAGACTTAATATTACAGCTGAACATTCATTACTCGATGTAGCAGCAGGCACTTGAATAATTCTCTCATGTCTCCAATGTTTCGATTTATCTCTCCAACGATACATAGCAGTAGATATATCGAATAATATGCTAAAGGAACTAAAGGCAAAATATCCAAGTGCAGAAAATTGAAAGAGAGTTGAAGAAATGAATCGTCTTCCAATGATAAGGCAAAAAGAAAAAGAATATCATGATGAATGTTATGAAAGTCTTGAGCTATTTAAACCAGGTTCTTGGCTACATAAACCAGTGAAGACAATAATGGATCTAATGGCAACTTTTGAGGAAATGGTTGAAGTGAATGTACTTGATTTAGGTAGTGGTATAGGGAGAAATAGTATTCCAATAGCAGAGATATTGAAGCATAAAGAAGGAAAAGTAATCTGTGTTGATTTATTAGAGTCAGCCATTACAAAATTGGATGAATATAGTAAGCAATATAGTGTGAGAGATAAGATTTGTCCAGTATTTATCTGTTCTCGTTTGATGTTGCGAAGAGATATTATCCTTTTTTTAATGGACTAGATCCGGATAATGTATTTATGGTACTATTCATTCACCATATATTACAGGCATTAATAACGTTGTTGGCTATGGTCGTTATTTCCAAGTTGTTGAATATACGGTTTAAGGATTTTGGGTTTAATATTAATAAATTTAGGTATTCTATTGTATTTGTTTCTGTATTCCTTGGCGTATGGATCTTAATCCAAACTGTTGTTGGCATTTGCTTAATAAAAGATCATGGAGTTTCTCCTGGCTGCACATTCCCGCTCAACTTCAGAAATTACATAGGCTATTTTTTGTTTGAGGTTCTACTATCAGGAACAAGTGAAGAAATCATGTTTAGATCATTAGCAATAACTTTAATGTTGAGTTTATGGGGAAAGTACTTTTCCAATAGCAAGAGGTTATCAATCCTAGTTATAGCTGCATCTGCATTCATATTTATGATCGCTCATATTAATTTTAGTTTATTTCCATTTAGGATCACTCACTTTGACATCCTCCAACAACTAACCTGTTTGGCATCCGGTTTATGTTATGGGTATTTGTTTATTAAAACAAAAAGTATAGTAGGATGCATGATTGCTCATAATCTGTTAAATGGCATTATAACCTTGTTGCAATTGCTGTTCGTCTTATCGTTTAAAATTAAAAGCACTGGATACATGAGTATCTAGTGCTTTAATAAGCCCGATATAGATATTCCCTTTACTTTTTCCTGGTAACTGCTTCATTCTCATGGGCTTGCTGCAATGCCATGTTACCTCGTTCTCTGATATGTTGAAGTGCCTCATCAACGGTTTGTTTATCTTCAAGAAGAGAGACTGTCTCTTGAGAGACAATTTCAGCGAAGGAGTCCTCGAAGCCTTGAGGCAAGTGTTCGTAACGTTTGTTGAAATTACGCGGTTTGGTCAATTCGTAAAAAGGACTTAATGACCTGCCGTCCATCTCGCTTACAAAAGAAGATCTGACGGAAAGCGAACCATCGGTTGTCCGTGACAACGTCTTGGCGACTTCGGGTCCATTGATATATTTGATGAATTCCCATGCTAGTTTTTTGTTCGGAGAATTGGCATTAATTCCGAAAATCTCAGTAAGTCCCATAGCAATCGTAGCATCAGGTTCAGCAGGATCAACGGGAATCGTGACAAGGCCCCAGTTAATTCCTGAACCGCTCTGATCTTCAGATTGCATGATCTGATTCAAGTAATAAGAACCTTCAAGGATCATCGCGGCTTGCCCTTTTAAAAACAAATCCTCTGAAAAGAAATCCTTCGACGGGTCAAAAATCGCACCTGACTTGTAGGCATTAATAATGCTCTCGTAAATCGTGCGCCAGGATTCCGAATCCATCGTGATACTTGTTCCATCTGCACTGGCATAGAATAGCCCTTCGGTTCGAGCGACATTGTTGAATAAATCAAATATGGCGCTGCTCGATGTCGTGCTGGATGTTAGACCGTAGATGCGTTCCCCACCAGCCTCATCCGTCGGAAAACGTTCAGCCAGCGTGAATATCTCCTGCCAAGACATACGATCTCGAGGCAATTCGATACTATATTTCTGAAACAAATCCATGTTGTAATAAAGTGCACTTCCGGAGAATGTAGGAGCCAAACCATAAAGTTCTCCAGCCCCTTGTTCCTTCAACGATTCCGTAACGAAAGGAAGAATGTCTTCGAGGTCGAATTGATCCTGCTTGATCACGGAATCCAAGGAAAACAGCATGCCGTTCTCTACCGCGTACGAAAAATTACTTTCATTCAGAAGAATGACATCCGGTTTTCGCTCCTCAATGTATTTTTGCAGTGCCTTATTAATATCATCGCCTGCATAATTAAACATCCATTGCGAATTAACTACTTCAAGCTCTACGTTAGGGTATTTGGTCATAAATAGGTTCCCGTATTTTTGGAGAAAGAGTCCTTCGTGAACATACATGACTTTCAGCGGGCCTTCCAATTTTCCTTCCAATGTACTGTTACCTGTTTTGTTCGAACAAGCACTTGTAAAAGTCATTAGCAGTGCTAAGCCGAGGATCACTCCTCTTAATCTTAAGCTTCTGAACATAACCTTTGTTCCTCCTCATGTTCATTCACGTACCATTGCGCCTGCAGGTCAAACATGTTGGCATATTCGCCATTTAAGGCGATGAGGGTGTCATGGTCCCCTTGCTCGATCAATTCTCCATTCTTCAATACAAGAATATGGTCTGCGATCTTACAGGAAGCAAGTCGGTGCGAGATCATGAGCGTGGTTTTTCCTCTGGCTAATTCGGCAAACCTTTCGTAAAAATAAGCCTCTGAGATCGGATCGACCGCAGCGGTTGGTTCGTCAAGCAGCATCATAGGTGCGTCTTTGAAGAAAGCCCTGGCAAGGGCTATTTTTTGCCACTGACCATAGGATAGTTCTTGCCCGCCTTCAAAGATGGGACCAAGTTCCGTTTCTAATCCATGTATGGAACCGCTGGTAATCTGCTCGATATCAGCCTTGTGAGCAGCCGAATAAATGAGAGGATTGTTATCCATTTGTTCATAATGGCTTATTCCAATATTCTCTCGAATAGAGAATTGATATTGCACGAAATCTTGAAAGATTGCCGAAATGTTGGATTTCATAGAAACGTTATCTATGTCATCGATAGGGATGCCATCGAATAAAACGGATCCGCCGCAAGGCTGATAAAGTCCGACCAGGCATTTAGCCAAGGTGCTCTTGCCGGCACCATTTTCACCAACGATGGCAATCGTTTGTCCTGCTTGAATGTTGAAGGAGATGTTTCTTAGTCGTTCTAATTCACTGTTGGGATAAGAGAAACATAGATTACGGACTTCGATCTGATGGTCTAACTTGAACGGAGCAAGAAGCTGCTCTGGTTCCGGCTGTTCTTCCGGGAAGTCAAGAAATAGAAAAAGTTCTTTCAGGAATAAGGATTCCTCATACATGAGCGATAAATTATAAGTGGCACTATGGATGACGGCCTGGATAGTAATAAAGGTTTGGGATAGTGCAACATAATCACCTAATGACAGAGATCCTTTACTGCACATCCACACGATATAAGCGACGCCTATCATGTTTGATAATATAATGATTAGTTGTGCCCAAAATCTACTGGATTCCGATTGTTTTGTTAGTGCGGCTTTCTCATCGGCATTTTTCCAATAGAGACTCTTCCATTTTTGGAGCAGGTAAGGGGTGAGACGAAAGAGTTTCATTTCTTTTGCTGCCGAGCGTCCGGTCATTAATCCCATGACATAATTAGATTTACGTTCTGCAACGGTTTGACTCATCATCTGAGCATAACGCCGTTGTCCGATCTTCAAATTAACAACCAATGACGGAAGGAACAAGAGGATCATGACAATCGCAAACCATACATCAATCCGTGCTAAGTAAATGATGAACCATACAAGGGTGAGCGTTTGCTGGAGTAATTGCATAAGCGTGCTAATAACCGTTAGACCCCGAAAGGCCATGCCTTGCGATACTCTTTGGAGCTGGTCATAGTATTCAGGTTTATCAAAGAATACCAGAGGTAGACGAGAAGCTTTGATTGCGATTTGTTCATCTATATAATAGGCGGCTCGTTGCTTTAATTGAACAACCGTATATTCATTAAGACTCTGAATGGCATCCGATCCAATCATAAGGATGAATTGAAGGAATAAAAATAAATAAGCCATTCGGAGCTCACTATGGCCTTCTATAATTTTCATTATCGAATTAACGGTTTCTTTGACGATCCAAATTTGGGCGAGCGGAATGAAAGCAAGAACAGCATAACAAACACAGGACAAGGTTAATCTTCCTGGGGACGTTCGCCATAATAACGGAATGATACGTATAAGGGTGTTGAGATTCTCTGCCATGGTCGTCTTTGTGACGGTCATATGGTTTGCTCCTTATGTAATATCGATAGGATAAGTGAATATAACGGGAGGAGAGGCCTCCTCCCTTGTCATGTATAAGTGCTATTCTAGCATTCGCATTTGTAGTAGATTGTTCCTTCGCAGTAGTAGTGGCGCAGCTTTTTCGTTGTGGAGCCCGGACAGTAGGTTGTAGTGCAGTAGCTATATTGGCAATTGCCCATAGGAATCACCTCCTTTCATAAGGTAGGTTGAATACTAGAACTACGCAGTTTGTCCGATCTCGTAGAAATCATCGCTTTCCAGCAGCAACTGAAGATGCTCTTCCGTATTAATCGTTCCTTTAGCGATGACTTTATGATTCGTTGATATGGCATAAGCAAAGGGAAAGATGGTGGTCTCCAAGCTTTCCATCATGGACTCGGTTAACACTCCTACAGGAATGGATAGATCATATTTCTTAGCTAATTGAATCACCTCTTGTTGTTCGCCCATGACCATGAGCACGAATTGAATGTTACGATTTCTTTCCGCTACGCGATTTATACATGGATATAGGGTAGAACAAGCTCCACATCCGATGGCCGTCATGATAAATATCGTAGGTTGCGCTTGTTGAATGGCGATTTGGCGATTGTTTTCAGATAGAGAGGGAATACTTGAGATTGGAAAAAAGGTGCCGGCTTCAATACCATGATGTCTCATGCCGAGCTTGATATCTAAATGTTTCTTAAACAGAGTGATGACACCGATCGAAAGCAAGAGAATAAGGATCCATTGGGTGTAAAGGGCAGTCAATATCATAGTATCGTTAATCAAGTTTGTTCCTCCTACATTTCAGATTTGCGCTTATGATACTCTAACTGAATGTTCAAAAGGCTTAAAACAAGCAGGAAACCTAGGGAGAGAAAAGCGACTGCCGCTAATTCATGAAAGTTGTTAAAGGCTATGTGATTACTGATATCCGCGCTGTTTACCAAGAGAACTAAATTGAGCGTAATGAGTAGTAGGGTTCTTATGTATGAAATGATGCCGAATCGTTCATTGCTTAAATTACCGAAGCACTGGCAGCGAACACCTGTTTTTTGTCCGGTATAATTAGCCCATAGAAAGGCTATAGATAAGCACATGAAAGCGGTTACCGATCCTAGCAGAGTTGTTTGGCTTAAATACCCGATGCCGATAATCAGTTCAAATAAAGGAATCAACCAAGCTCCCAGACGCACAAACGGGGAAGGTAAATTCAGACCGCTTAAGGTTCTGCGAAAAGACTTCATACTTGTCCACTTAGAGATGGCGGCGATGATTAGCAACGTAAACAGTACCATTCGGATTAAGTCCAGTATTTGCATCAAGTAACTATTCCCTCCCATTATTTTGCGCAAGCGTTTGCGCAAATGGCATTAAAAATGAAGAATACGATCCATCATATTCTCCTGTGTCTCGCGTGCTAAATAAAACCATATTTGTAAACTTGGACCGAGTATAAAACGCATACAAAATTTTGTCAACACCCTATTTTTTAACATTTAGAATTATAACTTCCAGGGCATTAATGATTGAAATGGATAATATTGACTCGCAAAAACGAAAAAGGTAACGTATTAATTGCTAGTTTGAAGGGAGGAATTGAGTGTGAAAAATGTAGAAAATGGTCAGAATATCAGAGAATTGATCCTTGATAAATCATACATAAACCAACATAATACGACATTGAATTTACATGCTTTCATTAAAAGGGAAGTTCTTCTTTTTACTTCACTGCATTGTGTGCGGTGCATTGATTTACTAATGGAGCTTATTCACCACCATCGGGGAAATAAGTTTTTGAAGATTTTTAGTAAAAGGATATAATTTATAAATTTGGAGGCAAATCGTATGGACAAGGTCATCGCAATCTAATAGACAGTTCTGGAATTTGAAATAAAACCGAATACTTGAAGAATCATGAGAAAAGATATCAATTTTACTCCATTTAAAACCATCCGAAGTTATTTCCACGTGATTCTATCTGAAGTTAATCATTTTTCGGTGTATAACTGCTGCAATCAATTGATGATTGAAGGTGCTGAATTAACCTTTTTAGGAGTAGATGAGACAAGATGGTGCAAAAATGCAGCTTTTCTAAACGAAACCGATCGCGCTCCAGGCAAATACTGCGAAAGTGCATCATTTGTCGGGGCATATGGAGTAAATCTGGCTTATACGATGAAAAACGATGTACTTTTGCATCAAGTGAGCTCATTCGGGCATCTGCACAAATAAATGATGTATTTTTGCATTATATCTATTCTGTCGCTCGATGTATCAGTGCAATAATAGTTAGTACCTCTGCATTAGAAAATTTCAAGAGAAATTCGGTGCTCATGAGCTTTATGCACGTGAATAATGAGACGGGAACGATTCAGCCCGTCATGAAATTGAGAAGTTACTTAAATCTAAATCCAACATTCATTTCCACGTAGATGGTGTGCAAGGCTTTGGTAAGGCAGCCATAAATCTAGAGAATATTTGATTTGTATACTTAAGACATTAGATGGGGTATCTCCTAGAAAGTAATCCAGAGGAGAATTCAATTTTCGACATTTTCACTGCATTTATGACATAAGTATGTTAATGGATTACGTAACCAGATGTATAATCATCGAAGAAGCCCAGACAACAACGCACCAGCCTAAGATAAGAGCTATCTAGTGCTGGTGCGTTTCGTGAATACAAGAACGTTATGGGTAATTACTGTAAAGCAAATAATTTAAGAAAGGATTGAAAGAAATGAAAACAAAGATAACTGGTGTGATATTGTTCCCCTTGTTCAGTGAATATGAATTAACTGTTGCTCTATCCATACTTAAGCAAGGGGAGCACCCGATAAAGACAATTGGGATCACTTCTGAACCAATAACAGGTGAATCGGATTTAACATGCATTTCTGATACAACTATCTATGATGTAGATATAAAGACTCTAGATAGTTTATTGCTTCCTGGATGCATGGAAATTTCAACGCTTTATGATAATAGAGATTTGGTAGAATTTATTAAAAGATGTTCTTTGATTAATTCGGATCTCATTATTGCAGCAATCTCAAGTTCACCATATCTATTAGCAAAAGCAGGATTGTTAGAAAACCGTAAATACACAGTTGGAATGCATGAAGAACAGAGAAGGGCAACAGGGGTTTTTAAAGAAGAGGATTATTGTAATGATCTTGTAGTCCAAGATGGGAATATTCTAACCGCAAGAGGAAGAGGGTTTATTGAATTTGGGAAGAGTTTTGGAGAATTATTAAATTTAGAATTCGATTCTAATTGGTATCTTGGAAGATAATTTGAATGAATATACACGATGACAATAACTACACATAACATACATAACATCATATTCACGCATTGCATTGGAGCCTTAGGTGATAGCTGAGAAGCTGGATCAGGCGGAAACATCGATCCCTAAGATAAGAACCATCAAAGGGGATCGACGTCGTTAATACAAGAACGTAAGTCGGCCCGCAGCGTGAAAATAAAGTTATATGATGCTCGCGCCTTCCTGAAATGTAACACATTAATCTATCATCTCAAATTCCTGTGTCTTTAGATCTATAGCCCAACTTCTTAAATCATTCCTAGATATATAGATCGGTACTCCAGATTCATGATTTGGTTGTGAGATTATAATCTTCATTGTTTTATCCTCTTCTCTTTCTTTGCGAGAGTTACAACGTTATGCAAAAGAACTTAAAAATCAGAAAATATGGAGTGTATAAAGATGACAGAAGTTTGTTATGGAAACTTAACTTATTTAGAAATTAAAGAAAAAGCAAAGCAGGATTACATAGTAATAATCCCAACAGGATGTACTGAACAGCAAGGACCACATACAACGGTAGACTTTGATACATGGTTTGCTGAGACATTAATGGTCGAGGCAACAAAAGAAGCTAACCGAATACATAATTTTAAAGGATTAGTGCTACCTACGATGCCTTTTGGACCAACACCGGAACATAGAAATTATAGAGCAGGTTATATAAACATTCCACAATCAGTATATGAAGAAGTTATTAAATCAATAATAGTTTCTCTGGTAGAACAAGACTTTAAGAAATTCATTGTTTGGAGAGGATGCGGAGGTCATAATTTAGACAATGTAATTAATGAATTACATACTTCTTACAAGAAGAGTATTCAGATCTACAATCCAAGACATCCATTTTATGATGTTTGGTGTACATATGAAGATTCTAATATTCCAGGTGGTCATGCAGATAGTTTTACTACATCTATTGGTTTATTTAAAAGACCAGAAAGTATAAGACATGAGTTAATTTCAAATCCGATGAATAGTGAGCCGGATTGGGGAGATCCGGAACTAGATTTTACAAAGTATTCGAGTACCGGTGTTATTGGAGACCCAACTAGATCATCTAAAGAACTTGGGGAGAAGCTTTGGAAAGAGACAATAAATCGAGTAATAAAAATATTTACTGAACTTAGATAGTTAATCATGGAAGTCAAGTTCCTTCGCATAACGCTATATTCACGCACCGGGTCTCTAACGAGACCCTCGGTTGTCGAGAGGGATTTCAAAGAGGTGAACTCAGGCGACAGACTACACCACCAAACCGCGTCGCGACCGACCCTTCAAATCTTAAGGTGGTGAGGGTTCATGGATACAACAACGTTAGGTAAAATCGTAGCAATATTTTAATGAAAGTTATTCTGGAGGAAGAAATGAAAAAAGTGTTAGTCATTGGTTGTCCCGGATCCGGTAAGTCAACTTTTTCATCAAGACTTAGCAAAGAATCAGGCTTACCTGTAATTCATTTAGATTCATTTTACTGGAAACCAGGATGGATCAGTTGTAGTAATCAGGAGTTTGATGAAATACTTGAAAATTTATTACTTCAAGAAACATACATCATGGATGGAAACTATGGAAGGACATTGGATTTTAGAGTACCTTTTGCGGACACCGTTTACTTTTTTGATTTTCCACGATATCTATGTCTTTATAGGGTAATAAAAAGGACAATTTTAAATCATGGTAAAACTGGAGAATACATGGGGAAGGAATGTTTAGAAAGTATTGATTATAAATTTATTAAATCCGTATGGAATTTCAGGAAGAATCAACGGAAGCGAATAAATAAAGTTTTTGAGAAGTACAAGGGAAGTAAGAATATTGTTATATTCAGAAAGCCCAAGGAAGTAAATAACTATTTTAAAAACTTTTCCAAGTAAAGATATAATGAACTTTGAATATCGAAATGAATTGCTCTTTACAACTGTATTTGGTGGCATATTCATAGAAGAGATTGATCTCCACATAACAATGTGTTCACTCAACAATGTATTCACGCATCGGCGGACAAGCCGCCTCTCGGTCCCGGAAGATAAGTCAGGGAAGTTGATTCCTAGACAGGACACATTCAACCACCTAACCACACCGCGGCCGCCCACTATATTGGCTTAAGGTGGTGGGACGTCGTGAACACGGAATCATTTTTTCAATTCTTGCTTAATTAATCTAAAATATCTTATTCATAAATAAAATTAGAGGAGACGTGGTGCAATATTGAAAAGAAGTGCAATAATTTTTCTTTCTTTTGTGATTGTGATTATTGGAACCTTGTATTTTTTAGACAAAGCTAAATACACTTCATTTCAAAAAGAAATTTTAGATGAATTACGCAAAGACGAAATATTGAAGATTACAATTGAAAGATATTCAGACTATTCAAAAATATCCATTACAGATAAGGAAATCATGGAAAATATATTTGATGAATTATCGAGTATTGAGTTGAAAAAGGTTAGGGACTTTTCCTCTCAAAAGGAATATGCAGTAAGAATATATCAAAATGAAAGCCTTGGTTTTGAAGTTACTAAAGATATGAAATACATTGTCATATTTAAGGGATCAGGCCACATCAAATACGAAGTACTTATGACAACAATTATTTAAAAACAATTGAAAAGATTAACTAAGCCTCCTGGTCTCCTTTAAGGTGTGGTGAGGGTTCGTGAATGCGAGAGACGTTAGGCGAATTAACGATAAAACCTATCAAGGAGGGGCATCGTTGTCAGATCCTAAATTATTCGTTCGCGTAGCAGTGAAAGAGGATATACCGTCTTTGGTAGAATTGAATTATCAATTTAACGGGGTTCAGCGAAGGGAAGAAGATGTAGAAACTGATCTATTAAATAAAAGAGAAACTATTGTGGTGGCTGTACTGGAAGAGAAAATTGTTGGATTTTCTTGTGGACAGATCTATAAATCATTTTGCTATGCAGAGCATCAAGCCGAAATTACGGAAATGTACGTACAAGAAGCTGCAAGAAGGAATGGCTTGGCTGTAATGATGATAGAACTATTAGAAGAGTTGTTTAAGAATTCAGGAGTAAAGCATATAAAAATTTTGACAGGATTAGAGAATACAAAGGCTATCAAAACATATGAAAAAGCAGGCTATAACCAAGAGGAAGAGCAGGTATTCAATAAGGACTTGGAATAAATCTTTGAAGGGGTGGCGAGAGTGACCCGCGTTTTAGCTTATCGGAAGCGTATTGAGTTGACGGGAGCTGTAGTTCGAACATTTGATGATCAAAAATCTATAAAAGCCTTCATCTCAGGTGGCAGAGATTATTTGCTCGAAAGAATCAACGGCTTTTTGCTTGCTTAAATTCTTAAGCTTCCTGCCCCTTATAAAACGTTCCTACAGAAATGATTAAACCTATAAAGGATAAATTTCAAAGCCTGACGGACATGGTGAAAGAAAAATATGATGTGGATATCCTATACTAGGTTGTTTGCGCCATGTATACCAGGATGGAGCGACTATCCATCGCCGTGCATTCGGTTTCAGAGTGATTGGCGTATATCGGGAAGAGCGAATTATCTGGATGCGATTGTGGAGCTTGGTGATATCGTGGACTGTACTTCACAACTGGAGTTGAAAGAGAACGAACGTCAATTTTTGGAGTCTATCGGAGAGATTTACCACGAACGCGTATTTTGCTTCCCCTCGAATGAGGAGGAGGCTGCAGCTATTTTTGAAAAGATGATTGTTGGGGAGCGGATCGTGCAGTCGTGCTACGAAGCGGGGAATCTGGTCGGCGTTGACTATCCATATCAACTGGAGCCACTGGTGAAAGAGGATTGCGCCGTAGAATCATTATCGGTAAAAAAGGCGATCCATCGCCATTTTTTGAAGCGTGGATTCAGCTACAATGCGAAATATAGCAATGGCGGAGTTTACACAATAACGAGGGTGACCAACCATCACCATCTCATAAAGCTAACCTTTGTTCGTGGTAAGTTCAGCGCGGAGGTCTCATGCGTGGGCAGTATCGAAGGTCCATTGTGGAGGCATGATTTTGACCTCCCAGCTGCTCATTCCAACCTGAGACCGTACCGGGTTACTCGTCAAATCGACGTTGATCACCAGAATGAGAATATCGCTGCGGCTTATGATGCTATCGAGAAGCGGATCGTTGCGGCGATCGACGACCTTTACGGAGCAGAACCGGCATGGCTAACCTATTTATAAGTCAGCAAAGTGGACACTTTCATTCACAGCAAACCGAAAGGTGATAACTATGAGAACGATTTATCTCATCAGACATTGCAAAGCCTATGGTCAAGAGACCGATGCAGATTTGACATCAGAAGGATATAAACAATCGGAGATTCTGTCTCAGTGGTTGAGTGATAAAGGCATAACCCAAATTTATGCAAGTCCCTATTTAAGGGCCATTAAATCAGTTCAAATTTTTTCAGATCTATATAAAATCCCGATAAGAATTGATTCAAGGTTAAGGGAAAGGGTCCTTAGTTCATGGGATTTACCTGACTGGGTGGACAAACTAAAGGCAACATTTGAAGATCATAATTTGTGGTTTGAGGGCGGAGAATCCTCAATTGAGGCTGCAAAACGAGGATTAGAAGTAATAAACGAAGCGCTAATAAAGCAAGAAGAAACAGTTGCTCTAGTAACACACGGAAATCTACTAGCTTTAATGATAGGAAATTATCATAAGGATTTTGGATTTGAAGATTGGAAAGCAATGAGTAACCCCGATGTATATGTATTGAAAATAGATCAAGGAAAGAGCAATATAGAGCGAATTTGGAAGTAGCTTAGGAAGAGGAAATAGTACAATACCGTATAAAAATAAGTACAACATAAAATAAGAAAACCAAGATTTTCGAATGGAGAAAGCCATGTTATACAATGAAAGTGTTACAAATGAAGAGATAAATAAATTAATAAATTACCTTGAGTTCTTTCAGAATGCCGATAGTACTTTTTTTACTGAAGTAAACGGTTATAGGGTAGAGAGTCCAGAGGTCAGCAAATTTAGAAAAGAGCTAAATGATACCCAATTTCTATTAGTTTTTGACTGGGTGCAATGGATTAACGACCATAGTGAATTTAAAGATATAAACAATCATATAAAAGACATAATTATGAACGCGGATTTAGAAACGCTTAGGAAATTAATGACTAGCTATATTCGTGGTGATCGGTTTAATGAAGGTCTGTTTATTGCTGCGATTTTAAAGGGACATGTTACAAACATAATATTAAGACTTCAGGAATTGGAAGATGAATCGTAGAGAACAAGAGAGGCACTGAAATAATGAATTCAACAGAACAATATAATAAGTTATTAACTACTGCGGAATTTCTATTAAAGGCTTATCAGGACAAAATGAACGATAAAGAGTCTTATAATGAGGGACAACGCGTTATTGATTTATGTAAAGAATGGATAACGAATAAAGAGATAACCGCTGATGATATCTACGGAACTATTGATTCCGAGGATGGATACGATATCGTCGAATTTAGTTGTATGGAAGGGATATCTGAAGAAGAATCATCCATATGGGTTTTATTTACCGATATTGTATGTGCGCTATGTAGTTTGGCATATCGGATGGAACATCAAAAATATGTACCACAGGTGATCGAAGGTATTATATTTGAAAAAATCGAGGATTTCGTTATTTTCCTTAATAGAAATTTGAAGGTACATGGAAACGTAATGGGGTGCGTAGAGTATTTTGCTGAAAATGTATGTTATTGAATAGGAATTTAGCTAAGGAGATGGATGACATAATGAAAACACGGCTTAATCACGTGAGAGTAAATGTATCTGATATAACCAAGGCATTGAAATGGTACGAAGAGATTTTGGGTTTTGAAAATGATGGCGGCTGGCCCGTTGAAAGCCCTACCTATTATGATTTTAAATCTGCAGAAGGCGCAAAATTTGCAATAATGGAAGTAAAGAATGAAAAGTCGCTTGGCAGACTCAACTTTGAGGTTGATAATGTGGATGAACTCTGGGGTTTCTTAAAGGACAAGGTTGAGATCGTTGAACCTTTGTTTGATACGCCATGGGGAACCCGGAAATTCACGATTCGAGATTTAGACGGGAACGAGTTGGGAATCGGAGGAAAGGGTCTATAGTAATGAAATCAATAATTCATAGTGAATAAGACAGGGTGTTTCACGGAAAGGAGATGGATTTAGGATGCATAGGATCCTCATTGTGGAGGATGACATAAAGATCGCTGACAAACTGCGTTCATCCATGATGAAATACGATTTCGACGTGCGGCTTGTTGAGGATTTCAGCCTGGTGTTGGATACATTTCTGGAAACGAAGCCTGATTTGGTACTGCTTGACGTGAATCTTCCAAAGTTTGACGGATTCTACTGGTGCCGGCAAATTCGGGCGAAGTCGCTCTGTCCGATTATTTTTATCTCGGCGCGCGACGGTCAGATGGATCAGGTCTTAGCCCTGGAGAACGGGGCGGACGATTACATTACAAAGCCGTTTGACATGGAGATTGTGATGGCCAAAATCCGCAGCCAGCTCCGCCGCGCCGTGGGCGCATACGCATCCGGGCAGGAGCAGGAGCGGAGAATCGAATATGCGGGGATCGTGCTCTATCCGGAGCGCTATATAGCGTCTTGCGAAGGGAGAACGACCGATTTTACGCAAAAAGAGGCCGAGCTGCTGGCGATGCTGATGGAAAAAGGCGGTCGGGTCGTCAGCAGGGAACGTTTGCTGGACATGATGTGGGAGGATCAGCATTTTATCGACGACAATACATTGAATGTCTATATTACGAGGGTGCGCCGGAAGCTGAAAGAGCTGGCAGCGGGAGCACATATCGAGACGGTCCGTGGCGCCGGCTACCGGATTGTCGCGGAAGCGGATCCTCCGGTATGAAGCTATTCTGGAAAGAGCAGTTGCCGCTTATTCTGTTTTTTACCGTTCAAATGCTGCTTGTCCCTTTCGTTTACGGGTTAACGGGTGAAGGACGACCGTTGCGGATCATCCTGTACGGGATTCTGTTGAGCGTTTCGGTGCTGGCGGTCTATCTCGCTTATCGGTATTTCACGCACAGGGCGATGTATAAATCTCTTTCTGCGGAGGAGCCTCCGGAAGAATTGTTTAATCCGCCACTGGGAGAGGCTGCTCTGCCAGGGGCTTTTCATGAGCGGCTCGCTCAATACGAGCAGCTGTACCGCGAACAGCTTCATCGGCACCAAAGCCGAACCGAGCAACACTTTACCTTCATGAACCGCTGGGTCCATCAGATGAAAACGCCGCTCTCCGTCATTCAACTGACGCTCTCGGACGTGGAGGACGAGCCGGCCGAGAGCATCCGCGAAGAACTTGAACGGATCCGAAAAGGATTGGATATGGTTCTCCATACCGCCCGCCTGGAGCATTTCGAACAGGATTTTGCGGTCGAAGCCGTCGGACTGCTCGGTGCGGCAAGGGAAGCCGTCGTGGAAAACCGCACGCTGTTCATCCGCAAGGGAATCACGCCAAAATTCGATATCAGCGATGAGGTCCGCGTCTTTACGGATGCCAAATGGTTTCGCTTCATGCTGGGCCAGATTTTAACCAATGCGGTGAACTATTCCGGCGGTCCCGGCAAAGCAGTGGTCCTGTCCGCGGAGGACGCCGGAGAGTACATCAGGCTCCGCATTCGCGACGAGGGCATCGGGATTGCCCCGGAGGACATCGACCGGGTGTTTCATCCGTATTTCACGGGAGAGCGGGGAAGACAGTACCGCGAATCGACCGGCATGGGGCTTTATCTCGTGCGGGAAATCGCCGGAATGTTAGACCATGATGTCGAGTTGGAATCCACGCCCGGTGAAGGAACTACGATCAGCTTAACTTTGCGCAAAGCGCAGAACAACAATGAAGGCACATCCTGAGGAGGGTGTGTTTTTTTTAGCTTCGGAAATAACGGCAAAAAAGGACCTTATTGAGCTCGAAAAAACAAAGGTGCATAAAATAGGGCCATTTTAGCCGTTATTATTGCATACCGAGGGTGAAAAGGCACCTATTTCCGGGCTTGTCTCCATATAAGACCCAAAAACGTCGCTATTTTACGGGAAAGAAGCAAATTCGCAGAAATAGAAGCACAAAGGGTTCTTATTTTTTCAGCCATTAGGCGCTAAGCGAACAAAAATACGAACATAACCTTATCGCAAATGTAAGGTTCGGTTCACCTAAACCGATGGCAGCCCAATGATGAACTGTCGTAAAGTTAGTATATAATTTGAACACAGAACAGAAAGGAGCTGCTTAAGCTTTGGATATTCTCGAAGTGAAAGCATTAAACAAAGTCTATACGGGCAAAGTCGCAACGCACGCCCTGACCGATATTCATTTGACAATCCGCAAAGGGGAATTTGTCGGCATCATGGGGCCTTCGGGTAGCGGGAAGACCACCCTGCTGAACATGGTATCTACCATTGACCGTCCCAGCTCGGGCGAAGTCAGAATCGGGGGACAGAATCCGTATCACATGAAAAAAAGAGAGCTCGCCCATTTTCGCCGTAAACAGCTCGGCTTCGTCTTTCAGGATTTCAATCTGCTCGATACGCTTACCGTCGCCGAAAATATCGTCCTTCCGCTTACGCTGGACAGACGTCCGTTAAAAGAAATGGATGGCCTGCTTAAGCAAACGGCATCCAAGCTTGGGATCGGCGGTATTTTGAACAAACGCATCTACGAAATTTCGGGAGGCCAGCGGCAGCGGACGGCGATTGCCCGTGCCATTATCGGATCGCCCCTGATGCTGTTGGCGGACGAGCCGACCGGCGCGCTGGATTCCCAATCCTCGCGGGCGGTCATGGAGTCGCTGGCCGAGATCAATGAGAAGGACGGAACGACGCTGATGCTGGTCACGCATGACCCGGTGGCGGCCAGCTACTGCAACCGCATCGTTTTTATCAAGGATGGAAAACTGGCGGCGGAAATTCACCGCGGCGAGAACCGTCAGGCTTTTTTTCAAAAAATCATCGATATGCTGTCGTTCTGGGGAGGGAATACGAGTGAACTTTCCTCAATTCGCGTTTAACAACGTCCGCCGCAATGCGCGAGCTTATGTCGCCTATCTGCTGAGCAGCTCGTTTATGGTCATGATATTTTTCACTTATGCCGTATTCGTGTATCACCCGAAAATCGCCAACTCCGAAATGGGCAACATGACCCGGGTTGGCATGAGTATCGCGACAGCCATCGTCTATGTATTTGCCTTCTTTTTCGTGATGTATTCCATCAGCGTGTTTCTGAAGTCGCGTAACCGCGAATTCGGCATTCTGACGATCCTGGGTGCGGAATCCCGCCAAATCAACCTGTTGATCTTCCTTGAGAATATACTGATCGGCGCCGTGGCGATCGTGACGGGAATCGCGGCTGGCTTGATATTGTCCAAAGTGTTTCTGCTCGTTAGTACCAAAGTAATCGATTTGGACGACTTGCCCTTTTACTGGCCCGCAAAAGCGATCCTGCTGACCGCCGGAGCATTTATTCTGCTGTTTCTGTTTATTTCCTTGTTTACATTAATGTTTATCCGGAAACGCCAAGTGCTGGATTTGCTCACGGGGAGTAGCAAGCCGAAAAAAGAACCGAAAGCGAACGTTTTTACTTTCCTGCTCGGCATCGCCCTGCTCGCGACCGGGTATTGGGCTCTCCATGGGAAGAAACTCGATGAGCTCGGACTTTTGATCGCGGCCGTCACCGGGATCGCCGGAACGTATTTTTTCTACTCCCAGCTATCCGTCTGGATTGTAAAAAAGCTGCAGCGCAGCCGTAGTGCCGCCTGGAAAGGCACGAATCTGCTGTGGATCTCCGAGATGAGCTATAAGTTGAAGGATAACGCACGAATGCTTTTTCTCGTGACTGTCGTCGTTGCTTTGGCATGCATGAGCACCGGATTTGTTTTGGCTTCCCAGCAAGCGATCAGGGATTCCTATATGAGCAACCCGTTCAATTTTAGATACACGACTTACAGCGATGGGGATCAAAAGAAGGCCGAGAAAGACCTTGCCTACATCGAGAAATCTCTCGGCTCAGAAGGCGTGGAATATCGTGTGGCGAAGGTGAATTTGATCTCAGACAACAGCTACGCGGCGGGGAAAGAGAAGACCGTGCTGATCTCGCAAAGTCAGTTTAACCACTTGGCATCGGTCATGACAATCGACCCGGTGGAACAACTCGGGCAAACCGAATCGGTACTGGTACAAACTCCGGAAAGGGAACGTAAATACCCCCCTCAAGGGAATACCATGGATGTTCGAATTGCTGACTCGACGTATGCGTTCCGGTTTGTTTCCCGTACGGAAAAAGTCGCTTCTCTATCCTATACGGGGAAGCTGCTGGTCATCCAGGATGAGGAGTTTGAGCGACTGAAGCGGGAACATGAGGCCTGGGGGGATTACATTCAAAATACCACCGTCTTTATGGCTCCCGATTCTGGCAAGTTTCCAGGCAAAGAGGATCCGGAAACGAAGCTGGGCCTTGAACTGGCCGAGTGGAACCGAAGCGGAGATCATGGAGGTTTCCTTCAATCCCGGGCGGAAAATTACTATTCCTTTAAACAAACCTTCTCGCTCTTTAGTTTTATCGGTGTTTTTATCGCTCTGATATTCTCGGTCTCTTCGGCAAGCTTTCTCTATTTTAAATTGCATACGGAGCTCTCCGCCGATGCGGTGATGTATCGCTCCTTGTCGAAAATCGGGCTAAGCAGCCGGGAAATGAACGTCTCGGCGACCATTCAGATAGCCGTTTTGTTCTTTATTCCGATCGCGGTGGCGACGCTTCAATCGCTGGTGGTGCTCGGGCCGGTCATGGAGATGATGAATTCGATGAGTCCCGTCTATGTCCCTGTGTTGACCGCCTCGGCAGCCTTTCTCGCTATCCAGACCGTGTATTTTCTGGTTGTAAGAGCCCGCTATATCAAAGCGGTCAATAAAACGATGGTGTAAAGCCCGCTTTTCGTGAGAGGAAAATAGAAATGAACCAGTCTGCCGCTATGTTCTTATCCCGGTCCGCTGCAAAGAGCGAGAACGGCAAGCCCCGGCTTCGACTGTATGTCCGCCGGCTGACTATTCTGCTTGCGGTAGGCGTGATTCACCAGTTCTTTCAATCCGGTGAAGCTCTGTTCTACTACGCCGCTTTCGGACTGCTTGCGCTTCCTTTATACTATGCTTCGCGTAGGGTAAATCTGTGTATCGGCTTGATCGGAACGGTGATCGGCATCGCAGCCATGTGGTGGGCTGCTCCTTCCGAGCCAATGCCGACGTTTCTGTATGCGGTAGAGGGAATGGAAACCCCGCCGGTGTTGCAGGCTACCTTCAACCTATCGCATATCGGTGTCGCGATAGGGCCAATCGTGTTAAGTTCACTCCTGCTGTTAAACCGCACCCGTGCGGAGCACGATTGCTTCTGCCGCTTCAAGCCTACGGGCGAATGGCGTTGAGCAATTATATCGGATAGACCCTGCTTTTGCTAAGCATTCAGTCCATTTTCCTGAAAACGGACACGACGACGACCTATGTTGTATCTACGCTGATTTGAATCGATCTTGTTTGAGCATCAATACAAAAAGGCAAGCCCATTGAATCAAATGGCCTGCCTTTTTTCGTCGCAACACGAATATTTCTTTTCAGTTGTCATTAATGCAACTTAACATACGGTTCTTACGTATTAGAAATCATTATATACAGGGAGTGAAAGATGATGAATAATAAAGGGTGCATCAAATGCGGGAGCAGGGAGGCTAAGACGAAAGAAGTCGCCATGACCGGCACGGGCCTCTCCAAAATGTTCGATATTCAGCACAATCAATTTATCGTTGTGTACTGCGGGAATTGCGGATACTCGGAGTTCTACAATAAACAATCGTCGGCGGGATCGAACATTCTTGATTTATTCTTTGGATAACCCCAAATAAAGGCAGCCACTGACCCTATGGACTTGGCTGCTCTTTTATTTTGGAAGCGTAACGAGTCATCTATAACCTTAGCAGCGGCCAGATCCGAATCGTTAAATATTTTAAGGGGGGATTTAATGTTCACACTGAAACGATATATTCAAATCGGGGCGGAGGCATGGATCGAAGATCCGGAGGATTCCCAGGTTGATGTTACCGTGACTTTCCCGGATTCTACGAAATGGATTTCAAATTTTTATACGATCAAATGCATTGAGTCTATAAGACAGGACTACAGTGAAAAGGGCCATTGCCTGAACGGAGCGTACTGGTGCGGGAGCAGCCCTTTAATTATCGTCGACCGTGTAAGCCGGGATAGAATTGAACAGGTTGTTGATGAACTGATTCAAAATCAATCTTTTCAATACGTATTCGAGTATTTGGGTGCAGTGGATGAAAGGGATTTGGCAGTCAATCAATACCCGGAAGGTTTTTTTGAGGAGAGCGCCAAGATCGACCCTTCCTATGTTTCTTTATATGCCGGAAAATTATATCAAATGTTAGAGCAATGCAGTCCGGAGCTAAAAGAGAAGATCTTAAAGGAATTGTTCGGCAACTTTTAATACGGCCAAAGGAGCTTAATCTTAACGCCTTGGTACCTGTGGTCCGGGGAAAAAAGAATTATAACCGAGGAAGACATATACTCCTTTAAAAGTCGGATGTATAATCCGTGGGAGATGCCTAGAGAATCTAACCGGAGGGATGTCCATGAAGGAAATTAAACTCGATAATTATTTCTGGCAGGACGGGGTAGTTCGGTTGCGGGCTGTGCAACCCGAGGACTGGGAAGAACATTATAACAATCGTTTTGACACACCCGCACGCAGGTTGCTTGATTATGCAGTGGAACTGCCTCCCACGATCGCCGAAGCGAAAAGTTTTGCGGAACAATTTGCGGATTTTCCCAAGAGTAACGAGAGAATCATGTTTACCATTGAAACTTTAAATGGCGAAAATCTGGGCGGAATTAATCTTTGCGGTATTGACGAGAGAAACGGAACCTTTGGCATTGGCATACAGATTAATCAGGATCAGCGGGGTAAAGGTTATGGCACCAGAGCTATGAAAATTCTATTAAGATACGCCTATTTCGAACGCAGACTGAATAAGTTTAATGTCTCCGTTCTTGAAGGAAACGATGCTTCGGCGATGATGATGAAGAGATTAGGCTGTGTTCAAGAAGGAATTCGCCGACAAATCGTTTATACCAACGGCCGATATCACGATGAAATTCTCTTTGGCATGACCAAGGAAGAATATGAGCAATTGGAAGGCTAACAGGAAAAAATCATCCTTATTCATTATTAATCCTCATTCCCGGTTCTTCCCTGATATGCATGTGCATGCGGAATTCTACCGTTTACTGTAGTGATGCCTTCAAAATAGTGAAAATGACCTCCCCCAGGCAGAGGTATCGCATTTCCAGTCGTACCCCTTATTAGGTGCGTGTGGCCGTCATTGAACGTAGTTTCAGTTTCATACTCGTGAACATGCGGCACACCGGTTGGCGCCGGCTCGGTAACTCCTGCGTATTTATGTGCGTGGCCAACATCGAAGGAAGTAACGCCTGAAAATGAATGAACATGAACAGGTCTGCCGTTCCATGAGGTGATATACAGTTTATGCGAATGCTGACCGTCAGAATCGTCTGAACAATGGACAAAACCCGTAATTGGAATTTCCATAAGCATCTCCTTAACTAAACTAAGTTAATTTAGATTATGGAATATGCCGGTATTCTGTTATGGGCAATCGTCCATTTGGACTCATTTATTCAGGTGGGTGCCCGTAGCTTTTGCTGTGCACCCGCATATCCTATTGCAACACTTTTTGTAAATGGAGTTGAATGTATGTCTGTCAAGGTAAAGGCTGAATCAAGCGGAAAAACAGGAGTGAGCAGCAGGTGACATCCTCTTATCAGGTCGTTTGGAAAGGGCCTGTTAACAGGCGTTCGGGTCTTGGAATTGCAAGCAGGGAATATGTGAGGGCGTTGAGAGCACTAGGGGTCAATGTTACACTCGGTGAACAGGGAGGACAAAGCACTCATTTCCCGAAGAATCGAAAGGTTCTGATCTATCATCACTCGCCCAGTATGCTTAATATTAAGAAGGAAAGACAACGTTACGGGAAAATAATTATAAACACGGTTTGGGAGACGACTCGTATCCCGCGAAGGTGGATCAGACCAATCAATCAAGTGGATGCCGTATGTGTACCCTCTCTTCAGAATAAGCAAGCCATGCTTAATAGCGGAATTAAAGTTCCCATTTATATTGTTCCGCATGGTGTGCGCTCGCAAATGTATACACCCACCAAGAAGAGGATGCCTTCTAAAATTGCAAAAGAGAAATTCACTTTTATTTCAATATTCGGATTCCAGCACCGTAAAAATCCCGAAGCTCTATTGAGAGCTTATTGGGAGGAATTTTCCTCTGCGGATAATGTCCGACTAATCATCAAAACAAACGGATATTCGCCTAACGAGAATGAACAATGGATACGCAGGAAAATACAAGCTTATAAAGCGGGATTGAACTTTAGCAAAAGTACAGCCCCAATCGAGATATCTACCCGTTATTTAGCTACTAAGTCTCTTAGAAGCATTTATGCCAAGGGGCATGCCTTTGTTCTTCCCACGCGAGGTGAAGGTGTTGGCTTGCCGTTTTTAGAATCGCTTGCCAGTAGCGTTCCAGTCATTACAACGGGTTGGGGTGGACACATGGACTATCTCACAGAACATAATTCTTTCCTAGTAAAATATAAATTGCGTCCTCCTGCTGCCAGCATGAATCGTAAATCTTCCATATCGCGCAAATTTCGCAACCTGTTCTCGGAAAAAGGCCAGCTGTGGGCGGAGGCGGATCAGGGAAGCTTAAGACGACAGATGAGGAGAGCTTATGAAAATCCTCAACTATGTCTGATGAAAGGACAGCGAGGCCGTAAAGATGTGCTTAGCCATTCTTGGAACCGTGCAGGTTACTCTTTAAAGAGGGTTATTGAAGAGGTGTTTAGGACTAGGAAGTAAGGGGCGCTCTCCCGTTTCCGCTTAAAGTGAGGCTACCGTCTCGTGTCTGTCGGATGTATAATCATGGAAAGAAGCTCAGACAACAAAGAACCCAGCCTAAGTAAGAGCTATCTTAAGGCTGGGTTCTTTATGAATAGTAGACGTTAGGTGAAACTGCTCAAAATAATTGAATTGGAGGTATGATGTGAAAGAGTTACTTAAAGATGCTCAAACATATGAATACACTTCGATGAGATATTTAGATATTGAAGAAATTCAAATAAACAGTGGGGAACATATTTTATGGGCTGCTAAAAGCATAGAGGTTTTTTCTAATGCAACTCCATGAGTTAGAGTGTAAGGTTGATTCTTTATTGGCTAATGAACCGAGAAGAATCTACATTGAGTTCTTGGATCCGGAAATTGTTCCTCTGTTGGAGGGTATAGGGTTTAATGTTGTAAGCCAATTCGTTGACTTCTGGAATGAGGATATTTCTATATTTGAAACCAATAAAGAAATCCGAAACTCCAAAACCGAGGGATCGGCTTTAAATTAATGGAAGAAAGTATGATTTGGGGTAGGAGCCATGGGGCCAAGCGGAGTTTTCTTGCGGTAGATAACAAAATGTCAATACAATTAGATTATATAATAAATTTGGCTTTAAATGTGAGGATGAAATCGGACAAATTAATATGGCATTATACAATACCTAAACGTGATAGGAAACCGGTGCAGGAGTGAAATGAAAATGATGGAAGCAAATCAGATGCTTGATTTTGATGACATTGTTAAATCGGAGGACGAGATCAGGGAATTAATCGGATATCCGAGTGAACTTGCAAAAAATAAAGTCATTCATTATTTGGACTCTCATTGTAAGGAGTTTATTTCCCATTCTCCTTTACTGTTCATATCATCATCGGATGACCAGGGATTTTGCGATGTTTCTCCGCGTGGAGATGAACCGGGATTCGTACATATTTTGGATGATCAGAGAATGGTCATTCCCGAAAGGCCCGGCAATAGAAGAATCGATACGATGAGAAATCTATTGAAAAATCCAAGGGTAGGATTGATATTTGTTATACCGGGACTTGAAGAAACCTTAAGAATCAATGGAAGAGCGCGGATAATAAAAGAAAAAGAGTTATTAAATCAAATGCAAGTTAGGGGGAAGACACCTTTGCTTGGATTAGGCGTGATTATTGAAGAATGTTATGTTCATTGCGCTAAAGCCTTTAAAAGATCGAGCTTGTGGGATCCGGATTCCTGGATAGATAAAAAGGAACTGCCCAATATACCTCAAATGATATCTGTACATGCCAAGCAATTAGGATTATCGGAAGAAGAAGTATCTAGCTCATTACATGAAAGTTATACAAAGAGGCTATATTAAGCGATTCGAAGGAGTCTTGAGAGGCGGTTGAGTTTATGGGGATTGGATTCAGATACATCAATTTGAGTTCCATCCTGGAATGGTATAAAGAGGATAACGTTCGACAACGAATCAGAGAGTTTATTTGAAGTTTATTTACATATGAGATCAGAAACCCGAACCTATACTAACAGTTATGTGTGTCCTCGCTGTAAAGCTTCAATGCCGTCAAAGCCTATTGATCATCTTCACAATTATTCACTCGATTGTCCAGAATGCGGACAGGAAAAGTTAGCGGTGAATTTTTATATGGACTGGGATTAGAGAGGAAAGAAAGGAACAAGAGCATGGGAAACAGAATATCGATGCCAAGTAATTTAGAACATTTAGTTGAGTCATTCAAAATGTCTAATGGATTAACTTCGGTTTTTATTGAGGTACTAGTGATTAGCGGTTCCATATTAGCCGAGACTAGCCGAGAAAAAGAATTGATTATTTGGTTAGGGCAGCAAGATCAATCCGTTGTAGGTATCGGGACCGTTGGCTTTGATATTGATGAAATGCCTTGGACTGAAGACCATTTCGAAAATGAAAAAGGATTTCTTTTGCGCACTATTTCAGGCGCGGTTGATGGTTTGGGATGGGAAAGATTAAGTTACGAACCACGGAAAGATTGGGTAATAGGATGCTTAAAGCAGTTTCGGTTAATGATTAATGCGTTTGATAAAGAAAGTATAAATATGGATAGTTATTTAGAATGGTCCGAAATTGAAGAAGGCGATAATTATCCTACGATTCCTAAGGGTTATCCAAAATGCGAGAAACATGATATTTACTTGTCATGTCATGGATGCATATTATGCAATAATGGAAGTTAGTTTTAAAAGATATGAAATAATTATAATCATGGAAAAAAGCTCAGACAACAAACAACCCATCAGCACCTAAGATAAGAGCTATCTCAAGGCTGGGTTGTTTCGCTATTACAAGAACTTTAGGCGTAATTGATGCGATGGAATAAAAAACAAAGAAAGGTTATATGATATCAGCGAAAGGACTTAAGACATATAATGAATAGGAATCATTATGTTAATCGTATTGATAAAGTTATTAATTATATTCAAGACAATCTTCAAGAGAAAATCACAGTAGAAGCAATGGCAGAAATCTCCCATTTTTCTAAATATCATTTTGCCAGAATCTTTAATTCGATTGTTGGTATGCCGCCGTCAGCGTACTTAATTAAAGTACGATTGAATAGATCCATAAAATACTTAGCTGAATCCGACAAGTCGATTCTGGAAATTTCGAACTTATGCGGTTTTGAAACTGCCTCGAATTTCAATGTCGCCTTTAAGAAACGGTTCAACCAGACACCAAGCGAAATAAGAAAAGCTTTAAAGACGAATAGCAACATTTCAATATATGTCAGCAATAAACAGGAAGAGATCGAAAGTCCTCCTTTGTATCATGGAAGTAGTAAAAACAAATTTTTAAGGAGGATATGGGAAATGAATATCACTATTAAAGAACTGCCTAATTTCGAGGTTGGATTCGTTAGGCATGTCGGAAGTTATTTGGACACCTATAAGGCTTGGGATCTTTTGGGGGCCTGGGCAGGGCAGAACGGATTATTTCCGCCTGATCAATACTTCATTGGAATTTCGATAGACGATCCTGAAACGACGGAAGAATACGAATGTCGATATGATGCTTGTGTAACTATTCCCCCGGGTTTTTCACGAGATACTACTCAGGGAATTGAATTTAGAACATTACCGGGTGGCCTTTATGGACTATACTCTTTTTACGACACCATAGATAAATTGGGTTTAATCTATCAGAGCATTTTTGGTCAATGGTTACCTAATAGTGAATATGATCCGGATGAAAGACATTGTCTTGAATTTTGCATGAATAACCCATCTGATGATCCGGAAGGAAAAGCCAAAGTCGATCTATACATTCCTATTAAGATTAGAACGTAATTGAGAGCTTTTCAGATGCCCAGCCTAAGATAAGATAAGAACTATCAAGGGCTGGGTCGTTTCGTGAATAGAAAAGTATAAACATATTAATTTTTATCCGAAAGAGATGGTTGATGCTATGGAACTTAAATCATACGACAGAAATGACCTCTTGAAGTGTACTGATACTTTTATCGGTGTATTTAATCAAGAACCATGGAATGATCAATGGACTACAGAAACTGCATATCAATATTTAAGTGATTTCACAAATACCCCTGGGTTTATTGGATTTACCGCCGCAGAAGGGGAAGAGATTGTTGGATTTATCTTTGGTGTTTCTAGGCGTTGGTGGAGTGGAAACGAGTTTTTTATAAATGAAATGTGTGTAAGTACAGTGAAGCAAAAAACTGGAGTAGGATCAGCACTTATGAGACTCTTAATAAAAGAACTTGAATCCATTGGGATAAGTAACATAACGTTATTAACGGATAGAGATATTCCCGCAGAAGCATTTTATAAGAAGTTTGGGTTTACGGAGATAGAGAGATTGGTATTTTTAAATAAGAACTTATAATGAATCATTATGGACGAAGTTCAGACAATTATACGCTATATGAAAGATCGGCAAAAAATACATAGGTATCAAACTGGAGGAGAAATAGATGTATATAAGACATTCTCATGAGATTAATGGTAAAACTATTTCTTACTTGGATTTTCAAGGTTCTGGATCCCCAGTAGTAGCCCTCCACGGTCATTTTGGAAGGGATACTATGTTTAGTGGTTTGTCGGAAGCGCTTGGTTCCGCATGGAGAGTAATATCCATTGATCAACAAGGACATGGTTGGAGCGATCGATCTGTTGATTACAATAGATCCACCTATATTCAGGATACAGTTGATTTAATAAACATGTTAGGCATTGGGCCGGTTGTTTTATATGGTCATTCTCTTGGTGGAGTTAATGCATATCAGATTGCTGCCCTTTATCCTAAGTTAGTAAAAGCCATAATCATTGAGGATATAGGTGCCGTTGTAAATGATGATTTGTCTTTTGTTTTAGATTGGCCGGAGCGATTTCCGACTGTACGTTCTTTTAGAAATTTTCTTAAAGTAAAAGGATTTAAGGATGATACATATTTTTTGGAGAGTTTAGTAGAATTCTCGGATGGATGGGGCTTAAGGTTTAATTATCAGGATATGGTATTATCTCAACAACTACTTAATGGCGATCACTGGGATGATTGGTTATCCTCTAAGTGTCCGGCACTACTACTACATGGTCATAAAACATGGGTTATGACTACAGAACATGCCAGAGAAATGACTCTACGAAGACCAAATACCGAATTGATTGAGTTTCCTGAAAGTGGGCATACGATACGTGATGATGAACCTTTAGAGCTTTATCAAGCTGTGAAAGATTTTTTGGCAAGGATTTGAAGTGATGCTTAGGTATAAAGAGTCGGGAAATACAGAAGCGTCCCTTATTGTTTTCTTACATGGTGGAGGAGTAAGTAGTTGGATGTGGGAGAAACAAATTGAGTATTTTAATAATTATCACTGTTTGGTTCCGGACCTACCTGGACATGGCTTGAGTTTTAGTATGGATTTCGCAATTAAGGATTGTGCTGAAGAAATATTGAGTTTAATTCAGACTAAGGCACGGGATAAAAAAGTTATTCTAATCGGGTTTTCTTTAGGTGCTCAAGTAGCCATTCAAATACTAAGTATGAACCCGGATATAGCTGATTATTCAATAATAAATAGTGCACTTGTTAGACCCATGCCAATGGCCAATAAAATAATTAAGTCTATGACCCGGTTAACTTACAGACTGACAAAAAATCGAACCTTTTCGAAGCTTCAAGCAAAACAGTTATACATTGGAGATCAAATCTTTGAGACATACTATAAAGAAGTCTGCAATATGGAGCTCAACACTCTTATCAAGATTCTAGAAGAAAATATGTCTTTTAGTATACCGACGGGATTCAGCATTTCCAAATCAAAAATTTTAATAACGGTTGGAGATAAAGAGAGAAGAATAATGAAGAAGTCCGTATTAGCTCTATTGGACAAAAACTCAAATGGTAAAGGGTTTATTATAGACAAGGTTGGTCATGGGGTGCCCCTCGCCGAACCTGAGTTATTTAACAAGATGGTTGATGCTTGGATTCATGACAAAGAGCTACCGAGCAGACTTACCCCTGTAAAAAGATAATGGCCTATTTACATTACGGGGCTACCGCCCCTCGCTTATCGGATGTATAATCATGGAAGAAGCTCAGACAACAAACGCCCCAGCCTAAGATATGTGCTATCTAAGGTTGGGGCGTTTCGTGAATAAACCAACATTATGAGAATTTATTGAGCAATAAATACAAATATATCTTATTTTCGCCAGGAGGTTTATGAAATGTTCTCAATACTACCGATTATAATATTTATCGTTTATGGATTATTTATCTTACTTGGTCTATATGCTTTATATTTATTAATTAAGTTACTAATTCGCGGAATAGAAGCTTTAGATCTATATATTGATGATAAAAGAAATCGAAGATTATGATGAGCTACCCTCTGAGAAGGATGTTAGTACTGATTTGTACTATAGCAATCGTGTTATCAACGATTAGTGGTTGCGGCAGAAGTGAAGAGAGCAGGGCGGACACCAATGAAGAAACCTTAGTACCCTTTGAAGACATTGAAAATAAGTTCGAAAATTTAAAGTCAGGATATTTACAAATTGACCATGATAAAGTGTTTTTTCAAGAAGTTGTTTTTGAATATGACGACAAAGCAATTATGCGTGTAAAAGAACATATAGATAAAGAATTTATTGAATATAATTTATCAAATGAACTGGAGATATACGTAATAGAATTTGATGAGTTTACAACGAAGTATAAAAAGGTAGATTACGAGTTTTTCAGTAATAACTTTACGTCATTCTCATCAAAACCATTTTATGTTGAGATCATCGACTACAAGATATCAGCAATCATTGAGAAATACGTGCCGTAGTAATAAGCCCCGTCAATCGCCCTGGATCGCGGCGGAGACGGGGCTTTTGTGTGTCTAAAGATATTGATAAACGAAAAAAAGCGTGCTATAGTGAAATAGCATGCGCACCAATAATCCGAAATTTAATATATCTTTCCTAATTTTATTGTACAAAAAAAATCAGCTTCAGTCAACCCCCATTTTTTGAAAAGAAGGAGTGCTTGTAATGGATAAGGAACTTCGTCAGGAGCAGGATCGTTTGGACCGTGTTATGGAGGTTCTCTACGAGCAAATCGGCAAGGTGGAGGAAGAAGCCGCGCGGCAACGGAAAGAGGTTGTAGATATCCGCAAGCATTTTTGGGAGGACGTTACGGTCAATCAGGACAATTTCGACGACTTGCTTGAAACGATTATCAGCTTGCGACAACAGGCTGAGGTACTGTCGCTGAGTCAAAGCAGCCATCGCCAATCTTCCAAGCGTTTGACTTCGCTGCGCCGCATGCAGGAGAACCCTTACTTCGGACGGATTGATTTTGCCGAAGACGGGGTTCCTGGGATCGAACGGATTTATATTGGCGTCTCTTCCTTGATGAATCCCAGCGGGGACGATTTTTTAATTTATGATTGGCGGGCACCGGTGTCTAGCGTGTATTACGATTACGCCCCCGGCCCGGCCGAATATGTCACTCACGGCGGCAAGATACGCGGGGAACTGAAGCAGAAATGGCAATATCTCATTCGCAGCGGAGAGATCAAATCGATGTTCGATACCTCTTTGACGATCGGGGACGAGGTTTTGCAGCAGGTACTCGGCCAATCCGCGGACAAACACATGCGCAGCATCGTCGCTACGATCCAGCAGGAGCAAAACCGGATCATCCGGCACGACAGCGGTCGCCTGCTCATCGTCCAAGGTGCCGCCGGCAGCGGCAAAACCTCGGCCGCCATGCAACGCATCGCCTATTTGCTGTATAAGTACCGGGATCGGCTTACCGCAGATCAGATCATTTTATTTTCACCAAATGCGATGTTTAAATCTTATGTCTCCAACGTGCTGCCCGAGCTTGGGGAGGAGAACATGCAGCAGGTGACCTTTCAGGAATATTTGGATCACAGGTTAAGCGGCATGTATAAGGTCGAGGATCCTTACGGACAGCTGGAGTATGTACTTACGGCAGCTGATGACCCTGAGTACAGGACCCGGCTGGCTGCGATCCGGATTAAGGCATCGGTGTCATTTTTCGAAATGATTCAGGCCTATCGGTCTTCACTGGAACAAGGCGGTATGCGGTTCAAAAGTTTGCATTTCCAAGGGGAGACGCTGATCACTGCTGAGGAAATGGCGGAAAAGTTCTACGGAGGCGACGCTTCGCTTCGTTTTTCCGGGAGAATTGAGCGACTGACGGCTTGGCTGAACGAGCGGATCAAAGAAGTCGAGAAGCTGGAGCGACACAAGCCGTGGGTACAAGATGCGATCGAGCTCCTAAGCAATGAGCAATATGAGCAGGCCTATGCCCGGATCCGGAAAAAACTCGGCTTGAGTGAAGATGCGGAGGAAGATATTGAAGGAGAGCGCCTAACCGCGGAGCTTGAGCGGATGATCGTACGTAAGAAAATGAAACCGCTCCGCGAAGAGATATCTTCGCTGCAGTTCGTTGATCTGGCAGAGGTCTATAAGCAGCTATTTGAGGAACCGCTGCATGTCAAGTCATGGCTGGAGAGGGAAGTTCCGGAGGCGTGGGCGGACATTTGCCGGCTGACGGTGAAAAATCTGAACGAAGGCAGGCTGTTATATGAGGATGCGACCCCGTATTTGCTACTGACGGAACTCATACTCGGATTTCAGAGTAATAACTCGATTCGACACGTCCTTATCGATGAAGCTCAGGACTATTCGCCGCTCCAGTTCGAGTTCATCAAAAGATTGTTTCCTGCGGCGAAAATAACGGTACTAGGCGACTTTCACCAGGCGGTGTTTGCCCATGCCGCCGAAGCGGTTGATTTCAACGTGCTAACCGGCCTTTACGGGCCGGACCAAACAGAAGCAATCATCTTGCAACGAAGCTATCGGTCGACCAAACCCATTGTGGAGTTTACGCGAAGCCTTATTCCGGGCGGTGAACAGATCGAGCCGTTCGAACGGAGCGGAGATAAGCCGGTGCTGACGATGGTGGCTGATCACGAAGTATTGTGCCGACGCATTACGGACCGAGTTGCCGACCTTAAGTCTCAGGGGTGTACCACGATTGCGATCATCTGCAAATCCGCGGCGGAGAGCTCGGCCGTATATGAGGCATTGGGTGGAATCGACGAACTCAAGCTTGTGAGGCGCGACTCGATCGAATACAAGCAGGGTGTAGTGGTTATCCCGGCTTATCTGGCTAAAGGCATCGAATTTGACGCTGTCCTCGTGTTTGATGCATCGGCACGGATTTATGGAGACGAAAGTTTGCGACGGTTGTTATACACCGCCTGCACCCGGGCCATGCATCATTTGCAGCTGTACAGCGTTGGAACGCCAAGCCCGTTGTTGGAGCGAGCGATCGCCGAAGGTAGAGTACAGCTGGAGGTGTGAATGAAGATCATGTATAGTTAGATGAATAATCACAGAAGAGTATGGGACAACAAAAACCCCAGCCTTAGATAAGAACGATCTAAAGCTGGGGTTTGTCATAAGAATGAAAACCGGCAGCCTAGGACGATGAACAATCCTGGGCTGCCGTTGGTTTAGAAATTATTGTCTAATAATAAGGATGTCACTAGGTGGTCTTCCAGTGCTTTGGATTTGAGATATTTGCGAGTTCGTAAGATTGCGGCCAACTAAAATGAACGAAGATGTGACGTTGTTGAAATTGAAATTGCCCAAGTTAGACACATTTTGGCTGCCCCGGAACACGCGGAAAGAACCCTGAAAGTTAGTTCCCGAGAACAGCACCAGTGTTACTTGAGAGCTTTGCACAACATTTCTGAGCCGGAAGCTTGAAAGCGCGTTGTTAAACCGAAACGCTCCAAGGTCTCGAACTGCGACCCCACCGCGTCTAAAAAGAATCCGACGACCAGAAAAATTGGTACCTGACCAAAGTGCAAGACGTACATCACTGTTTGCCAACTATATCACTCCTTTTTTGAGGTTGATATAGTGTATTGCAGTTTTTAAGAATCGGTGTAGACAAATAGAGCATGGTAATAGTTTGATTTTACGAATACTAGGATACGTGTCTCTAATTCTGCATCCAAAAATGCTACTGTTCGTCTTTGCAATATCAATTTTTCTCAATAATGGTACGTATATCTCATAATGGTATCCGGGCGGAAATGACAACGCTCATCATAAAGAATATATGCACATTGGGTATCAAGATGTATAATCATGGAAGCAACCGAGAATATTTATGAAACTGGTGAGGATAAAATTCTAAAACTCTATAAGAAGGAATTTCCTCAAGAAGCTATCCATGATGAATTTTTGAATAGTAAATTTGTTTTATTCGCTGGGTATCTGTACACCGCAACCCTTTAAATTCATCTCGAAAGATAGTAGGCAGGGGATAGAATTTCAACGGGTTCCAGGATTATCTTTGCTTACTATGATGACAAAGAATCCTTTGTTAATTAAGAAGCATTCAAAGACCTTAGCAACGCTCCATCATCATTTGCATTCGCATGAAGCGGTTGATTTGAGAAGAAAACAAAAAGATGTATTAATTCGTAATATTCAAGCTGCTCCGCTCCTGACTGAGGAGGAGAAGAGCAGGATCATGAAGTACATAGAAGAATTGCCTGATGATACTAAGCTTTGTCATGGAGATTTTCATCCTGATAATATGATGGTTGGTAAAGATAGTTGGATCATTGATTGGATGACCGGAACGGTGGGCAATCCTTCAGGGGATAGCGCTAGAATCGTGATTTTACTAACTTATGGCCCCTGCCCGAAGGAACTCAAAAAATAATTAAAACCATGATTAATTTCATAAGAAAAAAATAAAGAAGGAATATGTAAGCTGCTATTTAAAGCAATCCAATAAAGATTATTCCGAAATTGATAGATGGATCTTACCGATGGCTGCTGCGAGACTAGTAGAATGGATCCCCCAAGAAGAGAGGGACGAATTAGTGCTGGATATTAGACAACGTTTAAAGACGATATCGTAATTAGTCGCCTTCAGCTTTAGGAAAAAGATAAGAATAGATAGGGTAGTTTGATTAACATCGCGGAAAGAATTAGGAGTGCCCGCCTCCTCTCCGTAAGGATAGCAGACGGGCCTTTTTTTATTTATTTTGCATCATTTCTTTTAGCGTAGGGTAGTTGTGGATGGCAATGCCGCTAAACCCGGTATGATTCTCAAAAAAATGGATGACAGCATTCAATTGCTGATTCATATAATCAAAGCCTTTGTGATAGTACGTGATCTCGTTCGGTATGGTGTAGTCGTTGGGAGGACTGGTCTCTGCGCCGATATAAACTTTCTTTCCAATTGTCGCCGCATAGTCGATCTCCGCCATGGATGAAGAGATCTGTCTCTCGGCCGTGTCACGATAGGCCATAATGGTTGCGGTGTCCACGATGTCCAGTACAAAATAACTCAGCGGTTTTCTCTCCCCGCCGGTTTCTACAATGACCGGATTTTCACCGGATGCATACCAGAACGGAATCGCTGCATTAAACTCCAAATTTTCATCACTTGCAGAAATTTCATTCGCTATTCTCTTTAGAACCTGTATATATTGATAGCTAACGGAACCTCTTTTCGTTTTAAATTCAAGCAAGGTGTGGGGTTCAATGTCATATTGGATTCCGTCAAATTTGCTGGACGGGTGGGACTTATTAAAGGAAAGCACTTGGCGCAGTTCCTCCAATGCTTCGCGATGATGGCCTTCCAGTGCCCAATTGGCTCTTCCGACAAGCGCAAACACGCGGATCCCGTTTTCATGCGCTCTTGTGATCAATTCCTCGTAGGTTGCGGGTTGATCCGGCAATGTCTTTCTTGTTCCGATGAACAATAAGTTGATATCATGGTCGTTCAAAAACTGCAGTAACTGTGTAATCTTGTTAGAATCGGATGCTGCTTCATAAAAATCCCAAACCCATAATGCTTTTGTAGGGCCGTTATCCGCATGAGTCGGGGAAGGGACTACGTTCATTAACGACAAACAAACCGCTAAAAATATTATGCGTGCCACGGTTTTCACTCGCTTTTCTGCTCCATTCATTTTAAGTTTCCTCCACCTTAGTAAATTTCCTCCTAACCGAATTAACTATCAAAAACTAGATTATCATAACCATGATGCCTGCCGAATGATCTGTTCGGACTAATGAGAAGGTTCATTTTAATCCGGTTATGAAGGGATTCTATTAGTTCAGGGGGATCATATTTGGATCGTATCAGAGAAGAATACCCAACCAGAAGAAGGAGTAGCGAAGATGTTCGCCTAATATACTTATTTGGAAGATATTGATAAATCGACAATCATTACTAAATCAGCTGAAATTCTAGCTGAAAAATGAATAAAAAAGGTGAAAGGTGATTGGAGTGAAGTAGTATGTCATGCTCTCGAATTCTCAAACCAGAAGAAATGTTAGAAAATGCTCGGCAGAAAAACGGTGGTGAAGTGCCAATTACAATTGTTAATTGATTTTGGAGGTTAATGCTGAAGTCCTTTGTATAACACCGTATTTACGCTACGGAACTATCGTCCCATGGTTGTCAGATGTATAATCATGGAAGAGGCTCAGACAACAAACGACCTAGCCTAAGATAGGAACTATCTAAAGGGAATCGACGTCAGGAATACAGAAAACGTTAAACGAAATAATCGAAAAAACTTCTTAGGAAATTTAATAGATCACAACAACAGTAAGTAGTTCAAAGAAGTCGATTAGATGAAACCATTGCTGAAGCACATTTAAAAATACATCCAAGAGCTATTAAAGGAGTTGTTTATAAATGTCTATTTGCTTTTACGACAATTCTAAAATCACAGATGAACCCATCAACTTAATAGATCGAGTATATTGTTTAGCTTTTCATCAATTTAATAAAGAAATGTGGAACAAGCTCGGAGATATTTATTCAATACTTCCTTCGCAAGTAATAATTAATAATATTGGACAAGCTGCTTGGATTGGGGAAGAAGGCAAATCAAATTATTACTTGTGCGCATCAGTCGAGCCTTCAGGTTTGCAAGTTGCAGGGAAATTGCTGACTAGTGATTGGAAGGATTGGGAAGGAAAATTTAATGAGTTAATAATTGATTTTCCATTCTTTGAGTGTTAGAGACTGAATGATTATGAATATTTGTAATCGAAGAAGGCCATGGCATCATCTAACACCGTATTCACGCATCGGCCGGTAGTCGCCGACCATGGTCGCAAGAGTGAGAGTAGTTGATTCAGCTAACAACCCTACACTACTAAGCGCGCCAGGCCTGACGGCCTTAAGTCGGTGAGGTTACCTGAATGCCTAAACGGTATACAATATTAGGGGGGGCATATGGCGAGTAGAAAAAAGCGATATATCATTTTAGTATTTTTAATTATTTTATTTGCCTTATCGGCTTGTACGAGTACCAAATTTGATTTATACGAAGGGGAGTCTTTAAAAATAGCAGTTATTGGAGAACCACCACAAGTAAGAGAAGAGGAAGTTAACTTCAATAAAATCTCATTTGATGATTTGAATAAAGTCGAACTAGAAGACTTTGATGCTGTTTTTGTTATGGGAGAACATCTTAATCAAGCAGCAGAAAGCCAATATGCAGATATCTATTCAAATTCACCAATACCATTCTTTTTTATTTCAACTACAAGTCATATACCTTTCACTAAAAAGGATATAGAATATGAGGAAACTTGGGGTTGGTCTCCAGGTAATAGCTATGCTGTCGGTGTTCTTAAATCAAATGAAGATAATACATTAAAAGGCTGGGGATTCGGTTTGTATAATGATAAAAAAACTGACGAACACATAGAAGAAGTTTATTCGAAAATTTTTATGACAATAGAAGAATTAGATAGTTAGTTACTGGAAAAAAGCAGAGATGTGTTCCCTTTTAGGGTAATTTAATAGCTGCCTTAGCAAACTATTATTAATCAACTATAACTATTAACAGAGCAAAATTACTAGAAAATTCGAATAAAGAAAAATAACACCGTATTCACGCATCGTGGCTATCGCCACTCGGTTGTCCAGTTGTATAATCGTGGATGAAGTTCAGACAACAAATGACCCAGCCTGAGATAAGAGTCATCTATACCCAAAACTAATCTCTATAAGGACGAAAGATATGAATGACTTAAAACTTGTAAAACCACACCGTGATTTAAAAGATGAATACCTATCTTTTTATCAAGAATGGAAAGAATCTGGCGAAGACGTGGTACCATGGGTCATTAGTGTAGACCCAAGTGATTTCGAGGCAATGCTTAATTTTCTGGAGAACCATGAGAAGGGAGTCGGATTACCGGAGGGCTGGGTATCTGACTATTTGATTAACGCTGGTGGCCATATAGGATATGGAATTCGGCCATCGGAAAGAGGTAAAGGATATGCAACAACTTTACTGAGGCTTTCATTAGTTGAGGCGAAGATACTTGGAATAGAGGATGTTTTAGTTGTCTGTGATGCCTGGAATGTCGCATCGGAGAAAACCATTGTTAAAAATGGTGGAAGATCGGATATAGATTACATAGAGGAAGATGGCAATATAATAAGAAGATACTGGATAAAGAATGTGTAAGTATACTCGAAGAAGAGGGTACAGCGCATAACAACGTATTCACGCTGCGGGCCGCCCGAGGATTTTCAATGAAGTGGATTCAGCCGGACAACCATGCACTGACTAAGTCTGACGACCTTATCAGAAATGATCGCAGAAACAAGTATGAAGAGGGAGATAATTTAATGAATCAACGTCTAGATATAATCAAGAATAATATTGACCAACACGGTTGCTATTGTATGAGAAGTATGCAAAATCAGTCCGGTTACATAAAAAAGGTCAGATGGACTGAAGAGAACTTTGATCGAGGACTAGAATATATCCAAATCAAAGATGGAAAAAAGTCGTTGGGTTTCATAGAGTATGCCCCAGGCCAATACTCCTGGAGGGTAATTCATGCCGACGAATATATGGTGATTCACTGCATATGGGTCGGTGCTCCAGGAATGGGATTAGGCTCTCAGCTAGTTCAGTTATGTTTGGAAGAGGCCAGACAACGGAAAATGAAGGGAGTAGCTGTATTGACGAATGCAGACACCGGATGGGCGCCTAGTAAAGATATATTTATCAGAAATGGCTTTTCTTTTGTTGAGAGTGGACCGCATTCATTTGAACTATATGTATATCCATTTGAATATACGTTGCTGCCTTATTTTCCCACAAATTGGAATGAACGTGTGGCAAGATTTGCTGAAGGGCTGACTATATTAAGAACAGATCAATGTCCATATTTGGATGTAGCTACAGAAAATCTTATCAAAGCAGCTAATACAGCAAATATTCATCCCAATATTATTCATTTTCAAGATCGGACACAGATGATGGAGTTATCTCCTACTCCTTACGGAGTATTTAATGTAGTTTATAACGGGGAATTAATTGCATATCATAGAATGACAGAGAAAGCTTTTTTAAAAGCTCTTCAAAGGAAATAAGGAAATGAAGCCAGGCGTCGTTATTACAAAAATATTAGTTATGCGTAATCACGTAAGTCTGATAAAGTTCTGAACCAATAAACTTAAAACAAAAGGCGGTATCCTATAGTGATTTACCCGAGTACTGAAACCGAAAGCTTTCGATTTGTCTCCGAATTACTGGGGAATGGGAAATCGATAAAATTGTTAAACGAGGGTGAAGCCAATGAAGATAATAAGAGATCAGGAAGAACTTGAAGGAACTTGTTATATCGAAGTTTTACCCGGAAAATACCTTGGTCAGTGCTGGAATGAAAACTCAATTTTTTTTGATGAAGAAGTATTTGGTTATTTAGAAAAATCAATAGAAGAATTATTTCCTGGATATGATCATTACGCATTTAACGAAATAAACCGAGATACTTGGTTGGCGATCCTAGGGAAAATAAACGCGATTGTTAATCTTCTTGATAAGAATGTAACAATTGAATTACTTAAAGAACATGTATATTTTATCTTTGGCAGTTCTGAAGATGAGTTTCTACAAGATTATGATAATAATATTCAGAGACTTCGAGAAATACTAATAGAGTTTGAAACATGGATTAAAGAGCAATTGAAAACTAAAGATTATGTTTCAGTTCTAGGAATTTAATTATTCAAGGAAGTCGTCGCCATCATTTAACACAGCATCCATGCATCGGGCCATACGGCCCTCGGTCCGCAGAAGCATCATCGAGGAAGCGGGAGCTGCGGACACAACGATCCCCTTAAGATTAGAGCAATCTGGGGGGATCAACGTCGTGAATACAAGAACGTTATCCGAAAGAACCGTAAAATCAATGAAGAAGTGAGGTATATGGATGAACAATAAATCTGTTTTAATAGACCAAATAAAAGCTTGTTACAACGACAAGAGCTGGTTTATTCCACTTCAAGAAATTTTAATTGACATATCTGCAATAGAAGCTGCAAAGAAAAATGAAAGCAACCAATCAATTTGGTCGATCGTAAATCATCTTATTTTCTGGAATGAGAAATGGCTTGAGAGATTTAATGTTGAACAAGTTGAATTAAATAATACGTTAAACAATGATGATACTTTTTATGTAAATCCAAATACTATTAATGATGAAGAGTGGAAGGAGACCCTTAACAAACTTGAGACAGTTTTTAATAGTTGGATTGAGGTATTAGAAGAAAGTGAAGAATCCAAGCTTAATATAGAAATACCCACATATTACAATGCTCCCTGGTGGGGAGTAGTGTCAAACTTATGCATTCATAATGCGTATCATATAGGTCAGATAATGCTAATAAAAAAACAAATTCGAATTAATTGAAATTCGCTCTTTACTCTTTTTGTCGAGTTTCTCCAAGTACTTGTATGATCGCTTGGATAACTTAATTTTGTAATTCATTTAGAATATCCTCGAACTTTATAGTCTTCCCCTCAAGGTATTCTTTTTTGGCTTCCCTTATTGCCTGAAGATCATCTTCTGTTAATGGCCCGTCTTCAACTCCTTATTAAGGATATTATCAACAACATTGATTTTAATACATATAACATATTATGAATGTATCGCTCCGGGGTCGAGTACTTCATCTAACGATGTAATACGCTTCGGAGGACAAGCCCCCTCGGTCCCGAAATAGAAGTAGCTCAGACAACAAATGCCCCGGCCTAAGATAAGAGCTAACTAAGGCTAGGGCATTTGTGAATGCACAAACGTTATACGCAACCCTTTAGAAATATTAATCTTTTTTAGAAAGGAGATAGGCAAACTATGAAAAAACGATGGATACTTACGTTATTAATAATTTTGGCTATATTTATGCTCATTGGTATAAACAATTTGAATAAATATGAATCTGAATCTGATGATATATGGGTATCCATTGAAAATCAGGAATGGGAGAATTATGAGAATTTTGCTGGCACCGGTATGTATTTTTATGAGGAAAACAATAAAAAAAATTGTCTGTTCATGATGTATGGGAGTGGTCTTCCTGTAATTGGCCACTATACATCTGAAGTTAAAATAAGAAGTAATCGGGAAATTGAGATCGAAGTTCCTAAATATATGGTCGAATTAAAGGCTACAGACAAAGATCTAGAAAGGTATAGAATTGAACTTATGCAAGGGAGTTTGATAATAAATAAGATGATTTATGAAGCTTCAAAAGAACCACGTAACTACAAATATATTTTGAAGTAAAAGTTTAAGTACACCATTCGTTATACGCAACCTCTTCAGAGAAGATGATTCAGGCGATATATTCAACCAACCAAGTCTGATGGCAAACCAATAAAAGAACCGGGGGTTCAAATGCTCAAATTTACTATATGTTTTATAAAAAGAGCAGATAAAATCTTATTACTAAATAGAGAAAAGCCTAGCTGGATGGGAATGTGGAATGGGGTCGGGGGTAAGATTGAAGCTTGTGAGACTCCAAGAGAATCAATACTCAGAGAGATTGAAGAGGAAACAGGAATTATTTTGGAATCAATAGAGTTTAAAGGATTGGTTACTTGGTCAATAGATCGAATTAGGGTGGGGGGAATGTACACGTATTTGGCAGAACTACCAGAGAATTATTGTTACAAAACCCCAATTAAAACAGATGAGGGAATACTGGATTGGAAAGATATAAACTGGATTTTAGATCCAGAGAATAGGGGAGTGGCTTCTAATATACCAAGAAGTATAGAGATGATAATTAATAAACCAGAGTGCAATGAATACCGTTGCATTTATGAAAATGATCAGTTGATTAAGTTTGAAACAAGAGAAATAAATGAATCGATTGAATATATAAGCGATAACAAGATTTTAGAAAAAGAGATTTTTAGTATGTATTACGAAGAAGGCCATGGCATCAAATAAACGTTCATCCTTGCTCTTTTAACATATATTAATATAATTAACAAAAAGAGAAAGTAAAAACCCATCCCAAGGTTGAACGCCGAAGGCGGGGTTCTCCATTTGATATTAATGCGTAATCCCCGCAAAAATATGAGAATAGGGTAGGTGACTTTAAGGTGTTGGAATTTTTTAAATACAATTGGACGGTTAGAGAAGATTGGTTTAGTCTATGCTCACAATTGCCGGACGACATACTTGTTCAGGAGCGTCAAGGAGGACTTGGTTCAATACTCAAAACCTTCTTTCATATCATTGATGTTGAGTGTAGTTGGATTCAAGGCATAAACGGTGATGTGGTCTCGGAACCGGATTACGAACAATATAAATCATTGGAGCTGATTCGTGAATTATCAAGGGAAAGCCAAGATATAGTAATTAAACACCTGTCAAAATGGACCTCAAATGATGAATTTAAGTCTGTAACTGTGCCATGGTCGTCAAAAACTTACTATTATGGAGAAGTATTAAGACATGTAATCTCACACGAAATTCATCATATCGGTCAATTATCTATTTGGTCTAACGCTATGGGACTCAAAGCAGTAGATGTAAACTATATAGGGAGAGGGTTCATGAAGTCCATATAGTTTTAAATTAAATTAATTTTATATTCAAAATCGATATAATGATGATAGGAGAGCATTTATGATCACATTGAAGGAAATAGATCGACACAATTTTTTTGATGTCATTAAGTTGGGCGTGGCAGATGAACAAAGGGATTTTGTAGCGTCAAATTTGTTTTCGCTTGCACAGGCCAAGGCATTCCCGGAGTGTGTTTGTTTGGCTGTTTATTACGATGATGTTCTAGTGGGATTTACGATGTATTGTATCGATGAAGAGGATCACGAATATTGGATTTATCGGTTAATGATAGATACTAAGCATCAATCAAAAGGTTATGGAAAAGCTGCTATGGAAAAACTTATTGAAAGAATTAAAGAAGATAAGAAACATCGGATCATATACATAAGCTTTGAACCGGAAAATGTTTGGGCAAAACATCTGTATGAAAAATTAGGTTTTAAAGTGGATGGCCGGGTGATAGATGGGGAAATCGTTTATAAACTGGAGTATTAACCATTCAGAAGAGACGTATTTTGAGGGGAGTGCAGAGAAATGAATCTCTTCCAATCCATCGAAGATATTATTAATAGACATAATGAAGTCCTGCCCTTTTCAGGGGCAGCTTTAATCCGGGACAAGGGTATGATTTTTGATCGAGGTTATGGATACGCCAATCGTTCCGATAAAATACCAAATAGTTCTTATACCAGATTTGGAATCGCATCCGGCTGCAAAATTTTTACTTCGGTTGCTATTTGTCAACTTGTTCAAAAAGGCGTATTGTCTTTTGACTGTTTATTAAAGGATTGTTTGGATATTTCCTTTCCTAATTTCGACCCCGGAATTACGATACATCATTTATTAACCCATAGTTCGGGAATACCGGATTATTTTGACGAGGAGTTCATGAATGATTTTGAGGATTTGTGGAAGGACATACCGATGTATTCCATTCAATCCCCCAGAGACTTTCTGCCGATGTTTCAGAATGGCATGATGAAATTCTCCCCAGGAGAAAGATTTTCATATAATAATGCAGGTTATATTCTACTAGGTTTAGTAGTGGAGCAGAGAACAGGGATGGAATTTTCAGAATACGTTGAGAAGAATATATTTCAAAGCTGCGGGATGTTAGAATCGGGTTATTATAGAATGGATCAGCTACCTGAAAGAACGGCTATCGGATATATTGATAATGATGATCAAACTTGGAAGAGCAATGTTTATTCTATTCCAATCAAAGGCGGACCAGACGGAGGAGCATTTACGACGGTTCATGATTTAGTAAGGTTTTGGGATGCATTGTTTAATCACCAATTGTTGTCCCCACAATACACCCATATTTTGTTGACTCCTCATATCCAGGACAATGATCAGACGTATTACGGATACGGTGTTTGGATATCGATGCGTGATAATACTATTCTTAAATACTATGTTATGGGAAGTGACCCGGGAGTAATTATGCAATCATCAGTATACCCGGTAAGCAAGATACATGCTCATATTATTGGTAATATTAATAAGGGTGCCGGTATGATAGCAACTAAAATCGATGAAGTTATCTATATGGTTTGAATTCAGCAATTGCGTTAGAATCCATACAATTAAAGGAGTGCTTGTAATGAATCATGAATTTTCATTTTCTCGAATTGGCTATGTTTATGTGCCTACAACCCAAATTGATAAGTCCATTGCTTGGTATACGGAGAATTTGGAATTTAAGCTCATGAATAAGTTCCAGGATAGAGGTTCATTCATGGCGGTCTTACATCACCCGCATAAACATTCGATCGCACTCGTATTAATAGAAACGAATGATACAAAACCATTGGAAATAACAAGGAATGGGAAACCATTTCCGATCATGGCTATCAATTGCCCTAACATTGAATACACATACAATTTATTAAAGGACAAAGGGATATCAATAGATGAATTACAAACTCTTGGAGAAGGAGAAGCTAAGTATTTTTATTTTAGGGATGAGGAAGGAAATCTGTTAGAAGCAACTTGGTCAATATGGGATCCGAAAGATGAAATTAAACAAGATTTTTAAAACAGAAGGATAAAGAGTAGAAGTACAACAACGTTTCTAGTCTTTATCACGATTGGTTGTTTTGTGTTTATTGCCTTTGCTGTCATAGGTAACCCATTCACCAACAGGTTCCCCCATTTCAAAATACCCTGAACGCTTTTTTGTTCCATCTTGGCGATACCATTCCCAATAACCGTCTGGCTTATCATCAATCATTTTTCCCTTTGACCATATGGTTTTTCCGTTTGCGTGGTACTTAATCGTGTAGCCGTCTATCACTTCCAGTTTCTTTTCCTTAACACCGTTTGGGTGTATCAGATCACAATTTTCATTTTCCATGACATGACCTCCTAGAATCAGTTTTTTTAACTATATCACAATTCAATGATGAAGTTGTTTATGATGGATAATTATATCTCAGATTTAAACCAAGAAGGATGAGCATGATGAAGGAATTAGAAAGGGCTATAGAACTCAGAGAATCAGGGGAATTGGAAGAAGCCAAATTCTTATTGCTTGATATATTACAAATAGAGCCTGAGAATTCATCGGTTTGGTATCAGTATGCATGGGTTCATGATGTCTTGGGACGGGAAAGAGAAGCAATCCCTTATTATAAGAGGGCTTTAGAATTGGGGCTGGCAGAGGAAGAAAAACAAGGCGCATTATTAGGGTTGGGAAGCACTTATCGAACATTGGGGATGTTCAAAGAATCCAAGGCAGTATTTGAAGAAGCGATAAAAGAGTTTCCAGAGCAAAGAGAATATTCTGTGTTCTTGGCTATGGTTGAGTATAATCTGAAAGAATATAGCAATGCCATGGAAATTTTATTAAAACAGTTAGCGGAAACAAGTAATGATAAGGGCATTCAGTCATACAAAAAAGCAATTCTATATTATTCCGATAAGCTGGATCAATTATGGGACTAGACCCCTATGAAGAGGTGACAGTTATGAAAGACTACATTAAAGATATGCGAAACATAGTGGGTAGTCGTCCCATTTTGATGTGCGGGGCTAGTGTCATTATATATAATTCGACAGGTCAAGTGTTAATGTTACATCGGACAGATAATGATAGCTGGTGTTTTCCGGGAGGGGCAATCGAACTCGGTGAAAAGATTGAGGAAGCGGCTATAAGAGAAGCTTTTGAGGAAACCGGACTGGCTGTAGATAACCTGAATCTGTTTGCTGAATTATGAAGGAAAAGAGGTTCGCTTTTTTGATATTGATGAATTACCGGAGAAGATCAGTCCTCCAGTAAGACCTGTAGTTGAAGAACTAAAGAATAGAAGGTTGGAATTTTGCAGTTAGCCATTCTGAAACATTTAAATTTGTGAAACCAAAACTAAATCATGAGATTGAAAATTGGATTAGATCGTTTAAAAACACGTTGGTTATAGAAGACCTTTTGTTTTGTCACGGCACCCCATTCTTAAATAATCAATATTTATTAGAAGAAATACACGAAAATGAAGTTAGATATAAGAGCCCCGATCAACTCTTGATGGAACTGGGGGAAGTCCCGCAAAACTATATATTTTGTGGTCACAGTCATGTGTGTAGAACGACTTATCTACCGAATGGCAAGTTGATTATAAATGCGGGGAGTGTAGGTTTGCCTGCCTATAATGATGAAGTGCCCTATCCGCATGTGATGGAATCAAACTCATCTTATGCAGATTATGTCATTGCCTATAAGACCGCATCAAAAAAATGGAGTATTGAGCATGTAATGATTCATTATGATTGGGATAATGCCAGTTCCGTTGCTGAAAATAACGGGCGAAAAGATTACGCATTTGCCATAAAGACAGGGAGAGCCATACAAAGGGTGTGATCATAATGGTGAGAAATTACTTGTCCGCCTCGTGGTAAATGTATTGAATTTTTAAAGGAGTAAAACATGAAGAGACTAATTACTCTATCGTTAATGGCAATTATGATTATTAGCTTACTTGGGTGCTCTCAAGACAAAATACAATTAATCCAGGGCAATTGGGTGGCCGAATTTGCTGATCAGAAAGTGCAAACCGAGGAAGAGCTAAGTCACTATAATTACTTGCAAATCTCACCGTCTGAGATTAAATTAATGAATTTTACTAACCGGATTCAGGACAAAGCAACCCTAAGAACATTTGATGAAAAGTCCGAGTTTATGAATTATGAATGGGAAGGAGATAAGCAAATTATAATAAATGATAACCGATATGAGATTGTGTTGAAGAAAAGCAATATGGTAATAAAGAATGAGAACATTGAGATTCATTATAAAAAAGATAAATAGTGATGCATTAGAGTTAAAAGGAATGGTGACAAATTTTAAAAAGAATACTTAATATATTTATAGTTATCATGATTCTCGTAATGCTATATTTTGGCTATATTATTTTCTTCGATGCGCCAGTTGAATCTAAAGAGATTGCATCTTTACAAATAAATTGGGGAACAGCAGGATTGATATTAACTATACTGCTTTTTGTACGTCTCCATCTTAAACGAAAAGGTTAAACTTTTCGAATAGAGAAAAGCTTAGGTTATCGGCTCAGAGGGGGATTCGAGTTCCGGGCCAGTGAGTCCCAGTGTATTTCGAACGAATTGACCAATGTTGCGGATGGCCTGCTGAGCTTCGGGGAGCATGTACGCCATACTCTGAAATACGCTCCACATATTCTCCCATATTTCTAGTGAAACATGAACTCCGGCTTTTCGGGCGCGGTCCGTGAATCGTGTAGCATCGCTTAGCAGTACTTCATGATCGCCTACCTGAATCAGCAGATCCGGTAAGCCCTGTAATTCCATTCTGAGCGGTGACAATAGGGCCGGCTTGTCTGCCGGCAGGTGGCCGAAATAGGCTTCACCGATCATTAGGTTATTTTGCAGGCTACCCGTAGGGTCTAATTGAGCCCGGCTGTAATACGATTCTCCATCCAGGTGAACCAGATCCGTATGCGGTGATAAGAGAAACGCCCCTGCGGGGAGGTCCTGTCCGGCATCTCGCAAAGATAGGAGAGTCATCAGCACCAGGCTCGCCCCCGACCGAATCCCCGCCGAGCATGATATTGCCGGCTTTATATTCGTTTGCCAAAAGGAAACGGTATGCATTCAAGCAATCTACATTGGCGGCGGGATAGGGGTGCTCGGGAGCCAGTCGATATTCGATCGTCAACACCCGTACCCCGCTGGATTCCGAAATTCTCGCAACCAAATCACGATAAAACAGACAGTTTCCCGCAACAAAACCGCCGCCATGAAAGTATAGAATGACTTGTTCATGATTATCTCGGGCAGGGGTTTCACCGGCACTCATCCATTCTCCATGGATATTCCCGAGCGTAACGGGCTCTACCTTCGCATGCTCCAGTGTTGGCAGGTTAGCTGCCGCTTCACTTATACCTTGACGAATTTGTTCCACTGTCGCACTGCCGAACATATTCATTTCTTTTAGATACTTTTTGATTGCGGCAAGTTGTTCCGTGCTTGTTTTCATGTTCATAGGAATTCCACCTCACTACGTAATTTGAATAAGGTAACTGTAAATCCTGTAGTAAGGTACAAGGTCAAGCTATGATTCCATGTTTAGAATCTGGAGCACTTCCGTAACTCCGGGATGCTTTTTTACGGCTTCAAGGTGGGTCTTTAAATCGTTTAACCTCGCTTTTGTTTGCTCTAGTCCGGCAATTTCCGCGTGGATACGATCTACTTTCCGCTCAATTACAGAGACGAAATCTTCGATATGAATCTCCTTATTGCTCGACTTGGTCAATGCCTTCTTGATTTCCTTCAACGTAAACCCGCATAGCTTGGCGTTTTTAATGAAAGTAAGCCGGGTCAGCACTTCCTTCGAATAAAGCCGATAACCGGATTCGGAACGCGTAGGGGCAGCAATCAGTCCATAGTTCTCGTAGTACCTTAAGGTTTCTATATTTACATCCGCCAACTTGGCTACTTGCCCTCTCAAATATCCATCCATAAATTTATCTCCTTTGTAAAACTCATTAATGATAGAATAACATGGAATAAGCTGGAGGAAGCGAGCGATTGGACTTATTTGTTAAGCGGCAGTCTTGCCATAGTACCTTACGGATTGGACGGTGATTATATGAGACGGCAATTATTTTACATACTATCGCTTCTTATATTTGTATTATTGGCTGCATGTGGTGTAGAGGTTGACGAAGAGATAAATCCGCAGATTCCACAGGATTCGCAAATGTCGATGGACCAACCTGAACCGCAGAAGGAAGTTACCGAGGTTATCGAAGAGATCCGCGAAGACACAAAACCGGACATCGATAACCTCATTCCTTCCGGGTGGAGTTTATTTCAGATTAGAGAAGGAGAGCCGGCTAAAGCTGAAGGGGATTTGAATAAGGACGGAATTTCTGATATTGCAGTTATCATTGAAAAAAATACGACCACAGCAGATGAAGCCCCGCCACGGTCATTAATGATTGCATTTGGTACGGAAAATAACGGGTACTCCCCCTCGATCATTGCGGATCAAGTCCTTTTAACTGCAGATGAGGGAGGGGTGTGGGGAGATCCATTTGAAAGTCTGACGATTCATCGGGGTTCCGTACTGATAAGCGAATACGGCGGAAGCAATTGGCGATGGTATAATAAATACCGATTTAGATACCAAGATGACGACTGGTACCTGATCGGCGCAACCTTCGGGGAATATCACACTTTAACAAACACGCTCGAAAACGCGGATGAACAAGACTATAACCTGTTAACGGGGGACTATATTGTAAGATACACCGATGAAAACGGAAAAGTCCATACGGAGAAGGGGAACAGGGGAAAGAATGAATTGGTGACTTTGCGAGAGTTTAATATGGAGGATATGTAGGGGGAGAAATTGGAATGGACCAGCTTAGACTTGTAAAACCTCAAATCGAATTTAAAGCAGCGTATTTGGATTTTTATCAGGAATGGAAACAATCGGGCGAGGATATGGTACCTTGGGTTATCGGTAAAGATCCCGGTGATTTTCAAGACATGTTGGACTTTCTGTCGAACAATGAAAAGGGTATCGGCATACCCGAAGGCTGGGTTCCGGATTCAACGTTTTGGTTAGTAAATGATCTAAGTAGAGTGTTAGGAGCCGTTAATATCAGGCATCGATTATCCGATTTTTTGCTTCATGCGGGCGGCCATATTGGGTACGGAATCCGTCCGTCCGAAAGAAATAAAGGATACGCCTCCGTTTTGTTGAAACTGGCTTTATTAGAGGCTAAGCAACTAGGCATTTCGGATACTCTGGTTGTTTGCGATGCTGATAATATTGGCTCGGAAAAAACGATCATTGCCAATGGCGGCAAACCGGATTCGGTTTACATTGAGGAAAACGGAAATGTAATCAAAAGGTACTGGATTAGAAATAATTAAGAAGGCTTTGCTAAGGGCCTATCCCATCGTCAATCAATTGCGCCTTGCGGGACTTGCTGCTATACTTTGCGTATGATATTTGATTGGGGGTTATACCGATGGCAATACAGAATTGCTCATTAGCTAGGATTTCCTCATGCAAAGCCTGATCTGGGGCGATACTTTGCGTGGGGCGCGATAGAATGGATTCGATCGCCCATACTTAACTTTATCGTTTCTAATAACGGGCTTTGCACCTTAATGATTTTTCATTATAATAAGGGGCTGAAGCGCTATGAGTACACCATTTATTAGAAACCACCAATTTAACGTGATTAAAAAACAAGCGGAATTCCTTCAGAAAACTTTGCGGACCGTCGCGGATCGGAGCGTCTTGGAAGCCGTAAGATATGGTGCCGCAAGTAACATTATTGAGGCATTTCCTGTTTTGAGGGAGGATCAGAAGCAACTGCTGGGGCAGATATCAACCTTCGAAACGGCATCCGATTTTCAGACATTTCTTAGCACTTTAGAATCATACCTGGAGCCTTTTCCGCCGATAACGCTAAAACAGATTCAGAAGCTATTCCCTAAAAATAAAAAATTGAAAGTACCGGATCTGCAAGCGATCGACTTTCGATTTGTGACGCATTTGAGTTGGACAGATATTGCCACGAATAGATTATTTGTTGTATATCCGTTTGAAGGGAAGTTCATCGGCATTGAGGGTAGAATTACGCCGACCAACAAGAAAGGGTATTGCTTGTTCTGTAATCGGCATCAAGAACTTGCATTCTTCTCGATCAAGACCAAGCCTACTAACGAAGATAACCTTTCCTTCTATGGCCATTATGTTTGTCTGGATAACCAAGGATGCAATCAAAGTATTACCGATACAGGATCGCTGGAGAAATTCATTCTTTCCGCCAGCAAATAACTTCAAACCAGAAACCGGCTGCCCCTAAGGCAGCCGGTTTCTGGTTTGTGTTCTATTTGAAAGTTGAGTACATGGAAGGAATATAAAGGTTTCTAAAGGTTTCTAAAGAAATAGGAATGGTAAGTAGATTATTGGGGGGCTATAATTGAAACGACTTGTCATTATGACAGTTGGGAAGACCCACAGCGGAAAAACTACCTTTGCCAAGGAATTAGAACAACAATTGAAGAATTCTGTAGTGATTGATCAAGATAACCATTCGGAAATCATAAACACCTATTATTAATCACTCCAGCCATTGCACGGGCACATTTCCGGCCCCCAAGAGGGAGAAGCAAAATACTTATTCGTTATTAAAGACGCTAAGAAGTTCAATCCGTCATACAAAGTATAATAGCTATTAGTAATTAATATCTTAATGTCACATACGATCCTAAAGGAATGAGTGATTTATGAAGCACTTGATCATAATTATTTTTATGATAGTCCTATTGGCCGGTTGTACTTCCAAATACAATCGAGGAACCTATGATCTCTATCTGATACCGGAAGGGTATGAAGGAATAATTAGAGTAACGTATAACATTAAAGATGCTCCCCGACTCGAAAGAGAAGGAAAGTACGATATCATTCCGGTTAGCGCAAATGGAAAATATGAAACTTCAAACCCTATGTATGATTATGGTTCGGTAATTGACCAGTATTATTATGTTGATAAGGAGGGCAAGCGAACAGCGATTGATTCGTCATGCGTGCACACAAGAGGAACCGGCGGATCCAGCAGCTCCGATGGTGTTGAAACGCATCACACAGAAATCGAAGTCACGCAATCGGCCTGCGGCGAAGATTTTAGGCTAAATGGGTCATTCAGGTAATTGTGATAAGGGATTGCAGAATTTTTATGAAAGCCGGTGCAACGAAAATGGCCCTTTGCAGATCGATCCGCGAAAATGAATTAGAAGAGCTCTTATTTCTTTACAAGTTTTTACAACCCGAGGACCCTGAATTGGAGCGCAATGAGACGTTAGCAGATCAATGGCGTGAAATGTTGGGGGACCAGAGTATGAATATTCTGGTAGTTGAACATGAAAGGCAGATCGTGGCATCTTGTGTCCTCGTGATCATTAAGAATTTGACCAGGGGCGCAAGACCTTATGGTTTGATTGAAAATGTAGTGACCCATGGAGAACATAGACGTAACGGATTCGGACTGATGGTTTTAGAAAAAGCTAAAGAAATCGCCGAGCAAAGGAATTGCTATAAGGTGATGCTAATGACCAGTTCCTTGAAGGACGAAGTACATCGCTTTTACGAAAAAGCCGGATTCCTGAAAGGCAAGAAAACGGGATATATCGTGAATATGAATAAAGAAGATTTTTATTGATGGTATGATATGTTACATTCAAGTAATTCGAGAAAGGAGCGGTTTTTATGGACAGAAGATATCCGATCGGCACCTTTCGATGTGAACGCGATATTTCCGCTACTCAAAGGGAGATGTGGATCAGGGAGATTGAAGAATTACCGGCCCGGCTGAAGGAAGCGGTTAAAGGTTTATCCGAGGATCAATTGAACCTTCCTTATCGCGAGAGAGGATGGACACTCCGGCAGGTGGTTCATCATCTGGCTGACAGCCATATGATTAGTTTTATAAGATTCAAGTTGGCTTTAACCGAAGACACGCCGACAATAAGACCCTACTTCGAGGATCGCTGGGCCGAACTACAGGACTCTAAAGAAACGGATATACAGATTTCTTTCATGCTATTGGAAGGCTTGCATAAGAGATGGGCTATTTTGTTGAAGTCCATGGAGAAATCCGATTTTGAAAAACAGTTCTACCATCCGGAGTCACAACAAACGGTGCGTCTGGATTATAATCTTGGTTATTATGCATGGCATGGAAAGCATCATACAGCTCATATCACCGCACTGCGAAATTTATTGAATATTTAAGATTTGACAAAATCCCAACACGCTGTTTCAATACATGGAATGAAAAAACAAGACACATGTATGGAGAAGCTGATAAAAAGGAGAAAAAACGATGCAGGCTTGTTTTAAGCATACCGAGAAGGCGGCTGAAAAAAGTTGTCCTTTCTGCAGTAAAGATTACTGTCAAGATTGTTTACTTTTAGCGGGTAAGAGGAAGACTGTGATATGCGAAGATTGCTATAATCATTTCTATAGTAAAATCAAGGGATCCATAATTAGAAGATACGTCTATTTGGTTTTGGGGTTCATCTTGATCATCCCGGTTGTAATAAATATATTTAGTTCATTTGCATCCGGGGATCAGAATGGAATGCTGTTCCTGGTGCTTGGAGCCGGTATCCTTCTTTCCATAGCTATGAATGCGATTAGATTGGTTCAATTCAGAAGTTGGGAAATAAAGGAAAATTATTCTGCGAACTTCGTCAAATAGACATCCATGAATGAATGCGGAAACACTGCTAGATGATGATGTTGGAGGAACAATCAATGATTTCATATGAGAGAGTATCCAGTTTTAAGCGGTTCTTTTTTGGTTTATTCGGTGTCTTTCTATTTTTAGGTATCCTGTTTTTTTTCACTAGCGGGTTTCATGAAGTCTTGTTTCATAACTATACAAACGATATTAGAGGCGCTATTTTAACAGTTGTGTTTTTCGTTTGTTCACTGATTTTTTTGTTAGCCGCTTTAACCTTGAGAGCCATTTCTTACGATACCGTGGAGGAATTGAATTCCGTTCAATTGGAACTAAAAACAATAAAAAGAAACTTGGAATCATTAAGCAATAGTAATGAAAAATAGCATTTTGGTCATAAAAAGGAGCTGCATCATGACTTGGAGCCAAGCCCTGAAAACTTTTTGCGATCTATATTCGGAATCCAACCTGACAACGGAGTGGATCATCGTCGGTTCTGTCGGCTCCGTTTTGCAACGGGCCATGATGGAGCCGAATGATTTGGATATTTATGTCCGTCGGAGGGAAGATGTTGATCAACTTGCAACTCTTATGAAAGAGTTCAATCTTGAGTCTAAAAGCGGACTTTCCTATTCCGATCCGGGATGGCTTTCTTCCGATGAAGAGCCTTATTTTACTCAGTCGTTTCCTTCCGGATTTACATGGACCAAAGGAAAATGGAAGATCCATGATTTTCATGCGGAAGTCGTTCAAATCTCAAATCCGGCCGGAATCCCCGACTCGGTGGATGGCGAAGGAATATGGGAAGGCGGCAAGTACATATGGGATTTAACGAAAAAGGTGGAGTTTGAGAATCATTGGGTTCCGGTAGTTCCCTTAGAAATTCAATTGGAATCCAATATTAGACGAAATAGACAAGACCGAGCCGATGCCATTTTGAATGCATTATTAACTCATGGTTATGACCGGCCGTTATTAAATAAAGCTTTATCGAAAACCAATAAAGAGCTGTTCGAACAGAGAGTTCGGTAATTCGAGGTCCGTTGGATGACGATCCCCTGTTTTGGTTACGGAGAATGATCGAAGGGAGAATGACATGAAGGTAAAGATCGGACGGGAAGATCTTCAAAGCTTTGAATTGAGTTGGTTATGCGTACGTCCTATGTTACATGCCGTTCGCGGGAAAGATCTATCCGTAAAATCCGAAATGTATAATCAACTAAACGAAGGCCAAAAGGGGTTGTTTCTGTTTTATTCTTTTCATAATCATGTCGATAAGCTTACAGCGTTTTACTGGTTTTCTGCCTATCACATCAATGAGCTACAATCTTGGAACGGGATTAAGAGCGGGGTTCTGTATTTTGGGGACGGTAAAATGGCTGACTTACTGGACGAAATCATGCAATTCATTGAGAATTGCAATAAAACGGAAAGGCCAATAACTCCGGGCGATTTGGAACATGATCAAGAAACGTTTGATAAAGTAAACAGGCTATATGATAGCTATATCGAATACTCGAAGCATACAATTATGCGAATGAACGAATGGATAAATGCCAACAAACCTGATTTTATAGAAGATATCTCCTAAATTTGAGGGGAGGGACTTATCATGGAATTTACTATAGAAAAGCTGCGGGATCAATCCGCTGCACCTTATGATTTATTGCTGCTCGCAGATCCTTCTAAAGCTATCGTTGACGATTACTTATCCAGAGGTACTTGTTATACGGCTTCAAATAACCATGAAACGGTTGGAGTATTCGTTATTTTAAGGACTAGGCCTGATACGGTTGAGATCATGAATATAGCGGTGAGAGAGACAGATCAAGGTAAAGGAATAGGCAAGAAATTGCTGCTTAACGCCATCCATTTAGCCAAAGAAATGAACATCCAGGCGATCGAGATCGGAACGGGAAATTCGAGTATTTCACAACTAGCTTTATATCAGAAATGCGGTTTTCGCATCGTTGGGGTGGATACGGATTTTTTTGTAAGACATTATGATGAAGAAATTTTTGAGAACGGGATCCGGTGCCGGGATATGATCCGCTTACGCATGGATTTATGAACAAAGTGAAGGGGAAGAGCATGAACATTTTTATCCGGAAGATAAGCGAAAATGATTCTATTCTCATTTCAAATGCGTTTCAAGAACAAGCATGGGATAAACCCAAGGCCTTGTATGACCAATATCTGACGGAGCAAACCAATGGAGAGAGAGTAACTTTAGTAGCTGAATCGGAGGGCATGTTTGCCGGTTATGTCAATGTAGTATGGGATTCTTATTACCCTCCGTTTCGGGAAAAGAATATTCCTGAAATCAATGATTTCAATGTTTTATTGAAATATCGGGGTCTTGGAATAGGAACGAGATTGATGGATGCAGCAGAGGAAATCGTACGGGAAAGATCTCCGATTGCCGGTATCGGGGTAGGCGTATTTTCCGATTATGGGATTGCTCAAGTATTGTATGTGAAGAGGGGTTATATTCCGGACGGAAAAGGCATACATGACGGACAAGGCTATGTGAAATACGGAGATTCCGTTGTCATAGATGACGATATCGTTCTTTACTTAACAAAGAGATTATAATGTTCTATACTGTGGTTTACTTCGGTGGCTTTGTTTACTCTGGCGTGCCTTGGAATGGAACTCATGGAAGGATACAAAATAAGTACCACTGAATATTATGGCTTGCAGAATATCGGGTTGGCCTATCTTGCGATTTCCTTTCTGTTCTCGATCATTCTTTTCTGTCCGGCAGCGGTTATTTACATCCTTATGGAGCATTATTTAGAAAGACGCATCCTTCAAACCCCGACTCCTTCGCATAAAAACGATTAAATGAATGCATGCTATAGAGCAAACATTTGTCGTCAAAGGAGATGCGCTACCTATGGATAAACAGTCGAAGCGAACAACCGATCAAACTGCAAAGACAGACAATAAATCGGACAATACGATCCGTACGGGAAAAAGTGATTCCGAGTTTGCGGACGAGCTCACTAGCAGCGACATTAAATCGGCATTCAAGAATCCAATCACTGGCGAAGAGCGGTTGTATTAGCTGTTAGCAAAATTGGTTCCCCGTTCACCCGGGAGACTTTCGCTCTTAGGACGCCGGATGTATAATCATGAAAGATGCTAAAAACAACCCAGTGACCCAGCCCAGGATAGAAGCAATCTATGGTTGGGTCATTTTGTATTCAAGCATGAAACGAACTTGTTCTTTCAAAAATCTTACATAGGGGATGTCTTACGATGGCAGCATTACTTTTTGAAGAAATAAATGATTCTCACCTTGAAATGATAAGGGATATTTATAATTACTACGTTCTCAATACAACGATTTCTTTCCACACGGAATCTTTGACCCATGATCAGATCAGGGAATCCGTCATCCATAAGAATAAGAGATTTAAGTCATTTGTAATTAGAGAAGACTCAGAAATTATTGGGTATGTCCTGATTACGCAATATAAGAATAAACAAGCATATGACATTTGTGCAGAAGTAACGATTTACTTAGCTCCGGGTAACACGGGTAAAGGGGCGGGAAAGGTTGCATTGAATTTCATCGAGAAAGAGGCTAAGGAACAAGGGTTCCACACCTTAATTGCAACGATTTGTATGGATAATTTGAGAAGTAAGGCCCTGTTTGAAAGAAATGGTTATAAACAATGCGCCTTTTTTAAGGAGATTGGATTTAAATTTAACGAAAGGTTGGATATCGGAAGCTTTCAGAAGATCTTGTGAAAGAGCAATTATACGCTAAGTTTAAAGAGGGATTTGAAATGATTTCGATAAAACCTGTTAACTCCGGCCATCTCTCGAGTTTAGGACAGCTGTATGACGAACTTATGGGAACAATGACGAATAGCGATAAATTAATGCAGACCTATCAATCAATCGCAAATAACGAGAACTATGTAATTTTAGGCGCTTTTAATCAAGACGAACTAGTGGGATCGCTCATGGGAATTATATGTCAGGATCTTGTGGGAGACTGCAGGCCTTTTATGGTTGTTGAGAATGTAATTGTTTCGAATCGGGCGAGGAGACAGGGGGTTGGAACGAAATTGATGCAAGAAATTGAATGGATTGCCAGAGCAAGAGACTGCTCTTACATGATCTTTGTGTCTGGTGAACAACGAAAAGAAGCGCATATTTTTTATGAAAAACTGGGATTTAAGGAAGAGAACGTTGAAGGATATAGAAAGCATTTTTAAAGTGTTTATTATGTCCGGCAGCAAGACCTCCAAAGGCTTTAGTATTCTATCCAATGAACTGCTGCAAAAATACGATTCTCATATGCTGCGAATCTAAAAAAAGATCAAATTTTGTACGGTCAGGAAAAGGAAGATTATATTTTTAGCCCTAAACAACTCAAAGAGTTTCAAATCAAACCCTGGAGTCATTTGTTAAGCATAAGATCCAGCAACGTTGCTTTTGGTGAACATTGAGACAGGCCCCATAGTAGAACGGGCAAAACAAGCTGTCGAAATATTTGATTAGGTAGGTGGAGCATGTTTGAGGATCCTGTTAAGGAATTTATTTATAAATCTGATTATGACGGATTAAAATTATATGTTTTCGATCAGCCTCAACTTGAGGGGCAATTAAAACCTGCTATCTTGTTCTTTCATGGCGCGGGCTTTTCAAACAACAAAGTAACCCCCGCTCAGTTCCAGCATCAAGCGGAATACTTTGCATCCTTAGGGCGGAGTCGATTCTGAATCGCTAATTGAGCTATTTCCGGAGCAATCATCGGATTTGGCAAAGGCTAGCCCAATGGATGCGATTACGTCAAAACTTCCTCCAAGTATTTTTTTCCATGGGACGGAGGATAAGAATATCCCGATAGGGAAAATAGACCATTTCGTAGAGATGATGGTCCAAAATGGGAATGAGAGCAAATTGGAAGTTTTTGCTGGGATGGGACATGGTTTTTTTAACTATGGAAACCACGGAAATGTTCCCTATATGAGAACACTTGCCTGCACAACAAGCTTCTTGAAAGAACATCAATTGCTTGGGGAATTACGGTAGCATTGCTCTAATGTATAAAGAAGGGTTGAGAAAACATGATTGATTTTCAAGTTATGAATCCAGACCAGGCAACTAAATTAAAGGAGATTGATCGATCGGAATACATTGACCTCATATATCAAATGCAAGATGGGAAGTTAGTCGAAACTTCGGCGGGACATGAATGCCCGAGTTGGAACGAGGAACTGCTACGCGAGATGGAAGACCGGTTTTTGTACGAGTTGCAAAACGGCGGGACGGCGTTCGGAGCATTTGACGGGAATAGGCTAATCGGATTCGGAGTACTTGCCCATCAATTTAGAGGGGAAAAGCAAGATCGCCTTCAGATCGATTTGATGTACGTCTCAAGAAGTTACAGAAGACAAGGAATAGGAACATCAATATTGACCCGATTAGAGGAAGAAGCAAGAACAAGAGGAGCCAGGTATCTGTATATTTCGTCTACGGAGACGAGATCGGCCGTTTCGTTTTATAAAAGTATGGGCAGTCGGATCACCAAAGAGGTCGACGAAGAACTTTTTCAGAAGGAACCGCTCGATATACATATGTTAAAAGAACTTTGAGACTATGGAGGTTAGGATCATGATCATTAAAACAATTAAAGAAAATGGAGTAGAAATGGCCATCGTTGAAAGCGATGTAGAATTGATTACCGATGTTCAGTCCGCTTTGGATCTTATGGCAACTGTAAGTTATGAAGCCGGATGCAATGTGATTATTATAAACAAGTCGTCCATATGTGAAGATTTTTTTGACCTGAAAACGCGTCTTGCCGGTGAAATCATTCAAAAGTTCATTAATTATCAAGCTAAAATTGCAATCATCGGCGATTTCTCAGTTTATACAAGCAACAGTCTTAAGGATTTCATTTATGAAAGCAATAAGGGAAGGGATTTATTTTTCCTGCCTACCGAGGAACAAGCCATTGCAAAATTGAGTAGGCTTTAAAGGCCGGAAAGAAAGAGGATTTAGAGCAACAACCGATTACGACAATCAGGAATTTGTATTTGAAGACATTGACGGAAGATGGATTGCTATTGGGAATAAACAGAGTAGATAAATGAAATAGAGGTGGAGAGGGTAAACATGACTCGAAATATATTAATTCGAGAGTTTAAAAATGAAAATTGTCTGCAAATCGCAAATCTCATTAAGGACAACCTGATCCATGTGAATAGCAAAGACTACAGCGATAAGATCATTAATAATATGCTAAGTATTTTTACTCCGGAGTATATTATGGGTTTATCCGAAACGAGGAAGATGTTCGTTGCCGTAATAGAAGATAAAGTTGTTGGAACCGCCAGTCTGGATACGGATACTATTTATATGGTTTTTGTTGAAAAAGACTACCATAATTCAGGGATCGGCCGGAATTTGATTCGTCATATTGAACGCATAGCACTGGATTCCGGGATCACCTCGTTAAAGCTGCCCAGCAGTTTAACGGCACAAAGTTTTTATAAGAAACTTGGATATCAAGAAATTGATGTGGTTGAATCCGAACAATATGGCAGAGATATTATTATGATGAAAAATTTAGAATCGAGTACCTACATTTACATGATCAGACACGGGGAATCGCCTAAAACGGAAGAAAATGAAAGAACCCGAGGATTAACGGATAAGGGGAAAGTGGATGCCCATCGGGTAACTGAACTATTGAAGCAGGAGGGCCTGGATACTTTCATTTCTAGTCCATATAGCAGGGCCGTGTTGACGATCCGGGAATTGGCTCATTTATCCGGTAAAGAAGTAATAGAATATGAAGAGCTTAAAGAACTGCTTTTCTCAAGTGAGGATAAAATCGTACCGGATCAGGAAATATATCCTGCCGTGCAAAAGATGTTTTCTGATCGCGATTTCTCGTTGCCCGGCGGAGAATCGATTTCCCAATGCCAAAAACGGGCCGTAGCTATCTTGAAAGAAATACTTCAGGCATACAGAGGCCAGAAAATAGCTATGGGAACGCATGGAGTCGTTATGACGCTGATGATGGGGTATTTTGATAACCAATATGGGTTTGAGTTTTTAATGGGGACATCGAAGCCGGATGTATACAGATTGGAATTCAAGGATGAAGAGTTAATAGAAGTAAAGAGATTATGGAACTAAGTAATTATAGAACTCATTGAACGAGGGAGCGGATTTACATGGAACAATGGGAATACAAAACTATGAAGTATAAAACCGGAGGTTTTTTGGGAGGCAAAGTAGATACCGAAGAATTCGAACTCGAGTTAAACCGGTATGGTTTGGATGGCTGGGAATTAGTCTCCTGCTTCGATACAAGCCTATCTCAAGGGCAATCCAGAGATGTCATCGTTATTTTCAAGAGAAAGAAGAGTTTTTGATGTGTTCTCTCCTTGGATGCATGAATTAGTTGTTTGTATCGCCGGAAAGCATAGATTCGGATTCAAAAAAACGGCATGATTAAGGAATGAGGAGCTTGGGATCTTATTGGAATGATCGGTTTAGCAACGAAGGGATGATATGGGGGCAAGAGCCAAGCAAAACGGTATACCGTGCCATCCAACTTTTTCAGGACAATGATGTGAAGAAGGTGTTAGTACCCGGCTCCGGATATGGAAGAAATACAAAGGCGCTATCAGCGCATTTTCAAGTTGATGGAATCGAGATATCGCAGGATGCCGTTCAAATGGCAAACAATTGGGACCCGGACAGTCATTTTATTTTGGGCTCCGTATTGGACCAAGTTACTTTGAATAAATATGATGCCATCTATTGTTTTGATGTTTTGCACCTATTCCTGAAACAGGATAGAAAAAAGCTCATACAGCATTGCGTTCAGTACCTGAAGGATAACGGATTGATGTATTTTACTTGCTTCTCCGATGAGGATGTAAATAACGGCGTGGGAAGTCAAATTGAAGCAGGAACCTTTGAATATGTTAAGGGAAAGTATGCTCATTTCTTTACGGAAGAAGATTTAATCCGGCATTTCGACGGCTTGCAAGTCATTGAAACAGGAACCACCCATGAAAATCTAACTTACAAGGATAACAAGAGCAAAGAATATATGCTCAGATATATTGTTGTAAAGAAGGGAGGCTAAGCAGATGCACATTGAGTTAAAACCAGTAAATCGGAACAATTGGGAAGAGGCCCTCTCCCTTCAGGTCTCGGATAGTCAACAAGGTTTTGTGCCTCCTGTTGCGGTATCGCTCGCCAAAATTTATATCAAGCCTGACGGAGATGAAGTGGAGTATCTTCCTTTTGCCGTATATGACAAAGATAAAATGGTCGGTTTTATTATGCACGCTTATGAAGAGAAAACGAGCGACATGTATTGGATAAACGGATTTCTAATCGATGCGGAGGAACAGGGTAAAGGGTATGGCGGAACTGCCCTCAAAGAAATGATTATATGGATCCAAAACCGATTTCCGCAATGCCAAGAGATACGTCTTACAGTTCATAAGGATAACGTTTTTGCGAGGAAATTATATAGAAATCACGGATTTATTGAAACCGGAGAATGGTTTGGCGAAGAAGAAATATGGAGCTTGAAATCAGAGAAATCCATGATATGATGAATGCAAATGAGTCAGGACTCTCCAACAGAGGCCTGGCTCATATTTTTTATTTTGGAGATGGTTGTTAAATGAAAACTATGGTTATTGCAGTAAGCGGCTACTCCGGAGCGGGTAAAAGCACGGTCGTATCCCATCTGTCCAGGGTATTGAATTGTCCGGCCCTGTTTTTTGATGACTACGCATCAAGAACGAACTTTCCGACTGATTTGAACGCTTGGTTAAAAGAGGGCGGAGATCCCGATGCCGTATCTACCCCTTTACTCCGGAACCACCTGATTCAATTAAAGAGCGGACAGCCGATTGAACAGGTCAAGGGGAACGGTTGGGCTAAAGAATACGGAATTGGTCACTCTGGAAAAGAAGCAAATACCTTGATGCCTGGACCATTGATCATGGTCGAAGAACCCTTTGGAAGAGAACGGACGGAATTGCAGGGGCTTATCGATTTTGTGATTTACCTGGATCTGGAGCCTGAAATCGCGTTAGCAAGAAGAGTTCATGATCTAATTCAACATTTAAGAAATGATTCGGAAAGTTTAATAAACTTGCTGGATCATTTTTTATTTGATTACCTGTATGGCGGGGTCAGGGACATGTATTATGAAACAGGAAAAAAGGTAAAAGCAAATGCTGATTTAATTATGGATGCAAATAAAAATATCGATGATATCGTCTTGGAAATCGCAGAATGGATTAGAAAAATGCAGGGATGTTGATGGTATACTAAGGAAGATGATTTTGCTGAGATAAATCGGGAAGGTTAAATGGGAGGGGTGCGCAAAGATGTATGTGAAAATTATGCAAATGCTCCTTGTTCTCTTACTCATTGGTGCGGGCTGCAGTCCGTTAGCCGATCAGAAACCGGATGGAGAAGGTATAGTATTTGAAGTGTCCGAGGGAAGAGTACTTATACTTGATAACGTTGACCCTGAAGATATCGGAAAAAAATCTTGGAATGAAATATTTGAGACCTATCAAGGCAGTGCCATTTGGTTGGGAACAAAAAATCCCGATTTGCAGGTTGGGCAACAAGTAAGGTATTGGGTCGAGGGTGGCATCAATGATTCGTTTCCGAGTCAAGCATCCGCAAAGAAAATTGAATTAATTAAGAAATAGATTGTGGAACCCTGTCGGGGGCTATCGCCACTTGGTCCACAGATGTATAATCATGGAAGAGAGCTCAACCAACAAACGCTCCAGCCTAAGATAAGAGCTATCTAAGGCTGGGGTTTTTTCTGCATATCAAGTCCTTTTCTTGACCCGGCCACGCATAATTAGGCAAGACGCTAATACAGATAGGATGGAGCTGCACCAAGTTAAATCCACGGGAACAGGATCGGTGATGTGATGAAGACAGGTCTGTTTGTTCGCAAAGCTGAGGCAGTTGATCTACAAAAGCTGAAGGAAAGCGGGTGTGTTTTTCTCGGAGACGAGGGATGTGTGTATAAACTTCCGCATAAAGCTGAAATTGTTCAGTTGCAAAATGCCCTGAAGAATACGGAAATCCATATCATTACCCCTTTAGTATCCCAAAAAAACCTGCAATACGCTAAAGAGGTCATTGACGAGCTTATTTCAACCCATCTCATTCATTCTCTAACTTTTAATGATTATGGTCTGCTTTACTACACGGTAAACAAATACCCGAATGGCCATGTTAAATATTATCTGGGGAGATTGTTAACGAAATCATTCTCGGATTGTCCCTGGTCTGATCATCTGAACAGGGAAGAGGATGATTCAATCAAAGCATATATGAATGGTTTTGTGCTGAATGATCCAAGGAAAATAAACATGTTCAAAAGTATGGGCATCAAAGGGGCTCACCTAAGTGTAAGCAAAAAAAACATCGAAGGTTTGAATGAGATTACTGAAACCGGGCTCGAGGTTATCGTGCATATGAATACGATCATAGGCTCAGCAAGCCGGATTTGCAGCCAGGCTCAATATTCTGCGACGCTTTATCCGGATTGCAAGGAAGCGTGCGAACAACCTAGCGTACTTAAATTATCTAAATTGTGGAGCATTAAAGCGCGTGGATATGTTGATCCCAGCGAAGAAGTCCGACAGATCGTACCCGAATATTATGTCTCAGGAAATATAACGTATTACCGAAACCCGGATCAATTGTTTTTAATGAACCGGTCTAGTTTATTCACTTATGGGATTCTCGATTGTCACGTGGAGCGTTTATGCACCGAGAGGTGATTTTTTTATGGCATATTATGTGAAAAAATTCACGAAATCAAATAATCTAAGCGAGGTTATTTTATGAAGGTTAAAGCTCCTGTAATTTCGTTGGACTCGGCGCGAACCATGTTGGAGGCCGGTGCGGGTGAGATTTACCTTGGGGCTTCTTCCGTGGCGTTCAAAAATATTTCGTACAGCGCACGGGGGAATTCCAATGTATTCAATCCACAGATTACTATGGACAAAAATGAATTGCAAGAAACGGTAGATCTAGCGCATCAAAATAACGTCAAAGTTAGCTTTTTGGCCAATCTTCCGCAGTTCAGTTTACCGAGCAAAGAAAGAGACGGCATGGAACAGAACTTTCTAGATTATATACAAATGGGTTTACAATGTGGTATTGATAATGTAGTTATAGCGGATATTGGCCAGTATCTATTGTTACGGGAAAAAAATATTGACGTCCCTTGCTACGCAAGCGTTTACATGGGCACGATTAACGCGGAGCAGGTTAGATTTTTTAGAGATCTCGGCTTTAAAAGAATTACGCTAGAGTATCATATGTTAACGGAGGAAATCAAAGAAATTTGTGCGGTAGAGGGCATTGAGATCGAGGTGTTCGCGAATTTCGGAGGATCTTTTTTGAATGGAAGGTGCAGCCTGTACCATAATTTGGGCGAATCTCTTGACCTGGGGTTTCCGTGCAAATCCAAGTATGACGTGATTACGGAAGACGCCGTCGAAAAGGATTTTCCTTACTACGACAGCAACCTGTACTGCTCGCTTTGTAGTGTTGGAAAGCTGTACGAAATGGGCGTCACCACGTTAAAAATAACAGGCAGGGAAACACCGGCCAACGTAACGGAAATCATCGTGAAAACCTATGCCAAGTGCATTAGTTATCTGGAAAACAACATGGACGAGCGAACCGCAAGAAATTTAGCATTTGAAGAAAGCAAAGATTTCTGGAACAAATGGTGCTCCAAGAAAAGATGCAAGTATATCAAGAATAACGTTACCAATTCTTACTTGTGAAGATGGAAATGGATAAAAACGGGGGTATACGACCAAATGAAGTTTATTATTCTGTTCGGCCCGCAGGCTGTAGGGAAAATGACTGTGGGACAACGCTTGGCGGAACTGACGGAGTTCAAACTGTTTCATAATCATATGTCCATTGATTTGGTTTCACAGTTCTTTGATTATGGAACGCCGTCCGGTAAACGGCTTGTAAACTTGATCCGGCACGAGATTTTCGAAGAAGTTTCAAAAAGCGATTTGTCGGGCCTGATTTTCACTTACGTTTGGGCATTTGATCTTCAAGATGACTGGGACTATGTAAACCGAATTTCGGAAATGTTTGAATCCAGGGGCGGTACGGTCTATTTCGTTGAGTTGGAAGCCGATCTGGATGAAAGATTAAGAAGAAACAAAACAGCAAACCGGCTGGAACATAAACCGACGAAAAGAAATGTTGAGAAGTCGGAAAGAGACCTGATGAGAACCCTTGAAGCTCACCGCTTAAATTCCGGTCCCGGGGAAATCGCGAAAGACAATTACCTGAAGATAAATAATACTGATCTTGAGCCCGGTATCGTTGCACAAATGATCACAGACCATTTTGGTTTTGACGGAAAAGACAAAGGTCAAGTTTAACAACATACCAAAAGCAGCCCTGCCCTGTTAAAGGCAGCGCCCAGATTGTCGAGAAACCTCGTACCTATTAAAGTACAGGGTTTCTCTTTGATTTAGGTAATTGAGAAACAGAGGATTCTCTCTCGCGTCTCACGTCTCTCCGAGCGAGCCCGGTGATCACCGTCTTCTTCATGTATTGCCTGGTCGCGGTCGTCCGTGCTTGTCTCCTGACATGATGCTGTCCTCGCAAATGGTAAAAGCGGCGAACACTGTGCATTTCCTATGTCCGAAACACTATTAGCGTCCTTTTCGGACCTTATTTGCTCAATTGGGCGAGGTTATAGAAAATAACGGCCTTTTGGGGCTCTATTTTAACCCAAATCGGTTAGAAGAGCTCTAAATGGCTCTTTCCTCCGAAAATAAGGTCCCCAAAATCCGCTATTCCTTGCAATGCGTCCTAAAAACGCGAAATAGCGTCCTGAAAGGACGCTATTCCAGCGGAGCAGCTAAGAGAGAAGAGAGAGCTCCCGCGAATTATCTGAGATTCAGATGCTGCTGTTTACTCTTCAGGTTCTCCCGCTTCCCGTTTTTCCAATAAAGTTGCAGCGATGACATGGCGCATAACAGGGAGATGCCGAGAAACAGCAACGACCAGACCAATGCAGGGACCATCGTTAGATTTGCCAGGTTTGCGGCATCCCCGGCTTGAGCCGGAGCGGTTAAGGATCGCAACAACAGCGTGACCGGACCCATCAACGATTCCTCCAGACAAAGAAAAGCCAGCAGTAAATAATAGAAGTTCCTAACCCACCCGCCGAAGAAATAAAACGCCATATTCACGGCAACGAAGATGATTAGCCACCAGAGGCCGTAGCCCGACCGTACAAAAAAGACAATAGTCATTAATGCCAGCACACTGATGATGACAAGGCCGATTGCTTGTTTTTGCCTGTAATAGCCGTAAAACAGGGCAATCGCAAACAATGAAGCCGTTATATATCCGGCCAGCGAAACTACAATCTGGCTCCAGTCCGAGATTAGCAAGGAATAGGTGACACCGCTGTGGTCCGGATTCAGTTCAATGCGGAGCACGCGGCCGGACACCAGAAGCGTCACAACGGCATGGCCGAGCTCATGAATCATAGTATCGAGCATGCGAAACCAGTTGGAGAACGGAATCAGTCTCGTCAATATCGCTGCCCCGATGATAAACAGGAAGGCCTTAAGCCATTTATTCATAATGTATCCCTTTCAGACAAAAAATCTACTAGTTCCATTATAAAGGAGATCAAAAATGTATTCAAAAAGCGAACAAATTTTCGCTTTGATGGTATAATGGTGTCGTGATGGAGGTTTACGGAAGATGAACGATAGAACGGACAAACACGACATTTATATAGAAAATAACAGACAGCGCGCGGTAAGGGATCGACAGCTTACATTTGCGGAAATTGAGCTTGGGCTACCGGATCGGCCGGGGACCGAACCCGTAAGTAAGGTCGTTGTACCGGAGAGCGATAGCTTGGAGCGCAATCTGGATTGGCGGCAGGATTTTCGCTACGTCTCGAAGGAGCAGCAGTTTGTGCAGACAGCGCGGGAACTGGAAGGGAAGAGCGTGGAAAGCGCTGAATTTGTTCCTTTTCAAACCTATTGGCCGACCTATGACCAAATGCAGCCCGGACAATTGAGATGGTATCTGTACTGGCGCGGAGAAGTTCGCTTCGGACGTTACCCCGAGACGGATTTGTCTTATCTGTTCGTGTACCTGTATGAGTTGATTCACGGCATAGGCTGGGATGACCCGGCACAAGGGCTTGAACTGATGGACCGGGTTTGGAAGGCATATCGGAAGCGGTACCCGAAGCTGGATCTGTATGTGCGGGAATGGATGTATGACCTTGGAACGGTGTTCGGGCTGGACATGCCGCCTGCAGAACCGCTGGTAAAGCTTCCGCGAAGTCTGTCCAACGTGCTGAAGGAACTGGAATGGGGACGCAGATTCTCGGCCGAACCGTTGGAGCTGACCTGGGAAATGGTGTTGCCGCTTATCGATTACGAAGTAGAGAAGAGCCGTTATTACAGCGATCAAGGACGAAAAGAAATGCGAAATTACGTCCCGAAAGTAATCGCGCTGGTTGACGGGTATTTGGCAAAAACCAAGGGCAATAAACTCATTGAGCGTTTTAAGCCGCCTGAGAAAAAGGTTACCCGGTTTCTGTTTCGCAGCGCCGTATACGATCATGAAGTCTACGGACACGGAGTTCCCGTATCCGTTCTGCCGATTAGCGAACATCCTCCCTTCCGTGCTTATTTGACTCAATTGGTCAGATATACGGAGAACAAGCTTCGGGAACTGACGGGCTTTAAAGGAAAACTGCGGGGAATCAGCATAGAGCAGGAAGTGGAGCAGCTTGTTTCCCGTTTTTTGCAAAAGGAATTTGATCAGCGTCAGGAGGAAGAAGCCAAGGCACACATCCCCGTGGTCAAGATCAACTCGGCCAAACTGCGTAAATTGCAGCAGGAGTCTGATGAAGTACGGGACATGCTTTTGACCGAGGACCTGCCGCTTGTGGCGATTGAGCGAAAGCCGTCCGGGCATCCTGCTGGTTCATCATCAGGCCAAAAGAGAGCCCGGCATCAGAATAGGGATGAGCCTCAGCAGGCAGAAATGGACTTTGAGCGGGGATGGCGAGTGTTTGAGGAAGAACCGCTGGCGCATTCGGTAGCGGAAGAGTTCAAAGAACCTGATGCGTTTCCGGATCCCGAAGAATTCGCGAAGCAGGAGGAGTTCGTAATTACTCCAAACGTTACAGAACAGAAATTCACTTCTGAGCCGGTGTTCGAGATTAAGGAGAACACTGGCGATGAGAATGAACAGCGGAGTGAGCTCGAGTTAGCGGAAGAGTGGCAAGAGATGTTAAACCGGTTATCCGGGGCTCACCTGGCCATGCTGGATGCTATTGTTGAAGATCAGAGCATCGACGTACGTTACGGCATTGCCGAGCAGGCCGGCTCGATGCCGGAACTACTACTAGATGAAATCAACGAGCTGGCGATGGAATGGATCGGAGATTTGCTGATCGATGGAGATCGGATAACGGAGGAATACGAGACAGAGCTCCGCAATATGATGCATTGCGCTCATATTGGCAATAAAGATCTATGAGGTGATAACGATGAAACAGATGCAAATTCCGAAGCGGCTCACCACGGCGTTGGTGAATTCCTTGACGGCCGGGGTGGTGCCGCGGGTCGGACTTGAGCATATCGCGGTCGGACGAAAACCGGAGGTCGCTTCGATTCTGCAGGATATGGACAATATCGGTGAAGGCGGAGCGGCTTTTCGGCTGATTACCGGACGGTACGGGAGCGGCAAAAGCTTCTTGCTGCAGATGATCCGCAATTATGCGATGGATCGCGAGTTCGTGGTGGCGGATGCCGATTTGTCGCCGGAGCGGCGCCTGGTCGGAACGAAGGGACAAGGGCTGGCCACGTACCGGGAACTGATGATGCATCTATCCTCCCGGACGAGACCGGATGGAGGCGCCTTGGAGCCGATGCTGCAAAAATGGATTGCCGCCCTCCAGCAGGAACAGATGCAGGCCACCGGCCTGCGGCCCGGCGATCCGGGGCTGCATGAGGCAGTGGAGCTCCGCATTTATGCGGTCACTAATGAAATGCAGAATCTGGTGCACGGGTTTGATTTTGCCAAGGTATTGGCTGCCTATTGGTCGGGGTATAAGCTTGGGGACGATGACCGGAAAGCGGCGGCGCTGCGCTGGCTGCGCGGGGAGTTCGGCACCAAAACGGAAGCGCGCCAAGAGCTCGGGGTCGGCGTGATCATTGATGACGACAACTGGTACGACTATATGAAACTATGGGCGGAGTTCTCGGTGCGGATCGGGTATAAGGGTCTTCTGCTCTTTATTGATGAGGGAGTGAACCTGTACAAAATTACGAACAGCATTTCCCGCCAAAGCAATTACGAGAAGCTGCTGACGATGTTTAACGATACGATGCAGGGAAAAGCCCAGTACCTGGGCATCTATCTCGGCGGCACGCCGCAGTTTGTGGAGGATGAGCGCCGCGGGTTGTTCAGTTATGATGCCCTGCGTACGCGGCTCATGGACGGGCGTTATAGCAGCGGAACGCGGCGGACGTACACCTCGCCGATCCTGAGGCTGGACATGCTGTCGCATGAGGAGATCCTGATCCTGCTGCAAAAGCTGCGGGACATTCACGCGATGCATGCCGGGTATGAGCCGCGGCTGCGCGATGAACAGCTAATTGCCTTTATGCAGGCGGCGGTCGGACGGCTTGGCGCCGCGGAACTGCTCACGACCCGGGAGGTCGTGCGGGATTTCATGGATGTGCTGCATATGCTGCAACAGCACGAGGAGCTCACGTTCGACGAGTTGCTGGGCGAGCGTGAACAGCAATATGCGGCCCAGGGCGCGGCCAAGAAAAGCGAGGGCGCTGACGAACTGGACGACTTCCTGGCGGAGTTTGAGCTATGAGCGGGACAAATCCGTTTTCCCGGCTGGCGCCGTTCATTCAGGAATACATGTACCGCAAAAAATGGGACGCCCTGCGCGAGGCTCAAGTTGAAGCCTGCCGGGTGCTGTTCGACACGCCGCATCACCTGCTGATCGCATCCGGCACCGCATCGGGGAAGACGGAGGCGGCTTTCTTTCCGGCACTCACGGAGTTGTATAACCGGCCTTCCGAATCCGTCGGCATCCTGTACATCGGGCCGCTGAAAGCGCTGATCAATGATCAGTTCGAACGGATTACCGAACTGCTTCGGGAAGGGGAAGTGCCGGTCTGGCACTGGCATGGCGATGTCTCGCAAGCTGAAAAGACCAAGCTTATGCAGCGCCCCTGCGGCGTTCTGCAGATTACGCCGGAGTCGCTGGAGGGGCTGCTGATGAACCGGCCGAATGCGATTCCGGCCCTGTTCCATGATCTGCGGTACATCATGATCGACGAGGTACACGCTTTTATGGGGGCGGACCGGGGCATTCAGGTGCTGAGCCAGCTCACCAGGCTGGAGCGGATGGCGTCCTGTTCGCCAAGAAGGATCGGGCTGTCGGCAACGCTCAGCGATTACGACACCGCGGCACGATGGCTTGGGGCCGGCACACCGCAGCCCGTCGAGGTCGTGTCGCCGCACGGCGGGCGGAAGCTGAAGCTGTCGGTGGAGCACTTCTCGTTTCCGGATGCCCGGAATGAACGGGAGGCCGAGCATCTCGAGCTTGCCAAGCAGAATTACCACAACTTCATATACGACCACACGCACCGGAAAAAAGCGCTCGTCTTCACCAACAGCCGCTCCGACGCGGAATTGACCACCCTGGAAATGCGCCGGATCGCCGCGAAGCGGGAGGAGCGGGATGTGTTCCATGTGCATCACGGAAGCATTTCCGCGATGCTGCGGGAGGAGACCGAAGCCGCGCTGCGCTCCGGCCCCGGACCCGCGGTAGCCGCAGCGACGGTGACGCTGGAGCTCGGCATCGACCTCGGCGAGCTGGAGCGGGTCATCCAGCTCGGGGCGCCGTACAGCTGCTCCAGCTTTGTGCAACGGCTCGGTCGCTCCGGACGCCGGGGAGACCAGGCGTCGGAGATGATGTTCCTCGTCTCTGAGGAAGAGGACGAGGAAGCGCAGCTGCCCGCGCGGATGCCGTGGACGCTGCTGCGGGCCATCGCGGTCATCGAGCTGTACGTCCGCGAGCGCTGGGTGGAGCCGCTGGATCTGCGCAAGAAGCCGGTCGGCGTGCTCTACCATCAGACCATGAGCACGCTCAAGAGCATCGGCGAGGCAGAGCCTGCCGATCTGGCAAGGGCGGTGCTGACGCTGCCAACTTTTCGCGGGATTGAGCCGGACGAGTATAAGCAGCTGCTGCAATATTTGCTGCAGACCGATCACGTCCAACAGACGGAGGAAGGCACGCTGATCATCGGACTCGGCGGGGAGAAGGTAGTGAATAACTTCCGTTTCTATGCGGTGTTTAAGGACGATGAAGAGCATGTGGTGTATGACGGCTCCGAGGAAATCGGGAGCATCACCACCGTACCGCCGCCGGGCTACTGCTTCACGCTGGCCGGCAAGCTTTGGAAAGTGGAGGAAGTGGACAATAAGCATAAAGCGGTATACGTGAAATCCTCCAGAGGCAAGGTGGATACGCTTTGGCTTGGAGCCGGCGGCGATGTCCATACCCGGGTGATGCAAAAAATGCGCCAGGTGCTGGCGGAACAGACACTATACCCGTACCTGGCGCCCGGTGCGGTCAATCGCCTGGAACGGGCGCGTAGACTCGCCCGGGAAAGCGGGCTGCTGGGCAGCACGGTAATTCCGGCGGGCGGCGATGCCGTGTTTATTTTGCCTTGGGGCGGTAGCAAGCAGTTCCGTACGCTGGAGCGCCTGCTGAAGCATAACCTGAAGGAGCCGATGGGAATACGGCAAGTCGTTCCGATGGAGCCGTATTACATGGTCGTTGCCGGAAGAACGGGAGCGGAGGAACTGTTGGCAGCAATTCGAGCAGAGCTGTCTGAGATTTCAGATGCAGAATTGCTGCTCGATGCCGCTGAAGCTCCGTACCTGGGCAAGTATGACGAGTTTGTGCCGCCGGATCTGGTTCGGCGCGTTTTTGCCGTGGACGGGCTGGATGTAAAGGGCCTGGCAGAGGTGCTGGCAAAGCAGGCGGAATCGTAAGGACAAACGATCTATAATAGAGTTTTTCATTAACAAGTAGCAGGTGATAAGGATGGCGACAAAAACGAAAATGATTTTACCTCAGCTTCCGGCAAATTTAGGCGAGGCATATTTGGAAGATTTGCTGGAGGATGAGGATCATGAACTGGTCAACAGTTTAATGAACGGTGCCCATTTTGAACATGGGGTCCTGGATAAATGCATCATGTCCAAAGTACTTCTTCGGGGCTGCTCCTTCGCCCACACCACATTCGATCGAATGGACATGACGGACACGGTGCTGGAAAACTGCGATCTGTCCAATGCGGTGTTGCCAAAGGGGATCATTCATCGCGTACATTTTAAGGATTGCAAATTGACCGGGGTAAATCTGTCCAAAGCCAATCTGGGATTCGTGACGTTCGAAAACTGTTTGATGAATTTGAGCGATCTGGTGGAGGCTTCCCTGAAGCAGGTGAGATTTACCGGCTGTTCCATGCAGAATGTTAACTTTTACGGTTGCAAGTTTAAGGATGTCGAGCTTCAGGAATGCGATTTAAATGAGGCCGACTTCAACGACACCTCGTTAAAAGGCATGGATATCAGCACTTGCACCTATGAGCGGGTGGATATCCCAATACAAGCACTACCCGGATGCACGGTATCGCCTCAGCAGGCGATCGGGTTTGCCAAGCTGCTGGGACTGAAGGTAAAGGAATAGCAGAGAGATACAGGTCGGGCAGGGAATATAATTTTGGCCCGGCATATTAAAGAAACTCGCATCATTATTTTAACACCGGGATTTCCCGGTGTTATTTATTTTGCGTATTGCGTATGATTACACTCAAAAAACGATGGAATGCATTATTGTTTATACCGGTCCGGGACCATAAAATGGATTTAAATTTTTTATAATTGGAAAATTCATTTCTTATGGGGGAATTAGAGTGAAACGGTGGCCGGTTTATGTTCTTCTGGGTTTATTGCTTGTTTTGGGAGTCGGGCTGTTCATAAATCGACAGGTAGAAGAGAATCTGGATATTTCTGAAGCGAATTCGAAGCAACCAAACATTGCCAGCAATTCGAACGGAAATAATGACGTTCCAATGAAGATCATCTTAAGCCACGAGCAGCGTGAAGTCAGGTATTTGTCTCCTGTATTCGATGTAAGTACGAAGAGCGGTATCGTTTATGCGAACAAGAAAAACGAGTCGGAGAACGAAGAACCGCTGGAACTGGATTTGTATGAGCCGGCAGGCGATAACAACAACCTGAGGCCGGTCTTTATTTTCATTCATGGAGGAGGATACAAGGAAGGGAGCAAGGAGGATGCGGCGGACATATCCATGAAGCTGGCAAAACGAGGGTACGTTGTATTGTCAATGAATTACCGCTTGAAAACCGACCCGTTCGATAACTTTGCGCTAACCCTTTCCGATGCATACGAGGATATATCCGATGTGATCGGCTGGATCCATGACAACGCGGCCGCTTATGGGCTGGATTCCGAAAAGATCGTGATCGGCGGGGACTCCGCCGGAGGCTATTTGGCGATGAATTTTGCCAACGAATATCTGCGGAGCGATCCTTCTCTCGTTAAACCGGTATTTGCCATCGTGGATATTTACGGCGGGCTGCTGGAGAATAGCGTTCATGAAAACCTGCCTCCCGTCCTGATTATTCATGGAACAACCGATGCGATGATACCCTATCGGCAAAGCCTGGATTTAAACGACACCTTGGAACAACATGGAATTTATCATAACCTATTTACGATGGATGGCGCCGGACATGATTATAAAAACGAAAGATTCATCGATGATGTCGTTGAGACGATCACGCATTTCTTGTGGAATGTGATAAATAGTCCCAAGACAGAGGGACTCCCGGAGAACGCGGGACTTTCTGCTGCTTCCGGTGATCTTGTCGAGCTTAAATTGCCAAACGACTATATCCCTAGTTCAGGTGAAGGGGAACTCCATCTCATCGCTCCGGTGGATTGGTCGCTGGTTGATAGCGAAGAAAGCCAAAATATTTACCTCCAAGTTCCTGCAGGTTTGGAACCCGGAAATTATACGATTTTCGTCAGTATGGACCCGGATGACCGTGCTGCTTCGGCTACTGGATTCGTGATCAATGTCAAAGTTTTGAATCCTCTGAAAGTGAACTTTGAAACGTATTTTGATGCGTCGGATCAAAAAATAATGACTAACATAACCATTACGAACCAATCCAAGCATAATTTCAACGGTTCCCTTCAAGTTAATTACGAAGCGGAGCATGGGACTCAGGGGGCCTTCACCACCGATGTGGATCAATTGGAGCCTGGGAAAAGTACCGTTATCATAATTCCTGAATTGGCTAGCGGAGAGCGAAGGGTACGAGGATATGACGCTTCAGGTAAATTGCTGCATATAAGCGAGGACTTGCTTCATGCGCTGCAAATTAACAAGACCCAAAGCAATATCCTTATTGATGGGGAGCTGAAGGAATGGAAAGATTTCGCCCGCTTCGATCTGGAAGACGTTAAAATGAAGGATTGGAATGGGGAAGACGATACCAGTGCGACAGGTTTTTTAACCTGGGATTCCGCCAATTTGTATCTTGCTTTGGAAGTTACCGACGATAAGCATGTCCAACCGTCACGCGGTAGCGGGATCTGGAACGGGGATGGGATACAGTTCGCGATTGGCATAGCGAATGCGGATGGAGGCAACCCGCCCGAATACCATGAATTGGGCATGGCCATGGACAATGAAGGACAATTGAGCAAATGGCGCTGGTTAACACCCGAAGGTTTTAATATAGAAGACTTCTTTGAGACCGAGCTTGCCATCCGTCGTAAGGATCATAAAACGGTCTATGAAATTGCTATACCTTGGAACGAACTGATTTTAGATACCACCAGGGTGAAGCCCGGAATGAAATTAAAATTTTCATTGCTGGTAAACGACAATGACGGGGATGGACGCAAGGGATGGCTGGAAATCAACAGCGGAATCGGCACGGCTAAGGACATCAATGCCTTCGGCGATATTTACCTGACGGATTGACAGGCGCAAAGCGACTAGTCATATTCAGAACTCAATCTATCGCGTTTGCGGGATCAGATGTATAATCATGGAAGAAGCTCAGACCACGATAAGCCCAAGCCCAAGATAAGAGCAATCTAGGCTTGGGCTTTTTTCAATAAGTTAATCTATCATCCGTAGAAATATTCGGCTCACCGGTTGACAGCGGAAAGGAGTAATTGAATATGAGATCTTTGTTAATGAGAACTTTATTTATTGGAATAGTTACATGTATCATTGCAGCAATATTTACAAGTCTTTTAAGTAATGGAGAAACGGCAATAAAAATAACCGGCGGAGCCGGGGCGGTTTCCTGGTTGTTAGCGGGATTACTTTCCGGTGCTTTTATTAGCGGGGATAGAACAAGAGCGAATGAAAGTATTGAAACAGAGGGAGATAAGAAGTTTAGAAGCAAGTATTCTTCATTATTCTTTATCTTTGGCCTGCCCTGGTTGGCAACCGCAATAGTATTGTATTTGATATCGAAATGAAACTGACATGCAGAAAGAGGAGCGTACATGGGACTTGATGCATATGTGGTATGCAATTGCGTAAAAGAAGGAAAAATAAAGCCCCCTCCCTTTGATTCCGGGTTGCTGGAATGGACGGAAGAGGGGATCGAATTGTCGGACTCCGCGGACGATGAAACCTACCGGCTCTTCATGCGTTGGCGGGAACAGGCTTGTGAACATGAGGACTTTTATTTTTATTATGATCGGGTCGCCAATACCGCTGGAGGGAACTTTTTTTATGGAGCCATGGATCGGCTCGGCATCGGCTATTTTCCGCTGTTAAGCTCGATTGGGGGGGAACCGCTACCTGGGAATCTGGCGGATAAGGCGTTGAAGGAACTGGATATTCTGGAGTCCAGGATTCGTGAACTTCAGGGGACATTTCTGGTGGAGCCTGAATCTCTGGAAGAATACAAGAAGGCGCTGGCGGGTGAAGACAGTTGGTTCTACGCTTCCGGAGGACAACTTACTTACCGGTTAAATGAACAGGGATTCTGCATCATCCACGGGGATAACAGTGAACTGTTTCGGTCGGTAGCTTTCACTCAGGAGGTTACTCACGATGAGAGTGCTGGCCGGGAACATATCCGTGTGCGGTTTCGTGACGCCGAGACGGGAATGGTACATGAGAGTGATCACCCCTTCAGGAAAAAGATTTGGGGAGTCGAAGAACTTTATTATCCAAGCTCGCTTCAAGTTGTTACGAGGGAACTTAAAAGCTCAGATATTCCTTCCGCCGGAGTGCTGCGAAAGCTGTTTGAGGCTTCCTCGCAAACGGGAAACCCGATTATTTGGACTTAGACTATAAGCATAACGAACGCAAACGTAAAATTCGAGCATTCATTGGAGACCACTAAATAATGACGAATTACTTAATTTCTATATTTGTTTTGACCTTGATCATACATACTGCCGAGACCCTGTCGTACTCACTCCGGTTTGCCGGAGTAAAAATCAACAAAATCGCAGTTGCCCTGTCCTTAACGGGAATTATTGTGCTTGTCTCGAGAACGGCTAATCTGATTCAAGCGCCAATGACGGCTAAGTTTATCGATTTCGCCAAGACGGACCCGACGTTTAATGTTTTAGGTTATTTAAGAATCATAATAATTGCATCCTCTGTGGGGACGCTTATTGCCATTTTTCTGTTCCCGACTTTTGTGATTTTGTGGGAGAGAGTCATATCCAAACTTGAAGTGGCGGGTTCATTGCCGCGGCTTATATCCAGCGTGACAATCGGACAACTAAAAAATACGCGGCATTACCTCAGAAAACCATCATTCCGGCTAAGCCAATTTAAAGTATTGGGAATCTCCAAAAGATTTATTATTTTGAATATATTCGTAACAGCCATTTATACCGTCGGAGTGTTATCTTCTTTGTATGCGGCCCATCTGGTACCCGAGTTAAGTACGACTGCATCCCAATCCTCGGGCTTGATCAATGGTATTGCCACGATATTGTTAACGATTTTCATAGATCCTCAAGTAGGATTAATCACGGATCGCGCGATCAACAACAAGCTGTACCGGGATCAGCTGGGCAAGATTTATGTTCTGTTAATGGGATCAAGGTTGATGGGTACTTTATTGGCACAGGTTTTGCTGTTACCTGCGGCGTACTTTATATCTTTCGTCATCAAACTTCTTTAATCACCCGGTCTAAGAAAAGAGGGAAATAGTGAATACAGATCTTTTATTTTCAGCAAAGCCGGTATTTGAAACAAGCAGACTCTTGCTAAGGAAATTGGAACGTTCGGATGCCGAAGATTTTTTCGATTTTGCGAGTGATCCTTTGCTCACGGAGCATGTCCGCTGGGATTATCATGACTCGATCGATGATACGAAAGCATTCCTAGATTCATTGAATTATCATTTCGAGACCAGACATTCATTCAACTGGGCAATTGTAGACAAGGCCGCCAATAAGGTGATAGGCAGAATATGTTTGTTCGGATTTGACGAGGATCATGATCGTGCAGAGATTGGTTATGCGGTTTCAAGAGCCTGTTGGAACAAGGGGATCGCGACGGAGGCAAGTAAAGCACTGATAAAGTATGGCTTTATGGAACTGGGACTTAATAGAATTGAAGCAAGATGTAATGAAGCAAATATAGGATCCGAAAAAGTGATGCAGAACCTAGGGATGACATTTGAAGGTTTAATTAGAGAACAACTCAAAATAAGAAATGAATATAAAAACCAAAAGCTGTATTCCATTCTTAGAAGAGAATTTCCAAATGAGCTTTATTAGTAAAAAAATTACAATCATTTGCTAATGGAGGATAACTATGTATCTCGAAACCAACCGGCTAATCCTTAGAGATTTTACTCCGGAAGATTGGGAGCAGGTCCATCAATATTCATCAGATGATGACGTGGTCAAGCACATGCTCTGGGGACCGAACTCCTTTGACGAGACTAAACAATATATGAAGGATGTACACTTGATGCAGCAACAACAACCGAGAACCGGTTACGAACTTGCGGTAATCTTGAAGTCATCCCAATCTTTGATTGGCGGTTGCGGCATTCACACAGATGGCATTAACGGGGAACTCGGCTATTGCTTCCATAAAAATTACTGGGGACAAGGTTATGCATCAGAAGCCGCGAAAAGAATGCTGAGTTTTGGTTTTAACGAGCTTAATTTGCATCGAATATATGCTACTTGTCGACCGGAAAATGTTGGATCAGCCAAAGTTATGGAGAAGATCGGCATGTTAAAGGAAGGCCATTTAAGAGAGCATAGATGGAGCAAGGAAAGGTTTCATGATTCGTTTTTGTATTCCATTTTAGCGCAAGAGTTTAGCGACATCGGTTAACATCAAAGTCTACGATTTGTTGTCGGTCCTCGCGGATTTAACGATGACGTAATCGCCCATTAGCTGATGCATGCCGAGTTGAGGAAGAGAATAAAGAATAAGGATCGGGTTCCGGTTTGGTTTGACGAAGGATTAGCAACATTAGTGGACTACCGATATATGCCAGATGAAAAATCCATGGCAGATAATCTTGCTGAACTTAACAGTAGAAGTGCTTTTTATGAACCGACACGATTAATGCAAAATTATGAAGCGGCGAATAATGAAGTTAACCGATGGTACCGTATTGTAGAAAAATCGGGATTGATCGATTTAATAAAGGAGAGTCGTTTAATAAGCTGTACAAAGAAATAGAAGCCTTTAATTCGAAATAGCAGGGTGGAATCCATTGTGGGGAAAATACTTTGTTTTATATCCGAAGATTTTGCTGATTTTGAGATTACCTTAGCCTTACATAAAATCAGAAATGCAGGAAATAGAGAAGTTCTGTCCGTGGGATATAATGAAGGTGCGGTCGTAAGTGAATCGGGATTGCTTTATCTGCCTCATTTGACCATTCATGAAGCCATGGAGCTTGATGATATTGAAGGTCTTCTAATCCCCGGCGGCCCGATTCGAAATCAACTGCCGGAATTGACCGAACTGTTAATCAAATTGGATCAGGAACAGAAAATGCTGGCAGCTATATGTAACGGTCCGCAATATTTGGGACGAGCGGGCATTTTAAATTCATGCAAGTTTACCACTTCTTGCTCGGTTGAAAGAATCGAGAAACTGAATGCCGACGATCCGTTTCCCCGGGAAAATTATATGGATCAGCGGGTCGTTAAGGATAGACATATCATTACCGCGAAAGGCCGTGCCTTCGTGGATTTTTCTTTTGAAGTATTTGATTTTTTGGGAATTTATCATGACAAGGCGGAGGAAAGAGAGCAATTATATAAGGATATTATGGACAGATGACTTTATGAAAAAAGACTCATAACGTGAGCTCCTCTTTCATTGGGCTATCCCCCTTAGTTTGTCACGATGTATAATCATCTAAGCAGTGTGAACAACAAGTACAGGTGGGTGAAAGCAATGAGAATCGCCATTTTTGATTCCGGACTAGGCGGATTGACCGTTCTGTCAGCAGCTCTGAAAGAGCTGCCCAGGGAAGATTTTTTGTTTTATGCCGATACGCTGCATGTCCCTTATGGAACTAAGCCCAAAGAGGATGTGAAGAAATATATCCGTCATTCTATCGAGGCGATCATGAGAGAAGACATTAAAGCCATCGTTATTGCTTGCAATACAGCGACAAGTTTGACCGTAGCGGAACTTAGAAGTTCCTATAATATCCCGATCATCGGCATGGAACCGGCCGTAAAGCCGGCCGTGGAGATGAATCGGGCAACTGGGAAAAGAGTGCTGGTTTTTGCCACTCCATTGACCCTGAGTCAATCCAAATATCGGGATCTCGTTACAAGCGTGGATAATATGAATATCGTCGATTCAATGCCCCTGCCCGAATTGGTGCAGTATTGCGAAGCGCTAAACTTTGATCCTGAGATCCTGCGCCCATATTTCGCCGAGAAGCTGAATAGATTTCAACTCGATGAATATGGTACCGTTGTGTTGGGCTGCACGCACTATCCATTTTACAAAAACATGTTAGAGGATCTTTTGCCGAAGCACATTCAAATCGTCGATGGACGAGAAGGAACGATAAACCGGCTATCTCAAGTATTAAGAGATAACCATTTATCCGATGGACAAGGACAGAATGACATCAAATTTCTTTGTTCAAGCAACTCTGATGAATACTTGCAAAAGATGGAGATAGCACTCCGCTTGTTTAGAAAAGAAGATGATTTCTCCTGAATGTGGAGCTGAAGCTGAATATATGGGACTGCTCAAAAATTCCGGCAATATGTTAAATGTTATATCTAAAAAGCAGGGTACATGGTTTAATATTAGGATCTGCAAAATGTTTTGGAATCCAATCTCATAGCACCTGCTAAGACCATAAATGACCCAGCCTAAGACAACCGTAATCTCAGGTAGGGTCATTTTTTATACATAAAAGTCAATCGAAAAGGGTGGAAAGTATGGAGAGACCCATTAAGAGCAACCATGAATTGCTTGATTTGCTTGACCGGCTATTTCGTTCCGAAGAACAATGGTGGGACGAGTTTTATGAGGACAGGGAAAGAGAGATTCCCTTTTTTGTCGATGTGCCGGATGAAAATCTTGTTTCCTATTTTGAAAGAAGTATGGTTACGGCAGGGAATGTACTGGAGCTGGGAACCGGTCCGGGTAGAAATGCCATTTACATGGCGGAACAAGGCTGCAAGGTAGATGCGGTGGATCTTTCAGCAAATGCAATTAAGTGGGGGAAAGAACGCGCCAGCGAAAAGGATTTGGAGATTACTTTTATGGTTCAAGATGTATTCAGCTTGGATCTGGCGGACGGGGCTTATGACTTGATTTATGATTCCGGCTTGCTGCATCATCTTCTTCCTCACAGAAGGTTTCAATATATCGAATTGGTCAATGAGAAGCTAAAGCCGGGCGGTCATTTTGGTCTGGTTTGTTTTGCACCCGGCTTTGAAGATCAAGGCGGGGCAGCGGAAAAGAGCGATTCCAGCATTTATAAAGTGTTAAGCATGCAGGGTGGAGCAGCTTATAGTAAGGAAAATCTCGAACATTTGTTGTCGCCCTACTTTGAACTGGTCGAAATTCGTCCTATGAAGGATTGCGATAAAGGGAGCAACGCCTACGGCAAGTCCTTTTTATGGGCGAGTCTGTGGAGAAAGAAGGTGGAGTAGGCTTTGGCGGAGCGAAGGGGATTTTCCTGACTCCATCTGTCGAGCGTGCCTGTTACCTGGAGGAAATTAACTGGAAAACCTCCAGTTAATTTCGTAAACTCAGGCCTCATAGACAAATAACTGGAAAACCTCCAGTTATTTCGGCCGATTTTAACCAATGTAGTGGTAAAGGGCTAAATTAGCTGTAGAAAATCCGGTTAATTAGCCATTTAGCTTATAATCGATGAAATTAGCTGTATGAAATCCAGTTAATTATTCAACTAATTATCTAAATCAATCTGGAGGAAATAATATGCTGAATATGGACCATATTTATTTGATCACCGACATCCCCGGATACTCGCCACAAGTTGGCCGTCTGTTATCCATGATGAATTACGCTAGGTACACGACCATTAAGTCCGTTGAAAATTTAGGTGTAGATCAGTTGGACTTTTTGCTGGATGCCGGGAGCAACTCTATTGGCGCTTTATTAATGCATTTTGCCGCTGTTGAATACGCCTATCAAGTAGGTACTTTTGAGAATCGGGGTTTAAACGATGAAGAGATGGCGGAATGGGGGGCTGCGTTAAACCTTGGCGCCGAAGGCCGGGACAAAATTAAAGGCAATGATCTGAATTACTATTTGGAGAAGCTGGATACGGTCAGGAACCGGACCTTTGAATTGTTTAAATCTATAAACGATGACTGGTTATATCATGAGGAAGAATTCTGGCACGGGAAACAAGCGAATCGGTATTTTATGTGGTTTCATGTTTTTGAAGATGAAATCAATCATCGGGGCCAGATCCGACTCATTAAAAAGAGATCAAAGTAATCATAGATCCGCATTAGGAGAAAGGGAGCAATTGCCATGCTAAGAAACGACGATATTTATGGATACATATCAACGCCTTACGATCTGCTCGTATCCAAAGAGGATTATAGTTACAATATTCCTGCCACGCTGGCGGAGATTGTTGATTTTAGTAATAAGGATGTTGCCGATCTCGGGGCAGGGACAGGGAGATTGACAACCATGGTTGCTTCCCGAACTCAAAGCATCGTGGCCGTTGATTTTGCGGCAGATATGTTGAAGGTTACCGCAAGCAAGCTGGATCGGATGGGATTAACCAACTGGAAGACCTGCGTAGCCGATTTGAGGCAGATTCCCCTTCAAAACCAAAGTATGGACATTATCATGGCCGGGTGGAGTATTTGCTATGTAGGCAGTAGCAATCATGAGGCATGGGAGCAAAATTTATCTCAAGTCATGACGGAAATATTCAGAATTTTGAGACCCGGCGGAACCGTCATCATCCTGGAAACTTTGGGAACCGGCAATACGGAACCATCGGGTCCCGAATTCTTAATGAATTACTACGAGGCACTTGAACGGCAGTACGGATTCAAACATAAAGCTATAAGAACCGACTATGAATTTGATTCGGCGGAACAAGCGGAACAGTTATGCCGCGATTTTTTCGGCGATGAGTTGGGTGACAAGATTAAAGAGAAACAACTAACCATTGTGCCGGAATGTACCGGCGTTTGGTGGAAAGGAGTGTGAAAGGTTGAAAAAACGGTGGTTCAATTATGTTATTATATTTTTATTCGTAATCTCATTGCTGGGGAATGTATTTCTGTACTCGAAATTGCAAGACGATAAGAGTAACCCGGCTGTATCCAACACATCCGAAGAGTCGCCAATCACTAAGAAACTTGCCTTTATAAAGCAGTTGGTAAGCGAGGAAGGGCAATATTACTTGGTCCTGGATTACGCGGAATGGTTCTCGGATGAGGAAGCGGAGAAGGCAGCAAAGGAAGATGGCGTCCCCGAGACGGGATCATTAAGCAACGGATTCTATATTCGCAATGAAACGAACGAACTGGAAAAAGTGAAATTAGAGAAAGACTGCTTACTTTATGTATTGGATGGTGCTACCTCAAGAGCGGTGGATTATAATGAATTTGTATCTTCGGAATTAGAGGAAAGATTGTTCAATCTCCGCTTTGCCGGGGATACGCTGGTGACCATGGAAGAACAATATAGGCCATAATATTAGGAGCTGCATTTCCGACACATCTTTTACTAGCAAAATGGAGGGCATCAATGGAGTCTAACGAGAAGAATCAGGAAGCATGGAATACAGGTGCCTTTGAAGCATGGGTTAAGCGATTCGGCTTCCCCGGGGAAGCTGCGCACAAACTGCAACAAAACCCGCAAAAGAAGATCGGCGAGATTTATGATTATTTTGGAGATGTTGCCGAAAAGAAAGTCATGAATTTACTTGGCTCGAATGGCATGAAAGCTGTTGCCTTAGCTTTGCTAGGGGCGAAAGTTACGGTTGTGGACTTCTCCGCCGATAACGCCCGGTATGCGGAGGAACTGTCTCATGCCGCACAGGCGGAAATCCGGTATGTTGTATCCGATGTCCTACAGCTACCTTCTCATGAGCTGAGTGCCGAATATGATTTGGTGTTCATGGAGAAAGGCGTGCTCCATTATTTTCTGGACCTGAATCCGCTTTTTCAGGTTGTCGCTGCGCTTTTGAAACCGGGAGGGCGCTTTGTTTTGCAGGATTTCCATCCTGTATCCACCAAGTTGATTTCTTCCCGTGGCACAACCGCGAATATCAGAAAACATAAGGTTACGGGTAACTATTTTGATGACGCCGTGGTTGAACGTGAGGTTGCCTATTCAAAATATTCCGATGACGGCGTGCCCATGAAAGTTTATCAAAGATACTGGACTCTTGGCGAAGTAATCACTTCGATTGCCGGCTCGGGATTAACGGTCAAAGAATTGAAGGAACTGCCTAATTTATCCTCCGAGGTATTCGATGCGGGAATTCCCAAGAGCTTTATTGTAGTTGCAGAAAAGTAGTAGAAAAGAATAAACCGACAAACACCTCTGCCTAAGACACACGAATGTCAATTAGGGCAGGGGTGTTTTGTTATTTAATCCTATCTATGAGGAGTTGGCCTGCCAATGAATTCATTACGTTTTCCTCTGAGAAAATTCGAACCCGTCAATAACCCGTCAGACGAAGAACGGAACAACCTCATCGCAGAACTTTCAAGTATGGCCCCCACACTGCGGAATCTGGTAAGTAATCTTGAGCCATCCGGGCTTTGCACTCCCTACCGCGAAGGCGGCTGGACCGTCAAACAAATCGTCCATCACTTGGCCGATAATGATATGAATGCCTACTTAAGATTTAAGCGCGGCTTGACCGAAGATGAACCGATGTCGAGTACCTTCCGCGAAGATTTATGGGCGGAACTAAGCGATTATAAAGACGTACCGGTCGAAAACTCGCTTTTGCTCATTGAAACCCTTCATGATCGTTTTTTGGTCTTGCTCCAAGCTATGCGCCCTGAGGATTTTCAAAGGAACATACATACCCAGGTACTTGGGAGGATCTCATTGGATGCAGCGCTTCAACGGTTTGTATGGCATGATCGGCATCATATAGCACAAATAGAGTCATTTATAAAAAATATTGATTTTAGATGAGGAGGAAATCAGATGAGTTGCCAAATGGTTGCCGTCTTGCAAAGACACCTTGAACCGGCGCTTCAAATGCTGAATCAATTAGTTGAATTAGGGCCGGAGGAAGTATGGGTGGATCCGGAATTGGATTACTGGAAGCATATTTTACATGCAATCACCGGCATTGCTTTTTGGTTTAGAGAGGAAGGTGAAGAATTTCACGTACCTGATTTCAACAAAGATATTACCCCGGATTTCGATAAGAAAGGCCTAGACTATCCAACGAAGCATGAGCTTACTGGTTATATAGATGAGATGAAAGTAAAGTCCGAGACATTTTTCATGCGACTGGGAGGGGCGTCCTTAGTGGACCCGTGCGCGGTTTACGACAAGTTTACCAAGGCCGACGTTGTTTTAATGCAGATCCGGCATATCCAGCATCATATCGGCTATTGTAATCATATTTTAAGTTCACGAGGCTATGAGACTGCAGATTGGGTCGGGTAAAGGTGAATAAGCTTCAAAAGGGAAGGGATGGAGATGCATGGAGACCGCATTTTTTGAGAAGGTTTTTTTGAAGATTTCGTTGCATCGGATGAACGACATGTACTTTTTAAAATTAAAAGAGTCCCTTCAAGGGCTTTCGCAAGAAGCGTTATGGTCCGAAAATTACCCGGGCAGCAATACGATCGGGGGAATCACCATGCATATGTGCGAGCACATCGCCAGAAACTGCTTGAGATTATCGGAATCCGATCCGGAATTAAAGCAAGGATTTCAGGAATATTTTCCAAGCGAGCCGGTTACATCCCAACAACTGATACAGGCTTTTGAAGAACAATTGAGAGCGTGGAGTATCCTCATGAACCGGTATATTCAGGGGGAGCTGGCATTGAATGAAGAGCATATTCATCAGCTATATCATCTTCTCGAGCATGCCGGTTATCATCTGGGCCAAGTCATTGACCGGGTTCAAGGAGCTACGGGAGAGAAGCTTGAATTTTACAAAATGGGGCTTCACGAGGCTTATCTGAGAAGCAAAATCGATTCCGACCTCACTTAAGGGGGATATTCCATGAGATCATTTGAAGTCGTTAGCCTCGATCTGTTCCAAACGTTGGTGAATATTGACGCAAGAAGACCTCATATCTGGAAGCCGATTTTGCTAAATACATATACCGATAAATTGGCCGATGAATACGGCGGTTTGCTATTGGAAGGTTTCTTTAAGTATAAGGAGCAGTTTTCTAAGCTTGAAGAGTTTACTTTGACAGCAAAAGTATACGAACACAGTTTTGCCGACATATTTTCTGCGAAAGAGATTTCCTATGATTGCGTGGAAGCGAACCGGCATTTATTCCGCCAACATGCACTATCGGAGTTCTATGAGGATACGGAGGCCTTTCTGAACCGCATTACGGAAAAGTATGAGGTTTGTATTGTAAGCGATGCGGACGATGCTATGGTGCCGCCGTTCTATAGGGACTATGGAATTCGCCTATTGACCTCGGAACAGTACAGATCGTACAAGAACGATGAACAGAATGCGATGTTTAAGCATTTGATCAATCATTATCAAGTGGATTCAAGCCGTATTATTCATATCGGGGATTCGTCATCGGATGTATTGGGGGCAATGAGGGAAGGGATAACGGCATGTTGGTTAAATCGAAACAAGATGATCTGGGAGCATGAAATAAGACCCGATTTAACCGTAGAATCCTTGGAAGAATTAGACGGGATACTGTGATTTGGCAACAACGGATCGGCGGTTAAACCAAAGATGCGGCCTGGCCTGAGAGGGAAATCTGAGGCAGGCCGCTTTCGTTTATCCATCAAAGAAATATTATAAAAAATCTGAATACTAGCTTTGATAAGCTATTCATCCCCGGCTTAACCCCATATAATAAAGAAAACGTTAACACTGGGGAGTTGCATTTTCATTTTCTTGCATCATCGTTCTTTAATAGGAAGCGGGGGTGGCACCTTGGAGAAGATCATCGTAAAGACGGGGATATACAGTTTTCTAATCGGTTTGTTAATAGGATTATTGTTTTTTAAGGATACGACCGCGGTGAAATACGATGGTTCTGGAGTTACGGAATGGATCCAGCTTCCATTAAGGCAGTACCTGTTCAAATTGCTCAGGTTCTCGTCATTGTTGTCGCTGGTTGCCATGGCTATAGCCTGGATTTCCCGGTACGTCGTGATAACTAAGGAAAAGACGAAGTTCGGCGTGCTTTTGAAAGGTTATATCCTTGCGTTTCTCTTAGGTTTGGTGATTATTTTTTCGGTTGTATGCATTCTGTCTCTGCTTAACCGTCCTTGACGGGAGTCGTAGGAGAGGATTTTCTCCAGTTTCCATTAATGACCGGGTAGATTTGGAGGTTTAGCGAATGAATAAAATTCATTTATCGATCAGTTTCGAGCCGATGACACGGGACCAGGCGGCTGTCCTAGCCCGCTGGACATACGAAGGAACCTATTCGATTTACAGCATGGATGATAGCGACGAGTGTATTAACGAACTGATGAACGGGGAGTATTTTTTGGGAGTCGACCCGCAGCGGAATAATGAAGTCATCGGTTATATATGCAGCGGAAACTCGGCACGAGTCCCAGGAGGTTATCCTGCCGGTATTTATGAACAAAGCGATTGCCTGGATATCGGACTTGGACTGAGACCTGATCTTACCGGTAAAGGGATTGGACAGAGCTTTCTAATTGAGGCCATGGGATTTCTAAGCGTAAAGTATGCCACTACATCCTTTCAACTGGTCGTAGCTGCTTTTAATGAACGAGCGATCAAAGTATATGAGCGGGCCGGGTTTAGAAGAGGAGATTGCTTTCCGAGCAAAGTGGAGGATCGGAAGATCGAATTTTTAGCGCTGAAATGCTTGGATGATATCGGTGTATAAAAAAATTCCTTGAGTTCATTCGCGATAAACGATATCGTCTTTGATAAACATCTATTGAAAGAAGGAAAATATATGAATCTCCAACTATCCGAAATATCCGTGAGTGAGAAAGAACTCTTTTTCAATTTATATAATTTGTATTTGTACGAACTATCGTCTTATACGGGTGAAGATGTAAGGGAAGACGGGAAATTTGATTTGGGCAATACTCACTTATATTTGGAAAAACAGGCGTTGGTTCCGTATTTGATCCGAGCCGACGAACAAATTGCGGGATTCATACTGATATGTTCGCCGCCGTATACGCCAAATGAAGAAGACTATTCAATCCAGGAGCTCTTTTTGTTGAAAAAGTTCAGAGGGAAAAACTTGGCATCCGAAGCGGTAGGCCAAGTGTTTCAATTGCATCCCGGAACCTATCATGTAGAGCAGTTGGAAAACAATTTAGCAGCTGTCGGATTTTGGAAGAAGCTTTACGCGAACTTGAATATTAGCTTTATTGAGGAAAGGACTACGGTTACGATCGACGGACTTTCCGGAGAGCACGGAATTGTATCCCAACGCTTTACCGTGACCGGGGCATAAACTAGATTTGAAAGCTAATCGGAGGAAATAGCGCTATCCAAATTCCGCTGAAAGGAAGATGAGTATGGGCTGGTTTGAACCGATCAGGATTGTAGACAAATATAACCAAATCATTGAGATCAGAACCGCGGTTGGGAATGATGCCGACAGAATTCTTGCCTATAACCGAGAAATTATATCATCGGAATCCTTCTTACTAACCGTTCCTGAGGAATTCGACATGACCGTTGAAATGGAGCGCGAATGGATTGAAGAAACGCTGAACAAGGAGAGCAGTCTCATCTTGCTGGCTGAAGAGCAAGGGAAGGTAGTCGGACTCCTTGATTTTCATAGCGGACAAAAACGAAGAATTGCCCATACCGGCTATTTCGGAATGAGCGTTCGCAGCGATTATCAAGGGGGCGGCATCGGAAAAGCATTGCTTCAAGCTCTTATTGACTGGGCTGTTAAGCATCACAAGCTAGAAAAAATCAGCCTCGAGGTGTTTGCAAACAACAGCAAGGCCATACAATTATATCGTAAATTGGGATTTGTCCAGGAAAGCCTTTTGCGAAAACAAATCAAACTGCAGGATGGAAGCTACGTGGACGTAATCGGCATGGGCTTGCTGCTAAGTCCGTCGTAATCTGGCGCGCAATTGAAATTTGAGCAGAATTAGACAACATGCACCCGGCCTGAAGCGACAACGTATTGTCGGGCCGGGTTGTTCTGTAATCAGAAATTGAAATATCTTATGGAGCCGAAGGGGTGACGAGAATTGAAAATTGCCTTTGTTGTTTTTAACGGCCTAACTTTTTTGGACTTGATCGGCTTTTATGATGTGATTTATCGGCTTAACGGGTTTGAATCCTCCAAAGGGGTCGCCTGGGACTTTTGCGGACCCGGTGAAGAAGTCAGGGATGAACTTGGTCTGACGATCAAAGTAGACCTTGTGAATCCGAATTTATCACAGTATGATCTCGTATTTGTTCCCGGCGGGATGGGAACAAGGCAATTAAGGTTCGATGAGTCGTTTATTTCCTGGCTCCGTAAAGCCGAAACTTGCCGTTATATCGTTTCTGTTTGTACAGGTTCCTTACTGCTGGGAGCCGCGGGACTGTTGAAAGACAAGAAAGCGACGACGCATCCCGGTGCATATGATTTGCTTGAACCCTACTGCAAAGAAGTCATTCGGAAGCGGGTCGTTAAAGATGGGAATCTCATTACGGCTGGAGGCGTTTCTACGTCCATTGATCTGGCCTTATATCTAGTGAATATGTTCGCCGGGGAGGAAGCGGTCTCGGAGGTCAAAAAGCAGATCGACTATCCTTATGACATGGAAGGGATTGTCGAATATTAAAGAATAAAGGAGCGGAGCGCAATGAGTCTAGTCGTCAAAAGTTATTACGATAACCATGCGGAGCAGGAATGGAATCGGTTGAATAATCCTTATAGTACGGTGGAGTGGCTGTCAACCTTACGGTTAATGGACAGGTATTTGCCCGACTCGGGACATATTTGCGATATCGGCTCCGGGCCGGGAAGATACTCGATTGAGCTTCTGCAGCAAGGGTATCAGGTAACTCTGTTCGACCTGTCCGCACAGGAACTTGTTTTGGCGGAAAGCCGGATCACTGAGCTTGGATTGCAGGCGGAAGCCTACATATGCGAGGATGCGAGAAATTTGCGTGTTCTGGAAAGTGAAACCTACGACGGGGTGCTCGTTCTGGGTCCCTTATATCACGTGCCGGATGCGCAGGATCGTCACGGTATTATCGCTCATGCCTCGCGGGTTTTGAAGCCGGGCGGAACCGCCATATTTTCCTATATTAATTCATGGGGTTGCTTAAAGGCCGGCGTGACGGAATTCAGCGATTCCTACCGGGATGCCGAAAATATTTATAAGTATTTGCAAGAGCAGCAGTTAGATGAGAATGAAGGTTTTACCGAATGCTATTTTACGATTCCGGGAATCGCGCTGGAGGAAGTAAAGCAAGGCGGTTTTGACATCATCTCCTATGCCGGAGCGGAGAGTTTCCTGGCGGGAATGAGCGCAGAAGTGACCCGGCTCTTTCATGAAGATCGGCAGGTTTACGATCATCTTGTGCAAGCCGCCAGCGAAACCAGCGAAGCTCCCCAATACAGGGAGGCTACGGAGCATCTGTTGATTATCGCCAGAAAAAACTGATTTCGGAACAGGAGTAGATACTATGGAAGATACGGAAAAGTTCTCGAATGAAACCGGACTGGAAAAATATGCGGTCGGGTTCAGTCTTACAGGAAGTCTGCTTCAGGATGTCAGCACTTTCTTCAAACTTCACCAGGACAGCGAGACGTGGGATCACACGCTGAAGGTGACCAGCCAGGCCGTACGCATTGCCCGGCTCTACGGCGCGGATCCGCTAAAAGCGGAACAAGCTGCGCTTCTTCATGATATCAGCAATGTCATTCCAGTCAGTCAAATGATCCAAGCAGCCAGAGACGCCGGCATTGAAATCCTGGATGAGGAAGTTTCATATGCTCGAATCCTGCATCAGAAATTGTCGCGGGCTATGGCAAAGCAGTTGTTTAACATCGACGATGAAGAGATTTTGACTGCAATCGAATGCCATACCACGCTTAGATCTCAGGCTACTTTGTTTGATAAAGTGGTGTTCATCGCCGATAAGGTTTCCTGGGAACTGCCTGGAGATCAGCCCTATTTAAGCGAGATTCGAAGCCTTGTCGACGGCCGCCGTCTCAATGAGGCGGTATACGTTTATTTGGATCATGTATATAGCCAGCGGGATCAAATGAAACTCGTTCATTCCTGGCTGATTACCGCCAGGGAGGAGCTGCTGAAACAAGTACAGCAAGAAGCCGGCCCCATGAAGCAGCATCTGCTTAGGATGTTTGATCATATGGCCTGGGCTAACCGGGAGATTATTCATCAGCTGCAAATGGAACAAAGTGTGCCTCAGGCTACGCTGCGAATGTTTGCTCATATTTTGGCGGCCGAAGCGATTTGGCTGTCCCGGCTGAACGAAGCCGGAGGAACGGCTGCGGTAGAACTGTGGACGGACGAGACCGTGAGCCTCGAGCAGTGCGAGCGTTTGGCCACGGAAAACGCCGGAGGATTCGCATCCTATTTTACTAAGATTAAGGATGAGGATTTGTATAAGGTTATATCTTACCGGAGCATTAAAGGGATGCCGTACACGACTGCAATTATCGATATTTTGACGCATATTACGCTACATGGAAGTTATCATCGCGGTCAAATCGCCTCCGGATTGCGGATGGAGCAATTGACGCCTCCCGTGACCGATTACATTCTGTATGTCAGAGCCTGAGGGGACAACTCTTATTCATCGGACGACAAGAAGGATGGCTTCCTGGCAATAAGACTAACTTAAGCGACGGAAAGGGGAGTTGGCAATGCAGTTAAAATGGCTGGAATGGGCCAAGCAGATTCAGGCGATCAGTCAAGCCGGACTGGCTTATTCCAAGGACATCTATGATATTGAACGTTTTGAAATGCTTCGGGATCTGAGCGTGGAAATCATGAGCCAGTATACCGGTGTGGAGGGGGAACAAGTGCGGGCGTTGTTCGCGTCCGAGACCGGCTATGCAACACCGAAGGCGGATGTCCGCGGCGTCGTGTTCGAGGGTGACAAACTACTGCTCGTCCGTGAACGGTTGGACGGTGCCTGGGCCTTGCCGGGCGGCTGGGCCGATATCGGGCTGTCGCCTAAAGAAGTAGCAGCCAAGGAAGTTAAGGAAGAAGCCGGACTGGAAGTGCGTCCGGTCAGACTCCTTGGCGTCTTGGACAAGAAATTTCATGATCATCCTCCGGAGGCATGGCATGTCTACAAGATGTTTATTCTTTGCGAAGTAACCGGTGGACAACTGCAAGCGGGCATGGAAACCCTTCAGGCGAGATATTTTGGCGAAGATGAATTACCGCCGCTTTCCACGGAACGAAATACGCTCAAACAAATTCAGTGGCTGTTCAAGGCAAGGGATGTCCAGCATGAGGTTTGGCTGGATTAGAGCCGGGAAAATGAGTGTTCTTCCCGGATTAACGTGGATGGGCAGTTTCCTTTTTATCTATGAATAAAGGAGCATTTAAGATGATTTCACTTAAGGACGGTTCCCCAAAGGACAGTTCCCCGAAGACACTTGCCTTTCTGATTGTTACACAGGTTTTTTATTTGATTTTCTCGGCAGTGTGGCTCGTCGTATTGGGTATCTCCGCCATGATGTTTGACAGCCCGGGATCGGAGAATAACATCGGATTGAATATTTTGTATTATTACATTCAAGCTTATCCCGGCGGTTTTTTACTGGCCCTATGTTTCGGCTGGTTCTTTTTCGCCAAGAAGAAATGGAGAGCCGCGGTGCTTTGGAACCTGATTCCATTGATCTGGGTGATACCTTTTCTTGGAATGATCGTGTACGCCAATTTTTTATGAATGAAAGGGAATTATCAACATGACTTGCAAATTAGTGATGATCGAAGGCCTGCCCGGTTCAGGCAAATCGACGCATGCCCAATGGACCCGTGAAATATTGACCGAATTGGGGCAGGAGACCAGGCTTTACTTGGAAGGGAATCTGGAACATCCTGCGGATTATGACGGCGTGGCTTGTTATGAATCCGAGGAATTCCGGCAGCTGTTGACGGAACAGGAGGATTTGTCTTCATTATTGGAAAAGAGTTCGGTACGGCGCGGGGACCGCTACTTCATTCCGTATCGCAAGCTGCGAGAAGAAGCCGGGGCTGATTTTCCCGATTTGTTGGCGGGTCAGATGTTTCAACATGATGTTTATGAACTTCCGTTTGACCGACACGCGGAAGTCCTTACGGAAAAATGGCGCGAATATGGGCAAGAGGCCGAGGGACGGCACACGATGGATATTTTCGAGTGTTGTTTTTTGCAAAATCCGCTTACCGTAGGCCTGATTAAATATGATGTCCCGAAACAAGATATCCGGCAGTATGTCAGACGGTTGGAGGAAAGTATTCTCAAGCTCGATCCCGTCGTGATCTATATCGATCAACAGGCCGTGGACCGGAGTTTCCGGAAAGCGGTTGATGAGAGACCGCGCGAATGGTGTGAAGGTTTCATCGAGTATTATACCGGCCAGGGATTTGGGAAAAACCGCGGCTTGACGGGATTGGAAGGAACTATCGAAATATTGAGATATAAAAGGGAATTCACGCTCGAATTACTCGAGTCGTTGCGACTCCGCAAAATAATTTTAAACAATACGGCGTATGATCCGGTCAAAAGCAAGGCGGAATTAAGAGATATTCTCGAATCGCTCGTAGTGTCCAAGGAAATCTGCGATATATGATCGGCAGGTGTTATAGACTTATGATGAAGGAAGTCAACTGCAATGTTCCGGCGGTCAGAACTAGGCTGCAGACGGAAGTGTATGAGCTATTGCATAAGCATTCGATTTTTGAGATTTTGAAGGACTATGATCCGATTTTGGTCGGGACGGTTCCCCTCGATATCCAGGTGCCCGGGAGCGATTTGGATATCATTTGCGAGGTTCATGATTTTGCGTTATTTGAAGAGCAGGTAAACTTCCACTTCGGGCATTTTCCGGAATTTAAGGTTGTGCGCCGCTTGGTTGAGGGGCTCGAGAGGATCAAAGCCAATTTTATCTTCGAGGGATGGCCCGTGGAATTGTTCGGGCAACCCATGCCAACCCGGCAGCAGAACGGCTACCGGCATATGTTGGTGGAGGCGAGGATGCTCAAGCTGTACGGAGAACCTTTTAAGCTGGAGATTATTTCGCTAAAACAAAGCGGACTCAAAACCGAACCGGCTTTTGCCAGGCTGCTTAATCTGGAAGGGGATCCTTATCAACAAATGCTGGCTTGGGAACACCGGACGGACGGGGAATTATTGTTTTTATGGAAGGGGGCAAGAGACATGTCATTGAACATACGTACGGAAGCCGAAGGAGATTACAAAGCGGTGGATGATCTGCTCGTTTCCGCTTTTGAAGGGCGGCGGGATGAGGCGGAATTAGTGGACAGAATACGGAAATCTGCCGGGTTTATCCCTGAATTATCGCTGGTTGCGGAGAAACAAGGAAGCGCGGAGATACTCGGCCATATATTGCTGAGCAAAGCGCAAGTCCGGAACGAAACGGAAACGTATGACGTGTTGGTGTTAGCTCCATTGGCCGTCAAGCCGGCAGCGCAGCGGCAAGGGGTCGGGGGTCAGTTGATGCGGGAAGGAATCTCCCGGGCGAAGCAAGGGGGCCATGGACTCATCTTGCTGATCGGGCACCCTGCGTATTATCCGAATTTCGGTTTTGTCCCGGCAGGTCAATACGGTCTGGAGCTTCATCAATTTGATGTTCCGCCGGAGGTATTCATGGTCCGTGAACTGCAGTCAGGTGAATTAAGCCGGATCCGGGGCGAATTGCAATATCCGCCGGCATTTTTTGGGTGATTATGGCGATGGCCTTTGATAATACCGGTGCTTCCGTGCCCGGTTATCATACGTTTTACTTCCGGTGCAGACGGTGATACAGTGGAAGAAGCCGACCAAAAGTGTCGGAATTCATTAAAGCGAGGGATTTGTCTTGGGTAATATTGCGAAAAATCTAACGGATCTAATCGGGAATACTCCGATGCTGGAACTCAACAATTTTGCGGCGGCAACGGGAGCGCATTCCAAACTTGTGGCCAAACTGGAATATTTCAATCCTGCGGGCAGCGTAAAAGATCGGATCGGCTATGCCATGATCAAGGATGCCGAAGCCAAAGGGTTGCTGAAGCCCGGCTCGGTCATTATTGAGCCAACTAGCGGAAATACCGGGGTAGGGCTGGCTTTTGCGGCTGCGGCTCTGGGCTACCGGCTCATAATCACGTTACCGGAGAGCTTTACGATCGAACGGCGTAAGCTGCTTGTGGCATTGGGTGCGGAGCTCGTGCTGACCCCAGCGGCCGAAGGCATGGGAGGCGCGATTCGCAAGGCCGAAGAATTGGCTGCGGAGACGCCGAATTCCTTCATTCCCCAGCAGTTTGAGAATCCGGCCAATCCGGCTGTACATAAAGTTACGACCGCTGAAGAAATTTGGAGAGACATGAACGGAAACGTGGATATTTTCGTGGCCGGGGTCGGAACCGGCGGCACCATCTCCGGAGTGGGGGCGGTCCTGAAGGAGAGAAATCCTTCGGTGCAAATCGTGGCGGTAGAGCCTCATGAATCGCCTGTTCTTTCGGGAGGCAAACGCGGCGTTCATAAAATCCAGGGGATTGGCGCAGGCTTTGTACCGCGGAATTTCGATGCTGCGGTCGTTGATGAAATTTTCCCGGTCAAGGATGAAGACGCCTTTAGTACATCCCGCCTGTTGGCAAGAACAGAGGGGCTATTGGTGGGGATTTCTTCCGGAGCCGCTGCCTATGCCGCCGTTCAACTAGCTAAGCGGCCAGAGAATGTAGGGAAGAACATCGTCGTTCTGTTGCCGGATACCGGGGAGCGATACTTGTCTACGCCTTTGTTCCCGGAAGAATAGGAACTATGTTATAGGGAAGGTGAAACTATGCCGCATATCACAGGAAAGCGGATCACATTGCGTGAATACCGGATGGAGGATTTGCCGCACATCCGAAGCTGGGTTAATGATGAAGAAATTGTCGGCACTTTAAGCGAAATTTTCATGTTTCCGCAAACCCACCATAATACGGAATCATTTTTGAAAAGTATGGTTGAGGGGAATACGGATACGCAAGGCTTTATTATCGCGGAAAAGGATACCTTGGACTACATTGGCCAAATCGATCTTCATCGCCTTAACTGGAAAAACCGTTCCGCCATCCTCGGCATCGTGATCGGGCGCAAAGAGATGCTGGGCCAAGGTTACGGACAGGAAGCGATCGGCCTGCTTCAACGCTTTGCCTTCGAAACCTTGAATCTGAACCGGCTTGAGCTGGAGGTTTACGGTTTCAACGAGCGTGCTTATCGCTGTTATCTTAGCTGCGGCTTCAAGGAAGAAGGCAGGGCCCGGCAAAAGATATTTAAGCAAGGCAAGTATCACGATGTGATCCTCATGAGCATTCTGGCGGAAGAGTACCGGGAGATGGCGAATTAATCAAAAGTGCGGCACCCATGAATACGGTGCCGCACTTTTTTATTTTGCAAAGGGATAGGGGGCCGGACATTAGGATGCACTACTCTTCATGGCCTTCGAGCAGTTTCCTAAGCTTCGTCTCGGTGGCCGTCTGCGGCGCAGGGGTGTAAATGCTTAGACGCAAATCGGCCTCTCCCTGTACCTGTAGTGAGGATAGATTGAACAGCATTTTTCCGGCTTTGGCGTGGCGAAATTCGATCATGACTTCCGGTGCGGCGCTTACCTCGCTTTGATTCCAGAGTTCCGTAAAATCGGGATAATTGGCGGACATGTATCCTATAAACTCCGAGTACCAGGGATCCGCGACATATTGACCGTAATAGGCTCGGAAGATGGACAAAAATCCTTTGACGAAATGGGCCCAATTCACCGCTAGGCTGCGCAGCTCCTTTTTGCTGAATAATAAGGAAATCAGGTTGCGATCACGCTCGGGGATTTGCTGAAAATTCAGAAACACATGAGAGGCCGCCGGATTCCAGCCGACGATATGGCAATGGCGATCTGAGATCAGGGTGGGGCAGTACTTCAGCTCCTCCAGGATTTTATGAAGCGACGGGCTGATTACGGCTTCTTTCTCATCGGCCAGCTCCGGATGAAAGCCGTTCTCCAGCGCCAGATCGAACAAGTATTTACGCTCATCGCCATTAAGACGAAGTGCGCCTGAAATGGCATCCAGCACCGAAGCGGATACCTTGATGTCACGACCCTGCTCCAGCCATGTATACCACGTTGTGCTCACGCCGGCCAATTGGGCGACTTCCTCACGCCGCAACCCTGGCGTCCGGCGGCGCGAACCGGCGGGCAATCCGACTGTCGTCGGATGCAGTTTGGAACGTTGGATTCTTAAAAATTCGGAGAGAGCCTTAAGCCGGGGATCGGTCTGCATCACTTGGCCTCCATTCATAGATAATCGTTACGGTTTCGGATATTAGTTGTTATTGTATTATACATTATACTAGGATAACTAAAAACTTGTAATAGGATAAAGAAGAGATACAATAGGGACAAAGACGGCAATTACAAGGCCGGATGGAATCGAAGGAGGTTTTGTTATGGAAAGAGTCGTCGTTACGGGGATGGGAATCGTTTCGCCGCTCGGCAATGAGGTCGGGGCGTTTTGGAGTAAGCTTAAAGAAGGTAAATCAGGGATTAGCGTGATCGACAGGTTCGATGTTTCCGATTTCGGAACAAAAATCGCGGGGCAGGTTTCGGAATTCGACCCTGAAGCCCTGTTTGGACGCAAGGAAGCGCGGAAGATGGACCGTTTCGTCCAGTATGGCCTATACGCGGCAGAGCAAGCCATGAAGCAAGCCTGTCTTGATCCGGCGACCATCGATCGGGAGCGGTTTGGCGTCTATGTCGGCACCGGCATCGGCGGGATTCAAACGTTGACGGATAACATGGAGGCATACCAAAGCCGCGGGCCCGGGCGGGTCAGCCCTAGCCTGGTGCCGATGATGATATCCAATATGGCGGCGGCGCAAATCAGCATCCGCTTTGGAGCGATGGGGCCGACGATGTCCCCGGTGACCGCATGTTCGATCGGCAATACCGCGATTGGCGAAGCATTTCGTTTAATCCGGAGCGGGGAGGCCGATGTGATGATCGCCGGAGGGACGGAGGCGGCAATACACCCGTTGTCGCTCGCCAGCTTCGGAAACGCAACGGCGCTATCGAAGCGTAACGAGGATCCGGAGCGGGCCAGCCGTCCGTTCGATGCGGACCGTGACGGCTTTGTAATGGCCGAAGGCGCCGGCATCCTCGTGCTGGAATCGTTGGAACATGCCCTGCGTAGAGGGGCCGCGATCTATGGCGAAGTGATCGGTTATGGCGCAAGTTCGGATGCCTATCATGTTGTGGCGTCGCATCCGGAAGGAGAAGGCGCCTTCTTGGCGATGAAGCGCGCCCTGAAATCGGCGGGAATATCCCCGGATGAAGTCGATGTGGTTAGCGCCCATGCGACGGGCACCCATGTAGGAGATCTGGCGGAAACGAAAGCGCTCAAAAGACTGTTCGGCGAGATGGCCTATCGGGTTCCCGTAACGGCCAACAAATCGATGACCGGCCACATGTTCGGCGCCGCCGGAGGCGTTGAAGCGATCGCGTTGCTGCAAACTATGAACGAAGGCATCATTCCGCCAACGATAAACCTAGATCATCCGGACCCCGAGTGCGACCTTGACTATGTCCCGAATCGTCCCAGGGAAGCTTCCATAAGCGTCGGCCTGTCCAACTCGTTCGGGTTCGGCGGTCATAATGCCGCCATTCTGTTACGGCGGTACCGAGCATAAAAGCATAGAAATTAAGAATCGCCCCGCAACTTTCCAGCCTCTGGAAACGTCATGAGTTCTAAAGCAACTAATATAGATAAGAACCAGGGGGCGATTCAAATGAAAAAATGTGGATTTTATGCACTTTTGCTCTGCTTGTCATTATCTCTGCTTCTGGGGGGCTGCGGCAGCGCCGGCAATATGAATAGCGCGGATTCCGGAAGCTATAAAAGCTCTTCCGCAGCCAATACCGCCATGTCCGAAGATAAAGCGGATATGAGCTCTGAGTTAGAGGCACCTGCGGCAGAGTCCGGGGCTGGAGCAAATGCGAACCTTCCGTCAACCGAATCCGCTGCCGAGTCGGACCGGGCTTCCTCGGGTTTCCAGGGTTCGGACTCAGCCGCAGGACTCAACAAAAAGCTGATCTACCGTGCCAATGTTGCCATGAAAGTAAAAGATTACGGGAAGGCACAGTCGGAAATCCGTAATTTGGTCACGCTAACAGGCGGATATATTGTCGAATTTTCGGAGAATCAATCCCAGCATGAGCGCGGCGGCACATTCATTCTCAAAATACCGGCAGCCGGATTCTCATCTTTTCTGGACCGGCTGGAACAATTGAAACCGGAGACGATACAGCAGAGCATTCAGGGACAGGACGTTTCCGAAGAATACGTGGACCTGGAATCGCGCCTTAAAGTGAAGCAGGCTATGGAAGCCAGATATCTCAAATTTGTGGATGAGGCCACGCAAACCTCGCAATTGGTCGAATTCGTGAACGAACTGGAACGGATTCAGACCGAGATTGAGCAGATCAAGGGCCGGATGCGCTATATAAACAACAATGTTTCGTTTTCCACGATTGAAATCCGTTTGTATCAGCCGGTTGAAAATTCTATCGTGAAATTAAACGAAGAAAAGCCGCCTTTATATAAGCGGGCTCAAGACGCGCTTACGGGAAGTATCGATGTGATCTCATTAGTGCTGCAATGGTTCGTGGTCGTTTTGTCCGGTGCATTGCCATTGATTGCGATCGGCGCGGTTATTGCGGCGGTTGTCTGGCCGCTACGCCGGAGAAGACAGAAACGGAACCGCTTTGCGGACTGGAACGCAGCGCGTTCGGCCGAACGGGAAGCATCTGCTCCTATTAAGGAGATCCCGGATCAGGCAACATCGCCTGCTGCAACCGAACAAGAGGATGAGGATCAGAAATAAGGTCCTGAACCGGAAACCGGAAAAAAGGCGTTAAAGCCTTGTTTTCCGGTTTTCTTTTTGCTAATGAAAGAGGAATCTCCCGCTCAAAAAGCGAAATCAATTAGGAAAAGTACAAAACGGTCCCGTGATAACGGTCGTTTGAGATTATAGGCATGACACTGGAGGTGCTGCTATGCAACGGCCTGGTATTCTCAAAACTAAATTGCTGCCGCCTACGTTTCGCAGCCACTATGTCAATAGATCATTATGGGAATTATCTAAAGGAACGGGGAGCAGACGGCGCCTGATTTCGATAGTTGCCCCTGCGGGCAGCGGAAAGACGACGGCACTGTTCGAATGTACGCTCCATGAGCCAAGACCCGTGTCTTGGCTGACCTTGGATGAGCGGGAGAACGATCACCGAAGATTTTGGCGGTATGTGGTGTATTCGCTCGCTCAACATACGCAACCGGGGATGGAGGAACGAACGTTGCCGCTCCTGAGCGAGTTTTCGGAAGGGGCCATGTCTTCTTTTTTGGATCAGTTGCTAAATGAACTGGATCACGAGGATCATCCGCTGGCCATCGTTTTGGATGACTACCATCTGATCCATAAAGGGGAAGTCCACGAGTATTTGAATTTATTTATTGATAATTTGCCGGAATCGGTTTGTATATATATAGCCTCTAGAACTGAACTCCCCTTTAGCGGAATGGCGAGATGGAAAATGAACGGAGACGTGCAGACCATAGGGCCGCGGGAATTGGCCTTCGATAAGGCCTCAGCTGCACAATTATGCGAAAATTTACTTGGCTATCCGCTAATCGCGAGCTCGGTGGAGAAGTTGGTGCAACGTACCGAAGGATGGGTAGCCGGGTTGCAACTGGCGCTGTTATCCATGCAACAGGGCGGTAAAGACAATTTATCGGACTCCGTGCAAATCCGGGGCAATCAACGGCATTTGGCCGATTATCTGTTTCATGAGGTCATGGCGGGCCTGGATCAAGAGCTTCAGCAGTTTTTACTGCAGACATCAATATTGAAGCGGCTTAACGGGACGATTTGCAGCATGATAACGGGACAGGAAGATAGCGGGATCAAACTTGAGCTTATTAAAGATAAAGGGTTGTTCCTGATTCCGTTGGATACCCATGGAGGATGGTACAGGTATCATCATTTATTTGCGGAGTATCTGGTGTCGGCATTGCAACAACAAATGCCGGACCAATGGAGGACTCTTCATATTCAAGCCAGTATTGCCTATGCTCAAGAAGGCTGGATGGAAGAAGCGATCGACTATGCCCTACTGGGCGAGGATTATGAATTGGCTTCCGACTTCCTGAATCGCCATGTGGGGGATGTGATAAGCCAGGGAGATTTCGGTACCCTATTGAGCTGGTTTAAACAATTTCCGGGTTACTTCGAATTGCCGTTCCGATTGCTGCTTTTGCAGGCTTTTGTTCACTCCGCAACGGGTGATTTTATTAATGCGGGTACTATATTAGATCAATGCGAATCAAGACTTCATCGTTTGTCTGATGATGAAACCAAGCTGGAATCGGTGAGCGGTTTATTTTTCGTAAAAGCCAATCTGGCTTTCTCATCCGGACAGTTTGAGGATTGGTTCGCCTTCGCGGATAGTATTCAAGACCGGCTTCCGGAGGATCCCGTATTTTTCAACTTCAATTATAATCTCAGAGAACCGTTTGTGCGGAATACTTCGTTCGGGTTAAAGGGCGTCATCACAGATACGACGAAGGCAATCGGCATGAAAATCGTATCGATCCTGGAGCAGCATGGCTGGGGAGATTCTCTGATTTGCCAATACGTAGTTCAGTCACTGGCGGAGGGCTTTTACGAATGGGGGGAGCTAGAGGCTTGCGCGCATTGGCTGAATCGCGTAATCGCCGGGAACCGTTATCGAGAAGTACCGGGTCTGTTAATTCCTTACAGGCTTACTCTAGCCAAGCTAAAATTAAGCGAAGATCAACCGCTTGCCGCGCGGGCCATCGTGCAGGAAACGATTCAATCCATCCTGGAAGCGGAGAATAGCCAGGCATCATGGCTTAGACCGCTGCGCGTATTTTTGGCTTACCTCGATTTGGAAGAAGGAAATTTTGACGAGGCCGAAGCTATTTTGCAGGAATTGAAAATCTCGATGAATCAGCGCGTTACCCTGGATCACTCTTTGGAAATATTGACACTGGCACGGCTCTTAATTGCTCGGAAATCGTATGAACAAGCTTTGGTCCTGTTGACAGCGTTGCGGGTCCAGGCGGAAGAGGCGGGAATCGTGAATTTGGCCATCTCTTCCATTGTGTTGCAAGCCAAGGCGGAGTTAGGACGCAGCGGGCCGATGAGCGCAGCCGTGTTGCTCCAGCAAGCCTTAAGGATGGGAGAACCGTTCCGGTATTGCCGTACTTTTTTGGATGAGGGCGAATGGTTGATTAAACTGATCAAATATGGTCTGGATTCGGCCGGCAACCTTGCCGGAACCGGTGAGGAATCTTGGACGGTCTATGCTTCGGGTTTACTGGAAAAAGCCGCTTTGGCACCAAAAACGAGTATGGAGTCAAGCGACCTTGCTGCCCGGTTCGGACTTACGCCAAAAGAACAGCAGGTTATTGCTTTGCTTCACCGGGGAGCAACAAACCAAGGGATCGCGGACGAGCTAGGGCTTACGCTGGGAACTATCAAAGTGTATTTAAATCGGATATATAGCAAACTAGGTGTAGGATCCAGGGTACAAGCTTTAATAAAGACCCAGGAGTTGGAGAATGGACAAAATGAGTAGGTTAATCCCGAAAGGTCTTGACTTCCTTATTTGGAAATTATGTGAATACTAACTTTAGATAGTAGGCAAAATTAGGTTGATTCCAATATAATACAAATATCAAACTGATAGAACGTTAATTATAAGGTTTGTCATCGTGAAATAAGAAGGTCATTTTGAACTATCGATGCGAAACGTGTCGATAATTAGTCGGGTTTTGTCTGTGACATTTTTATCACTGTAATAAGTTGACAAGCATTTTTTTTTGAAATATATTGAAAATATCATAGGATTATTTAATCTACATAATTTGAATTTGCTAGAACCGGGACTTTATGACTATTAATAGAATATTCGGCACACTAATCGAAAGATTAGGTCGCAAAGCCTTGGAGTCTAATAATTCTTTTGGGATTAATGACCGTCCGGCTGCATAACAATGTAATTACATTGTCTATGTAGCCGGTTTTTTATTTTCCTGTGTTCTCAGCGGATTTTGTTCCGTGAGATATAGATGCCCCACAGTGAGGAGGGTAGAATACTAGTGCTTGAAAGGGAGGAATTCCATGAAAAAATGAGGAGGAACCTATGAAACGCGGGTTAAAGATTGTAGTATCGTGGTTATGTTTGTTTTCACTTTTAGTTGGGGCACTGCCTGTTTATGGAGCTGGTGCGGGGAATATCTCCTGGCCTAATCCTGGAGCTACCAACCTGGATAAGAAGGCCAAACCGACAGGGAATTTCGGGGAATGGGAGATCAACCTTACGGTCGACGGTAAGAACCGTAAGTCCACAACGGATGTGGTGCTAGTTATTGACCGTTCCGGAAGTATGGATGGGACCCGGATGACTAAAGCGAAGGATGCTGCAAAGTCCTTTGTGAATCATCTCCTTCTTGAGGGAACTAATCCTCGGATCGCACTAGTTACCTTTGACAAAGGCGCTGATAAAGATGTCTCGGATGGGTTTAAGAGCTTCACTAGCAAAAGCAGCTTGATAACCGCTATTAACGGGATTTCAGCTTCTAATCAAGGTACTAATATTCAAGCTGGTTTGAGAGCCGCCCAAGAACTTCTAGGGGAAAGCTCGGCTGAAAACAAGTATATTGTTTTGTTAAGTGACGGTGAGCCAACCTATAGCTATGAAGCAGTGGATGCTATAGATTACAACTGGCCAGATAACTCACACCAATTTGCTATCACAGAATTTGGTGGCCGGGTCGGCAATGGATCCGACTACACAATTAATTACAGTTTTAAGTGGATTAGAACTGGGATTTTTAGTGGTTACTATAAGTATAAAGTTTATGACCATAGTATCGCTACTATCTCTCAAGCAAAGATCGCTAAGGATACTGGATATAAGATCTTCTCTGTCGGACTAGAGGTTCCCCAAAATGGGAATGAGGAAAAAATCCTAAAAAATATCCAAAGTGAAGGTTATTACTCCGCTAAAACTGAAGATCTGAATCAAATTTTTAATGCCATGGTCGGTGAAATTGCTTATGCGGCGAAATCAGCTGTTGTAACTGATCCGATGGGATCCATGTTCGATCTGGTTCCAGGGAGCATTTCAGTTTCACAAGGAACTTATACCTGGAATGAGCAAGCTGAAACGATTTCCTGGGATGCAGGTAATATCGTCGAAGGCAATACCGCAACACTTACTTATAAAGTAAAACTAGATCAATCCAAAAACCCGGTTTCAAATGTCGAGTATCCGATGAACGGGAAAACTACCTTAGATTACACGGATATTAAAAATAATCCTATTACAAAGGAGTTCCCTATTCCTAAGGATAAGATCGGTAATGGTTCCATCCTCATAAAGGGCTATCAAGTTAATGCTCAAGGCAAGCCGGTAAACGCTAACGGTGTTGAGGTAAGCAGTCCTGAGTTAGCACAACAACTTTATAGCGAGAAGTACAAAGATCAAAATGGTAAAGATTCTCTGCCTTTAGGCTACGGTCCGTACTTGGTTCCTGCAAAAGAAGTTTTAGGGAACCAGCTTAAAGTAGGTGAGAGTCCAAGAAGTGTTATATTAACTGTTTCGAATCCCAATCCGACTATATGGTTTGGATATGCGAAAGCAGTTGAACAAACAGTAACCGTTAAATATCTTGATAAATCCGGTAAACCACTTTTGAATCAGACAGAGAAAAAAGGGCTGCCTGGTTCGAAAGTAGAGCTGAATGCTGAAAAGATAGACGGCTATACTGTAGTAGCACCCGAAAAAGTTGTCTATACGTTTACATCTGAACCAAATCAGGTCCATACGTTCTACTACACCGCCAACGAGCAAAACGTAACGGTGAAGTACCTGAAGAAAGGTACAACGGATGAAGTTGCTCCGAGCACGACAGTGAAAGGCCTGACTGGCGAAACAATCGAACTGACAGCGGCGAATGCTCCGGGCTACACCCCAGAAAAAGCCACTGACAACTATACGATTAAAGCCGAGGGCAACAACGAGTACATCTTCTACTACACCGCCAGCGAACAAAACGTAACGGTGAAGTACCTGAAGAAAGGTACAACGGATGAAGTTGCTCCAAGTACGACAGTGAAAGGTCTGACTGGCGAAACGATCGAACTGACAGCGGCGAACGCTCCGGGCTACACCCCAGAGAAAGCCACTGACAACTATACGATTAAAGCCGAGGGCAACAACGAGTACATCTTCTACTATACCGCCAACGAGCAAAACGTAACGGTGAAGTACCTGAAGAAAGGTACAACGGATGAAGTTGCTCCGAGCACGACAGTGAAAGGCCTGACCGGCGAAACGATCGAACTGACAGCGGCGAATGCTCCGGGCTACACCCCAGAGAAAGCCACTGACAACTATACGATTAAAGCCGAGGGCAACAACGAGTACATCTTCTACTACACCGCCAGCGAACAAAACGTAACGGTGAAGTACCTGAAGAAAGGTACAACGGATGAAGTTGCTCCAAGCACGATAGTGAAAGGCCTGACCGGCGAAACGATCGAACTGACAGCGGCGAATGCTCCGGGCTACACCCCAGAGAAAGCCACTGACAACTATACGATTAAAGCCGAGGGCAACAACGAGTACATCTTCTACTATACCGCCAGCGAACAAAACGTAACGGTGAAGTACCTGAAGAAAGGTACGAGCGATGAAGTTGCTCCGAGCACGACAGTGAAAGGCTTGACTGGCGAAACAATCGAACTGACAGCGGCGAACGCACCAGGTTATACGCCTGAGAAAGCCACTGACAACTATACGATTAAAGCCGAAGGCAACAACGAGTACATCTTCTACTACACCGCCAGCGAACAAAACGTAACGGTGAAGTACCTGAAAAAAGGTACAACGGATGAAGTTGCTCCAAGCACGACGGTGAAAGGTCTGACCGGCGAAACGATCGAACTGACAGCGGCGAACGCTCCGGGCTACACCCCAGAGAAAGCCACTGACAACTATACGATTAAAGCCGAGGGCAACAACGAGTATATCTTCTACTACACCGCCAGCGAGCAAAACGTAACGGTAAAGTACCTGAAAAAAGGTACAACGGATGAAGTTGCTCCAAGCACGACAGTGAAAGGCCTGACTGGCGAAACAATCGAACTGACAGCGGCGAATGCTCCGGGATACACCCCAGAGAAAGCCACTGACAACTATACGATTAAAGCCGAGGGCAACAACGAGTACATCTTCTACTACACCGCCAGCGAACAAAACGTAACGGTGAAGTACCTGAAGAAAGGTACAACGGATGAAGTTGCTCCAAGCACGATAGTGAAAGGCCTGACCGGCGAAACGATCGAACTGACAGCGGCGAACGCTCCGGGTTATACGCCGGAGAAAGCCACTGACAACTATACGATTAAAGCCGAGGGCAACAACGAGTACACTTTCTACTACACGGCAAATGAACAAAGCGTGGTCGTGAAGCATGTGGTGGAAGGCACAAATGAAGTGCTGGATACTGAAACTCAAACGGGTAAAACCGGTGAGAAGCTGACACTGGAAGCCAAGGAGTTCCCAGGGTACACCGTGGTAGGCGAACCTACGAGGGAGTACACGTTGGGTGCCGAGAATCCGGAACAAACTTTCTACTACACGGCAAATGAACAAAGCGTGGTCGTGAAGCATGTGGTGGAAGGCACAAATGAAGTGCTGGATACTGAAACTCAAACGGGTAAAACCGGTGAGAAGCTGACACTGGAAGCCAAGGAGTTCCCAGGGTACACCGTGGTAGGCGAACCTACGAGGGAGTACACGTTGGGTGCCGAGAATCCGGAACAAACTTTCTACTACACGGCAAATGAACAAAGCGTGGTCGTGAAGCATGTGGTGGAAGGCACAAATGAAGTGCTGGATACTGAAACTCAAACGGGTAAAACCGGTGAGAAGCTGACACTGGAAGCCAAGGAGTTCCCAGGCTATACCGTGGTAGGTGAACCTACGAGGGAGTACACGTTGGGTGCCGAGAATCCTGAGTACACTTTCTACTACACAGCCGACGAGCAAAGCGTAGAAGTGCAGTACCTGGAAGAAGGAACGGATAAAGAACTTTCCGATCCGACAACATCCAATGGTGTTACAGGTCAAACGATCGTGCTGAAAGCGAAGGATATCACGGGCTACACCCCGCTAGAACCTACTTACAGCTACACGTTGGGCGTTGAAAATGCACCGCATGTGTTCTACTACAAGGCTAACGAGCCTGATAACAACAGAACCTTGACCGTAAGATATGTTGATTTGATTACGGGCAATGATTTGTTAGATCCGACCGAGCATGCGGGTAAAGTGGGTGAAGAGATCACGCTCACCGCGAATGATTACACGGATTCGGTAACTGGTGCGGTTTATAAACCACACGATTACAGCGTTCCGTATACATTCAAAAACGAGCCGCTTCATGACGTATTCACTTTCAACTACACGCAAGACGTTACAGGCTTGGAACGGACGGTTCTCGTTCATCATGTAGACAAGGAATCCAATCTGCCGCTTATGGAACCAACTCTGGCCAGTGGAAAAGTCGGTGAAACAATTCTGCTGAAAGCAGGTCCGATTTCCGTAGCTGATGCGGTTTATATGCCGGAAGAGTTAACGTATAACTATACGCTAACCCTTGACTTGGAGCAGGAATTTACGATTTACTATAACCTTGGCGAGCCTTCTGGTGACGTGGTGCAGCTCACTATTTCGTATCTCGATAGAGAGACAAATGGGGAAATTGCTTCACAGGAAGTCATCGAAGGGAAAGCAGGAACCCAATTTACGTTGAATGCGAAAAACGTTCCGGGTTATACTCCTGAAATTCCAAGTTACGACTATCATTATAGCGACGAACCGAACCAAAATTATGTGTTCTACTACACGAAAAACGCACCAGCCGATCAGCAACTCACCGTCAAGTATTTGTTGAACGGAACGAACGAGCAGCTTGCAAGTCCAAGCGTATTTACAGGCAAACCAGGCGAGACGAAAACTCTGACGGCCGTATCGATCTCCGGCTACACTCCGGTGAAATCGACCGACGCCTACACGTTTACAACGCAGGCAGGCCAAGAGTATATTTTCTACTACACTAGAAATTCGTCCAACCCGGGTGGATCCGGAGGTTCTAACACCTCGAGCGGATCGACCGTAACTCCGCTGCCGGCCTTGCCGCCGCTGCCAGCCGTTCCGCCAACCCTTGAAATGGAGAATCACTACGACTATATTAACGGGTATCCAGACGGCTCGGTGAAGCCGCTCAACAACATTACCCGCGAAGAAGTAGCCGCGATTTTCTACCGGTTGCTGGATGATGAAAGCCGTTCCGAATACCTGAAAACCGGCAATTCCTTCTCCGACGTAGGGGCTACGCGTTGGTCCAACAAGCATATATCCACGATGGAGAATGCCGGAGTCATTACCGGGTATCCAGACGGTACCTTTAAACCCGGACAATATATTACCAGAGCCGAGTTCGCGGCGATCGCTTCCCGTTTTGACAAGCTTGATGAGCGGGTAAACGATAGTTTCACGGACATTACAGGACACTGGGCAGAAAAGTATATTGCCTCCGCAGCCAATAAAGGCTGGATCAAAGGCTACACGGACGGAACCTTCAAACCGAATCAATACATTACTCGGGCTGAAGCCGCCGCGTTCATCAACAGCGTGCTGAACAGAAAAGTCGATAAGGACGGAATTCATGAGGATGCCAAGATGTGGCCGGATAATGTCTACGGTAAGTGGTATTACTACGACATCCTTGAAGCCACGAATCATCATGACTACTCCAGAGAAGAAGAATCTGAAGTAGAAGTTTGGGAAGAAGTACTTCCTAACCGTGTCTATCCTTAACAACTAAAAAGGCTCTCTTTCGGTTAGAAACTTTAACCGGAAGGGAGTCTTTTATTTATTGGGCACTCGAGAACAGCTTGTCCAAAAATTCATAGGTTAAAGGCATGTCCTCTTTCAGGTGGTTCCGTGTTTTGTCACTATAGAAGTACAGTGTTGCGGTTTCCGCAAAATACTCGGTCGAATACACCGACACATAGCCGTCACCTTCATAATCGTTGTTCGCTTCTTGCTTCCAGACCTCAATGAAATCGGAGGAGGAGCTTACGTTGTTCAGAACGATCCGGTCAATCGCATGGAATGTTTCATGGAGCTCCAGGTTCTGACCGTTGTGTCCTTTGCCTTTGTTGCTGTATCCGATTCTTGCGATAACGACATTGGAGCTGACGCCCGGAACATCATCCCATGTAAGTCCTGTGTTTTCCCAGCCTCTAGGCGTAACGCCTTTGTATTGAGCGAATTCCGGTTCATCCGTAATTTTGCCGTTGACCAGTTTGATCTTGACTCCGTTGTTTTTCAATCCTTGCAACAGGGAGGAGGGGATTAGCGCCAGACGATTCATCATTTTATCGGCTTCAGCCTTGCTGTAATCGCCTTGCGGCAATACTACAATCTCGTCTACCAGACTGTTGTTGGATTCTGCAAAGGCAGGAATCGCTGCTAGATTCATAGTGAAAATAATAGCAATAGCCAAATAAAAAATACGTTTCATTTCAGTTCCTCCCAAATTGCATCAACGATTGATGCATACTAACCGAATCAGGAAGAAACGAAATAACGCGTATTCCGGTTTGGCTTCCATATCGGCAACTGGCTGGCGTTACGGATTGTCCGTGGTAGCCCCTATAGCTTTGCGTCCCCATCTTTCGATGGATTTGCCTTTATCAACATGAAAATTATGAAATTGGTTTACGAAAACAAAAAACCTTCTTACCGAATAAGAAGGTTGTAGTCAACATAAAGTTGAGCCCCTTAAATCGGCAACTGGCTGGTCTAGCGGAATCTTCCGCCTTAACCCCTGTAGTTTTGCGTCCCCATCTTTCGATGGGTTTGCCCTTATCAATCAAGAAGTATGAAATTAGGTAAATATATGAATCTAGCTATCATTAGAATAAGTCTAATAGACTAGTTAGTCAAGCATTGTTTCGCGAAGTATGTCGCGTTTTGAGGCAAACGGTTTGGGACTGTTGCGTTTGGGACAAAATGTGATACTATACAGCTAGATTTATAGTTTTTCAGGGGCGACAAGTCCTATAAAACTTTAAACGATAACGGCAAACCTGTCGAAAGGCAGGGACGCAAAGCTACAGGGCCTTCCGCGATGATGGCAGCCAGCTACCGAAAGGAGTTTTATATGATGAGAAAGATGCTGCTCTATGCCATGGTTATCAGCGTGCTGTTTTTTTGGCCTGAAAGTTCCGGGGTAAATGCCGCCGAGAAGATGGAGTGGCTTAAGACCGACCGCCTCTCCGAAGGCATCATTATCCTTAATTATGAAGCAAAGTCCGGTATCAAGACGAAGCTGCTGGTCGCAAAAGGGGATAGTAAATACTCCTACAATTTGCAGGCAGGGGTCCGGAACGAAGTCTTTCCTTTGCAAATGGGAAATGGGGATTACAACGTCAGTCTGTTGGAGCAAGTCAAGGGAACTACCTACCGGGTTGTCCACAAGGCCGAATTTTCCCTGAACATGACCGATCCCGACAAGGTATATTTGAATTCCGTTCAAAACGTGAAATGGAGCCCTTCGAGCCTGGCTGTAGCTCAGGCCAAGAATTTGACCAAAAATGCAACAACCGACAAGGAAAAGGTTCAGGCCATCTATGAATATATCATCGGTCATATCCAATACGACAACGGATTGGCTTTCAGCGCAACGTCGGATTATTTGCCGCAAATTGATCGTACCTTGACCACAAAAAAAGACATCTGTTACGGTTATTCGGCTTTGTTTGCCGCCATGTTGCGCAGCTCCGACATTCCGGCTAAGCTGGTTATGGGAACTACGGATTATGTGGAAACTTATCATGCCTGGAACGAAGTGCTCATCGACGGCGAATGGGTAACGATCGATACTACGGTCGACGCCGGCTGGAAAGGAACCACGACTTCTTTTCAAATGTTGAAGGATACAGCCAAATATAAAACCGACAAATACTATTAAGAGAGTTGTTTTTATCTAAAAGGAAGCCTGGGGCTAGTTAGCCTCAGGCTTCTTTGTTTTTGCCAAATATGCTATTCTTTTAATCAGGTAGAATTAATTTGGAATTCAAAATATTGGGGAGTCTAGTCTATGAAAGTAATCCTTGTGGATGATGAACGGCTGGCTTTGGACTATTTGGAGCGACAACTGGCGAAGCTTGCCATGGATATAGATATTGTAGGTAAATATACCGACCCGCTGGAGGGAATACGGGGGATCATTTCGCGGCAAGCCGATATCGTGTTTTTGGATATTAACTTGCCCGAGTTGAACGGCATCGAATTAGCCGAGCAAATTCTGGAACAAAAGCCGGATATCCAGGTCGTGTTTGTGACGGCTTATGATGAATATGCGGTCAAGGCGTTCGAACTGAACGCTCTTGATTATATTTTAAAACCAATCCAGGCGGAACGGCTGGAGAAAACGATGAACCGGATCAAGGCGAGCCTGGATACCCGGCCGGGCGAAGCCGCCGGAAATGAATTGGAGTACACTCGTATAAACTTGTTCCGGCAGGTCAGTGCCGAAATGAAGGAGGGGCGGCAAAGCCTGTTGCAGTGGCGGACTACGAGAGCACAGGAGCTGTTTTTGTATCTTTTGCAACACCGGGGCCAATTGGTTCGCAAGTCGACCTTAACGGAAATGTTCTGGCCGGAATACGAGCAAGACAAGGCATATTCGCAGTTATACACCGCTGTTTATCATATCCGGAAAACGTTAAAGCCTTTCGGCAGCCGTATTCAAATCGTCAATACTACCGAAGGATATATGATGAGCCTGGATCAAATTTTGCTGGACACCGATGAATGGGAGACGAAGGTGAGCGAGCTGCCGCCCGTCTCGGAGGACTCAATCGAACACTACATAGACGTCATGCAAATGTACACGGGAGATTATTTGCAGGAATATGATTATTGGTGGGCCGAGAGTGAACGCCAGCGCCTCAAAAATCTTTGGCTTGAAACGTCGTATGTCATAGCGGAGTGGTATCGCGATCAGGAGCTTTGGGAGAAGGCCATTTACAGCTACCAGCAACTGTGCGTGTTGTATCCCGATGAGGAGGCGGCTTATTTTGCGCAGATGAACATTTACGCCTCGCTGAATAATCCGGCTATGGTAGAGACGCTTTATAACGCTCTGGTAAACGCATTAGGAGAAGAGCTGAATGTGACACCGTCAGCCCCTGTTTCCGATTGGTATGAAGACTGGAAAAAAGGTGTGCCGACAATAGGCTTGCAGGCCCAGCCCGGCTCGTTGTAAATAGCATACGATGATAAGATATGGGGCGCCTTGAGGGGTGCCTCTTTTATTTTCCGCAGCAGTGTTGTAGAGAATTTGTCGAGTTTTAAGAATTATTATAAATAAGTAGGAATGCGGATATTGTCGGAAGGGAAAAGGGAGAAGATTCATATGAAAATCCCGGCCGATACGATCCAGAAAAACAAAGAAGAGGGTGGGAAATTATAGCAATGAAGAAAAAAATGATCGCAGTAGCGTTGGTCTGGATTCTTCTGATCCAGAGCGTTATTGGAGCGGGAACGGCTGCGGCAAGCGCTGATTCGGAGCCATCTTCCGAAACGGCCGGACAAGCTGCGAGCGTTACCGAGGATACGTATGGTCCCTTTGCGCTGAAGGCGCTGAATCAGGATATTATTCTGACCAAGGTAACCCTCCGGGACCAAAACTCAACCGTCATCGACGCGGTTTACAATCCGGACAGAAACGAAATGTCCAATTTCGGCGACGCGGTCAGCATTGAATACGAATGGGCTTTGGAAAACGGACACGGTTATCAAGCAGGGGATACCTTCGAGTTTGACATTCCCCGGGAATTCGTGATCTACAACGATTTTACAAGCCCGTTAATCATCGATGACGGCAGTAGTATCGGGAAGTTTACGGTGAAGACGGACGGTCATGTGATCGTGGAATTCAATGCTAATGTCGATAACTCCGAAGTGCGGGGAATGATGGAGATTCATACGGAGTTCAGTAAGGATACGATCAAGGGCAGCGTGGAAGTGCCGATTTATTTTCCAGTCCGGGGCGGAACTCAAGTTGCAAAGGTGTTGTTCACGCCGAAAGACGGGGAACTGCTGACGAAGCAAGGAATCGCGGACAAAGCCCAAAAAATCAACTGGAGTCTGGACGTAAATACGGTATTGGCCAAACTCGACCGGCCTGTCGTGTCGGACCGGATTCCGGAGGGGCTCACCCTTGACCCTGCATCCATCAAGGTCTACAAGCTGAATGTGAATGTGGACCGGGAACCGGATCGGGGAGCGGAAGTAACTCCGGCCGAGGGGAACTATCAAATCGATGTCGACAGCGACAGTTCCACATTCCGCATTCAGTTCAACGAAACCGGGCTGAAGTCGGCCTATCGCATTCAATATACGACGCTGGTAACGGACGAAGAGGAAACCGCCTTCACCAACCAGGCCGAATTGAAGAGCGACAATCAGCAGAACGCGGAAGCCAGCAAGACGGTAACCATTCATAGAGAGCCGTTGCTGACGAAGGAAACGATCGGCGGATCCTACGACGCGGTTAACCAGTCGGTATCGTGGCGCATCAAATACAATTACGGGGAAAAGAAAATCGCCAAGACCGACGCCAAAATCGAAGACCGTTTCGGAAACTTTTTAGTCTTGGACGGACCTGTAAAAGTTTTAAACCTGGATGGTTCTGAGCTGGACGAGAACGCCTATGAGGTTACACCGGTTTCGGATTTTGCGGAAGGCGGCAAAAACGGGTTCGATCTGCAGTTTAAATCCGACATACAAGCCGCTTACAATATCGAATACAAGACAAAAGCCACCGGGCGGGTCTATAAAGACACTTCGGTGACCAATGCGGTATATTCGGTACAGAACGGCAAAGAAAACGGAGGTTCGGCGACCCATACCTTCAAAAGCGGCATCGGCGTTAAAACAAGGGAAGCCATCGACTACAGCTCCAAGGAAGTCAGTTGGAAAATCGTCGTCAACAAAGATCAATGGTCCATGAGCAATCTGGTGATCGAGGATGTGTTTTCCGGCGGAGGCTTAACCTTGATTCCGGCAAGTTTGAAGGTGGTTTCGTCCGGGGACCCGGTTTTGCCGTATCATTTGGACGATACCGAACCTGACAAAGGATTTAAGCTCAGCATTACCGGCACTTTTGACGATGTCTATACGATTACTTACACGACGAAATTTACGCCGGAAAAATCGCTTTACAAAAATGTAGCGAAGCTGGAATGGGTCGAAAAGGTTCCCGGCAGCCGGGTGGAACTCGGGGCTGAGTTTAAACCTAACGATTATACCAACAATAACGGGGCCAAAAACGGAAAATACGACCCGCGCGTAAAAGAATTGACTTGGGATATTATCGCCAATTACAATAGCAACCCGGTTAAAGGCGCGGTGATTACGGATTTGCTCCAGGACGGTCAAACTTTGATTGACGGGACCGTGAAAGTTTACCCAATTACCGTCAAGCCGGACGGAACTCCGGATCCAGATGCGGAGCTGACGCTTGATGAAGGTAAGATCAGCTATGTCGGCAATGAACTGCGCATTGATCTGGGAGACATCACGTCTCCATACTGGATCACCTTCAAGACGAAGCTGGATAAGACCCTGGTCTCCGATGTTATTGCAAATAAGGCGAACCTGACCGGGACGGACGGCAAAAAGTGGAATTGGGAGAAAAGCGTAACCGTTCCGCGCGGAGAGGTTTATGTCAGCAAAGACGGATCCAGAGACGGGGACAAGATTCACTGGAGTATCAAAATCAACGAAGGCCAGTCTTATGTGGAACGAAGCAAAATCGTGGACACGCCTAGCCCTAACCAGATTCTGATACCGGATTCATTCAAGCTTTACAAAGCTAAGGTAGATGCTTCCGGCAACGTATCGGCGGATGAGCTTTTGGAGCAAGGCAAGGATTACAAGCTAACGATCCTCACCGATGCGGAGACGGGAAGCGAGAGCTTTGAAGTCGAGCTTCCTCCGGTCATCGACACCGCCTACATTCTCCAATATGATTCGGAGATCGCGGTATCCGTCGATCGGGAAAAAATTACCAATGAAGTGAGCTTCGAGGGTGAAGGAGTAACGGTCGGGGCCCGGGAAACCGAAAAATCGATCGAAATCCGCATCTCTTCGGGTTCGGGTACGGGCTCGGGGGTACGCGGATCGTTGGAAATTACCAAGCTGGACAAAGAGAATCATGATCTTAAACTGTCCGGCGCCAAGTTCAAGCTTATCAATAGCAAGGGCGAGACGCTTGGTGAAAAAGTAACGGGAGCCGACGGCAAGATCACGTTTACTAAATTGCTTTACGATACCTATACCTTGTTTGAGACCGAAGCGCCTGAAGGTTATGTGCTAGATTCGGCTGGACGCCAGATCACCATAGACAGCGACGTTCAGCAAAGCGGAGGAGTACTTCGGGTTACGGTGGAGAACGCAAAAGAAAGAGATCCGGTAGTACCGATCGGTCAATTGAGAATCGTGAAGGTCGACAAACTGGATCCCGCCAAAACGTTAGAAGGAGCAACTTTTGTTCTGCAGGATGCGGATAAATTGAGAGCGCCTTTGACGTTGACGACGGATAAAGCGGGCATTGCCTTGTTTGCGGGATTGCCGTATGGTGATTACATCTTGCAGGAGACCCAGGCGCCTGCGGGATATGCCGCAACTCGGTCGGAAATCTCTGTTACTCTTGATTCGAGTATCGTTCCAACGGAAGATACGCTCACCGTTACCGTGGAGAATGAGAAAAAACCTGAAACGCCGGGTAATCCAGGTAACCCCGGTAATCCTGGTAACCCAGGTAACCCAGGTAACCCAGGAATGCCAGGTAATCCGGAAAATCCGGGAACCCCGGGGAATCCGGTAAATCCGCCGGATGTGCCGAAGGATGACGAAGTGCTTGAAAGTCCGGATGAACCTCTTCCCGGGGATGGAACAGAGGGCGAGCAACCGACTTCGGATAATGACCAGCCGGAAGATGTCAATCTGGACGAGGATGGAAATCCGTTGGGCGGGACCCGCGGAGATAAACCGTCCGATAAGGATGAAAAGGACGGTCATGGAGTAAAGGTACTGCCAAAGACCGGAGAATCAAGCGCTCTGCCGATACAACTGTCCGGAGCGGCGCTGATCGCACTGGGATTGCTGTTAAGAATAAAGCGTATTAGAAGAAATTAGAATTGAGATAGGGCGTTTCTCAGGATGAAGATTTCCGGAGAAACGTTCTTTTTTTGACGTTTAAGAAAGTCGAGAATTTGTAGAGTTGGATCGTTTATACTTGTCGGATTGAAATCGGTACTGATTTGATAATGGTGGAGGCGAAAGAAATGATGCGGAAATGGTGGTCGTATTTGCTTATCTTCGCAGGCCTGGTGGTCCTGATCGCGCCGGGATGGCAGGAATGGCAGGCCGACCGGGAAGAGTCCAGGCTGCTTAGGGAAGCTAACAACGGATTGGCTGCCGTGATTGCAGAAAGTACGAGCCTTGAAATCGATGACGGTTATGCCGAAGTGTCCCGTCTGCTTGAAGAAGAGACTGCGTCCGGTGAGGAGGTCCCCGTCTTGCCGGTAGAGGAATCCGGCGATGAGGATGCCGCGATCGCGACGATCGAAGTGGATGCGATCGACTTGAAGCTCCCCGTGCTGGAAGGAGCAACTAAAGCTAACATGAAGCATGCGGCCGTGCATATGACGGAAACAACGAAACTTGGAAATGCCGGCAATGCGGTGATTGCAGCTCATAGGGCCCGCACCGACGGAAGACTGTTTAACCGCTTGAATGAAGTGGAGATTGACGATAAGATCACCATAAGGACAAAATCGGGTGACTACATATATAAGGTGTATAAAAAGTTTATTGTCGAACCAACCGATGTGTCAGTCCTGGACGGGAACGGCAGCGATAGAATACTCACCTTGATCACCTGCCATCCGTTAAATAAATCAACCCATCGGCTCATTGTTCAAGCGAAGCTGGAATCTTGAATTTGAAAGCCTAGAGAGGATAGAGTCCGGTTGTCCAATTCAAATAACATTGTATCGAAGAGAAAGCTATTGCTATATTTGTGCCTGTTTTTGGTCATTCTCCTGAGCCTGAGGGTGCTCTGGTATCAATTTCGAGCGATTCCTGCTCATCCGAAAGCCCAACATGGAGTTATTGATTTACGGAATTGGAAATTCAATGACAAGCAAGTGATCGATTTAAACGGAGAGTGGGAATTTTACCCTAACCTTTTTTTGGATCCGGACGTAAAAGACGGATCGGATCTGGCGAAGGAACCGGGAAAAACGTGGATACAGGTTCCGGGGAAATGGAACAAGCAGTTGGGCAGTGATTCGGGATATGGCTACGGAACGTACCGGATTCGGGTTCTTACCGGGAACAACGATTCTCTGTTAGGACTTCGCGTTCAAAATGTGCAGACCTCTTCCAAAATTTATTTGAATGGTGAAATGAGGAAGTCGACCGGAGAACCAGGCGATTCGCCCGGGCAGAATCGGGCCATGAACATTCCTTACACCGTTCTGTTCAAGTCCGATTCAGGTGTAACCGATATCGTTATCCATGTGTCCAATTACCAAATGCATAGCACAGGGGGAATTACGCAATCAATCAAGTTTGGTACGGCCGAAGCCGTAACCCGCGAGGTCTCCTTTTCGGAAGCGATGCAGATTATCGTTTGCGTGGTCCTGTTGCTGCATGTTTTATATGCCTGCATTCTTTTTTTTCTGGGACATCGGGGCAAGGAACTCGCCTATTTTGCCGCAACCCTATTTTTCGCCATCATTTCGATACTGGTCGACGACGATAAACTGCTGCTGGTCTGGTTTCCTTTTGACTTCGACTGGACGACAAAAATAAAAATAGGGGTCTATTCCGCACTCCCGGCTTTATTGATTCTCTGCACGAAATCATTGCTTGGCAGCCGGAGCTTCAACAGGGGCATCGCCGTGTTCACGGTCCTTTGCTCGGTTAACACTCTGCTGGCTATCAGCCTGCCTGTTCAGCAAATCATCCTCTGCCGCTATTTGCTTTTGGTGATTATGTTATGTGCGGCCTTCATGGTTCCGGTCCTTGTGCTTGAAATTATTCGTCGGGGCGAAAAAACCGCAATTTTCATTCTTTTATCGGTGGTTGCCCTTTCGAGCAACATGTTGATAAGCGGTGTCTTCAAATCTAGATTTTGGCCGGATATGCCTTATTACCCCTTTGATCTCATTATTACGTTTCTTGGCCTTGCTTCTTTTTGGTTTATCCGATTTTCCCAGATCACGCTCTCTTCCCAAAGGATGGCGGATCAGCTTCGAAAAGCGGACAAGCTGAAGGATGATTTTTTGGCGAACACGTCCCACGAACTTAAGAATCCGTTGCACGCCATGATGAATATGGCCCAGACCGTACTGGAAAATGAAAAGAAGGGATTGCAGGAGTCCAGCCGCGGGAATTTGCAGCTTATCGTAACCGTAGGGCAAAGGATGTCCCTGTTGCTTAATGATCTGCTGGATGCTACCCTGCTTCGCGAACGGGACATCCTTTTGAACAAACGGAGCGTAGACCTTCAGGGCGTGGTTGTCGGGGTATTCGATATGCTTCGCTATTTAACGGAAGGAAAACCCGTGGAGCTTGCTATGAATGTGCCGAAATCTTTTCCAAGGGTGATCGCCGATGAAAACAGACTCGTCCAAATTATATTCAATCTGCTGCATAATGCGATAAAATATACGGAAAATGGAATCATCGCAGTGGAAGCCGAAGTCCGGGACGGTGTGGCTTCGATCTCTGTCAAGGATTCTGGCATAGGAATGGACGAGGAAACACGGCGTCGGATTTTCCTGCCCTATGAACAGGGAGAGAGCGGATTGAAAGGGGCGGGGGGGATTGGTCTGGGACTAAGCATCAGCAAGCAACTGGTGGAACTTCATCGCGGAACGTTGGAGGTAGTTTCCTCCCCGGGGCAAGGGTCGGAATTCATCTTCACCCTTGACATTGCCGAACATTCAGCAAACCAGGAGCAAGGGCGGGAAGACTATGGATATGTCGAAATACCGCAAATCGCATCCGCAACTGCCCCCGCGGATTACGAAATCCCGGATGCCGAGAAATCGCTGCGGATGGAAGAGGACCATTCGGACCATTCCGTTAAACCGCGAATACTGGTGGTTGATGACGATCCTATTAACTTGAAAATAATAAGCAATATTCTATCCCCGGATCAGTTCGATATTTCTAACGCTATGAGCGGAACGGAAGCATTGAAATGGCTGGAACGGGAGGAATGGGATCTGGTCATTGCAGATGTCATGATGCCGCAAATGTCCGGATACGAGTTGACTCGAACCATTCGGACCCAGTTTGGGATTACGGATCTTCCGGTTCTGCTGTTGACGGCAAGAAGCCGTCCAGAGGACGTATATGCCGGTTTTTCCGCCGGGGCCAACGATTATGTGGCTAAACCGGTAGGGCCGCTTGACCTCAAAGCCAGGGTCCATGCATTGATCCATCTTCGGCATACGGTCGGCGAACGATTGCGCATGGAGGCGGCATGGCTTCAAGCGCAAATTCGGCCCCATTTCTTATTCAATACATTAAATTCGATCGCATCCTTAAGCGACAGCGATCCTGCTCGAATGACGGGGTTGCTGGAGGAATTCGGAACCTACCTGAGAATGAGCTTCGATCCAAGAAATTTGCAGCGCTTGATTCCGTTGGAACAGGAGTTGGAGTTGACGCGTTCCTATCTGTATATTGAAAAAGAAAGATTCGGCGACAGATTGAGCATTTCCTGGGAGATCCCCGACTCGATTACCGCTGAAATTCCTCCGCTTTCGCTCCAGCCCCTGGTCGAAAATGCGGTAAGGCACGGCATTTTTCCAAGATCCAGCGGCGGCACGGTTAAGATTATCATTTCCAATCGAGCGGAAGAGTGGATCGTAATGGTCCAAGATGACGGAGTGGGCATCGGGAAGGAGAAGCTGGAGCGGCTGCTTTCATCAAAGGAACCTCTGTCCCGCGGAGTAGGCCTGATCAACACGGACCGGAGGCTTAAGCAAACTTACGGTCAAGGATTGCAGATTAGCAGCATTCCGGGCCAAGGGACGACCGTGTCTTTCAGAATTCCCAAATGGGCGGGGAAAGAGCAGCATGATAAACAACATTAGTTATGGTTGGTGATGAAAAATGAGTATGTCAGCACCGAATTTGCACTACTTTATATATGGCATTTGCCTGGTTGGATTCCTGGTTGGAGCACTCTATGTCCGTTCATTGCGCGCCGAAAGAAATGCTCTAAGAGAATTAGTATACCGCGATCCCGTGACCGGATTGATGAACCGGGTCGCGTTAGAGCGGTTCTGGTCGCAGAACCGGGTTAAAGACCAACTTGCCCTGCTGAGTTTGGATCTGGACGGGTTCAAGGTAATCAACGACACTTACGGTCATGCGGCCGGTGACGAACTTCTTAAGGAAGTAAGCCGGGATTTAAAACAGATTACGAACAAAAACCAGCTCGCCTTTCGCATGGGCGGGGACGAATTTTTGTTTATCATGAAAAATTGCGATCCGAACCAGGTAGAAATTTTGGCCGGGTTGATTTTGAAAAAGATCAGCAGGCCTTACTATATCCAGGATCGGGACATATCCATAACGGGAAGCATCGGTATCAGCATGTGCGAAGGGTGCAAGGCGGACCGGGCGCATATGATGGAGGAGGCCGACAGCGCGATGTATCATGCCAAGCGGTTGGGCAAAAACGGGTATCACGTCTTCCGGAAACATGATTCCGCGAGCTGAATATATGGCGAGATAACCACACAAAAGTCCATATAGAAAATCACTTTATTATCGTTACTCCTTCTGGATAACATAGTAGAATGAAGGATATCATTCCACTATTCAGAACATTTCGGGAGGATTATCATGCCTATCTTTTTCGATGAAAATAATCACCTGTTCCATTTGCAATCTCAAAATTCCAGCTACATCATTCAATTGGTTCGTGGATATGCCGCTCATGTGTATTACGGTCCCAAACTAAGACAAGGAAGCAACTTGGCCGGAATGCTGACATTGCAGGAGCGGTCTTCATTTTGCCCAAACCCGCTTTCTGATGACAAAACCATCTCACTAGACACGCTGCCTCAGGAATATCCGCAATATGGAACGAGCGATTTCCGCAGTCCTGCTTATCAAGTGAAGCTGGCTAACGGTACGCGGGCAACCGAACTTGTATATAAATCTCATAAAATCACACCAGGGAAACCGGAGTTGAGCGGGCTACCGGCCGTGTATGCGGAGCAGGAGGGAGAAGCCGAAACGCTGGAACTGGAACTCTTCGACGAGATATCCGGATTGACGGTCATATTGAGTTATACGGTGTTTGCGGATTTCGACGCCATCACCAGATCGGCCCGATTCCTGAACGGCGGTAAGGAACCGGTGGAGTTGGAACGTGCATTAAGCGCTTCTATGGATTTTGCCGATTCCAATTACGATGCCTTGTATTTGTCGGGAGCCTGGGCCAGGGAACGTCATATTCAGAGAAGAAGACTCGCTCCAGGAGTTACTGGCATCGGCAGCCGTAGAGGCTCCAGCTCGCACCAGCAAAATCCTTTTATCGCCTTGCTTCGCCCGGATGCGAACGAACGCCAGGGCGAAGTTTACGGTTTGAGTCTGGTATACAGCGGCAACTTTACCGCTGAAGCCGAGGTTGAGCAGTTCGGCATGACCCGGCTGCAGATCGGCTTGAATCCCTTCGATTTCTCATGGCATTTGGAGCCGGGAGAGGTTTTCCAGACGCCGGAAGTGGTGCTGGTCTACTCGAATGAAGGGCTTGGCGGTATGTCCCGGTCCTACCATCGCCTGTACCGGACCCGTTTATGCCGGGGGCAACACCGGGATCGGGAGCGTCCGATTTTAGTGAACAATTGGGAAGCTACCTATTTCGATTTCAATGCGGACAAAATCGAAGCTATTGCCAAAGCAGGCAGCGAGCTGGGTATTGAACTATTTGTGCTGGATGACGGCTGGTTCGGACGGCGCGACCGTGACGACAGCTCATTGGGAGACTGGTTTGAGGACCGCCGCAAGCTGCCGGGCGGATTGGAGGATCTGGCGCGCAGGGTGAAGGCAACCGGGCTGCAGTTCGGTCTCTGGGTCGAGCCGGAGATGGTATCGCCGGACAGCGATCTGTACCGCAGTCATCCGGACTGGTGTCTGCATGTCCCGGACCGCCGCCGGACGGAGGCGAGAGACCAACTGGTTCTTGACATGTCGAGAGCGGATGTGAGGGCTTATTTATATGAGCGCTTAAGCGATATTTTCAGAACGGTTCCGATCTCCTATGTGAAATGGGATATGAACCGGAACATGACGGAAATCGGTTCGGCACGGATCCCGGGAGAACGGCAGAAGGAAATCGCGCACCGGTACATTCTTGGTCTGTACGAATTGTTGGAGAGTCTTACGGGCGAATTTCCGCACATCTTGTTCGAGAGCTGTTCGGGCGGCGGCGGCCGGTTTGATCCGGGGATGCTGTATTACATGCCGCAAACCTGGACGAGCGATGATACCGATGCAGTAGAACGGCTGAAAATCCAGTATGGAACTAGTCTCGTTTATCCTGTATCTACGATGGGCGCGCATGTGTCGGCGGTACCGAACCATCAAGTGGAACGGACAACCCCGCTGTCATTCCGGGGCGATGTCGCCATGTCCGGGAATTTCGGGTACGAACTGGATTTGACCAAATTTACCGAAGGTGAACAGGAGATCGTCAAACAGCAAGTCAACGCTTACAAGGAGAATCGCGGTTTGGTTCAGCAGGGCGAAATGTTCCGGCTTCTAAGTCCATTTGAGGGCAATGAAACTTCCTGGATGTTTGTCAGTCCGGACAAGAATGATGCGCTGCTGTTTTACTTCAAGGTGTTGGCGGAACCGAACGCCCCGCTCCGCAATGTGAAAATGGAAGGACTTGATCCTGAAAAGGACTATCGTCTGGAGACGAGCGGCGAGATCTATGGCGGTGACCGCTTAATGACCCTGGGAATGCCGGTATCTTCGCTTCGCGGCGATTTTGCGAGCATGTGGGTACGGTTGAAGGCTGTTTAAACGGTTCATAGTTCTAATAGTTCTAAGGTTCATCAATCATAACTGAAAGAGCCCGGGGCAACCGCCCTGGGCTCTTATTTTCAGGAGTAGAAAACTCGGACTTATCAGGCTTTGTCCATACAACCGGGAAACATCCCGGTCGAAATGGCGATCCGGTTCCAGCTGTTAATCAAATTGATGGCGAAAATAAGATCCACTGTTTCTTTTTCGCTGAAAAACGTTAATATCCGATTAAACAATTCCGCCGGTACTCCTTCTTTGGAAATCAAGGTCACGGCTTCCGTCAACTCCAGTACCGCCTTTTCCTTATCCGTATAGCACGGTGATTCTCTCCACACGCTCACCAGAGCGATTCTTTGCTCCGATTCACCCAGCTTGCGCAGCTCATTCGTATGCATATCAAGACAAAAGGCGCAGCCGTTGATTTGCGAAGCCCGGATTTTGATCAACTCGTAAATGACCTGGTCCAGTCCGCTTTCACGGACATGGCGCTCCAGTTGGCTCATCGCACGGTACACTTCCGGGTTTGCGCTGTAATGGTTCAATCTCATTTTCATGATTCATTCCTCCACCATGGATTTTTTCTTGTTTCCAAATATATAGACAGGTGAAGGATGAATTTTGTGACCGAAGCCGCAAAAATAGGTTATTAAGGATTAATAAGCAAAGTCATCTCAGTACCGGCACATGAACGAGCTTGTCCGGATTGGTTATCAGATAGACATTCCGAATAAGACCTGTGTGATCTTCATCAACAAGAATTACTTTCACAGCGATCCCGTTCCGGAATAAGACAAGCCCTTCTTGACCGTTAATCAAGCTAGGCACCAAATCACCTTCCATGGAGCCTTTTTTCGTAATTCCGGACCAGAAGGCGATGATCCGGTTTCTGGTGATGATCGGATTAATAGCCGAGCGGACTTTGCCACCGCCATCGCTCCACATGACGGCATCTTCGCGGAACAAATTCAGCAGGGGAGCAAAATCCCCGGTTCGTGCAGCCTTCAGGAAGGCGCTGACCCAGCCGGAGACAGCATGATCCTTCTGAGGCAACTCCGTCTGTTGCGGTCTCAATTTCTGGCGGGCACGGCTTAACAGCTTGCGGCATGAAGCTTCGGTTTTGCCCAGCATAGCCGCAATTTCATAATATTCCACGCCAAATGACTCTCTCAGCACAAAAACGGTCCTTTCATCGGGAGAGAGATGTTCAAGCATGGCCATAAAAGCATAAGAGATTTGTTCCTCCCTGAGCACAGGTTCCGCTTCGTCATTCGGTGCCGATTGAAAAACGGGCTCGGGAAGCCAAGTACCGAAATAAGTTTCGCGCGATAATCTGGGTGATTGTAGAGCATTCAAACTGCGGTTTACAACCGCCCGTCTAAAGTAAGGTCCGGGGTTACGGATGTGTTCGAGCCCGGGAGCGTTTTCGAACAGAGCCAAAAACGTCTCCTGAACGATATCCTCGGCTTCGGCCCACGATCCTGTCAGACGGTAGGACAGGGCGGTCAGGTGCAACTTGTTTTCGTGGTAATATTGTTCCAAATCGGTAGTCACTCCGACGAACCCCCTTCATTGGATTCACAGGTTACGAATTATCCAGTCTGTTATCTAATATATCAAATGCAAAAGAGCCTTGTCCTGCGGAATCAGGACAAGGCTCTTTCGGCGCAATTAAAACTTGAAAATATGTATCGTTTTATGCAGTTGGAACACCGCATTTTTCATGGCTTCGGTTTCATCAGCCATAGCTTGAATCGAAATAATTTGTTCATTCATGGATGCGGAAACCTGTTCCGTACCGGCCGCGGATTGTTGGGTAATCGCGGAAATGTTCTGGATGGACGAAGAGATGTTATGGGCGCTTTCCAACATGGACTCGCTTTCTTTGGAAAAGGCGGAAATCTGTTCCGTAATATACTGAACGCTCTGCACGATTTGCTCGAAAATATGCTCCGCTTCGCGAATCATCGCATTTTGCTGGTTTACGACTTCCTCATTAATCTTTATATTTTGTCCGGCGAGCTTGACGTCTTGTTCAATGCTGCGGACAAGATTGAAAACTTCCTTCGTCGACGAAGTCGATTCCTCGGCCAGTTTGCGCACTTCCTGGGCGACTACGGCAAATCCGGCGCCATGTTCACCGGCACGGGCCGCTTCGATGGAAGCGTTTAATGACAATAAATTGGTTTGCTCGGCGATTTCGGAAATCGTTGCTGTAATCTTGGTGATGCCGCGTGCATTTTTTGCAAGAGCCTCTATCGATTCGGCCACTTTTCCGGTAGCTTCGATATTCCGCCGCATCCCGTCTGCCTGCATGGATACGGAGTCCCGGCCCTTTTCAACCAGACTAAGCATTTCGCGGGAACGGCTGTTCATCTCCCGTGTAGAATCGGTATAGTTGCTTACTTTGTTCTCGATCTCGCCGATCGAATCCTTCATGCCGCTAACGTCTTCGGAAATCTCATTGGCACCAAGAGCAAGCTCATTGGAGGAGTGGCCTACCTGGGTCATGACGTTGATGAGTTCCTGGTTCCGGTCAGAAATGCTTCGGCTGGAATCCATAACTTTGCGGGTTATTTCCGATGTTTCCTGCAAGATTTTCCGGAGCTTGTCAACCATGCTGTTGAAGGAACGGTTTAAATCCTCCATGCCTCCGGATTCCATGATTCGGCTGGTAAAGTCCCCTTTGGCAATTTTTGCGGAAGCATTGGTGATGTCGTCAAAAGACCCTGTCAGAGCGCCCTGCAAATACTTGGTGAGAGGGTAAGTAAGCGCTCCCAAGACTACGATCAGAACAATCCCTATAAGCAATTTACCGACAATCGTGAACACAATGAGTGCGGGAATCGCAAAAAGCGCGGCCACAAGATAGCAGGCGGCAGGGATTTTCTTGGCTAAAGGAAGTCTGTTGAACCATGACATAGGTATGATGCCCTCCTTGTATATAGGATATTTATACCATCATTATAACATCGGTAAGGCAAAGGGGATAGGACAAAAAATGCGGAGAAACAAGAATAATGCTGAATTTTGCTTACTATGTAAAAAAATGAATATGCCTGATTAGGATTGGTGAGATTACCTACAGATCCCAAATAAACGGCTTGACAATCCGGATTAAACATAGTTATATAAAACGTACGTTATTATTTCGTGTACGAAATATTAAACAAGTAAAATAAGAAAATTTAATCAAAAGGATGAACGAGCTTGGATCAGAAAGAATTGATACATGAAATCGTGGAGTCATTTCGGGAGATCAAAAAGGCTTCGTACCAATTGTTGTCACTTCAGGCTGACAGTATTGGAATAACCGGTATCCAGTATATGGCCCTCAAGACGATACTGAGGCAGCCGGGGATCGCCATGAGCGAACTAGCGGAATCCATGCGGCTAGGAAACAGTACGGTAAGCGGGGTGATCGACCGCCTTGTCAAAGCGGAATTGGTGGAACGAAGACGGCTTGTCAGCGACCGCAGATCCATCACGCTGCATCTTACCGCGAAAGGAAGGGAGGTTGAGCACCAGACAGACTTAAAATATACCGAATCCATTTCAAGGGTACTCGAACTGCCTGAGGAAGAGATTTTTCAAATGCTGGAGACTCATAAAAAAATTATAGATATAATCATTAAAGTGAGAGAAGGAAACCAGAGTGAACAACAATAGATCAAATACTGCAACGGTCTCCTTCAAAAGGTGGCCAATCGTTATGGCGCTTCTTATCGGGGCGTTCGTTTCGATCTTGAACCAAACCCTGATGAACGTGGCATTGCCACACATGATGATAGACTTAAACGTTACGGAAACGACCATTCAATGGCTGGTTACCGGATTTATGCTCGTAAACGGCGTTTTAATTCCGGTTAGCGCCTATCTCATGGAGCGCTTCTCAACCCGAAAGTTGTTTATCGCGGCCACTACGTTGTTTGCCATAGGCACGCTCGTCTGCGGTATCGGCTCCAGTTTCGGAATGGTTTTGATCGGACGCCTGATACAGGCAGCAGGAGCCGGGGTGCTTATGCCGCTCATGACCGTGGTGTTCCTGACCATCTTCCCGATAGAAAAACGCGGCCAAGCAATGGGGACGATGGGAATCGCAATGATTTTCGCTCCAGCGGTAGGTCCTACATTATCCGGTTGGATTATAGAGCATCATCCTTGGAATATGCTGTTCTGGATCGTTTTGCCGTTTTCCGTACTTTCGATTATTTTAGGATTCATCTTTATGAAAAATGTAACCGAAGTATCCCGTCCTAAACTTGACTATCTGTCCATTGTAATGTCGACTCTCGGCTTTGGCGGAGTCCTCTACGGATTCAGTGAAGCAGGAAGTGAAGGATGGGGGGCGACCGAGGTTGTCGTCAGCCTGATCGTTGGCGTAGCCGCATTAGCCTTGTTCCTCTGGCGTCAGTTGACGAGCAAGCATCCGATGCTGGAATTTCGGGTGTTTAAGTACAACATGTTTTCCCTGACAACGATCATTAATGTTGTGGTTACGATGGCGATGTATGCAGCCATGATTTTGCTTCCGATCTACCTGCAGACGATCCGCGGCTTTTCTCCTCTTGAATCTGGACTTCTTCTTATGCCGGGTGCGATTCTGATGGGGATCATGTCGCCGATTACGGGAATCATCTTTGACAAAGTCGGAGCCCGATGGCTGGCCGTCATTGGACTAGCCATTACGATCGTAACGACTTGGGAGTTCAGCAAGCTAACGGACAGTACGACTTACACTCATCTGATCTTCATATATACCGCCCGGATGTTCGGGATGTCCATGCTGATGATGCCGATTCAAACCGCCGGTCTGAACCAGCTTCCGGCAAGGCTGAACGCTCACGGCACGGCCATGTCCAATACGCTGCGGACGATCGCCGGAGCGCTTGGGACAGCCCTGCTGGTGTCGATCATGTCGTCCCAGACCAAAAGCCGGGTTACGGAAATGGTCATTTCCGCCGGAATTAATCCGAAGGATCCCGCGAATGCCGATGTACTGGCTCAAATAACCAAAGATGCGACGATTCATGGAATTGATTATGCCTTTGTTATCGCCACGGGCATAACGGCCGTCGCTTTCGTCCTCTCTTTCTTTATCAAGAAAGTGAAGATCAACCGGGAGGGACAGGGCAAAGAAGTGGAAATCAAGCCTGCGAAGGCTTAAGCATAGCAAGTAAAATAAAACAAGCTGAGCGCAACGGAAAAGGGAACCTTGTTGCTGCTTCAGCTTGTTTTTTAGGCTGGCAAATACGGATGACGGTCGAACGGAGCAACTTCCATGGAAAAATTCCAACAAGGTTCGCTGAAGACTCGTTTTTATATAAGCTTGATTGGATAAATTCCAACCATTTAATCCAAATCACTGGAACGCTTATCTCTTTCGCGGGATATCGTTGGATAATATCTAATCAAGACGTTCTGCTAAAAAGAAAGAGCCGGGATCCATTGGAGAAAGTCCAATGAATCCCGGCTCTTTTGGTATTACAATCTTATTGCCGATTAGCCCAGCGTTACAACAACTTTATGAACGCCGCCGTCGCCGAACGGTGCAATAATGTTGCCTTCAACGGCTTTGCCGTCAACCGTCATGCTCTTCACGCCTTTGGATACATGATCCGGATTGTTGATTTGGATCACGTACGTGTCGCCGCGGAATACGCGGGTGATTTCAAAGCCGTCCCATGCCGTAGGAATACATGGTTCAACCTTCAGGCCGGTGAAGTCCGCTTGAATCCCGAGGATCGCTTGCGTGATCGCTACATAGTTCCAGGCAGCCGTACCCGTCAGCCAGGAGTTTTTCGCTTCCCCGTGACGAACCGCGTCTTTACCCGCGATCATTTGCGAATAAACGTAAGGCTCCATGCGGTGAACTTCACTGATGTCTTCCAGGTAAGCCGGAGCAATCTTCGAATAGATTTCGAACGCTCTGTCGCCATGGCCGAGCACGGTTTCCCCGATCATGATCCACGGGTTGTTGTGGCAGAAAATACCGGCATTTTCTTTGTATCCAGGCGGATACGTCGAAATTTCGCCCAGGTTCAGATAGTACTTGGAATACGGAGGCTGTTGCAGCACGATACCGTATTTGGTGTCGAGTCTTTCCTTCACGGAAGTCATCGCTTTATCGGCAAGGCCTTCCTCAACGCCGATGCCGGCCATTACGCACATGCCTTGCGGCTCGATGAAGATTTGGCCTTCTTCGTTTTCTTTGCTGCCGATCTTCTCGCCGTAGTGGTCGTAAGCGCGCAGGAACCAGTCACCGTCAAAGCCGTGCTCAAGCGTGATGGCACTCATTTTCTCCGCTTGAGAAACTGCTTCAGCCGCTTCGTCGTCGAGGCCGCGCATCCGGCAGATTTCTGCAAAATCCGGGCTCACGTAGACGAACAGACCTGCGATGAATACGGATTCCGCCGTACCGCCTGCAATGTTCTCGGTCGTTTGGAAAGATTCGCCCGGCTCCTTGGAGAAGCAGTTCAGGTTGAGGCAGTCGTTCCAGTCCGCACGGCCGATCAACGGCAAACCGTGAGGTCCGAGGTTGTGAATGACATGATAGTAAGAGCGTTTCAAATGCTCGAACAGGGTAGCCGTGTTGTCCGGATTGCTGTCGAACGGAACTTGTTCGTCCAGAATGCTTACATCGCCGGTTTCTTTAATATAAGCGGCAGTTCCGAGGATCAGCCACAACGGATCGTCGTTGAACCCGCTGCCGACTTCGTTGTTGCCCTTTTTGGTGAGCGGTTGATATTGGTGATATGCGCTGCCGTCTTCAAATTGCGTAGCGGCGATATCGAGAATACGTTCTCTGGCGCGTTCCGGAATTTGATGCACGAAGCCGAGCAAATCCTGGTTCGAATCGCGGAAGCCCATGCCGCGGCCGATGCCGGATTCGAAATAGGAAGCGGAACGGGACATGTTGAACGTAACCATACATTGATACGGGTTCCAGATGTTGACCATCCGGTTCAGCTTGTCGTCGCCGCTGTTAATTTGGTATTTGGACAGCAGGTTCTCCCAGTAGGAAGCAAGCTCTTCCATAGCGCGATCCACATCGGCGTCCGTTGCGAACTTCTCGATCATCGCTTGAGCCGGTTTCTTGTTGATGACGCTTGAAGCTTCCCATTTATCTTCCTCGGCAACTTCAACATAACCAAGGATGAATACGAGGCTTTGTTCTTCGCCTGGCGCAAGAGTCAGCTTGATTTCATGCGATCCGATCGGGGACCAGCCGCTAGCAACGGAGTTGGTGGCTTTACCGGCAACGACGGCTTGCGGTTCATGCAGGCCGTTGTACAGACCCACGAACGATTCGCGGTCCGTATCGAAGCCGTCGATGTTCCGGTTTACGGAATAGAAGGCATAGTGGTTTCTGCGTTCGCGATATTCCGTTTTGTGATAGATGACGGAATCCTTAACTTCCACTTCGCCGGTGCTGAGGTTGCGTTGGAAGTTGGTCATGTCGTCCTGGGCATTCCACAGACAGAACTCGGCAAAGGAGAAGAGGGAGACTGTTTTATTGGCAGAACTTGTGTTCTTAACAGTCAAACGATGTACTTCGCCAGTATAACCGAGCGGGATGAAAGCGAGCTGATTAACGGAAATACCGCCGCGCTCACCGGTAATCGAAGTATAACCAAGGCCGTGACGGCACTCATAGAAATCAAGATCGCGTTTGACTGGCATCCAGCCCGGAGTCCAGAAATCGTCGTTGTCATGGTCGCGCAGGTAGTAGTAACGGCCGCCCGTATCCAGCGGAATATTGTTGTACCGGTAGCGGGTCAAACGGCGCAAGCGGGCATCCCGGTAAAAGGTGTAGCCTCCGGCCGTGTTGGAAATCAGTCCGAAAAATTGTTCGTTACCCAGATAGTTAATCCACGGATAAGGGGTTTGTGGCGTGTTGATTACATATTCTTTGCGAACGTCGTCAAAATGTCCGAATTTCATGAATCATGTCTCTCCCTTCGTTTATGAACGCGCGTTTATTGTAGTGAAAAGACATCGCCTCACCCTTGGAAGGGAAGAGGCGTGTCCGGCTTGCCGGAGCATTACCCGCTAATTCCCGGCCGGCTTGCACGAATCTCGAATCACAAGCCGGGCGGGAAAACTTACCGTGCTGAATGTCGGTTCTTCGGCATTGCAGAGGCCGATCACTTTTTCCACAGCCGCTTTGGCCATATCGTCGATCGGCAGCTTGACCGAAGTCAGCTTGGGACTGATCCGGGCGGCGAGTTGCACATCATCGAATCCGATGATCGAAAGCTGGTCGGGTACGCTGATCCCATGTTCGGAGAACGCTTCCATTGCGGATATCGCCATGTCGTCGTTCGAACTGAACAGGGCGGTAGGCATCTTGCCGCCAAGCGCTAATCTGGCTGCCTCGCGGTAGGCGGTTTCCTTAAGAAAGTCGCCTTCCAGAATAAAATCTTCCACCAGGGGCAAACCGTGCTTCTGCAACGTGTTCTCGTAGGCCATGTAACGTTCCCGGCCCGAAAAGGTGTTCATCCTACCTTTGATGATTCCAATTTCGCGGTGACCGAGTTGGATCAGGTACTCAATGGCTTCAACGGTTCCCTCATAGTCCATCGAGTTGATGACGGCCAGATGGTTTTTGTTGAGCCGCTCGGCCATAATCTCGGAGATGTCATAGTCGATGAGAACGAGCGGTGCCTCCTGACTGACCAGTTCACGCACGAGCTCGATATCCTTTTGCGTGCCGACGAGAATGCCTCCGTCAATCCGCTTTTGCAGAAAAGCCTGTTTTATTTTCTGGAAATCCCCGGGAGAATATACGGTATGAATAAGTACATAAAATCCGCGGGCGTTCGCCGTATCGACGACAAGATCGACGATCGGGGCAAAGTAGCTGTTCTGGTAAATGCGAGTCGCGTTTTCCTTCTCGTTCATACTGATGGCGAACAGTCCGATCGTATCGGTCCGCTTGCCGGCCAGCGCTCTGGCGAAGCTGTTGGGCTCGTACTGATACTGCTCGATCACTTGCAGCACTTTGGCCCGGGTCGCTTCGGGAACGTTAGAGTAATTGTTGATGACGCGAGACACGGTACTGCGGGACACTCCGGCCAACTTGGCAATATCTTCACTGCGCATGTGGCTCCCTACTTTCTGTAAACGCGCGTTTATACCCCTATTGTAGTAGATGCGCTTACGTAAATCAATTCTTAATTTTTGACTTTTGCGTGAGGCGTGGTTATCCACTCTCGGTGAGGGCGGTCTTCCTATAAATAAAAATCCCGGAGCCGTTCGAGGCGCCGGGATTGAAGAACCAGATGCTATTTCGCAGTGTTGTCCGGCTCCAAATATCGTTCAATCAAATGGATCGCTTTATCCTTGTTGTCCGATCCGATACGTACTGTGATGATCATATCCTGCATTGCGAGGGGCAGTTGCTTCGCGAGCGGGCTATCGGTCACCCGGATGCCGTAGACATGATCCTCGGTCTCTTCCTCGGTACGTCCAACTTTGATGGAATTCTCACCTAGCAGCGGCTTCAGCACACCGTTTGCTTCCGTATCCAGTTTTTCCAGAACTCCGCCTCCGCCTAGCCAATCAAATGAATTCTCATCCAAAATATATACATCCGGTTTTTCGGTGGCAACCATGGCCATGGCCTTTTGCTGGTAGGCAAGATCGGCTGTGCCGCCCCCTTCGCCTTGAGACGGCAAATATGTAAGAATGACTTTCAGTCTCTTCCATTCCGGAAATTGGGCGGTCATGGCCTTTTCGAGTCCTTCGTCGCCGCCTTGATTTTGATCCGTCATATAGTTGCCCACAAACATGATCGACAAATCGATCGGAGGCAAGGCAGCCAGCCGTTTTTGTTCTTCACGGTGATTAATAAAGGCAGTGATTCCGACTACTAGCGCGATGACGGCGATAATACCGATAATAACCTTCGTTTTGTGAAGTCGGAAGAAATCGTCGACTTTCTCGGCGTTTCCGGCGAATTTCCCCCATTTGCCGTAACGCTTACGGCTCATTTCATCGATTTTGCTGCGTTCTTCATACTCCACGATCGTTTTATAAGCTTTGAGTTGAAGATCGTACTCATTTTCTTCCGATTCGCCGTCACCCTGTGCATTTGGCCGTCGGGAACGGGATCTTCTAAGCAGCAGGTCGAAAGCTTTCTCTACTTCCTCTCTGGAAGCGTTCTCGGAAAGTCCTAACAGTTCATAAGCTCTTTTCAAATCGTCCATCGCTAATCTCCTCTAATTATGTGTGCATTTGATCCATTTTTGTACTAGAAATGATATGGAAAGTGATTCTTTCATTTATTATACTTGGTATTTGTAGCGAAAGGAAATAGAGTCGAATATTGCGGAAACGAAAGAAGAAAGAAGAGTATGCCAAGAGACCGCGGCCCCTTGGCTATGAAGGATCTTTAGCTTGCGGATAAAATTTATTGTACCCGGCGCATGAACAGAATCACGTCATGCCAATATCCGGTGTCCAGGGGGCTGATTTGCACGCCCGGTTCACCCCAGGTGTGAATGAATTTGCCGTCTCCGATATAAATGCCGACATGCCCTGGAATCTTGTCGTTTTCGAATCGTCCTGGAACCGTGAAGAAGATCAAATCGCCGGTTTGCAGGCTGGACCTTTCAACCGAGGTGCCCACCTTTGCCTGATCCCTGGCCAGGCGGGGAAGACTGATCCCGAATCGTTTGAATACATGGCGCGTAAAAGAAGAACAGTCGAATTTTTTGGACTGTTCGTAAGTCGATGCCCCGAAATCGTAAGGGGTGCCGAGAAATTGTTTGGCGAAGGAGATCAGCTCGTCCCGGTTTCCAGAGAGGCTGAGGATGTTCATCCGCTTCACGCCTGCGGCTTGCTGCGGGTTGTTCTCCGATGGGCCTCCGTCATTGCGAAGCGGTGCGATCTGCAGATTACCGGTCCTGCGGTCAAGCTTAACATCAGTTTGGAGAAGCTCGCCAAGGGCATTGGCGGTCAAGCAAATTTGCCCGTTCTGAGAGATTGGGGCCTGGGACAACGAGATTTGTTTTCCGAAGGAGACGGCGCTTCTCTGGCTGGGTTCGACTTGAAACATGACGTCGGTATATCCCATTTTGGCCATAGCGCTGGTTTCTTTCAGACGCAGACCAAGCGAGTCGGCAACCTGGGCAAGCGGAATCCAGGAACTCCCCGCATCGTCTTCTCCAGGCGTATTTTGGATCAGCGGATTTTCCGAGGGCGGGGCGGACTTGACGGAGGGCCCGGACTGTCCGTTTCCGCAGGCTGCGCAGGCAACCAGCAGAAGCCCTGACAAAATCGGGAGCGTTGCCCTTTTCCAAATCGTATTGCGCATGTTCAATCGCACTCCATTCATGTAGGTTACAGGTTCTTGGCTCTGGATTTTCATTGGCCGGGGAACCACGTATTTTGAGTATGTAGAAGTTCGGATTTTTTATGTATGCCGGTGGTCTTTTCCCGGAATGGAACATAGTAGAGCCATAAGGAGTGTGTCATCATCGTGTGGGGCAGCTTAAATTTGAAACAGAGCACACACCGTAAAGAATCCGTACACCGCAGAAATTTGACGATCGCCACGGTGGAAGGAATCCCGTCGGTCATTTTCCAAACCTTGATCGGAGGACAGTTTCTAACGGGATTTCTCCTGTATTTGGGCGCAACATCCGGCCAATTGGGATTTGTGCTTGCGATTACGACTTTTGTCAATATCGGGCAGCTTTTCGTTGCCTTTTTCATTCAAAAAATCCGCAGCCGAAAATGGGCTTTCGTGATCTTCGGTACCATTCAGCGTTTATTATGGGGTGCAACCGGGTTGGCGCCGTTTTTGTTTCCCGAACGCTATTGGGTAGCGGCTTATTTCGGGTTCTATGTATCCGCTTTTATGTTTAATACGATAGTGGCGATGCTCTGGAATTCGCTGATCAGCGATATAGTACCCGCAAGGGTCAGAGGAAGATATTTTGGAATCCGCAATACATTGGTAAACGGCCTTGGAACCTTGTTTATGTTTATAGGGGGGATGCTGCTCGACCAGTTTCCCGGCGGACAGGGCTTTCTGTATTTATATATCGTGGCCTGGATATGCATCGGGGGCAATATCATAACGTTTTTCTTTTATCCGGATCTGCCTTTCGAACGTTCGGAGGAGAGCAAATTTATTCCGATGCTTCGAAAGCCGTTGAAGGACGGTTCCTTTATAAAATCCACGGGTTTTATCGCAGGCTTTCTTTTTTTGCAAAATCTTGTCGTGCCGCTGTATTCCTACGTCATGCTCGAATTGCTGGATATCAATTATAAGACGATTTCCCTGCTGAACGTAACGCAAACCGTGTTCATGATGGCCAGCTTTTATGTATGGGGCAACCTGAACGCAAGGTACAGCAATCGAAGATTGCTGTGGTGGACGATGCCGCTCATTGCGTTGGCGATACTGTCCTGGGGCCTGCTCTCGGCATTTCCCGTGCTCCCCGTTTTATTTTTTGAGCATGCAGCCTTTGGGATCGGAGTAGGCGGGTTTAATCAGCTTGCCTTCAATTTCATGATCGGGGATACGCCGAAGGCGGAAAGGCCGATGTACATGGCGATGTATTCCGCCATCACGGGAGTTGCTTCCTTTTTCGGCCCGCTGATCGGCGGTAAAATGTATGAATGGATCACGGATTGGCCGCACTGGATGCAGGTGTTCGGCATGCAGTTGGCTGTCGGCGTACTGATGATCCTGCTGGCAATGACCCTGGGCCGGAAAATATTGAGGGACGAATAACCGGGCTTTGGTCCTGTGATTGGAAAGGGTGACTTTTGAACCTGCATTTTGTATAATCCATACCAGGTTGTTCAAGCAAGATAAGGTTTGAAGGGAGATATGAGAGATGACACAAATCAAAGCCTATGAAGGCATGTTTCAAGAGGAGCCTGCAGTCTTTCTGCAAGCGGGAAAATATGAGGCTGTCATGCTTCCGGGCGTCGGAGGAAACCTGATTTCTTTCCGCGATACCGAAAGCGGTTACCGAATTCTCCGCGAGCCGGCGGAAGGAGAAATGGATACATTCAAGAATAACCCTGGAGTCTACGGGATTCCGGTGCTGTTCCCGCCTAACCGATATGAGGACGGGCTGTTCCCTTGGAAAGGGGAAGTTTACCGTTTTCCGGTGAATGAAGAAGCTACCGGCAACCACTTGCACGGATTTCTGCATACGGCGAATTGGCAGGTGGAGGATTATGGGCAAAGCAAGCTGGAAAGCTATGTCACAGTGAAGGCTGTAGTCGACGAACATCATGAGGCGTATCAATATCTGCCTTTCCGCTTTACAGTGAGACTGAAATATGCACTGAGCGAGAATGGACTATCCCAGCATTTATTCGTACGTAACGACGGCGATAAAGAAATGCCTTGCTTGCTGGCATTCCATACCGCTGTCAACGCTCCTTTTGCGCCTGGCAGCGAAGCCAAGGATTACAAGGTGAAACTTACCATCGGCGAGCGCTGGCAGTTGAGCGACCGGATGCTGCCAACCGGCTCCTATCAGCCGTTAACCCAAGAGGAACTGCAATTGAAGGGAGAAGGGTTGTATCCGTTCTATGCGTCCATGGATAATCACTATACGGCGGTACCGCAAAACGGCCGCAACCGGATGGAACTGACCGATGAGAAGCTTGGTGTAACCCTGGTTTATGACGTGGGGACTTCCTACAAACAATGGATGATTTGGAACAATGGAGCGACGGAAGGATTCTTTTGCCCTGAGCCGCAAATCAATCTCGTGAACGCTCCGAAAGTGAATCTGCCTGGAGATGAAATCGGCCTGTTCGGTCTGGCCCCCGGCGAAATCTGGGAAGAAACGGCCCGTTTTTATTTGAAATAATTAAATCTGATAAATTGAAAAAGCAGCCCTGTTCCATTTCGCGTGGAACCGGCTGCTTTTTCTTTGGGAGTGGGTGACGCTAGACGACTTGATTGATCTCCGCTGCCTCGGGGCGGCTTGCCGGAAGCAGGCGTTTAATCTGCTCCAGGTTTCTTCTCGGAACGTTGATCGTCTTGATCCCGTGAATTTCATCGCGGAACATGACTACATTGTCGCGAATTTCCGAGATTTTAAACAGATTGACGTAGCAATTGGTGCTGATACGGTAAAAAGAGGAGTCCGATACGAGTTTGGAGGTTTGTTCCGCAGAGAATCTCTGTTTTATGCTGTAATTTCTGCCGTGGAAGCAAACTAGCCCGTGGGCTCCGATTTTGAAGAAATAGGCATCGTGCGGATTGAGATCATACACGTCCTTCTTCTCCGGTCCGACATTCATCATTCCAAATTCCCCCTTTAGATGATGTTGTGGAAGCGCTTGCAGTATACCATATTTTTACCGTTTTGTGTAGGGGATCTATTTAAATTTTTAAGGAAGGTGGGGGGGGACGGGCTGGACTTTTGGGCGAAATTAGAGAAAAATAAAGGGAAATAAGTTTTTTATATAAGTTGAACTGCCGTTTCTTTCGGAATCATTTTGCTCCCTTGCCGGCAACCTATTCATTATTCATCTTATATAATTAAAACCAATAAGGAGGTAATTATTCTTGTCTGAAGTAAATGAGCGTCTGCTCCTGTTTATCGGTTCCTACGCCGAGCCGGCTGACACCGGAGTTTATGTATATGAATTGAATGAAATTACGGGGGAATTCACCCGTCTGAATGCCGTATCGGGCTTGAAAAATCCGACGTTTGTAAGCGTAGATGGCGGCAGCGGTAAACTTTATGCCATCTCGGAAACGAAAAGTGAAGACGGGGAAAGAGTCGGCGAAGCGGTGTCCTTTTCCATCGATACGGCAGCGGGAAGGCTGACGGAAATAAACCGGATCAGAACGATCCGGCCTTCAACGTCGCATATTCAAAACGACCATGAATTTAAGTTTTTGGCTGTATCCGGTTATCATGGCGGTAACGTGGGGCTGGTTAAACTTGCGGCCGACGGACGGCTGCTTGAACTGTCGGATGAACAGCAGCACGAGGGGCACGGAGCAGACCCTGTGAGACAGGATCGTCCGCACCCTCATTCTGCACAGTTCAGTCCGGGTAACCGGTTTATGCTGGTCGCCGATCTGGGGCTGGATCTGGTGCGTACCTATGCCGTAAATACGGAAGATGGTACATTGCAGCCGGTTGGCGATACCAAGACACCGCCCGGATCGGGACCGCGCCACCTGGCGTTTCACCCCGGAGGGAAATTTCTTTATTCGATTAACGAAGTCGGAAATTCAATATCTTCCTTCCGGTTCGATGCCGCTAACGGCCGGTTAACACTGTTGGAGACGCTGTCGACTTTGCCGGATGACTTTAATGGCGAAAATACGACCGCGGAAATAGCGATTTCCCGGGACGGGATGTTTCTATACGGGTCAAACCGCGGCCACGACAGTATCGTTCAATTCAGCATTCATCCGGAAACCGGGAGACTTTCTTATGTGGAGCACGTATCGACCGAAGGCGGCCACCCTCGCCATTTCGCGCTTACTCCGTCCGGAAACCATGTGATCGTAGCCAATCGAGATTCGGATAATCTGGTATTGTTCCGGGTAGATCGCGAAAGCGGCAGATTGACCTTCACCGGCCGAACAGCTACCGTCTCCAAGCCGGTTTGCGTGAAACCGGTGCTGCTTCGGTCGTAGTCAGGCCATTTAAATTAGGATTCCTTGAACAGTCCGGAAAGGCGGATTCCTTCCCATAGTTCCTGAAATTGCGGAATATTGAGCTGCTGTGCGGCGTCGGACAAGGCTACCTGCGGATCGGGATGAACCTCGACCATGATCCCGTCGGCACCGGCGGCCAGAGCCGCTTTGGCGCATGGGAGTAAGATGTCCTTCCGGCCCGTCGAATGGCTTACATCCACGAGCACCGGAAGATGGGTCTCCTGTTTCAGCAGCGGTACGGCGGAAATATCCAAGGTGTTGCGCGTCCATTTTTCATAAGTGCGGATGCCGCGTTCGATCAGCATAACTCTGGAATTTCCGTTTACCGCAATATATTCCGCGGCGTGAACGAATTCCTCCAGCGTGGCGGCGATCCCCCGCTTCAACAGAACGGGGATGTTTGCTTCCCCTGCGGCTTTTAGCAGTTCGAAGTTCTGCATATTTCGGGCACCGATTTGAATAACGTCGATATATTGCTCCGCCAGCTCAATATGTGCGGGATGGACAATTTCGCTAATCGTAGCCAGCCCGAATTCAGCCGCGACTTCCTTGAGCATTTTCAAGCCTTCAACGCCAAGCCCCTGAAAATCGTAAGGCGATGTTCTCGGTTTGAAGGCGCCGCCACGCATCACCTTAATACCTGCGTCTTTTAAGGCGGAAGCGACGGTCCGCAGCTGCTCATAAGATTCCACGGAGCAAGGTCCTGCGATCATAACCTGGGAACCTCCGCCGACCGGTGTGCCAAGCACATCGATTACAGTATTTTCGGGCTGTTTTTTTCGGCTGACGAGCAGTTGTTGTTTATGATCTTCCTCCTGAAGATTCAGCGAGGCTTTGAAAATCTCCTTGAAAATGTGCTTGACCTCTGAGTCCTTGAAAGGTCCGGGATTGTGCCGGGTCAATTCTTCGAGCATCGCTCTTTCCCGTACGGGATCGAATTTGGGCACTCCTTGTTTGTCTTTGATTTCTCCGATACTCCGGACGATTTCGGCGCGTTTGTTTAACAGCTTTAGAAGTTCATGATTGATACCGTCCAATTGATCTCTTAATTCCTCCAATGGTTGACTCATGTTACTTTCACTCCTTATATTTGGCTTAAAATGCAGACCGATGCTGTACTCAACCTGATCAAATCGTGTTTGGACAACCGTAAACGCAGAAAAGGCCGCCTATCAAGGGACGGGGTTACCGCGGTACCACCCTTGTTAGACAACCTTCTGGTTTCTCAGCTTAGACACGGATAACGGTGTGCGGCCGGAGTTCCTTACTGCCACTTGCGGCTGTTCAGGAATCGACTCGGGAGCGAACTTCGGCGGCGCGGCTCCAGCGGGGTGCTCTCAGTCTCCGGCACCACCGTCCCTGTTTGGACGCATTCGCTTACTTTTCTCCGTCATAGTCCTTCGGAAAATTTCATTACGTAATTTATACGAGATTATATGCCTGGAAATATAAAATGGCAAGTGCTTACACGCCAGTGAAGAAACATTAAAGCGTCGTTGCGGTAAAGTGCCGGGGAAGACTTGGGATTCCGGCTATGGCACAAAAAAAGGAGATCAGGCCTGGTGACTTGCTTTTCTTGCTTCGGCTCGCTTAAGATGAAATCATAGGTTATTTTGAAGTCTATTTATGAGGGAGCAGGTTGCTTATAATGACGTTTTTTAAAGAACTTTTTCAAATTCCGGGTTTCCGCAGGGTGCTTGCTCTGTTATTTGTCGTTTTAGTGCTTTATTATTCGCGTAGTATGCTCAACATGATACTTATAACGTTCATTCTTACTTATCTTATCAACCGTCTCCATAATTTCATCACCCGGAATGTGGATAAGGTCGTCCGCATTAACCGAAAAATTACGATTCTGTTGATATACGTCGTAATGATTACGCTGCTTGTGGCCGCTATCTATTACTACCTGCCCGTCTTCATTGCCGAATTAACGGATTTGGTTAACCAGGTTATTTCGTTTTATGACAATCCGCCGAGCAATTTGCCGGACAATCTGATATTGAATTTCCTGGTGGAATCGCTCAAAGATATTGATCTTTCCGCTTACATAGACAGCGGGTTTAACTTTTTGGTCAGCACGATCTCGGATATTGGCAAATGGAGCCTTAATTTATTCGTAGCGATTATACTCAGCCTTTTCTTCCTCTTGGAAAAAGAGAAGGTCACCAATTTCACATCAAAATTCAAAGCCAGCCGTGCTTCATTCTTGTTTCTTGAACTGGAATACTTCGGCAAAAAGTTCGTTCAATCGTTCGGAAAAGTGATCGAAGTCCAATTTTTGATCGCCTTGGTTAATGCCGTGCTTTCCACGATTTTCTTGTGGATTTTCGGTTTTCCGAATTTGATCGCCCTTGGCATCATGATCTTTTTACTGGGCCTTATTCCGGTCATGGGCGTTATTATTTCCCTGATCCCGCTTTGTGCGATCGCCTTCAAAATCGGCGGATTGATCAAAATCGTCTATGTTTTGGTGATGATCGCCGTGGTTCATGCGGTTGAAACGTATTTCCTGAATCCAAAATTCATGTCCAACAAGACGCATTTGCCGATCTTCTACACGTTTATGATTCTGCTCGTGGGGGAGCACTTCTTCGGCGTGTGGGGGTTGATTGTGGGCGTACCTATTTTTATGTTTCTGCTTGATATCCTGGAGGTGCCCGTCGGAGCCGGGAAGCGGCTCCCGCCGCCGGCAAACGAAAGTTAAATCATCGTCTTGTATAGCATGGAATTTATAAGGGTTAGTTTAAAACGGAGGAACCGCCGCATTTGGGGATTCCTCTGTTTTTTTGCTCCCGGAGGTAATGTTTGTTCAAGGGTTCGCCGAAGGCTTAACCCAATGAATCTGATTGTTTTGATAATCAAGGGCCGGATGACCGGAATGGTTATCCTTCCAGGTTCGGTGAATGACCTTCTTAAATTTTTCCGGCAAAATAGCTTTCAGCCGGGATGCTTTTTCAGCATCTATTTTGTTTTCCGCGACAGCTTTGTCGATGTTCCGCGAGGCGGTTTCCGTCAGCTTTTTGAGATATTCTTCTTCACTCCACCCTTTGCTGGCCTGTGCGATTTGCAGCAGCGTTTTGCCTTGTTTTAGCTGCTCCATAATGTCTTTAGGTTCCATGCCGAGCAGTTCTGCCGTATCTTTTACGATATGCCCGCCGTGGAAATGGCGAAAGGGAGGATTTGGATGCCGGGGATGCGGATCTTGGGACTCGGGAGTAGCTGCCTTTTGCACGGCTTGCGGAGTCTCTGCGTAAACGTGGCCTGCCGCAGCAGGGACCAAAGTCAGGATCAAGACCAGCCCGGTTGCTGCGGCAAGACCTTTCAGTTGATACATAGACTTTTTCCACCTCTTCGTTTAGAATAATTTGGGCCTTACAATGATATATTGTTGACAAAATGAGCGAAATCATTTCAATTCGGGTAAAAATGATTGAGAGAGAAGTAACAGGAGGAATTTGTTGTGACGTTTGGCGCTAGAATGTTGAAGACAGGACTGGCTGTAACCTTGGCATTATACGTAGTAAGCTGGTTTCATCTATCTCCGCCGGTTATCGCGGCGGTCGCATCGATATTTGCCATGCAGCCTTCCATCTACAGGTCTTGGAGATATTTGCTGGACCAATTGCAGACCAACACGCTGGGCGCCATTTTGGCCATGTTGGGCGGAATGCTGTTTTCTAATGAACCGATCGCCGTCGGCCTTGTTTGTATTCTTGTAATCATGATTTGTCTTAAATTGAAAATGGGCGACACGATCGGAATTACGCTCGTTACTGTAGTCTCCGTCATGGAAGCGTCCGGACAATGGGAATTTGCGCTGAACCGGTTCGCGCTCAGTTTGGTGGGGATCGTTTCCGCGTTCGTGATCAACATTTTGGTGTTCCCGCCGAAGCCGAGAGTGCAATATATTCACCAAATTCGCGGAACATTCGACCAGTTGTCCTTATTGATGCGGACCGCGATCTCGGACGAGATCAAGGAGGCGGTGTTTCGGAGCGAAAAGCGCAAACTTGAGGATACGATTAATTCGCTGGTCGATAAATACAAGCTGATGGAAGAAGACCAGAAAAAACTCAAAACGCCGAAGTTTAGCGAGAGCCGGCAACTTGTAGTATATAAGCAGATGTTAAAAACGTTAAGAAAAGGTTACGAGGTGCTGGATGCAGTGGAACAGCATTATTTTCAGGCAGTGCGTACTCCGGAATTAAATCAGGAATTTGATCAGCAATTGGAGAAGCTCATCAAATTTCATGAACATATCATGCTGAAGTTTGATGACAAACTAAAGCCGAACTTTCTGGAAGCCGAGCAGTTTGAACACGACAACGACGAATTTCTGCGCGGAATGCTGGACAGGTATGCCGCTCAGCGGGAAGGCATTCTTCGCCTGTCGATCGTTTCGGCCGAGATGTATGAATACGGACATCAATTGGAGCGTTTGAACCGTTTGGCGGATCATAGCCAGGCGTTCGGGGAAACATAGACATCAAAAAAGTCCTGCCGCTAGGCAGGACTTTCGTATTAGTTATATTCAATATTGCAGGCAATGAAAAAAAGATGAACAAATGGTTGAAATAATCGCATAAAATGGATACAATAAAACATGGACTGTCAAATCATATTGACAAACATGAATATCCTAATGGAATTATAGCATGAATTATTATTAATGTCAATAGGTTATTCATATAGAGATGAACGGAATAAGTTAGCATTTAAAGAGGAGCGATCAGTGTGAACGTTACGGACAAGGCATGGCAGGAAGAACAGCAGCGCGTGGAAGTGGTAGCGGACCGGATCGATGACAATATCACGCGGCTGGAGATCGAGGTTGGGCATGTTCGCGAAGATGTTGTGACGATGCGGAAGGAATTTTGGGATGAAGTTACCGTCAACTTTGCTGAAGCGGATGACCTGGGAGAAACATCAACCAGTTTGCGTCAGCAATCTCAAGTGCTCTCGGAACGGGAAAAGAGCCACCAACATGCTTCGGCCGCATTAGGCAAAATGAAACGGCTGAAGCAGTCGCCGTATTTCGGACGGATCGATTTTGCCGAGGAAGGACTAGGAGAGGAATCGATTTATCTCGGGATCGCCTCGCTTTTGGATGAAGGGGAAAATTCCTTTCTTGTGTATGACTGGCGGGCACCCATTTCGAATCTGTATTATGACAGCGTCCCAGGCCCTGCCGCATACGAGACGCCTTCGGGAACGATACAGGGAGAAATGACGCTGAAGCGGCAGTTTGTCATTCGCGGTCGCGAGATCAAAGTGATGTTCGATACGGGCGTTACGATTGGCGACGAGCTGCTTCAGCAGGTGCTGAGCCGGAGCTCGGACGCACAGATGAAGAGCATTGTAGCCACTATTCAGCGGGAACAAAACCGAATTATCCGCAATGACAAAAGCCGTATGCTGATCGTACAGGGAGCGGCGGGGAGCGGCAAAACTTCCGCCGCGCTGCAACGGGTCGCTTATTTGCTCTACAAGCACCGCGACACGCTTCAGGCCGATCAGATGATTCTTTTTTCGCCGAATCCGATGTTCAACAGCTATGTCTCCACGGTTCTCCCGGAGCTAGGGGAAGAGAATATGCTGCAAACGACGTTCCAAGAATATTTGGAACACCGATTAGGCCGGGAATTTCAGTTGGAGGACCCGTTCATTCAGATTGAATACGTACTGTCCGGTGAAGAAGACGATGCCTATGCCGCAAGGATCAACGGAATTCGTTACAAATCTTCGCCCGTATTTCTCGATGCCTTTAACCGCTACAAGGAGCTTCTTGAACATAAAGATATGAAGTTCAAACCGATTCGTTTTCAAGGAAAGGAAATTATCGGGGCAGATGAAATTGCGCGGGCGTTTTATGCTTACGATCCCGCCATTCGTCTGGCAAACCGTTGCGAATTGCTGAAGGAATGGCTGTTAAAAGAACTTGCGGCCTTTGGCAAGAACGAGATTCATGAACCCTGGGTGGAAGAGCAGATTCAATTGCTGGATACCGAGGATTATCAGCGGGCTTATCAGCGCATGCGCCGGAATCAGAAGGGCCGGAGTGAGCTGTTCAGCGATTATGATGAAGAAAAAACCATCCTCGCCAAAATGGTCGTCAGTGACCGGCTTAAGCCGCTTCGGCGCTGGATTAAATCATTGCGTTTTGTGGATGTGACCAAACTATACAGCCAGCTCTTTCAGCAGCGGGAACTGATGAAAGAAATCAGCGGGGGAGAATTGCCGGAGGATTGGGATGCCATTTGCAGCCAGACATTGCAAAAAATCAGGGATGGGGAATTGTTTTATGAAGATGCCACTCCGTTCCTTTACTTAAAGGAACTGATTTTGGGCTTTCGTTCCAATACGGCTATCCGTCATGTGATCATTGACGAAGCCCAGGATTATTCGCCGTTTCAGTTGTATTTTCTCAAACGCCTCTTTCCGCGTGCCCGCATGACGGCGCTCGGCGACTTGAATCAGGCGATCTATGCGCATGCTTCGGTGTTACAACAGTCTACTGCCCTAAGTGACTTGTATGGGGAATCCGAGAGCGAATTGATCACGTTGGTGCAAAGCTATCGTTCGACCCGGGAGATTGTGGAATTTACACGGGGCATGGTTCCGGGCGGAGAAGCTATCGTTCCGTTCAACCGGGAAGGCGAGAAGCCGGAGGTCCGCATCATAGCCGATCGCAGTGAATTGCATCGTCGGATTCGTCAGGACATCTCCGCTCTACGGGGGGAAGGCTACGACATGATCGCCGTCATTTGCAAAACGGCTGCCGAGAGTCTGGAGGCATACGAGGATCTTTCTTCCGATCTGCCGGTGAAGCTGATCAAGAAGACGACGCTGTCGTTCGAAAAAGGGATTCATATCATTCCCGCATATCTTGCCAAGGGGGTGGAGTTCGACGCCGTTCTGATTTACGACGGATCGGACCGCAAATATACGCGCGAGACTGAGCGGAAGCTTTTTTATACGGCATGCACAAGAGCTATGCATTTGCTTCACGTGTATTCCATTGGCGAACCGAGCAGATTTATCCGTGAGGCGGACAAAGCGGCGTACGTCCAGATATGACCGGGCATCTCCGCACGGTATAAATTATTGCTTTTCAACCAAACTACCCTTTATGGAATCATTTATCGACTCCGAAGGGTGGCTGCAGGATGGACAACAAAAAGGGGGATTTGGCTGCACTTGCATCCATCCCGCTCATCATGACGCTGGGCAATTCCATGTTGATTCCGATATTGCCGCAGATTTCACGAAAACTGGGCGTATCCTCTTTTCAAGTCAGCATGCTCATTACGGTGTACGCGGTGGTCGCAATTTTGCTTATTCCGGTTGCCGGCTATCTCTCGGATAAATGGGGCCGGAAAAAAATTATTATCCCCAGCCTGCTGATCGCCGCCGTTGGAGGTGGAATATCCGGCGTAGCTCCCTGGTTTGCCGACGGCTTGACCGTTTATTGGATTATTATCGCCGGGAGACTGCTGCAGGGAATTGGGGCGGCTGGAGCATTTCCGATTGTTCTTCCGCTGGTGGGGGATATGTTTGACGATGACGATGAGGTGAGTCGCAGCCTGGGAATTATTGAAACTTCAAATACGTTCGGCAAAGTGCTGAGTCCGATTTTAGGCGCTCTTCTCGGGGCGTGGATTTGGTATGCGCCGTTTCTGGCGATCCCTGCTTTATGCCTGATCTCGCTCTTGCTTGTAGTTTTTCTGGTCAAGGAACCGGAGCGAAAGAGCGAAGCGAAACCCTTGAAAGAGTTCATGCAGTCCGTAAAGCAAGTATTCGCGGAAAAAGGACGCTGGTTATATGCGATTTTTGCAATTGGCGGAATCTGCATGTTTTTGCTGTTCGGCGTGCTCTTTTATTTATCGGATCAGTTGGAGAAAAAGCACGGACTCGACGGAGTCCTGAAAGGGCTGGTGCTCGCCATCCCCTTGGCCGCGCTCTGTCTGGCGTCTTATTTAACCGGCAAGAAAATCGGCAAAAACAAAAAACTGATGAAATGGTGCGGGGTTACCGGCCTGGTGCTTGCTACAGCAGCGTTATTCGGCATCAGTTTTTTTAACAATATATATTTTGTGATCGCCTGTCTGATCGTTTGCGGGGTCGGAATCGGGATCGTGCTCCCCAGCTCGGACGCTCTGATTACCGAGGGCATCGAAAAAGAACTGCGCGGAACGATTACATCCATTTACAGCAGCATGCGGTTTATCGGGGTATCTCTTGGGCCGCCGGTGATTTCTCTGCTGGTGGGCGGAGGACATATGTGGATGTTCATTGTGATCGGCGCCGTATCTCTTGTTGCCGTAATTCTGATTTTGGTAATGGTCAAACCGGAATCGGACGAGGGGAAGGACGACAAAACCAAAGTCCCCCGGCCCGCCCATCAGAGCTAAAGCATCTCTGAAACGGGTAGTGATTTTTATCCTAGCTTGTACTCCGGATTTCCTTCTATAATAGTCCAAATTATTACTCTTTTGTATTGAGGAGGAAATCCGCGGGTGAAAAAGAAGAAATCCGGAATTTGGTGGCTATGCGGTGTAGCCGTAGTTCTGATTGGCATTTTGCTCGTAATCAATTTTAGCGGTCAAGGAAATAAGGCGGAAAGTTATCCCGATTTGGAAAAGGTGGAAGCCGGGACGGTCCCTGACGGTTTTGATGAAGAAAATCAGCCTTACCTGGGGAATCCGGAAGCTCAAGTGAAGATTGTGGAGTTCTCGGATTACAAATGTCCGGCTTGCAAACGTTGGAAAGATCAGGTGCTGACCCAATTGAAACAAGATTATCTGGATACGGGGGAAGCGGTGTTCTATTATGTTGATATGCCTTTCCTGGCCCCGGATTCCACGCTTGCCGCGCTTGCCGGAGAAACGCTGTACCAGCAGAATCAGGATTTCTTTTGGACTTATATCGATTTGATGATGGAGCAGCAGGGAAAGAAAGACGAGGCATGGGCGAACAAGGAGTTTATTATGAAGCTGGTAAAAGACAACATCCCCGAGGCCGACTTGAAACGTTTTGAACGGGAATTGGATGAGGAGACCTATATCGCCAACGTGAAGAAGGACTTTTTGATCGCGGAAAACCATGGAGTGGACGGGACGCCGACTGTTTTTGTCAACGGACAAGCCGTGGAGGACATTTCTTTTGAAGGCATCAAGGCGGCAATCGATAATCAATAATTACAACAGCGCATTCTTGTATCCCGGAAGGGTTCGAGCAGGATGCGCTGTTCTTTTTTAATTACATTTTTGGTATGATATTAGCTGATTATGTAGTCAAACCGACTTACTTTGTTACATAGGGTACTTGCCGGTGCAGAAAGACATCCGGTAAGCAGCCGCGCCATTAAACTTGCAGATAATAGGCAACAATATTAGGAGGCGTATACGAATGAATGCAAAACAAGCGGCAGGTTACCGCGCAGCCGAATTGGTCCGGGACGGCATGATCGTCGGGCTCGGGACAGGCTCCACGGCATATTACGCAATTGAAAAGATTGGACAACGGGTAGCTGAAGGTCTGCAAATTCGCGCGATAGCCACTTCAAAAGCTTCTGAAGAGCTTGCGGAGAAGTACGGGATTCCGTTAATCCCTGCATCGGAAATTCAACGTTTGGATCTCGCCATTGACGGAGCCGATGAAGTCGATCCGGGCATGGCGCTGATCAAAGGCGGCGGCGGAGCCCTTCTGCGGGAAAAGCTGGTGGCGATCAATAGCGACCGGTTTATTGTCATTGCAGACAGCGGGAAAATGGTATCTCAATTGGGCCAGTTCAAGCTGCCGATTGAAATCGTTCCATTCTCCTATGAGTGGACCCTCGGACAACTGCAACGACGGTACGACGTCGACTTTGAAATGCGAACCAGGGACGGCGGATTGTATGTGACGGATAACGGGAATTATATCGTTGACGCCGCTTTCGGCGCAATTGAATCTCCTGCCCAATTGAGCCATGAATTAAAAATGATGACCGGCGTAGTCGACCACGGTTTATTCGTTGACATCGCGGACACGGTCATTGTCGGGTATGATGACGGAACCACTGAAGTCATCGAGAAGAAAGGCTAAGGGGGTCCTGTTTTGCTTAATCAAGTAACATCTTTTCCCGCCGGCTCTAAAGTACGCGAATTGATGGAATATGCGGTAGGCTTCGATCCGGAGCGGGAAGAAGAGGCGTGGAAGTTGTATGAATCCTCCGATGGTGCTGAGTTGTTCGTTTATATAGAGGAGGAGCAAGAAGTGGGGCTGATCGGCCTTGGTTTCGCAAATCCGGATCAAATGGATATTTTGCACCTTGCCGTCGATCCTGGAGACCGGTTAAAGGGCTACGGCAGGGGCTTGATTGTGGAAGCGCTGCTGCTCAAAAAGCCGCTGCTCGTAAATGCTGTAACGGACGAAGAAGGGGCCGATTTTTTCCGGAATATCGGATTTACGGTGAATGGGTTCATTCCTTCCCCGGGCAGTGCAGAGCAGTTCCGATGCGTTTATGAAGCGGAAGAAGAAGCCGAAGACTAAGAATTCGGCCACATGCGTAAGCGTGATAATAAATGATAAAACAACATCATATTTTGAATTAACGAATAATAACCCTTGCACTTTGCGAGGGTTATTTATTTTGCATTCTGCGCGTTTGACATTTCTCTTCGAAGTTTATATAGTTCTATTGTGAAACTGTTTTATTGTAGAACTACTAGGACAAGAAAGAGAAGGATGGGAGGATGGAATTGAAGCAGGAATCCAAAGAGCTGATTGAGCGCTATATGGCAGCCTATTTTACAGTCACAAAAAGAATGCACGGCGAACTCCGGGAAGTGCTGCAAGATGAGATGACGATGGATCAGTTTCAGATTATCGATTACATTGTGATGCATGGCAAAGTAACTTCTACCGAGCTCTCAGAAACGTTTGTCGTAGGGAAAAGCTCGATTACCGCGATCATTACAAGACTGGTGGATAAGGGAATACTCGAGCGAGCCAGGGACGAGGACGATCGGAGAGTCGTTTACCTGTCCCTGACCGAACGGGGGATGAGCCATTACAAAAAAGCACAGGCCAAGATTATGGAGACGTTGTCTACGTATTTAGTGCATTTTGGCGCGGAAGAAGTGGAAGGCTTTCTCGGTGTTTTTGAAAAACTCGCATATTTACTGGATAAGGAGAGCGGGGAATCATGAAATTTATACTGAAGGCAAGATGGGCAATTGTTCTGGTGTGGATCGCCGCTGCGGTTCTGTTGTTCCTCACGGCCCCATCGATGTCGGATCTGGTCCGCGAAAAGGGAGATATCGTCGTACCCGAAGGTTACTCGTCTTCTACGGCCTCGGCCATTTTGGCGGATATATCGGATGCTAAGGGCGGAGAGAAAGAAAGTCAAATCGCATTGGTGTTTCATTCCGATCAAGGTTTAAACACGGAAGATAAAAATGAGGTCGAGCAGGCACTCAAGGCCCTTAGGGAACAGATGTCGCAAATCGGTATCGTCTCGATCACGGATCCTTTCGCTACGCCGGAGGCGGCGGACAAGATGATGTCGAAGGATGGCAAAACAATCTTGACCTCGTTGTCCGTAAAGATGGGCGACCGCCCACTGCTTGAAATGGAGAAGGATATCCACAGCGCGTTGGATTCCTTGAAGGTGGAGCATTATTTAACCGGACAGGAACAAATCAATGAGGATATGGTCGTCAGTTCGGAACAAGGGTTGAAAAAATCGGAATATTTTACGGTTATTTTTATTTTGCTAATTTTGTTTGTCGTGTTCCGTTCGGTCATCGCACCGTTTATCCCGCTTTTGACGGTAGGAATCAGTTATGTCGTATCGCAATCGATCGTTTCGTTCCTGGTGGACCGCATCGATTTCCCGATATCGACCTATACGCAGATCTTTATGGTCGCTGTCATGTTCGGGATAGGGACGGACTATTGCATCTTGCTAATCAGCCGGTTTAAGGAAGAACTGCAGCATGGTGCAGATAAATGGGAAGCGATCATCCAGACATACCGGAAGGCCGGAAAGACCGTGTTTTTCTCCGGTCTCGCGGTGTTGGTCGGTTTTTCGGCGATCGGGTTCTCGCAATTCGTTCTTTACCGCTCCGCGGTGGCGGTAGCCGTCGGTATTGCAGTCATGCTGATTGCGCTCGTGACCGTCGTACCGTTCTTCATGGCGGTACTGGGAACTAAGCTGTTCTGGCCATTAAACGGCTCTTTGGAACACAAGGAAAACCGCTTTTGGGGAGCTATCGGGTCCTTCTCGCTGAAACGGCCATGGGCTGCGCTGCTCATCGTGGCAGCGGTGACCGTACCGTTTCTGATCAGCTACAGCGGGAATGTTTCGTTTAACAGCATGGAAGAAATCGGTGACGAGTACGAATCGGTGAAGGCATACAACCTGATCTCGGAAAGTTTTGAGCCGGGGGAATCGCTACCTACTCAAATCGTCATTCAAAACAACGAGCCGATGGATAATGCCGGATACATGACATTGGCCGAGAAAATCAGCCGTGAAGTAGCCGGCGTAGACGGCGTTGCCAGCGTACGAAGCATGAGCCGGCCTACAGGCGATGAGGTTAAAGATTTTGAACTGAACAGCCAGGTGAAAACGGTTGGCGAAGGGCTGGGCCAAGGAAATGAAGGATTGGCCAAAATAAAGGACGGACTCGCGGAAGCCAGTGCGTCGCTAACCGAAAATGAACCGAAGCTGAAGGAGGCTGCGGCTAGCACGGGTAAGCTGGCCGAAGGTACAGGGAAGCTGAAGGACGGCATTGCCCAATTAGAAACGGGGCTGTCCGCGATAGAAAAAGGGATTCAAGACGGCTCTGCCGGCGCGGGCGATTTGAAACAAGGGCTCCAGCAAGTGAAAAAGAGCGCTCGCGAGCTGGCTGAAGGTCATGCGCAATTGCTGAAATCCTACCAGCAAATCGGTAGCGGTTTGGGTCAATTTAGCGAAGGCATCGGTCAAATCAGCACCCAACTGGATGCGGCATCCCAAGGGCTGTCGAGTCTCTCCTCGCGATTTGCCAGCTTGGAGAGCAAATTTCCCGAACTAGCTAAAGACCCGGATTACTTGACGATTGTCGGTACGGTTACCGAGACGGCTAAAGGGCTGCCTCAGATGACTGCGGGCCTTCAACAGTTGCAAGGTGAGTTCGGCAAAGTATCCGGTGGTCTTGAGCAGGCAAATCAGGGTTATGAGGCTGCCGCAAAGGGAAGCAAACAGCTGGCGGCTGGTCTGGATCAATTTATCGGCGGTTTGACTCAGCTTGAAACCGGTCTGGATCAAGCGGCGGCAGGCCAGGGGCAAATCGTCGGCAAGATCCCGGAAGTGGTGACCGGCCTTGCGCAAATTCAAAACGGCCAGGAACAAATTCAAAGCGGCTTCAGCCAATTCTCGGGTCAAATTTCCCAGTTGACGGACGGTCTGGATCAAAGTGTTGACGGTTTGGAGCAAGTTTCGGGAGGATTGGATACGGCCAAGGATTACTTGAATGAAGTCGGAGCGACCGAGGGTGGTCTTGGCGGATGGTACGTACCTGAAGAAGCGATGGAGAACGAACAGATGACTCAAGTATTCGATATGTACCTGTCACCGGATCGCAAAGTCATGACCCTGGACGTGGTTTTCTCCAGCAATCCTTACGGCAGAGCTGCGATCGACCGTGTTGAGCCGATCAGTAAAGCCGTGGAAAAGGCAGTAAAAGGCACAGATCTGGAAAGTGCAAAAATCGCGGTCGGCGGCGTATCAAGCACGTTTAACGACTTGATGACCATTTCCGGAGAAGACTATACACGGACCGTAGTGCTTATGCTGGCGGGCATCTTCATAATACTCGTCCTGCTGCTTCGTTCCTTAGTGATGCCGATCTATTTGATCGGTTCGCTGGTGCTGACCTTTTATGCATCGATGGGCTTTACCGAATGGGTGTTTGTCGATATCTTCCATTATTCCGGAGTGAGTTGGGCGACCCCGTTCTTTGGATTTGTTATCCTTGTAGCGCTAGGTGTCGATTACAGCATCTTCCTGATGGACCGGTTTAATGAAAATAAAGAATGGGATGTTGGAGAAGCGATTCTGCATTCCATGCGGAACATGGGCACGGTTATCCTTTCCGCCGCAGTGATCCTGGGCGGTACGATGGCCTCGATGTATCCTTCGGGTGTACTTTCCATGCTGCAGATCGCTACGGTAGTTTTAACGGGGCTGGCCCTGTATGCTGTGATCGTGCTTCCGTTCCTGATGCCGGTCATGGTAAAAATGTTCGGGCAATTTAACTGGTGGCCTTTCCACCGTCGGAATGCCGAATAAAAGCAATTCAAAAAGAACCGCACGGCTCCTTCACTTAGGATAGGAGCCCGCGGTTCTTTTTTGCTTTGCTACAACGTAAGGGACTTCAAATAGCTTCGCAGCGCCCATTTCCGTTCATGCCGTTTTTTATATTTTGGCAAGCTGCGATAGATGGCAATCGATTCATTCAGGGCTTGTTTCGCCTCTTCCTTCCGGCCCAGCGAATGATAAAGACTGCCGAGAAGGTAACAAGCTTCACTGGAAGAGGACTGGATTTCTCCGAATTTTGCGGCATAGGTGAGCGCTTTTTCCGGATTTTTTTCCCGGAAGGCTGTCGCCAGGTGCAGATAGGGCTGACCGTATTTAACGCGTTCATTCAGGCTTAAGGCATGCAAAATTTGCTCCTCGCCTTCTTCCGGACGGTCCAAGCCGATTAATGCGGTGCCGAGATCGTCCCAAAATTCCGCCGAAGACTCGGAATAAGGCTTCACCTCTTCCAGAAGGTCATAAGCCTCCTTGTATTGCTTCTTCTCCAGAAGCAATCTGGCGAGTTCGCGTTTGGAAGAAACGTCGAAATGGTTCAGGTTCAGCTGCTGGCGAAGTTTCGAGATGGTACGGTATCGCTTAAAAGGTTTGGAAATGCTGGGGAAAACACCGACAAAGCGCCGATCGATGAAATAAACGATAATAAGCAGGATTAGAATGGCAATTAACGGGTTCCCGGTCAGCCATGACAAAAAAATGAAAAACATCAGCTTGCTCATAGGTTCCTGTGTTCCTCCACCCATTTAATGATTTCCAATTATACCACAGATGGAGTACTTGGTCAGGGATAATAGTTTTTGTTCATATTGGGTATTTATTAAGAGTATGATTTTCCCGGCAGAAAAGAAGCCGCCTCACAGATCGGGCGGCTTCCGCATAATTTTAGTATCCGAGAACTACTGATAGCCCCGGATATGAACTCCCGGTTGATTCTGCATCATTTGCGAGCCAGTGGCGTTCATCGTACTTGCGGAATAACCGCCGGACTGGCCAAAATTGCCTTGGCCTATGCTTCCTTGGCCAAAACCGGATTGGCCGAAGCCTTGTCCAACCGTAGAACGAAGGCCGATACTGCCTGAGGGCCTGAAATCCGGGCTTCCAAAGCCTGGGGAGACGGCATTCTGTGCGATCTGTCCGGCCAGTTGAATAATATGCTGGTATTGTTGCATAGCTGTTTGATGGCCCTGTAATGCCATTTGGATCGTATGGGCAGCTTTGCGCTCCTTTTCGGCCAACTGCTCAAGTTGGACCGCATTTTGTTGTTCTTGCTCAAGCAGCTGTTGGTACATCGTTGTAGCCTGGCGGGTTTGTTGCTCCAGATGCCTGATTTGCTGCTCGATTTCCCGGATTTGCGATGAAATTGAGTTGTACATGTAATCTAATCCTCCTCATTAAGGTGATTTAAGGTGGCGGAAACCACGGTTAGGGTGCCCGGCCCCGATAAGGATATGCATTAAAAATCTAAGGAAGAGATGGTGAATCCAAGATGTATAAATTGGTGTTAGTCCGACATGGAGAGAGCGAGTGGAATAAATCGAATTTGTTTACCGGCTGGACCGATGTCGATTTGTCCGATAAGGGTGTTCATGAGGCAAAAGAGGCCGGCATAATGCTTAAAGAAGAGAAGTTTGTTTTCGACGTGGCTTTTACTTCTTACCTGAAACGGGCCATTAAAACGCTGTATTACATTCTTGATGCGATGAACCTGCTTTGGATTCCGTGTCACAAATCGTGGCAACTCAACGAGCGGCATTACGGAGCTCTGCAAGGATTGAGCAAACTGACCACGGCACAGAAATACGGGGAAGAGCAGGTCCGCTTATGGCGCAGAAGTTATGATGTTCTCCCGCCGGCGCTAACCAGGGATGACGAGCGATATCCCCGGAATGATGCGAAATACAGGGATGTGCCGGATCAATATATTCCTTTGACGGAAAGCCTCAAGGAAACGATCGTCCGGGTCGAGGACTATTGGGAGCGGGAAATCAAGCCGCAAATTCTCGCCGGAAAGAAAGTAATCATTGCGGCGCATGGCAACAGTTTAAGAGCATTGATAAAATATTTGGACAATTTAAGCGCCGAAGAGATTATCGATCTTAACATTCCTACCGGTACTCCGCTTGTTTATACGCTGGACGATCAGTTGAAGCCGGTGGAAAAATATTATCTCGGAAGCGAAAGAAGGATCGAACATAAAATTGAAAAGGTTGCGGACCCGGACAAAATTATGGAATGAGTGCGGAATATAGGGCAGGATGTCCAAACGATTTTGAGTATATTTTCATATATTGAAATAGAGGTGATGAGATGAACAGGACTGAATTTATCGCTAAAATAGCTCCTGATGCAATCAAAGATTGGCTCCGGACCGGGGTTCCGGCTTCCTTGACCATCGCCCAGGCCGCATTGGAATCCAATTGGGGAGCCAGCGGACTTGCACAGCAGGCCAATAATTTGTTCGGCATAAAAGGCAGCGGCCCGGCGGGAAGCGTGATGATGCCGACGACCGAATACAGGAACGGAAAGCCGATAAAAATTAACGCTGCTTTCCGGAAATACCGTTCATGGGGAGAGTCCGTTGCGGATCACACGCGACTGCTGCAAAATAAGCGCTATGCAAGCGTTCTTCACCGGACAGGCAGGCAAGCGGCCTATGCTATTTCGGCGGCGGGATATGCAACGGATCCTGATTATCCGGCCAAGCTGATCTCATTGATGGATAAGTACAATTTGTATGAATACGATTTAAAGGAAGGGGAGGAGCCGATGACCGCCGAGGAAAAAAAGCAGTTCGAAGCTCTGCAGGAGACCGTCCGGAAACAGGCGGATAGAATTGCCGGGCTGGAGCAAAAGGCAAGTACCCAGTTGCCCGAGTGGGCAAAAGAAGCTGTCAATGCAGCCGTCAATTATGACAAGAAGAACCCGCTGATCAAAAATCCGGAAACGGGGAGTTTCGATTTTTACAGGCTGATCACGATTATGCACCGGCGCGGACTGTTCGATAAAAAGAGTGCGGGATGAAATAAGGATACATCAGATCGCAAAATGGAAATGAATATATACCGATAAACCCTGCGTTCACAAGCAGGGTTTTGTTGTAAAATGACGATTTTTTAATGTAAAAGTTACGTTTTTGTAAATTATTTATATACATTAATTTGGAAACAGCTTATACTGGAAGTATCCTGACAATGTTGAAAGACTAAAAAACTCCCTCTTTCTGACTCAAACGATGCTTTAGAAAGGAGTGTGTTTGATGGAGCCGATGGAGCTTTTAAAAGAACGCTACAAAGCACTGGAAGAGCGAATCCGCTTGTTTATTCTCGTTCATTCCGACATTGAATACGTCCAGGGATCATCGGAATGCGTGGAGGGCGGAGCCTTCGCATGGACCGAGCTTTCCGCGGAATCCAAGTGCATCCAAACCGAACTTTATCACGAATATATGTCTCTGATCAAGCAAGCCAAGAAGCATCTAAAAAAGATAGGCAGTTCCTATTTGGATACTTTCGAACGCAGCTGTTCCGAAGTGAAATCATATTTAAAACAGGATAATCTTCTATGGGGGCCGTGCCTCCAAGACATATTTAACAGCGTGAAGAAGGAACTCGATCTCCAACGGGGCCTGATCGCCCAACCGGTTTTTATTTGAAACCGTTGACAGTTTAGCGGAGAAAACCGGCAATTGTGCACCGAATACATCAATGCCAAATCGTGAACAAGGTATAGCCGAATTAGCCGAGAGCAGCCGGAAATAACAGTAATAGCTTCTTAAACAAAATCAAACGATCTTAAACAATGGTAAACAGCAGTAAACAACGCAATCTGAGCGCCTCCACCTTCCACCCGCAAGTAGCGACATATGCCGCAAACCACCAGCGCCGCAAAAAGCAAACTACGCCGCAAACCACTAGCGCTGCAGGAAGCAAACTATGCCGCAAACCACCAGCTCCGCAAGAAGCAAACTACAACCGTCAATCCCGGATTGGCGGTTTTTTATTGATGTTTTATGGGGAAGCCAGGCACAGGGGGCTTCTGGTCTGGAATGCTGCGCCCGCAAATTGATATTAACTGGAAAACCTACAGTTATTCTTCATCGAATTGCTATTTATAACAAATTAACTGGAAAACCTGCAGTTAATTTGATGCGTCAACGCTCATTGTATGAAAACTCCTCGGATTAACTGTAGGTTATCCATTTATTTATTTGAAATATGGATAACCGGACAAATTAGCTGGAGAAAATACAGTTAATAAGGGGCGTGGTGCGGCTATACCGGCATTGAGTAGGCATTACGCTACGAGGAAAATCGGGCCTAAGGAAAAAATAGAATACATAGTAAGGCGAGTAAAAATAAAAAAAGGACAAAAACCCTCGTAGAAAAATGCGCTACAAGAGCTTTTGTCCGGGCGCCCCTCGCGGGACGCCCATCATGGGAGAGGAGAAACCGGACGAAGAGCTTATGGGGAAACGTAAGTCTTCTCCGCGGTTGTCTACGACATTTGTGATGTCGATAGTTCAAGTGTTGTCCGTTCTTTTCGGGTTTATACATCCGAAGTCCAAAATCTTGCACGATTTCGATTTTTCAATCTTTGCGCGATTATGGTACGATATCGACAGGCATTTTAGCATAAAGGATGGGACTGGCATGAGAGTAATATCGGGCAGCGCCCGGGGAAGAACGCTGAAGGCGGTTCCCGGAATGGGAACCAGACCGACTACGGACAAGGTGAAGGAAGCTTTGTTTAGTATGATCGGGCCTTATTTTGACGGGGGAACCGTACTTGATTTGTTTGCGGGCACCGGAGGTTTAGGTATCGAAGCGCTTAGCCGCGGAATGGACAAGGCGGTTTTCGTTGATCTGGAATACAAGAGTATTGAAATTGTTCGATCCAATTTGAAAACGACCGGACTAGAGAATAAGGCTGAAGTATATAAGAACGATGCGGAGAGGGCCTTAAAAGCATTGGCCAAACGCGAAAGTGTGTTTGACCTGGTTTTTCTCGATCCGCCATACAGGTTAAAGCACGGGGATATGCTGATGCAAGCGATGGATCAATTGCATTTGCTGAACCCGGGGGCAACGCTGGTACTGGAGTATGAATCTTCTTTTGCATATCCTGCCGGCTTTGGGCCGTTTTCCGAGGTGCGAAAAGCACAGTACGGCGAAACCACCCTCTCCATTTACAGCTATGATCATCACAAAACAAGTCCGGTACAGGAACCGGGCAAGGAGGATTAACATGGAACACCAGCCAAAAACACCGCGTATCGCGGTATATCCGGGCAGCTTTGATCCGGTGACCAAAGGCCATATGGATATCATTCAGCGGGCTTCCCGCCAGTTTGACAAACTGATTGTGGCGGTGCTGAACAACTTAAGCAAAAATCCGCTGTTTACGGTGGAGGAGCGAAAAGATCTGCTTAGATCGTCCACGAGTCATTTGCCGAATGTGGAAGTGGACAGCTTCCGAGACTTATTGGTGAATTATATGGATTACAAGCAAGCCCATGTCATTGTGAGGGGCATACGGTCCGTTACGGATTTTGAATATGAACTCCAACTTGCTTCGACCAATCATAAATTAAACAGTGAAGTGGAAACCATTTTCATGATGACGAATCCGAAGTATTCTTACCTTAGTTCCAGCATTGTAAAGGAAATCGCCAGCTTTCACGGGGATGTCGGGGATCTGGTTCCGGCCCAGGTGGAAATAGCGCTAAAGGCTAAATTTGAAGCTTGATGCTATCTTGAGTCCGGAGAGCTAGCGTGATCGTCTTTTTCCGACTATAGATAAGACCAAAAGTCCGGCTAAAAGCAGCAGAAGAAGCCACATTTGGTGCTGGAACTGATTGGCGATCTGTTTCCAATCGGGTAGCGGAAGAAAGGTTGAACCGCGGGTTGTAGCGCCGGTGGCGATGCCGCTGTTGTAAGTGTTTGCGGAAACGGGAAGAGTTTCAGGCAGCCAGCGTGAAAAAGGGCGCCACAGCAAGAGTGTAAATACATAAGCGTAGGCTCCATGAACCAGGCGGTTGACGATAAAAAAACGACTCCCGATTCCGGCTGGCTTCAGAATGGACCGAACTTGCAAATACGCGCAGATTCCGCTCCAGCCTAGAATGGCTCCCAGAATGGCACTGACAATGACGGGAGGCATACTCAACTGGGCTGCAGCATAGCTTCCCAGATGTACTTCAAGCAGGCCGGCTACCGAGAACGATGGGATAAACTCGGGAAGCGCGGAGTTCAGGACATGGATCACTACCGCAAAAATAAGCATATATCCGCCAACCGTCATTAATGTCTGCACGCTTGAGCCGACGGCATCGCCGAGTAATTTTCCGAACCCGCGGCCGTCGGCTGCGCGGGCCTCTTCCATCTGGTTAGCCGCCAGTCGAAAACGGGAGAGGAAGCGTGACGGAATGAAGTTTGTCTTATGCGCTTCGATCTTGCGCTTTGACCGGTTGTTCGAGCTTAGCAGGTGAAGCGTGATTCCCGCGGCAATTCCGGAAACCCAGTGAACGGCCAGCAGTAATAAGCCCAGTTCCTGGAGACCCATATATCCTGTACCGATGACGATGACGAGCAGCATCGGACTGCCGAAATGCGCGACGCTGGCCATCTTCTCCGCTTCTTGGGAAGATATTTTGCCTTGCTTGTACAAATTGGCCGCGGCCGCTGCAGCTGCCGGAAACCCGGCTGTAATGCCGAGCGGCAGTATCCAGGCAAAGGTGCCTGGCAAGCCGAGCGCTTTTCGCGTCAACGGGTCCAACAGTACTCCAAGCCCGTGGGCGAAACCGCTGGCCAGCAAGATCTCGGATAATACAAGGAAGGGCAGCAACGCCGGAAACACGATTCTCCACCAGATGGCGAGTCCTTGCCCTGAAGCCTGAAAGGCTTCGCCCGGCGAGTAGACGATACAGACCACGAGCAGAACGGCGGAAAGGCCGAACAGCAAGGTCGACGGCAGGCTGCCGCCGGCGCGGTGTTCGCTTTGCAAAAGCTTCACCCTCTTCGATAGGTAATGAACGAATAGTACAAGATATGCGATGGATGCGGAGCACATGCCTTTTTAGGTACGGGTGTGCGGGCTGCTGCTCAAATAAGGGGGAATGAAGGGATGCGCAGATCAAGATCGGTTGGCATCAAAGCGGGGCTGTATGTGATCTCGCTTGCTATTCTGGTTTATGTCGTTGTATATATGCCTACGCCCTATATGATTCACGCACCGGGGTCGGCCGAAGAGATCAAGCCGATGGTTAGCGTGGCCGCAGGGGACAAGGAGGAAAAGGGGACATTCATGCTGACGACCGTATCTGTCAGCTATGCCAACATCGCAATGCTTATCACGACGCAATTCAAGAAGCACGCGGAAATCATCCGCAAGGAACCTGACCGTAACGATGAGGAGTATGAGACACAGCAACGCTATTACATGAACAGTTCGCAGTCCAATGCGATTATGGCGGCGTACGCTCATGCCAAGATCGATTATGCGGTTGTTCCGGAATACGTGTTTGTGGTCGGGTTTTCCAAAACCGTTACACCCAAAGGGGATTTTCATCCCGGGGATACTATAAAAAAAGTGAACGGCGAACCGATCGGCAAATTCGAACAGTTAGCGGATGCCCTGAAAGGGAAATCTCCCGGGGAAAAGGTCGACGTGGAATTGGAACGCGGGGGCAAACCAGTGAAGCAGCAGGTCGAGCTGGTAAAGATCGGTGAAGAGAATGGCGCGCCTAAGGCCGGTCTCGGCGTGAGCGTGGGCGAAGTAAGAAAAGTACAACCGAAACAGGCCGACAAGGAGGTCCATTTTGAAGATACCCGAATCGGCGGGCCGTCGGCGGGCCTGATGTTCACGCTCGAAATTTATAATCAATTGACGCCCGGTGACCTTAGCAAGGGCTACCGCGTTGCCGGAACGGGGACGATGTCCGAAGACGGCACCGTCGGACCGATCGGCGGCGTGCAATTCAAAATCGTAGCCTCTGAACGGGAGGATGCGGATATATTTTTTGTACCGGAAGACAATTATAAAGAAGCCAAGGCTAAAGCGGACGAGATCAGAAGCGATATGAAGCTGATTCCGGTCGAGCAACTGGATGATGCCTTGGATTATTTGGAGGAACTTGTCGCTAAGTCCTGATTATTGTACCGTGATCGGGGGCTGTCGGTAATCCCGGAACAGATCACCAGTATCGTGTCCCGGCAGGGCATTCGCGTAAACGGCGGATGCCTGCAGATCGAGTTCAAGTTGCGGGTCGCTTAGTTCGGCTACCCGGGTCAAGACGGGAAGGGTAGCGGTCTTCTTCATTCGCTTTAGCAATTCCCGTCCTGTTTTGCTGAAACCAAGCACTCGTATATATCCTGGGCCTCCTGCCAAAGAGACTGGAGACAAGGCAGTCCGGCTATGTTGCAATAATACATGCAGCAAGGTACGCTGGAGCTTGGTATGCGTGTAACGTTTTGTTTTCAATTGTTTTAGCAATTGCATAACCGAGGGCTCTTCCAACTGGGGTAACAGCTTTTTGATCCGGTATTCCAGGCCCTCGTTCATTTCGTAGTGCGCCGCGAGTTCCTCGGGCGGACAGAGCAGCAGCCGGTGAAACAGCTGCTGTGCAAAGTTGTCCCACGTGACGGGCCCGCGGCCCGCGGCGAATTCGCGGGCCAGGATCGCCGTCGTGGACGGCGGCAGGTAGGGGGCGGCGGCTTCCAGCCCGCCGTCCCCGGCGAGCAGCGCCCGCACGGCGGTGGCGCTGGCGATCGCGGCGTCCCTCGGCGCCGCGTCGTGGTAACCCGCGGCCCGCCGCCGGAGCGTGAGCGGCGCGATGCCGCTTTGCAGCCGCCGCAGCGCGATCAGGTAGTGCAGCCCCAAACTGTTGTTGGGCTGCATCAGCAGCGCTCGCGCTGCGGCGGCATCGCCGCCCGGGCCGGCGCAGGCGCGAGCGGCGGCCGCGGCGTAGGCGGCGGGGTAGCTCGCCCCCGTGGCGAGCTCCTCGGCCACCGCCGCCTTGAGCGCGGCGCTCTCGTCCGCGAGCAGCTCTGCGAGCGGCTGCAGCTGATCGAGCGCCCCGGCCTCGCTGCCGAAGCAAAGATGCGTAACGACGCCGGTCGCCTCAAGCAGGGCGACGGCCCCGTGCGCAAACCATTCGGCCGGCTGCACCGCATAGGCCACCGGCAGCTCCAGTACGAGATCGGCGCCCAAATGCAGCGCCATCTCGGTTCGGGCCCACTTGCTCACGATAGCGGGCTCGCCGCGTTGCAGGAAGTCGCCGCTCATCACGGCGACGACGGCATCCGCTCCGGCCAGCGACTTCGCCTCCGCAAAATGGTAGGCATGTCCGTTATGGAGCGGGTTGTATTCGACGATCAGTCCGACTATATTCAATGTTCTCTCACCTTTTGGGTATATTTTATATGAATATATCACAACAAGACGTTTTGACCGAACAACATGGAGCAAGGCCAGGGAAATGCGGCTGGACTGTTGACAAAACTTACTTAAAATCGGTATAATAATTTTTGTTTGTTTGGAGTGATATTCATGATTTTACATTTTCGTCAGTTGGCTTCTTCCGAACGGCCGCTTGAGTTGCATCAAGGGCTGGATGTAAGCCGTGTAATCAAGGAACGTAAAGACATCACCGGTGCAGGACCCCTGCAAGCCGACTTGCGAGCTGAGCCCGCAGGAGGCGGCGTGGTAAAGGTGACTGGTAAGCTTACGGGCGAACTGGACATGACCTGTTCCCGTTGTCTGAAACCCTTGAGTCACAAAGTCGATATCAATTTTGAAGAAAGCTTCAAGCAAAGCGATCATCCCGAGGCAGAATCGCTGGATGAAGATGAAGAAATTCAGGTTGTGGCCGAAGATAAAGTGGATCTGACGCCGTATATCGAAGAATCTTTTCTTCTGAATCTGCCGTTTGCGGCCTTGTGCAAGGAAGACTGCAAGGGGCTTTGCCCGAACTGCGGAACCGATCGGAATGAGCGGGATTGCGGCTGCAATACGGAGCGGATTGATCCTCGTCTGGCCTCGCTCAGCGATTTTTTCAAAAAGTAAAATGGGATTGTAAACAAACCGGAACCCGGGTTGACTTGAATAAGGAGGTGGGAACCATGGCAGTACCTCAACGGAGAACGTCCAAAACGCGCCGCGACAAACGCCGCACGCATTTCAAATTGGCTGTGCCGGGCATGGTAAAATGTGAACAATGCGGAGAATTGAAGCTTGCTCACCACGTATGTAAAGTATGCGGAACATACAAATCGAGAGAAATTATCAACCAATAATCCTGGTTTGATATTCCTCAAGGACTCAAATAGTATCTCATTTCGGTGAGATGCTATTTTTTTTCGGCCGTTGTTGAGAAAATGGCGCGATTGCTTTGGCCCTTTCTTTTTTTAGGGAGATGTTTTATACTATAATTTAGTACCTGGTTCTAAAATTAAGAGATAATGATACTAAATATATAAATCATAAATCAGTTTCTTCAAAGGGGGGGATATCCATCGATCGTTTGCCTAAAAGAGCAAGGCAGCAGCAGCTTGTGAAATTGATTGAAGACAATCCGTTCGTAACGGATCAGGAACTGACCCGGCAGCTAAAGGTCAGCATTCAGACTATTCGGCTGGACCGGCTCGAGCTGGGCATTCCGGAACTCCGCGAACGGATGAAGCTGATGGCCGAGCGTTCCTACGATCAGGTACGCTCCCTGCCGCTGCACGAGGTGATCGGGGATATCGTCGATCTGCAGCTGGATAAGAGCGGGATCTCCATTTTTGAAATCCGCGAGGAACACGTTTTTTCGCGGACAGGCATCGCGCGGGGGCATCACGTGTTTGCTCAGGCGAATTCCCTGGCTGTCGCCGTGATCAATGACGAGATTGCATTAACCTTTTCCGCGGATATCCGATTCATCAGATCGGTTCATCTAGGGGAGAAATGCATCGCCAAGGCTTATGTTCGTCCGGTATCCGGCAACAAGGGCAAAGCCAAGGTTGAAGTTTTCACTTATGTGGGTGAAGAAATGGTGTTTCAAGGGAACTTTGTCATCTATCGTTCGACGGGTGATGACAACCCTAATGAGGAAGGGAGAAGGTAGGCATGCGAATCGCGATTGATGCGATGGGGGGAGACCATGCGCCGAAAAGTACAGTGGAAGGTGCTTTGGCAGCCGCAAGGGAATGGAGCGACGCAAATATTGTTCTGGTGGGCCGCAAGCAAGACCTGGCGCCGCTGATGATCGATGCCCCGTCCAATCTGAGTATTCACCATGCGGAAGAAGTCATCGAGGCGGAGGATGAGCCGGTAAAAGCGGTTCGCCGTAAAAAGGATGCCTCTATGGTCGTTGCCGGCCGCATGGTGCGGGAGGGTGAGGCCGACGCGATGATTTCGGCGGGTAATACGGGCGCTTTAATGACGACCGGATTGCTTGTAGTCGGCCGCATGGAAGGAATTGAGCGGCCCGCCCTGGCGCCGATGATTCCGACCCTCGACGGACGCGGCGTACTGGCGCTTGATTTGGGCGCCAACATGGATGCCAAACCCGAACATCTGGCTCAATATGGCCTGATGGGCAGCATTTACCGCCAAAAAGTGCATGGCATTGCCAAACCCCGTGTAGGATTGCTTAATGTCGGCACTGAGGCGAAGAAGGGCAATGAGCTGACCAAGGCGGCCTATCCGCTGCTGGAAGAAATGCCGATTGATTTCGTAGGCAATGTGGAGGCCCGCGATGTTCTGACCGGGGCCTGCGACGTTCTCGTATGTGACGGGTTTGCCGGCAATATCCTGCTTAAAACGCTGGAAGGAACGGCCGGCGCAATGTTTTCGCTGTTGAAGCAGGAATTCACGAAGTCGTTAAAGAACAAACTGGCCGCGGCAGTCCTGATGCCTTCGATGCGGGGCCTTAAGCAGACGCTGGACTACACGGAGCACGGCGGCGCTCCTCTGCTTGGTCTCAGCGGACTCGTTGTCAAGGGACATGGTTCCTCGGACGGGGAAGCGATTAAAAATGCGGTTCGTCAAGCGCGCGCAGCGGTTCAAAGCCGGCTGACGGAGAGCATATCTGAGGAAATCAGCGGGAAGCAGGTGGCAGAATCATGAGTTTTCGTTCAATAGGTATCGTCGGGTTCGGTAAATATGTTCCCGAAAAAGTGTTGACTAACGCGGATCTGGAAAAAATGGTGGAAACGAATGACGAATGGATCGTTTCGCGGACGGGAATTCGCGAGCGCCATATCGCGGCGCCGGAACAAGCGACCTCCGACCTGGCGTATGAAGCGGCGGTAAGAGCGCTTAAATCCGCCGGTTTGGCGGCGGAAGATCTGGAACTGATTATCGTTGCGACGGTGACGCCGGATACGACGTTTCCGTCGACGGCCTGCATTTTGCAGGACAAACTCGGAGCCAAAAAAGCGGCAGCCTTCGACTTGTCCGCCGCCTGTTCCGGGTTTGTGTACAGCATGGCTACGGCGAACGGTTTTCTTCAAACGGGCATGTACAATAATGCCCTGATCATCGGAGCGGACACTTTGTCCCGCATTACGGACTATAGTGACCGAAATACTTGCGTTCTGTTCGGAGACGGTGCCGGTGCGGTAGTGCTGGGCGAAGTACCGCAAGGCCGCGGTTTCCTTTCCTTTGATCTCGGAGCCGAGGGTGCCGGTGGACCGCTCTTGAAACTGGAGGGCGGGGGCTCCCGTCTGCCTGCTTCGGAAGAGACCGTTCAAGGCGGAAAACACTTCATTTACATGAACGGCCGGGAAGTGTTCAAGTTTGCGGTGCGGGTCATGGGCACAGCTACGGAGGAAGTGTTGCGCAAGGCCGGCAAGAGTAAAGAAGACATCGATCTGTTCGTACCGCATCAGGCCAATATCCGGATCATTCAGTCCGCGATGCAGCGGCTTGATCTGCCGGAGGAAAAATGCGTGATCAACGTCGATAAGTACGCGAATACGTCCGCAGCTTCGATCCCGCTGGCACTTGTTGAAGCGGCGGAAGAAGGACGGATGAAGGAAGGCGACACGATTCTGCTCGTCGGCTTCGGCGGCGGTCTGACGTGGGGCGCTTCCGTACTGGTCTGGTAATATAGATAGGACTTTACTTCAGCGTTACATTAAGGGGTGCTTTTCAGTATGGGTAAAATCGCTTTTGTTTTCCCGGGACAGGGTTCCCAGAGCGTAGGAATGGGCAAAGATATGTATGACGGCTTGCCTGAAACCCGGCAATTGTTCGACAAGGCCGACGAAGTGCTGGGTTTTCCGCTCACGAAGCTGATTTTTGAAGGCCCGGAAGCGGAATTGAAGCAAACGTCCAATACGCAGCCGGCGCTTTTGACGACGAGCGTAGCGCTTTGTGAAGCTTTTGCGGATAAAGGGATTAAACCTGATTTCCTCGCAGGCCACAGCTTGGGCGAGTATAGCGCCCTGACGATTGCGGGAGTGCTGTCGTTTGAGGATGCGGTAGCCACCGTGCGTGCCCGTGGTGAATTCATGGAGCACGCCGTTCCCGGCGGACAAGGAGCGATGGCGGCCGTGCTTGGGGGCGAGCGTGAAGCATTGGCAAGCTTATGCTCCGAGATAACGCAAGCCGGCGACGTGGTGGAACTCGCAAATATCAATTGCCCCGGGCAAATCGTCGTATCCGGCAGTAAAGAGGGCGTGGCCAAAGTGGTCGATCGCGTAAAGGAGATTGGTGCAAAACGGGGAATCCTGCTGGAAGTCAGCGGTCCGTTCCATTCGTCCTTGATGACTTCCGCAGCTGAACGGTTAAAGGAAAAGCTTTCAAGCGTCCCGTTTAAGGATGCCGGCATTCCGGTCGTTGCGAATGTGACGGCGCGGCCCGTCGAAAGCGCGGGGGATATTTCCGGCTTGCTTGTTCAGCAGGTGTACAGCCCTGTATTATGGGAAGACAGCGTGGCTTGGCTGATCGGCCAAGGGGTCGATACGTTCGTCGAATTTGGTCCGGGCAGCGTGCTGACCGGGTTGATCAAGAAAATCGACAAAAGTATCCGCACATTCAATGTGAGCGGACTTGAAAGTCTGGAGCAAACGGCGGAAGCTTTAGGTCAATCTGTATAAAAAACTGACAAGACGAACCTTTTCTGGTATTTTATACTATGGCTCCCTTGTTGCAAGTTTTTAACCTTTCCCGGGAAGGAGATGAATTAGGTATGTCGAAAATCCTTGAAGGTCAAAACGCCCTGGTTACAGGCGCATCGAGAGGTATCGGCCGCAGCATCGCCCTGGCGCTTGCCGAGGCGGGCGCGAATGTCGCCGTGAACTATGCGGGGAATGAAGCGGCGGCGGCCCAGGTTGTGTCCGAAATCGAGGCGCTGGGTGTCAAAGCCTATGCGATTAAGGCGCATGTCGGCAACAGCGGGCAATTTGACGACATGGTCAAAGGCGTGCTCGATACATGGGGGCGTCTCGATATTCTGGTAAATAATGCCGGTATTACTAGAGACAATCTGATCATGCGGATGAAAGAAGAAGAGTTCGACGATGTCATTGAAACGAATCTGAAGGGCGTGTTTAACGGGATTAAGGCCGTAACCCGTCCCATGATGAAGCAGCGTTCGGGGCGGATCATCAATATTTCATCCGTGGTTGGCGTTCTCGGCAATGCGGGTCAGGCCAATTACGTGGCTGCCAAAGCCGGGGTAATCGGGCTGACGAAATCTTCCGCACGGGAGCTGGCTTCACGCGGAATTACGGTGAACTGTATCGCTCCGGGCTTTATCGAAACGGATATGACCGACCAGCTTTCGGATGAACTGCGGCAAGGCATGCTGGGCAGCATCCCGCTCGCCCGGCTCGGTCAGCCTGAAGAAATTGCGAAGGTTGTTGTTTTTCTGGCTTCAAACAGCGCATCCTATATGACGGGACAGACGCTGCATGTCGATGGCGGGATGTATATGTGATTTACAATCTCGCTTCTATGGCATTTTACTTTTAATTCTCGTATAATACCAAGGAGGAGGTGAACCGGATGTCCGATGTATTGGATCGCGTAAAACGCATTGTGGTGGATCGCCTCGGCGCAGATGAAGCCGAAGTGACGCTTGAAGCGTCTTTCAAAGATGATTTGGGTGCTGATTCGCTCGATGTCGTAGAACTAGTAATGGAACTCGAAGATGAATTCGACCTGGAAATTTCAGACGAAGATGCAGAGAAGATTACGACCGTAGGTGAAGTTGTAAACTACATACAATCTCATACCTAAAGTCATCTTAAAAAGTCCCGTACCTCCTTATCAAGCAGGCGGGACTTCTCCTCATCTAGAGAGGTTGTCCGATCGTTATCTTTGATCACAAAATAAACTTTACACATGAAGTCTATACGAGGTGAGTGTGTTTGAAACATAGAGTAGTAGTAACCGGCATGGGAACCGTGACGGCACTCGGACATGACCTGGATACATTATGGAACAACCTGAAGCAGGGTAAATCCGGCGTATCCGTGATCGAGTCGTTTGACGTCAGCGAGTATCCGACTCAAATTGCCGCTTCGGTGAAGGATTTCAATCCCGAAGATTATATTGATCGCAAGGAAGCAAGAAAAATGGACCGTTTCGTCCAGTTTGCGGTGGCTGCTGCAGGCAGCGCCCTGAAGGACAGCGGACTTAATATAGCCGAGCAAACCGACCCGGAGCGGGTAGGCGTTATGATCGGCTCGGGAATCGGCGGCTTGGGCACCTGGGAGGACCAGCACAATATTTTGCTGCAAAAAGGTCCGAAGCGGGTTAGCCCGTTCTTCATTCCCATGATGATTGCAAACATGGCCTCCGGACACGTATCGATTCTGTTCGGAGCTAAAGGACCGAATAGCACGGCGGTGACTGCGTGCGCGACCGGAACTCATTCCATCGGAGATTCGTACAAGCTGATTCAGCGCGGCGACGCCGATGTGATGATTTGCGGCGGCGCGGAAGCAACGATCCGACCTACCGGTCTGGCGGGCTTCTGTGCGATGCGGGCGATGTCGACCCGCAATGACGAGCCGGAAAAGGCCAGCCGGCCTTTTGATTCGGAACGTGACGGATTCGTGATGGGCGAAGGCTCGGGCATTCTTATTCTGGAATCGCTGGAGCATGCACAGAAACGCGGCGCCAAAATCTATGCCGAGGTCATCGGTTACGGTCTTAGCGGGGACGCCCATCATATGACGGAACCGGATCCGAACGGACCGGAACGTTGCATGAAAATGGCGATTCGCGACGCGGGCATCGACCCTAGCGAGGTGGATTACATCAATGCGCACGGGACGTCCACGCCGGTCGGCGACAAGTCGGAGACGATCGCGATCAAGCGAGCTTTAGGCGATCATGCGTTTAAAGTGGCGATCAGTTCCACCAAATCGATGACAGGCCATCTGCTTGGCGCAGCCGGCGGCGTGGAAGCCGTCATCTGCGGTCTGACGCTGCAAAACGGCGTCATCGCACCGACCATCAATCTGGAGCATCCGGACCCGGAATGCGATTTGGATTATGTTCCGAATGTGGCCAGAGAAGCAGACGTACGGATTGCCATGTCAAACTCCTTCGGATTTGGCGGGCATAACGCCACGATTATTCTGAAGAAATTCGAAGCATAAGGGGACAGTCTGTTGAGTGGGGATCTGAAGCAGTTACAACAAAAACTTCAACTGGCATTCCAAAATAAACAGCTCTTGAAACAGGCCTTTACTCATGCCTCCTATGTGAATGAACACCGGTTCAGTCAACATGAGGACAATGAGCGGCTGGAGTTTCTTGGTGATGCGGTTCTTGAATTGACGGTATCGGAACATTTGTACCGGATATTTCCGGACCGGCCCGAAGGCGAATTGACCAAGCTGCGCGCAGCTATTGTCTGCGAACCTTCGCTGGTGAAATTCGCGGAGAGTCTGGAGTTCGGACAATACGTCCTCCTGGGTAAGGGAGAGGAACTGACAGGCGGAAGAACCCGCCCTGCCTTGCTCGCCGACGTGTTTGAATCTTTTGTCGGCGCGCTTTACCTGGATCAGGGCCTGGAGGCGGTGACGACCTTTCTTCACAGTTACGTGTTCACCCAGATTACGCTGGACGGGAAGCTGCAGACGACGGATTATAAGACGGAATTGCAAGAGCTGACCCAGCATCACAATATGGGTGTGCTGGAGTACCGGATCGTTGAGGAACGCGGACCGGCTCATGAACGGGAATTCGTGTCCGAGGTGTTCATGGACGGACGCGGTCTGGGCCGGGGGAACGGAAGATCGAAGAAAGAAGCCGAGCAGCAAGCGGCGGCCGTTGCGTTGGAACGGCTTAAGCAGACGGAACAGAATCCCTCATAACCGGTTCGGTTTCCATGGAACTCAGGCAGGTGCAGGCGTATGAATTTGCAGCCTTAGTCGGGCTTTTGACCGGCTAAGGCTGTTTTTCGTTTCGTCTCCGAAGGTATAATGCAATATTTCGTAATCTACATATTTTATCTTTTCAGCGTTGGAAAGTTCGGTCCATAACGGCACTGTCGAATCTGTCTTCTACGCCTGTCCTATGGAGCCGCCGGTATGGTACAATAGTCGTTAGAGGTGATCTTGAACGTATGTTTTTGAAACGGATCGAGTTAGCAGGTTTTAAATCTTTTGCCGACAAGACGGAAATGGAATTCGTTCGGGGAATCACCGCAGTCGTAGGACCGAACGGCAGCGGCAAGAGCAATATTTCCGACGGAATCCGCTGGGTCTTGGGTGAGCAGAGTGCCAAATCGCTGCGCGGCGGGAAGATGGAAGATATTATTTTTGCCGGAAGCGATGCGCGAAAAGCGGTGAATTACGGGGAGGTTTCGTTAACCCTGGACAATACGGACCACGCCCTGCCGTTGGATTTCAGCGAGGTAACGGTGACCCGTCGTGTTCACCGCAGCGGGGATAGCGAGTATTTGATCAATAAACAGTCTTGCCGGCTGAAAGATATAACCGAGCTGTTTATGGATACGGGAATCGGAAAGGAAGCCTATTCGATTATCGGACAGGGGCGGATCGAGGAGATCTTGAGCACCCGTTCGGAGGATCGCAGAGGTATTTTCGAGGAAGCTTCAGGCATTGTCAAATACAAGAGCCGGAAACGCGATGCCCGGCGCAAACTTGACGAAACGGAACAAAATCTGCTGCGTATTCACGATCTGGTCAGTGAACTGGAGGATCAAATCGGTCCGCTCAAAGAGCAGTCGGATAAGGCGCAAAAATTCAAGGAACTGCGCGAGCAGTTGAAAAATAAAGAAATTTCGTTGTACGTGCATCAAATCGAACAGATTCATGAAACATGGAGCGAGGCCAACGGCAGGCTGACCAAGCTGCAGGAAGAGCAGACGGCATTATCGACGGTCGTATCGGCCCACGATGCGAAGCTGGAAAACGACCGGCTTGCGCTCCGTCAGGTTGAAGATCAGATTGAAGTACTTCAGGGGCAATTGCTGGAATACAGCGAGAGCTTCGAAAAGAGCGAGGGTTTTGGCGAGGTGCTTAAGGAACGATCCAAGAACCTCATGCAAAACCGAGAGCAGCTTCGGCAATCCCTTTCCGTAAGCGAGGAGCGATATGCTCAGCGGGCTGCGGAAATGGAGAAATTGGCGTCCAATTTCGCGACTGCGGAGAAACAACTGAGCGAGCTGCGGACAGAGCTGTCGGCCGAGGAAGCGAAGCTTGTCGGCGTTACCGGCGGGATCAGTCAGGCGCAGGAGGAGGGTCTCAAAGGGCAACTGCTTGAGATCATGAACCTGATGGCTCAGGCTAGAGGCGAAATCCGTTCCGCGGACCAGCAAAAGGAAGGCGTGCAGCGCCGGATGGCCCGGTCCGAAGAGGAAGGCGCCAAATGGCGGGACGAACTGGAACGGTTGAAGGGCAAAAAGAGTGAAATCGAGCGTACGCTTCAGCAGCTCGGGAAAGAAATCGCCGACCTGCGGGGCAAGTATATTTCGGAAAGCGAAAAGGTTCAGTCGCTGCAGAAGCTGGCAGAGGAGAGCCAAAACGGGATCCGGAAATGGGAACAAAAGCGGGAAGGGCTGGTGTCCCGCCGCGATACGATGAAGGAAATGGAAGAGGACTTTGACGGGTTTGCGCTTGGCGTCAAGGAAGTGCTGAAAGCTTCCCGGAAGTCCGCGCTCAGCGGTGTCCATGGCGCCGTTGCCGAACTCATTCGCGTGCCGGAGAAGCTGGAAATCGCCGTAGAAACGGCACTCGGCGCAGCGATGCAGCACATCGTCATGGAGAACGAGGCCGTTTCCCGGCAGGCGATTGCCTTCCTGAAGCAGCGCCAGTTGGGTCGAGCGACGTTCCTGCCGCTCGATGTCATCCGGCCGCGGCAAATTTCCGCCGCTGACAAGCGCCAGATGGAGGATGCCGAGGGCTTTGTCGGCATCGGCGCGGAGCTGGTCGGTTTTGAGCCGCGGTACGCCGACATCGTCGGCAGCCTGCTCGGCAATGTGGTATTTGCGAGCGACCTGGAACGTGCGAACAAGATGGCGGCGCGCTGTCAGTACCGGTTTCGTATCGTTACGCTGGATGGCGATGTAGTCAACGCGGGCGGTTCCATGACCGGGGGTAGCCAACACCGGAAGAACAGCAACCTGCTGGGGCGGAAGCGTCAGCTTGACCAATTGGCCACGGACATCACCGAAAGCGAAAATATGCTGGATAAACTCCGCAAAAGTCTTAAGGATGTCCGCGAACAGATGGAATCGGCGGAACAGGAATTGGAGAAGCTGCGTGAAGCCGGAGACCGCAAGCGTTCGGAGGAGCAATCCGTTGCGGGCGATCTGAAGCAGGTAGATCACGAATGGAAACATGTCTCGGAACAATTCCAATTGTACGGTCAGGAGAAAGGCCATTACATCAAGGAATTGGACGATCTCGATAAAAGCAAGGCGGAGGCCGAGGCTAAGCTGGTGGAACTGGAGAAGGAGGAGCAATCCGTCCAGCAGTCCATTCAGGCGGCCGAGTTTGCCCGTAAAGCGAACGAATCGGCCAAAGAGGAGCTGCAAGACCTGCTTACCGGATTGAAAGTCCGTGAAGGCAAGCTGGATCAAGAAGGCTACTCGCTTCGGGAACAATTGCGCCGTGCCGAAGAAGACTGCGGCATTTTGAAGCGGGAGTTGGATCAAAACCGCAGTATCCTGCAGTCCATCGAAGCCGACTTGAAGCAAAATGAGCTGCAAAGCGTTAGCCAGCGCGAGGACTTGAATGATTACAAGCTGAAGAAGGAACGCGCAAGCGAACAGTTGGAGCTGGAACGCGCCTCCCGCGCTGTATTGGTAAGAAAGCTGGAGGAAGGCGAGAGCGAAACGAAAGAGCAGCGGCTGGGTCTGAAAACGGTGGAAGAGCAGCTAAGGCAGACGGAAATCCAGGCCAACCGCCTCGACGTGGAGCTGGACAATATTCTGCGTAAGCTGGCCGATGATTACGAGCTGAGTTATGAACGAGCCAAGCTGCGTTACACGGTACCTGAAGACGTGCCGCAAACCCAGGCAGACGTGAAAGAGCTGAAACGGCAAATTACGCTTCTGGGCGAGGTGAACTTAGGGGCTATTGAGGAATACCAGCGCGTAAACGAGCGCTATCAGTTCCTCAGCGAGCAAAAAGACGATCTGGTTGAGGCGAAAACGACGCTGTATCAGGTCATTAAAGAAATGGACGAGGAAATGTCGAAGCGGTTCAAACATACATTTGATGCGATCCGCCGCGAGTTTGTTATCGTCTTCTCGAAACTGTTCGGCGGCGGACGTGCCGATCTGATTCTGATCGATCCGGAAAACATGCTGGAGACCGGAATCGACGTCGTTGCCCAACCTCCGGGCAAGAAGCTGCAAAACCTGCAGCTGCTCTCAGGCGGAGAACGCGCACTGACTGCGATGGCGCTGTTGTTTGCGATCCTGCAGGTCAAGCCGGTTCCGTTCTGCGTACTGGATGAAGTGGAAGCGGCTCTGGACGAGGCAAACGTAGTCCGATTTGCTCAGTACTTACGAGAGTTCTCCGAGCAGACCCAATTTATCGTCGTGACCCACCGCAAGGGTACTATGGAAGAAGCGGATGTGTTGTACGGGGTAACGATGGAAGAAGGCGGCGTTTCCAAGCTGGTTTCGGTCAAGCTGGAGGACGAGGAAACGATGGAAATTGCCTGACGAATAAACTAGGAGGGAACCTATGAGTTTCTTTAAAAAACTGAAAGAGAGCATCGCTTCCAAAACCGAGTCGGTGACGAAACAGTTCAAGGACGGTTTGGAAAAAAGCCGCAAAGGCTTCGTGGAGAAAGTAACGGAGTTGATAACCCGGCGCAAAAAAATCGACGAGGAATTTTTCGAGGAGCTTGAAGAAATTCTAATCGGTGCCGATGTTGGCGTAAATACGGTGATGAATCTGATCGAGGAATTGCGCTCCGAGGTGAAAAAGCGCAAAATCGAAGAGGCCGCGGAGCTCCAGCCGATTTTGTCCGAGAAGCTTGTAGATTTGCTTCGCGGCGATGAAGACAACGAACTGAAGCTGAATCCGGACGGGATCACCGTCATCTTGTTCGTCGGCGTCAACGGCGTCGGTAAGACGACGACAATCGGGAAGCTTGCGCACCATTACAAGCAACAAGGCAAGAAAGTGATCATGGCAGCGGGAGACACGTTCCGTGCCGGTGCGATCGAACAGTTGGAAGTATGGGGCAAACGGGTCGGTGTCGATGTGATCAAGCAGCAGGCAGGCTCCGATCCGGCCGCGGTCATGTTCGACGCGGTACAGGCGGCCAAGCAGCGGGGCGCGGATATTCTGCTTTGCGATACGGCGGGACGGCTTCAGAACAAATCCAATCTTATGGAAGAGCTGAACAAAATTTTCCGCGTGATCCAGCGGGAAATTCCTGGAGCGCCCCATGAAGTGCTGATGGTACTGGATGCCACCACCGGCCAAAACGCGCTTAGTCAGGCAAAGCTCTTTGGCGAGAAGAGCGGCGTGACCGGTCTCGTGCTGACGAAACTGGACGGCACGGCCAAGGGCGGGATCGTGATTGCGATCCGTCAAGAGCTGAGCCTGCCGGTGAAGCTTGTCGGGCTTGGGGAGAAAATGGACGACCTGCAAAAGTTCGACTCCGAGCAATTCGTACACGGCCTGTTCGCCGGCCTGATCCGCGAGGACGACGAGCCGGAAGCCCACCGGGAGTAACTGTTTTGGGCAAACGACCATATGTTTAATAAATATTAAGTTGAAAAAACAGGAGGCGAAGTCATGGCCAATACGCATACTTATCCGCGCCGGGAGGAGATCGCTAATGCGATTACCCACGGGATCGGTGCGCTGCTCAGTCTGGCGGGACTGGTACTTTTGGTCGTCTTCTCGAGCATGAAAGGAACGGCGTGGCATGTCGTCAGCTTCACGGTGTACGGAGTGAGCATGCTGCTTCTGTATTCATGCTCGACATTGGTACACAGCTTCAAAGAGGGAAAAGTAAAAGATCTGTTCGAGTTTTTCGACCATTCCTCCATCTATATTTTTATAGCCGGGACCTACACTCCGTTCATGCTGGTGGCCATCCGCGGTCCACTCGGCTGGAGCCTGTTCGGTGTCGTTTGGGGGATCGCGCTGTTAGGCGTAGTATTTAAAGCTTTTTTCGTCAAACGATTCTTGTTCATGTCCACGATCTTCTATCTCATTATGGGATGGTTGATCGTTATCGCCTGGGGGCCGCTCGTAGCCGCTGTTCCTGACACGGGCATTGTGTTGCTCGTCACGGGAGGCATTTTATATTCGCTGGGCACCATATTTTACGTATGGCGGGCTTTTCCGTATCATCACGCGATCTGGCACTTGTTCGTACTGGCCGGCAGCGTTACGCATTTCTTTGCGATCCTGCTGTATTTGCTGCCCAATTGGTAAGACATTAAGCAGCGAGGGCAGGCCGAAGAAAGGAATGCGGCCGGAAAGCAAAAACCACTGGAGGGAATGTTCCAGTGGTTTTTGCTTTGATGGGGTCATGAAGCGGTTCTTGCGCCTTGATTGGAAAAAATCCAGCAGTATCTCGTCAAAACGTCCCCTTCTAGCGATTGCATTGGATGGATTCCAACGGAATTTTGGGAATCAGCGTTTGGACCGGCATTCCTTACTCGCATCGCTGGATAATTTCCAATGAAGCACATGGAGACTTACGGTTAGAGGTATTTCATTGGATAATTTCCAACGAATCGCCCTGTCCGCCCTGTCCGCCCTGTCCGCCCTGTCCGCCCTGTTGGGTATTTATCGATGTTAAGGGAATTTACTTGACAACGGGTTCTGCATTCGGTATGATAAGGAACGTTGATACGCTGTAAAGTGTTTTTCCTTGACGGAGGGAGTGCCCATATGAGTCAAGTGAATAGGCTTGAGAAGACAAACCGGATCAACCTGTTGTTTGATTTTTACGAAGCCTTGCTGACGGAAAAGCAGCAAAGATTTCTCAAATATTATTTTCTCGATGATTTTTCCTTGGGCGAGATCGCCTCGGAATTCGAAATTAGCCGCCAGGCGGTGTATGAGCATATCAAGCGGGCGGAAGAAATGCTAGAGGTTTATGAGTCGAAGCTCGGACTGCTCCGTAAGGATGAAGAGCGCAGCGAATTGCTTTCGGAACTTGAACGAGTGCTAGAAGACAGTGAAATGTCCGCGTTACATAAAGAGACGGCAAAACAGCTGCTGCGCCAGGCTGAACAGTTGTAACACCGGCGGCTTGAGTATGGAAAATGGAACGGAGGTGACCGAAGAATGGCTTTTGAAGGATTGACAAATCGATTGCAGAGCGTATTCAGCAAACTTCGCGGCAAAGGGAAAGTATCGGAAGACGACGTGAACGAAGCGATGCGCGAAGTTCGTTTGGCTTTGCTGGAAGCGGATGTCAACTTTAAAGTGGTCAAGGATTTTATCGCCAAAGTGAAAGAAAAGGCCGTTGGCAGTGAGGTCATGGATAGCTTTACGCCGGGCATGGTCATCATCGACATCGTCAACAAAGAATTGACCGATTTGATGGGCGGCAGCCAGGCGAAGCTGGCGAAGAGCAACCGTCCGCCGACCGTAATCATGATGGCGGGCCTGCAAGGTGCCGGTAAGACGACGACTTCAGCGAAGTTGGCCAAGCTGCTGTTGAAGGGAAACCATCGCCCGCTTCTGGTAGCCGGAGATATTTACCGGCCGGCTGCGATCAAGCAGCTGCAGGTGCTCGGCGAACAGATCAAGGTACCGGTATTCACGCTTCCGGAAGGCAATAGCCCGGTTGAAATTGCACGGCAGGCTTTGCAGCATGCGAAGGACAACGGCAATGACTACCTGCTGATCGATACCGCGGGCCGGCTTCATGTCGACGAAGAATTGATGGAAGAGCTTCGTCAAATTCACGAAGTGACCACGCCGGATGAAGTGCTCCTCGTTGTAGATGCTATGACAGGTCAGGATGCGGTCAACGTAGCCGAGAGCTTCAACCAGCAATTGACACTGACCGGGGTTGTTCTCACGAAGCTGGACGGAGATACCCGCGGCGGCGCAGCCTTGTCGGTTAAAGCGGTCACAGGCTGCCCGATTAAGTTTGCGGCGCTCGGGGAGAAGATCGACGCGCTCGAACCTTTCCATCCGGAACGGATGGCTTCGCGGATTTTGGGCATGGGAGATATGCTTTCGCTGATTGAGAAGGCGCAATCCAACATCGATGCCGAGAAAGCCAAGGAAATGGAACGGAAAATGCGCAATGCGGAATTTACGTTCGACGATTTTCTCGAGCAGATGGATCAGGTCAAAAAGCTGGGTCCGTTGGATCAGATCATGGATATGATTCCCGGCATGGGCAAGATGAAACAGATGAAGGACATCAAGGTTGACGAGAAACAGATGGGCCGGGTGGAAGCGATCGTTCATTCCATGACCAAGCAGGAGAAGCAAAATCCGGATATGATCAATCACAGCCGACGCAAGCGGATTGCCGCAGGAAGCGGAACTACGCTGGCCGACGTAAACCGTCTGATCAAGCAGTTTGACGAGATGCGCAGAATGATGAAACAGTTTTCGGACATGATGGGCCCTAAAGGTAAAGGGTCGAAAATGATGAAGCAACTCGGCAAAGCCGGTAAAGGCATGAGATTTCCATTCCGGTAAAAGGAACTTACCTTTCCGGATGAAATAGATTCATAGTTGTTGATCTTTTAAAGGAGGTGAATTTCGTGGCAGTTCGTATTCGTTTGAAACGCATGGGCGCTCATAAAGCTCCTTTCTATCGTATCGTGGTGTCGAATTCCCGTTCCCCGCGTGACGGCCGTTTTATCGAGGAGATTGGTTTCTACAACCCGGTTGCTGAACCGGCAGTAGTGAACATCGACGAAGAGAAAGCATTGAAATGGCTGCAGGACGGTGCGCAAGCATCTGATACCGTTCGCAACCTGCTCAGCAAAGCGGGCGTAATGAAGAAATTTCATGAGCTTAAGCAGCAGAAATAATTGCTGATTCGGAGGGTCTCTTATGGAACAATTAGTCGGCGTTATTGCGAAGGCTCTTGTTGATCATCCGGACGATGTCCGTGTGGAGGTCGTGGAGAAGGAACATCTGATTGTATATGAGCTTTCCGTACATCCCGATGATGTAGGCAAAGTGATCGGCAAGCAGGGAAGAATCGCCAAGGCGCTCCGCACGGTTGTAGCATCGGCAGCCGTCAAGATGGATAAGCGGGTTACCGTGGACATCATGTCTTAATGATATACGAAAGAGGGTTAGGATGTTTGTCCTAACCCTTTTTCGTACATGCTGAAGCTGGGGGAAGCGGGATGAAGAAGAAGTTTGGAAAATGGCAGATGACCAGTCTCATTCTGCTGGTTTGCTTGCTTGGCAGTCTTTATTTTAATTTCAAATGGTTACCCTACAAAGAAGTACAACAACAAAGTTATTCGGCCATGCTGGATCAGTCTTTCAATTACTGGCTGGAAACCTCATTGACGGAGACGGACCTTGTGATCGAGAGTGTGAGAGACCGTTCTTCGGATGCATTGATCTTGCATCAACTGGGCAGTTTATCAGGGGCGCTGAAGTCCTCGGAAACAACGTTCCGGTCATTGAATCTCCTTTTTGAAAAACAGGGTGCATCTACTTATTTAATGTACAATGTAATGGCGGATTATTATAACTTTATTCAAAAAGATATAGCCGACCAGGTACTGAATCGTATCCTGGATGAAAATCAGGGCCGGAACGAGATTATCAGGAATCTGGAAATCATGAGAGTGGATCTTGCGGAACTGCATCAGCAATTCAAGGCAAGTGAGCTTTCTGAAAGTAAACCTTCCCACCTTCAACAGGAATGGAAGGAAGCCGTTCAAAAAATCGTGTTGCGTAATGACCAGCTTGATTTGTATGATCGGATGAAAGATAAATACGGCTTTGATGCGGATACGGATAATGACGTTTCGTAGAATAAGCCTATAAAGTGCCGGGAGGTTGTTATGTCGGAGTCATTATTGTCAGTGGGAAAAATCGTGAATACGCACGGAATTCGCGGTGAAGTGAAAGTGCTGCTTCAAACCGACTTTCCGGAGGTGCGTTTTGCTCCGAAGGCAAAGTTGCTTATGGTGCATCCGGAACGGGGCGATCAAATCGCGGTAACGGTTATTACGGCGCGTCCATACAAGCAGATGTATATCGTTAAATTTAATGAGTATGACAACATAAATGAAGTTGAAAAGTTTAAAGGATTCGAATTAAAGGTATCCAAGGAAAACAGTGTCGAGTTGCCGGAAAATGAGTACTATTTTCACGAAATTATCGGTTGTCGCGTTGTGAGTGAAGAAGGCGATGAAATCGGGGTTATCGAAGAAATTCTGCGTCCCGGCGCAAACGATGTATGGGTGGTTAAACTCCCGACACGCAAGGAATTGCTGCTGCCTGTCATCGATGATGTCGTACTGGATGTGGATGTTAAGGCCAAGCTCGTCAAGGTCCATCTGATGGAAGGGCTGTTGTAACATGCGCGTAGATGTATTAACCCTTTTTCCGGAGATGTTTGAAGGCGTCTTCCATAGCAGTATTCTGGGGAAAGCCCAAGAAAAAGGCATTGTTTCTCTAAACGCCGTCAATTTCCGGGATTATGCTGGGAATAAGCATGGTACCGTCGATGACACGCCATATGGCGGTGGAGGCGGTATGGTGTTGAAGGCGGAACCGATTTTCAGAGCCGTTGAGGACTTGCTGGGCGAAGCGGGGAAAAGTTCGGAAGAACGATCCACGCCTATGTCCGGTAGCGGCGAGTCGGCGATTGAGCCGAGCTCTCGTGCTCCGCGCATCATACTCATGTGCCCGCAAGGGGAACCCTTTTCTCAGAATAAAGCGGAAGAACTTGCAGGCGAAGAGCATCTCATTTTTATATGCGGCCACTATGAAGGTTACGATGAGCGGATCCGGGAGCATCTGGTGACCGACGAGTTGTCGATCGGCGATTACGTCTTGACCGGGGGAGAGCTCCCCGCGATGGTCATGATCGATAGCGTTACCCGGCTTCTGCCCGGCGTCCTGGGTAATGAGATGAGTGCGGTAACCGATTCCTTCAGCACGGGAATGCTGGAGTATCCTCATTATACCCGGCCCGTGGAATTCCGCGGGTGGAAAGTGCCGGATATTTTGCTGAGCGGCCATCATGCTAACGTCGCAGATTGGCGTCGCAAGGAGGCGTTGCGCCGCACCTGGCTTCGTCGGCCTGACTTGCTGAATTCTTTGGAGTTAACTCCGCAGGATACCAAATGGCTGAAAGAGTTCGAAACAGATCGGAATAGGTGAAATTGCATATGAAAAACCGGAAGAATCGCGGCCCTAAGGTCGCGGTTCTTTTTTCGTTTCGGGGGAATAGGACGTAGTTCGAGTCACATACGATATGATATTTCCTTTTTTTGCGCGGTCGGATCTTTGAAATTTCCGAGATTTGCAGATTGTGGAGGTGACGGGGTGCATCGATTTTGGGATAAGGTAATCAAGCCCTTGATATTGGCGGTTCAGCCAAAAGTTATAGTGGAAATTGGTTCTTTTACAGGATTAAATACGTTTAAATTATTGGATTATTGCCGTTACACCGGAGCAAGGTGTGTAGTTATCGATCCTTCTCCGTTATACGATACCGAGCTCATGCAGAGCTATTACGGTGACGCCGTGACTCTGATGAGGTCGTTAAGTCTTGAGGTCCTGCGCCACGTCGGTGCTTATGACATGATACTTATCGATGGAGATCACAATTGGTACACGGTTTATCATGAGTTAAAACAGATTGAGCAAACGGCGAAGGAGGCAGGTAGTCCTTTTCCGGTTACGATTCTTCATGATACAGGATGGCCCTATGCTAGAAGGGACATGTACTATGCACCGGATACCATTCCGGAGGCTTACCGGCAGCCTTGCGAGAAGAAAGGATTGCAACCGGGAAATGAGGGTTTACTGGATCAAGGAGGATTAAATCATACGGTCCACAATGCCATTCGTGAGCACGGCCCTCGCAATGGCGTGTTAACGGCGATAGAGGATTTTTTGCGGGAAGCCCAGCAACCACTTAGTTATTATGAACTGTCTTCGAATAACGGGCTAGGGGTCATTATCCCTTCATCGGAGGATTTGATGGGAATACTGACTTATATTTTGGACACTTCAGGCCAATAGGGGACAGTTGTATGGTTTGTCCAAACGAAAGGAGCATTTAAAAATGGCGTTTGTATCAATCATCATCCTGACCAAGAACCGGCTGGAGTTGACTAAACGTTGCGTTGAGAGCGTTCTGAGGCATACGCCTGAACGTTATGAATTCGTGTTTGTGGATAACGGTTCAGACGATGGGACACCGGAATACTTAAAGAGTTTGGGGAATAGCAACGTAATTTGCAATGAGCGTAATCTGGGATTTGCCGGCGGAGTTAATCAAGGTTTGGGGGTAGCCAAAGGGAATTTCATATTGCTGTTAAATAATGATACGGTGGTGACGCCAAACTGGCTTGGCGGGTTGATGGCATGTTTCGAAAGGGACGGCAGTATCGGGATTGCCGGACCGCAATCCTATCATGTGGCTCCGATTCAGCGGGTCAACGATGGGGGACCGGGTAGCCTGGATGAGCTTGATGAGTATGCCGAGCATAGGAAGTGCCTGTATGCGGAGAAAGGTTTTTATGCCCACAAATTAACCGGATTCTGCATGCTGATGACCACGCGCGTGTTGGAGCGAATCGGTGGATTTGACGAACGTTTTTATCCGGGAAATTATAAGGATGATGATTTCAGCATTAGGGCTCGAGTCGGCGGTTATCGACTCTGGGTGGCGGAAGATGTTTACGTGCACCATGAAGGGCATGGAACGTTCAGGGACTTAGGATTCAATTATCGGGCTTCGTCGCTTGAGAATGCGGAGCGATTTCGAAAAAAATGGAATGTCGGAAGATCCGCCTATGAAATTGACGTATTCGGATATAATCCCTCCGAGATTGTGGCTAAGGAGAGTTATTTCGATCCATCCAGGCATTTTATGGCATTGAAATCAGGGAAAGTGACTTCGTAAAGAGGTGTATTTTTTAATGTGCGGATATTACACTTATTTCGATCCGAGGAATATGTTGGAATTAACATGACTTTTTCAATAATAGAAATGGTTAGAGGTGACGGATCATGCCTAATGGAAGGCGAAGGCGGTTGTTTACGGCTAGAAGGAGATCAAGAAAAGAGAACCGCCGCAGATTAAGTAATTTGTTCATTCGTTGGACAGGACGGTTTGTTGCTGAATTAAGACCAATCTGGCCAAATATACAAGTGGAACACTGCCAGAAAATTCTCCGCCGGACACGTAGCCTTCCAAGTTTGATTCGCCTCATGCCTTTAAAGTCGAAAGAAAAACAATTGATCCTTATTGACGTGAGACGGTTATTGGTTATTCAAACCCGCTTTTCGTTGCCTGAATTTGATATACGTTTGCAAAAACTCATCCTTACGCTGCATCCGTTTGTTGTGAGGCTAGGGGCTGGCAGCGATGAAGCTAAAGCATTTGCAAATGAGTTGTATGTGACTATTGAAAGAGCTACTAGTAGGGGCATAAACCATCGGGAAGAAATAATTATTCATCCTTCTAACGAAATAACCAGAGCAATTCCTCCAGCAATTCCTCCATTGACTCCAGTGAACGATCATCCGGTTGTAGTACCTCCCACGGTTAACTCACCAGTACTTAATCCCCCTGTTTTGAATTCGGCTGTATTCATGAATTTGTTAGATAATTTGCCCTTTTACTTGATGGATGCAGTGGCAAATCCTAGCCCGATAACAAGAAGCCGGTTGATTACTTTGCTCGATGGTGTTGCGGCGCAATTATTAATTTTAGGTGATCCGCCAGGCCGGGTTATTCAGGTTCCAATGGGATTCAATATTTAAATCAACTATTGGGTGAATCTCCTTTACCGATCCAAGCAGTGAATCAGGCGACTAGTGCGTTGTATGGGGAAATATTACTCTCTACCCCTTCTCTTGGGCTGCCCGTTTCAGACGTGGCAAGCATTGAGTCTGCATTATCGGCTGCACAATTGACAAGCCAACAAGCATTGGCGGGGTTGCAAAGTGCGTTTGAAGCGAGTCAATTTCAAGCCGGATCCGGTGGAAATAATGCTGTAGAGGGGATTGTTGGGCCTACGGGCGCAAGCGGAGCGACGGGAGAACCAGGGGTTCCAAGGGTAACAGGTGCGACAGGTGCCACAGGAGAAACTGGAGCGACCGGAGCGATCGGGGAAACAGGTGCAACGGGAGCAACAGGAGTAACGGGGGGAACTGGTGTGACCGGAGCAACCGGGGAGACTGGGGCAACGGGAGAAACAGGAGCTACGGGAGCAACGGGAGAAACTGGTGCGACAGGAGTAACTGGAGAGACTGGTGCAACGGGAGCAACGGGAGAATCAGGAGAAATAGGAGCAACGGGAGAATCAGGAGCAACAGGAGCAACAGGAGCAACAGGTGTAACGGGAGTAACAGGAGCGACCGGGGAGACAGGTGCGACCGGAGTAACGGGTGAGACTGGTGCGACAGGAGTAACTGGAGAGACAGGTGCGACAGGGTTAACGGGAGAATCAGGAGCAACAGGAGCAACGGGAGCAACAGGAGCGACCGGGGAGACAGGTGCGATAGGAGTAACGGGAGTGACTGGTGCGACAGGGGTAACTGGAGAGACAGGTGCGACAGGGGTAACGGGAGAGACTGGAGCAACAGGAGCAACAGGAGCAACGGGAGAAACTGGTGCAACAGGAGCAACAGGAGTAACGGGTGCAACAGGAGCAACGGGTGCAACAGGAGCAACAGGGGCAACAGGAGCTACGGGAGCGACCGGAGCAACTGGAGAAACGGGAGCAACAGGAGCGACCGGGGAGGCAGGAGCCACAGGAGCAACAGGAGCTACGGGAGCAACAGGGGAGACAGGAGTAACGGGAGAAACAGGAGCTACAGGTGCAACGGGAGAGACTGGTATGACAGGGGTAACCGAGGGGTAACAGGAGAAACTGGAGCAACGGGAGAGACAGGAGCAACAGGTGAAACAGGAGCAACAGGAGCTACCGGAGTAACTGGGGAGACAGGTGCAACGGGAGCAACGGGAGAATCAGGTGCAACAGGTGCAACAGGAGTAACGGGAGTAACGGGAGCAACAGGAGCGTCCGGAGCCACAGGAGCCACAGGAGCCACAGGAGCAACAGGAGAAACTGGAGCAACGGGAGAATCAGGTGCAACAGGAGCAACAGGAGCAACGGGAGAAACTGGTGCAACAGGAGCAACAGGTGGAACGGGGGCAACGGGGGCAACGGGAGCAACGGGAGAGACTGGTACGACAGGGGTAACAGGAGAAACTGGAGCAACGGGAGAGACTGGTGCGACAGGGGTAACAGGAGAAACAGGACCAACAGGAGCAACCGGGGAGACTGGAGCTACGGGAGAAACAGGAGCAACAGGAGCAACAGGAGTAACGGGTGCAACGGGTGCAACGGGTGCAACAGGTGCAACAGGAGCAACAGGGGCAACAGGAGCTACGGGAGCGACCGGAGCAACTGGAGAAACGGGAGCAACAGGAGCAACAGGAGTAACGGGTGCAACAGGAGCAACAGGGGCAACGGGAGAAACTGGTACGACAGGGGTAACAGGAGAAACTGGAGCAACGGGAGAGACAGGAGCAACAGGTGAAACAGGAGCAACAGGAGCTACGGGAGCAACTGGGGAGACAGGTGCAACGGGAGCAACGGGAGAATCAGGTGCAACAGGTGCAACAGGTGCAACAGGAGTAACGGGAGTAACGGGAGCAACGGGAGCAACGGGAGCAACAGGAGCGTCCGGAGCCACAGGAGCCACAGGAGCAACAGGAGCAACAGGAGAAACTGGAGCAACGGGAGAATCAGGAGCAACAGGAGCAACAGGAGAAACTGGAGCAACGGGAGAATCAGGAGCAACAGGAGCAACAGGAGCAACGGGAGAAACTGGTGCAACAGGAGCAACAGGTGGAACGGGGGCAACGGGGGCAACGGGAGTAACAGGAGCGACCGGGGAGACAGGTGCGACAGGGGTAACAGGAGAAACAGGACCAACAGGAGCAACCGGGGAGACTGGAGCTACGGGAGAAACAGGAGCAACAGGGGTCACAGGAGCAACGGGTGCCACAGGTGTGACAGGAGCAACGGGAGCAACGGGAGAGACAGGAGCAACAGGTGCTACAGGAGTGACGGGTGCAACAGGAGCAACGGGAGAAACTGGAGCAACAGGGGTCACAGGAGAAACTGGTGCGACAGGTGCTACAGGAGAAACAGGAGCAACAGGAGCAACAGGAGCAACAGGAACTACAGGATCGACCGGAGCAACGGGTGTTACTGGATCTACGGGTGAAACAGGGGTAACGGGAGCCACGGGTTCCACAGGAGCCACGGGTGCCACAGGTGCCACAGGTGCCACAGGTGCCACAGGTGCCACAGGTGCGACCGGAGCGACAGGAGCGACAGGAGTCACAGGAGCTACGGGAGTAACAGGAGCAACAGGAGCAACAGGAGCAACAGGAGCAACAGGAGCAACGGGAGTGACGGGTTCGACAGGATCTACGGGAGCATCAGGTGGAACGGGAAGTTTTGGGCAATTTCAGGTATCGCAGAATTCACCTAATACAACAGGAAGCTCGGCAATTGCAATTACGAATGTGGCAACGACATTAAAGACCATGACGCTAATAAGTGTGCCTAGCGAAGCCGAGTCTGGTTAACGGGGGTAGTAGGCTGGCAATCCACTTCCGGCACGACTGTGGTGCAATTGCAGATCCTTCGCGGAGCGTCTGTTATATACAGTACAAATCATCATGCGGCCGGTAACAGTTTTTTTGTAACAACGCCTATTGACCATGTGGATTTGACGCCTGGTACGGGCACCGTTTCTTATTCAATGAATGCTTTGACTATAGCGGGAACAGCAAATGCCGTTGGGGGAATTACTTTTACTGCAGCGATAATAAATCCTTAATGTTAGGAAAGTACCTTTTGGTGAGAGGTGGTAAGTTGATCGGGATTAGTCTGTGTATGATTGTAAAAAATGAGGAAGATACTTTAAAGCGGTGTCTGGATTCGGTAGCAGGTATTGTGGATGAAATCATTATTGTCGATACGGGTTCTTCGGATAGAACTAATGCAGTGGCACTTCAATATACGGACCGTGTGCAAGATTTCATATGGATCGATGACTTCGCGGCTGCAAGAAATTTTGCTTTCAGTTTAGCGACTGAGGACTATATTTTTTGGCTGGATGCGGATGATGTTCTGGAGGAGCCCGACAGGATAAAGCTGCTGGAATTAAAAAGAGTTCTGGATCCAAGCGTCGATTCGGTTTCGATGGATTATCATCTGGCCTTCGATGAATTCGGCAATGTAACGAGTAAATTAAGAAGAAACCGACTAGTTAAAAGGACGAATCAATATCGCTGGATCGGTGCGGTGCATGAGTATCTTGAGGTTTGGGGAAATCTACAGCATAGCGATATTGCCGTTACGCATCGGAGCATACGACATGAGAGTGAGCGAAACTTAAGGATTTATGAAACCCGACTTCAAAAGGGAGAAGTCTTTTCCCCAAGGGATACCTTTTATTTTGCAAATGAGCTAAAAGATCATGGGCAGTATGAAAGAGCCACAAGCTATTACAGACAATTTTTAGACAGTCAGCAAGGATGGATTGAGGATTGTTATTCAGCTTGCAGTAAGATGGCGGACTGTTATCACATGCTTGGGGATCAAGAGAAGGAATTAGCTGCCGTACTTGATTCTTTGCGTTATGGAAAGCCTAGAGCGGAGTTTTGCTGTCGACTGGGATTTTACTTTTTAAAGAATAAAGATTTCGATACGGCTATATTCTGGTATACCCAAGCTACTGTTGATGTTGATTCGAAGTTGCGTTGGGTCCAAAGTAATCAAGCGGTTCATACCTGGCTTCCCCATTTACAATTATGCGTTTGTTATGATCGTATCGGGAATTATCAAATGGCTCACGTTCACAACGAAAAAGCCGCTTATTACCGGCCTGATGATCCGCGTATTCTATACAATCGAACTTATCTGGCGAAGCTGTTGTCTCCGGAAAAAGTTTAAAGGTAGGAGACTTTTATTCTGGAATAAGGTGCATTTCATTAAGTTTTGGGTAATAAAAAGATAGCAAGGTCAACAATTTTTTTGATTGACGTAGGAGGCAAGAAAAGTAATGGAACAGCAACTAGAACCCTCGGAACAACAACTAGAGCCCCGGCAGGATGACATACAGCGGGAAGATGAACTTATATTGACTGTCGATGATATTTTAAAATTTTATGCCGGACGGCATTGACATCCACGCTCATCAAGGAGGTTAACATAATGATCGGATATTTGATTGATCCTTTAGAATTAGAACAGGAGTTACTGAGTGAGGTTTTACCGAACGAGTAGGTATAGCTGTGGGATAATCAGAGGTATTTGATGATGAAATATAAGATGATTTCTGATTACTTCAGGAATCATCTTTTTTGTTCGTTAAAATAAAAATAGAGGCCGCCCGATCCGGGCAACCTCTTAATGTCAAAGTATGGTCGGAGTAGCGGGATTCGAACCCACGGCCTCACCCACCCCAAGGGTGCGCGCTACCTAACTGCGCCATACCCCGATCATGTACGCGATTAACCGCACATATCAACGTTTTACCTTGCGTCGTTCCAACGCTCGTCGATGGCGATACCATATTATACCGAATACGCGCACCCCCCTGCAATAGAAAACCGTGCATCATAACGAGAGTTTTTAGTGTACGTTATTGGTAAAATATTCGATTATCCAGCAAAATCAAAAGAACCGATAAACCGCGCTTGTCGCTAACGGGCTATCGGCTCTGCGTCTTTGCGCCAGGCTCTTGGATAACTGACATAATCATTTATAGTAATTTGATTAACGTTTCCTGTTTGCACTTCGGGCGTTTTACTTCCGCAAGCAAGACGTAATATCTTTACATCTCCTTATTATATTTATTGAGGCGAAAAATGAAGAAACCAACAACAAACAAATATGCAAAGACCAACAGGAGAACAGCGATCACATCTACGCCCATTAGAGCGAAAGAAATCATCAAAGCGCCGAATACGTAAAGCATCATATCATATGCTTTTGCTTTCGCTTGATTTGAAATAGCGACATTGCGTTCATCATTTTTATTTATCTCCATTTGCTTTTGGAGTTCCGGGTTGTTTTTTGCTACTCTGCGGCTAATTACATTTCCAAGCCCATGCCCGAATAGACCGCACCCCAAACCTATGCAAACATAAGGCAATACAAGCATTATACCTTGTGGGTCGACAATCAATTTCAATAGAGACAGTCCAACACCAAGCAACAATATACCGAAGATAACAGCAAAGCGATCAAAACTTTTTTTCTTCATCATGCATCCTCCTCATAAATAAAAATTTCCTCAATACTCATTTCAAAATACCGTGCAATCTTAAAAGCCAAAAGTATGGATGGATTATATCTGCCATTTTCTAAAGAACCTATTGTCTGTCTTGATACTTCTAATACTGCGGCTAAATCCTCCTGCTTTATCCCTCTGCTTTTCCTCAATTCTTCCAAACGATTTTTCAAAATGTACCTCCTTGCTATGGAAAGTTTGCTTTCCATTTTTATAATAGCAAGCATTCGTGGAAATGTAAAGTGAGCTTTACATATTTCTTTTTGAAAAAGTACAACAATCGGCTACACATGCTTATAAGATGGTTTTCGTTTATGTAATCAATAAAAAATCCTACTCGAATGAGCAGGATTTATTTCGATTTATTATTCTGATTCAGGTCTCTTTACTTGAAGAGGAGGAGGGATAAGCCATCCCTTTTCCTTGTTTAGTTTTAATATTTTGAGGCCCAAGGCTACTTTTGTGAGATGATATTTAGCAAATAAGGCGCCGATATCCTCCCGGATGGATTGCCCCATAGCTTGACTACACGCAACAAGCCCCGCGGAAGTATCTACCGCAATTTTAGCAGCTATCTCAGGGTCGGTAAATTTTGCGCCGGCTGGAATGTCTTCAAGTTTTACGGGAGGTTTATCAGGCATAATCGGAGCTGAGGGTATCCCGTTGTCAGAGAGCAATTCATTGCACTCTTTTATCTCTAGCTTGGCTTGATCAATTAAATCATTGAGTATTTTTTTTAGGTCATTATCACCGGCGTGGTTCAGATATGTCTGGTAGCAAGATACGGCGCCTATGGCTCCCAAGGAGAATGCCCATACACCAAAAATTTCGCCGTAGTGCATAGGTTCATTTTTTGGATTACCGCTTAAAACACCCATTTTATCGCTCCTTCTTAAGTTAATTACGACGGTATAATGCCCAGAAAAATTAAATTAATGTACGAAAGGTTTTTGCATGGATGCTTAATAAATTGATTAAGTAGGTTATATTATAGAAAGAAAGCAATCCTTAATTATGGCGCGAATGAAGTATCCCCCTGCTTCGGAGCGTATAAAATACCTTGCTATGCCTTGGGAATTGTGATAAAATTCTTTTTGTTGTGAATTCGGTGGTCCGCTGCGGATGATGAGGGAGAACATGAGGTTTTCCGGAAGAGGCATGAACACCTGAGTGGAAGGAGGGAGTCCTAGATGAATATCGTTCAAGCGATTACGCAAGAACAGCTTCGCAAAGATATTCCGAGCTTTCGTCCTGGTGACACTTTAAAAGTGTTCGTAAAGGTTATCGAGGGAACTCGTGAACGTATCCAGTTGTTCGAAGGTGTTGTTATTAAGCGTCGTGGCGGAGGAATCAGCGAAACTTTTACAGTTCGTAAAATTTCCAACGGTGTAGGCGTGGAAAGAACTTTCCCGCTTCATTCCCCGAAAATCGATAAAATCGAAGTGGCTCGCCGTGGTAAAGTGCGTCGTGCGAAGCTGTACTATCTTCGTGAACTTCGCGGTAAAGCAGCGAGAATTAAAGAAGTGCGTCGTTAATTCATTAACGATCAGGGGGGCTTGGTTGATCAAGCCCCTTTACTATTTTTAAAAACAGCGATTCGTTACATATTACTTGACAAAGAGAGGTCAGGATCCATGGAGCATCAAGTTCTATCCGAGCAATCGGTCCAGTCGGACTCCCCGCAGGACCCGCCCAAGAAAGAAAAAAGCGAGGCGCTTGAATGGCTGAAAGCCATCGTTATCGCTGTTGTACTGGTTCTCCTGATTCGCTGGCTTTTCTTCGCACCGTTTATTGTAGACGGTCCATCGATGCAGCCGAATTTTCATACCGGAGAAAGAATCATCGTAAACAAGATCATCTTTGATATTCGCGGTCCAAAGCATGGGGAGGTCGTCGTTTTCCATGTACCTTCCGAGGGGCGCGATTTTATTAAACGTGTTATTGGGGTTCCCGGGGATAAGGTTAAAGTTGAAGGCGATACAGTTACGGTGAACGGTCAAGTGATTGAAGAAACATACATTCAAGACGTACTGAATGAGAAGCATAATAATAATGAACTATATAATACGGAGTCTAATTTTCCGAATGAGCAAGTGACGGACGATACGGTTCCGGAAGGTCATGTATTCGTGCTTGGCGACAACCGCTCTAACAGTACGGACAGCCGCAGAATCGGGTATGTGCCTTATGGGGACATTATAGGCCGGGCCGATCTCGTATTTTGGCCGCTGAAAGATATTCAGTTCATTAAACATTAAAAGACATCCGGTTGGGATGCCTAATCGGGAGCTAGAGGGGATAGAGTATGACAATTCAATGGTTTCCCGGACATATGACCAAGGCACGGCGTCAGATTCAGGAGAAGCTGAAGCTGATTGATGTCGTAATCGAACTGGTGGATGCACGTCTGCCTTTATCCAGCCGAAATCCGATGATCGATGAGATTCTGCAAGGTAAACCACGTCTGATTGTTCTGAATAAATCGGATCTTGCCGATCCGGCGGTAACGCGGCAGTGGATTGATTATTTTAAGGAAGAAGGCCATGTGGCAGTCCAAGTGGACGCGTCGAGCGGACAGGGCATTAAGGAAATTCCTTTATTAGCCAAAGAATTAATGAAGGAAAAGATCGAAAGACAGCTGGCAAAAGGGATTAATCCCCGCGCCGTACGGGCATTGATTGTGGGAATACCAAACGTAGGCAAATCTACGCTGATCAATCGCTTGGCAGGCAGGAATATCGCCGCAACCGGCGACCGCCCCGGCGTGACCAAGGCTCAGCAATGGATTAAGGTCGGCACGGAGATGGAATTGCTGGATACTCCGGGGATCTTGTGGCCGAAGTTTGAGGATCAGAATGTCGGTTACCGCTTGGCATTGACGGGGGCGATCCGCGAGGAAATTTTGAACGTTGAAGATATCGCCTTTTTCGGCGTGAAATATTTGGTGAAATATTATTGGGAACCGTTTAGAGAACGGTTTGATTTGAAAGATCAGCCCACGGATTTTGAAAATCCGGATGAGATAGTAGCCGTCATGGAGGCAATCGGCAGGAAGCGCGGTTGTATTGTCAGCGGAGGACGAGTGGATCTTGAAAAGGCTTCCGGGATTCTCCTTCGCGAACTTCGCGCAGGAAAACTGGGCAGATACACACTGGAAGCTCCCTATTAAATAAAGAGCGTAGATAAGAGTGCTCGGCAGGCAGTCACGCCGGGGAGATTAGGTTCTGGTTCGCAAAAAGGGTGCGGAATCCTGAGGGATTTCATGCCCTTTTTTTGTTTTTTGGGACTTGCTATTTTTTAGGGCTGTATACTTCCAAAACGGAGTCTGGATGCCGATAATAATAGTAGTTCGATCAACAGACCCTATGGTGTCCTTTATGTTCCGGGAATTATCAGCTGGATAATCCGGGTGTACTTGATAAAAACGACCAAGATAAGTAAGCTTGTAAAGAAGGTTATGGGATTGAAGGAGGCATTATGAGTGATCTGTTAATGCACGAAAAAGAGTACTGGCAGACTTACCGCAATATTGCTGGAATCGATGAAGTGGGACGGGGATGCCTGTTTGGCGACGTGGTGGCAGCAGCTGTAATCATGCCGCAAGGTTTGGTGCTGGAAGACGTAAATGATTCCAAGAAATTAAGTCCGAAGAAACGTGATTTGCTGTATGACATTATCATGGAACAGGCTGTTGCAGTTGGCATCGGGTTTTCAGATGCGGCTACCATAGATCGGATTAACATTAAACAGGCAACCCGGCTGGCGATGAAGCAGGCTGTAGAACAGCTTGCTATTGTACCGGATTTTTTGCTGATAGACGCAGAAAAGGTGGATTCGAAAATTCCTCAGCTTTCGGTGATCAAGGGAGACGCTACAAGCCAATCTATTGCAGCTGCTTCCATCGTAGCCAAAGTTACGCGGGACCGGCTTTGCCAGGGAGAATGGGATGCGCTATATCCTGAGTACGGGATTGGGATACATAAAGGATATGCGACAAAGCTTCACCGCGAGCAGATTCTAGCGTTGGGCCCGACATCGATGCACCGGAAAAGTTTTATGCGCAACTTGTTTATAGAGGAACAAACGTTGTTTTAAAATACCCGCCTGAACAAGGCGGGTTTTCCATATCAATGATGGGCGGATGGGAGAGAAATCATGAATATCGGACCATTACTTCGAAGTGTAGTGGGGGACGCCCGGCCCGGGACGCCCCAAAAACTCGAGTTAAAGGCGGGGCAGGTAGTCCGGGGCACGGTGCTGAGCGTATCGGAAGACGGCCAGGAGGCTGTAATTCAGGTTCAGGGCGTTAAGCTGCATGCGGCCTTGGAAACACCGCTTCAGGAAGGGCAAACGACTTTGCTCCAGGTGCAGCCGCAGACCGAAGACGGTCTGTTGAAGCTCAAGCCGGTTCAAACGCTTCCGTCAGGGAGCTTATCGGCCGCTTCTTTAACGAATGCGTTGGAAACATTAGGGCTGGACAATACGCCGGGGAACCGTGAAATGCTTCAATTGATGCAGACTAACGGGATACCGCTGACCAAAGAAAATGTGGCGCAACTGATGAACTTGAATGCACAGAAACCGGCTTCGGTACCCATGCCGGAATGGATTCATGCGGTCGGTATAGCGATAAACCGGGGGCTGCCCTTGACGGGTGAAACCGTAACGGGCCTGCATCAGGCGGTTTTTGGCCCTCCGTTGCACACGCTTTTGTCCGCTTTAGAGGAACAGCTGGTTGCGTGGGTTCAGCGTGAAGCGGCAGTGGGAAGTCCTGCACCGGGTGGCGGCAAGGAGCAGGCCGGTATGGGTACTGCAGGTTCTCATGGGACGGCGGTCTCTGGAGGAGCCGGGACTTCAGGTGCAATGGAGAAGGCAGCCGCTGAAGCATCGGGGATGTCCCTGGCTGATAAAGCTGCCGGCTCTGTGGCTAGCGGGACCGGAACGCTTGCGGGGGGGATTTCTTCGGCGGGAGGCGGACAGTCTGTCATGCAGGCTTTGACCCAGTCCGGCAACAAAGTGAATGATCAGTTGCTAATGAAGCTGCAACAGGTAATCGCCGAATTGAAGGGAGCCGTGCTGCTGGAAGGCACGGCAACCGGTGAGTCGTCCCCGGCTCCAAACGGGACGACGGGGACGCCAGCCGCCAGCGGGCAGGCGCTGGCGAAGGGAACCCCCGCTGCGGCTGGAGCTGAGCCGGCGGCAACGGCATTGCCGGGCGAAGGCCCCGCAGGGCCTTCGCCGCAGGTGCGCCCCGCCCCCATGACGGAGTCGTGGGTGGGGCGCGTGCTGAAGCTGCTCGGTGCGGAGCACGAGCAGCAGGTGCTGCGCGCGGGCGCCTCCGGCGAGCCCGCGTCAACCGCGCCGCCCGCCGGAGGCGTGGCGCAGCAAGCCGCCGCAGGCGGCGGGGGCGCGCAGGCGGCGGCCCCAGCGCCCACGCTAGCGCCGGCGCAAAGCGGCGGCGCATTGCCCGGCAGCGGGCCAGGGCCAGAGGCCGCGCTGCAGACACCGCCGCCTCGCGGCGACGTCGCGGGCGCAGCCGCGCCCGCCCCTGGCGGACCGGCGGCGGGCCCTGGTGCCGCCGGCGCAGGGCACCAGGACAAGGCAGCGCCGCAGGCGGCCTTGTCCACCGCGGCGCTGGGCGATGTCCCCGCGCCGGAGAACGGCGCCGCGGCCGGGAATGCCGCCCGCGAAACGTTAAAGGGTCTGCTGCTCCAGATCGCAGCGGCGGACGATCTGCCCGCCCCGCTTCAAGACGCGGCTAAGCAGATCATTCAACAACTGACCGGTCAACAGTTGCTGTTGACTACGGACCGGACCACGCCTTTTGCACAGGTTACGATGTTTCTGCCCTTTATTGGTCCGGACGGCGAGCAGACCGCTTCGGTTCATATCGAATCCCGGCGCGGCCGAAAAGGTGAACTAGACGCCGCCAATTGCAGGCTCTGGTTTGATTTGCAGATGAAAGCGCTGGGCCAGATTATGGTCGACGTACAGGTGGCAGATAAAAAAGTGCTGCTCAAAATATTCAGTGAGCAGGAAATTGCCGGAGCCTTTTTGGAATCCAGGCAGTCAGAGATTGAGAGTGCTTTGGAAACCGCAGGATACAGGCTGCTTTCCTTGAAGGCGGAGCCGCTGATTTCGGCCGGATCGGAAGAGACAGCGGGCCACGAGCTAGGGCAATCGTTATCCTATGCGCCAAGTCCATATAAAGGGGTGGATTACAGGGTATGAGCGAAAAAGAAAGTCAGCGCCCCGTCCCATACAAAAAAGCGGTAGCTTTGAAGTATGACCCGAAGCAAAATGAAGCTCCGGTAGTGACCGCTAAAGGAAGCGGTCATCTTGCCGAGAGAATATTGGACCTGGCCCGGGAACATGCCATTCCGGTGCAGGAAGACGCGGCATTAGTTGAAGTGCTCTCAAAACTCGATCTGGATCGCCAGATCCCGACGGAATTGTATACCTTGGTAGCCGAAATTTTAAGCTTCATTTATCGCTCCGATAAACTGGCGGAAAGAGGGATGAATCTTGACTGACCGTGATTTGTTGCGTAAATCCGCCGCTTCCGCCCCCCTTAATGAATCCGCCAAGCATCCCGCATGGGCCAAACACCCTGCAGAGCCGAAGCCTTTATTATCCGCGGACGCATCTGTAACCGCCAAGCTCCCCGCTTCGTCCTACAAGCGTTCCAAGGATGGAAGGAAAGCCCGTGGACGGTGGGCTGAACAACTTGCGGAGGATTATTTGAAGAAGCAGGGCTATAAAATTGTGGAGCGAAATTGGCGATGCCGTACCGGTGAACTGGATCTAATAGCCATGCAAGGCAATATTCTCGTTATTGTGGAGGTGCGCAGCCGCAGCGCTCAAAGTGCTGCATTCGGCACGCCAGCCGAATCCATCACTCCCCGCAAGATCAAGCAAGTAAGGGATACAGCCGCAGTTTACTTGCACCGTACTTCCCAAATCGAAGCCAAAATACGATTCGATATGATCGGGATCGTCATGCGATCTAATGGGGATTCCGAATTCATTTCCGAGTCACTTGAACATATAGTCGCTGCATTTTAACAACAAGCATGTTGTTGGTTGCTTGAACCTTTTTTCATGATATTTGTACATTCCTGATAGACAAAATTCTTGAAATGTCCACCTAAATGCGGACAAAAAGGATATTTTGATTAATTGTTCAAAAAATCTACATATAGGTTTGGAATCGTAAGTTTACACTGTATTTTGTGCTTGATCATTTGGGAGCATGTTATCTCTTTTTCAGAAAAGTGTCCACCTTTTAAAAGACAAATCGGCAATTTATCCACGGTGGAAGGACAACAGACTCCAATGCTTATTAGAAAGGTTAATCACTGGCTCGACTCTGAACAATACTTAATAAACCCGCTGGGCAAATAAAGCCTTCAGCGGGTTTCGTGTGTAGCACGGGCGATTAAAGTGAAAAGCTTTGCCCCCGCTTGTCCAGATGGCGGTATTGGATGGCTTCGGCGACATGGCCGGGAAGGATATCGGGTGATGCTTCCAGATCGGCGATGGTCCGCGACAGTTTTAAGATTCGGTCATAGGCCCGCATGCTTAAGCCCAGGGTCTCGAAGGACGATTTTAACAACTTCCCGGCATCCGGATGAAGCTTGGCGAGCCGGCGCAACGTGCTGCCTGACAGTTCGCTGTTACGGGATATCCTTTGGCCGCGAAACCGGTAAAGCTGTATTTGCTCAGCCTTTTCAACCTCGGCTCTCATCTGTTCTGAGGATAAGGGTTGAAGGTCGTTCATCCAGTTTTCGGGACGCGGGACTTCCACATGCATGTCGATCCGGTCCAGCAAGGGACCGGAAATTTTTTCCCGATATTGGGCGATTCGAAAAGGGGTGCATGTACAGGTTGGCTGAGGGGGTTCGGAACCCAAAAACCCGCACGGACAGGGGTTTAAACTACTCGCCAGCAAAAAATGGGCTGGGAAGGTAAAGGAAGCCCGCGAACGGCTGATCGTCACGATCCGCTCCTCCAACGGCTGACGCAGCATTTCAAGCACTTGGCGCGAAAATTCCGGCAGTTCGTCCAGAAACAGTACACCGCGATGGGCGAGGCTGACCTCTCCCGGTTTGGGAATACTCCCCCCTCCGATTAAACCGCCTCCTGAAATCGTATGGTGCGGAGAACGAAAAGGGCGTTTTGTAATCAATCCGCTTTCAAACTGCTTGAACTTACCTGCGGAGCTATAGATATTGGTGACCTCCAGAGATTCGCTTTCAGTCAGGGGAGGAAGAATAGTCGGCAACCTGCGGATTAGCATCGTTTTCCCGGTTCCGGGCGGCCCGATCAGCATGATATTATGCATTCCTGCAGCTGCGATCGTAAGCGCCCGCTTGATATGGCGGTGTCCCAGTACATCGCTGTAGTTTTCTGTCGGAGCCTGGGTATGACCGGGGGGAGCGGGGCTGGTGGCCGTAGTTTTTTTTCGCAGTAAATGGTCAAGCTTTTTCAGTACAACTGTTTCGTTCTTGCCCGGTACTGCCCCATGATTTGGAGATAGCTCGCTTAAATGGCTGAGTCCGTACACGGAGATTCCATCCAGCAGCAGAGCCTCGGGAACATTGTCTTCCGGAACGAGCACAGCGTTGAAGCCCTGACGACGGGCCAAATCTACCATAGGCAGTACGCCCGGAACAGGTCGCAGGGCTCCTTCGAGTGACAATTCCCCGATGATTAGAATCTTTTCTTCTTCCGGCAAAACGACCTGGCCGCTGGAGATTAAAAGGCCTAATGCAATCGCCAAGTCAAACGCGGTACCTTCTTTTCTGAGATCGGCCGGTGCGAGATTAATCGTGACCCGCTGAAGCGGGAAGACATAGCCGCAATTTTTAAGCGCAGCTCGAACCCGGTCCACGGCCTCCCGAACCGCGGAATCCGGAAGACCGACCAAGTGGGTTTGGGGAATGCCGCTAGACAAATCCACCTCGACCTCGATCAATACGCCGTCAATTCCATATAAACAAGCGCTATACAATTTTCCATACATAACAAAACACCTCTCTTCCGATGGTTTCGGCGGGAATATGCCCCAGCCGTTCAAGTGGAAAAAAGGTGCTTCCATATTTTCCGTCATTCTCTTGGTCCGTATAATAGAAGGTTACCCATGAAAAGTCAATAGTCTGGATCGGATACTTATATGTCATTCGAAATGCAAGTGTTTTGTTCACAAAGACTCAAATGAAAGCGAACGGTAAAAGAGAATAGCAATAGAGGTGAATTATCGCAAATTGATATTATTTGTTGTCTAAAGAGCCGACATAAGTCCGACATATAAGGACAATATTTTTACTGTGAGATACGATAATTCCATGAGCGAATTGCATCAGCAATTTTATAGGATTGGACGCCTTAAACAGAGGGTGATCCATCTCAGTTTGAGATGAAAACGATATAAAAAAGTTGTGTATAAATCATGAACTTTTTAAGGAAAGCGTTTTAAAAACATGATACAATTATTTAGGTTTAATCTAACTAGCACTACTTCTAATACCGCCTGTTGATAGGAGGATTCCAAGCATGAATATCCATGAATATCAAGGAAAAGAAGTTTTGAAGCAGTATGGTGTCGCTGTTCCCGCCGGAAAAGTGGCATTTACGGTTGATGAAGCCGTGGAAGCGGCGGTAGCGCTGGGCAGCCCGGTGGTGGTTGTGAAGGCGCAAATTCACGCGGGGGGCCGGGGCAAAGCCGGCGGCGTGAAAGTGGCTAAAAATTTGGATGAAGTACGCAGCTATGCTCAGGAGATCCTTGGTAAAGTGCTGGTAACGCACCAGACGGGGCCGGAGGGTAAAGAGGTGAAACGCCTGCTCATTGAACAAGGCTGCGACATCAAGAAGGAATATTACGTCGGCGTAGTCGTGGACCGGGGTACGGGAAGCGTAGTTATGATGGCTTCGGAAGAAGGCGGAACGGAAATCGAGGAAGTTGCGGCGAATACGCCTGAAAAAATATTCAAGGAAGTCGTTGATCCGGCACTGGGACTGCAGCCTTACCAGGCGCGCCGGTTGGCGTTTGCGATCAATATTCCGAAAGAGCTGGTGAACAAAGCGGCCGGATTTATGCTGGCTCTGTATGAAGCGTTCGTGGATAAGGATTGTTCCATCGCGGAAATCAACCCGCTTGTCGTTACCGGAGACGGGGATGTGATGGCGCTGGATGCGAAGCTGAATTTTGATTCCAACGCATTGTTCCGCCATAAAGATATTTTGGCTCTCCGCGATTTGGAGGAGGAAGATGCAAAGGAAATCGAAGCTTCCAAGTTTGATCTTAGCTATATTGCCTTGGACGGCAATATCGGCTGTATGGTCAACGGGGCTGGGCTGGCTATGGCTACGATGGACATTATTAAATATTACGGCGGGGACCCGGCAAATTTCCTGGATGTAGGTGGCGGTGCGACGGCCGAGAAAGTTACGGAAGCGTTCAAGATCATTTTATCCGATGCGAAGGTGAAGGGGATCTTCATTAACATCTTTGGCGGCATCATGAAATGCGATGTTATCGCCTCTGGTGTTGTAGAAGCTGCTAAGCAGGTCGGCTTGGACCGTCCGTTAGTCGTGCGCCTGGAAGGAACGAATGTCGAGCTGGGGAAGAAAATTCTTGCCGAATCGGGGCTGGCTATCGTTTCCGCGGATTCCATGGCCGATGGCGCCCAGAAGATTGTAGCACTCGTATCGTAACTAAACATCTTATCCATGATGGGAGGCTCGAAGTATGAGTATTTTGGTCGATAAAAATACAAAAGTCATTACCCAGGGGATTACAGGGAAAACCGCCCTGTTCCATGCCAAAGGGGCGCTGGATTACGGGACGCAAATGGTCGGAGGTACTTCTCCGGGAAAAGGCGGAACCTCGGTAGATATTGAGCTTGATAACGGGGAGACCGTCAGTCTTCCGGTTTTTAATACGGTGAGAGAAGCAAAGGCGGCTACAGGAGCTACCGCCAGTGTCATTTATGTACCGCCTGCGTTTGCAGCCGATTCTATCCTTGAAGCGGTTGAAGCGGAAATGGAACTCGTCATTTGTATCACGGAAGGCATTCCGGTGCTGGATATGGTGAAGGTAAAGCGTTATATGGAGGGGAAAAAGACCGTCCTGATCGGTCCAAACTGTCCGGGTGTCATTACGCCGGGAGAGTGCAAGATCGGAATCATGCCGGGCTATATCCATCTGCCGGGCCATGTTGGCGTCGTTTCGCGCAGCGGAACGCTCACTTATGAAGCGGTTCATCAACTGACGACCCGCGGAATCGGCCAATCTTCCGCTATCGGCATTGGCGGCGACCCGGTAAAAGGATCGGAATTTATCGATATTTTGGAGATGTTTAACGAAGACGACAACACGCATGCGGTCATCATGATCGGAGAGATCGGCGGCACGGCGGAAGAGGAAGCCGCAGAATGGATCCGTGACCATATGAAGAAGCCGGTTGTAGGCTTTATCGGCGGCGTAACGGCGCCCCCGGGCAAACGGATGGGCCATGCGGGTGCGATTATTTCCGGCGGGAAAGGAACCGCCAAAGAGAAAATTTCGAAGCTGGAGGAGTGCGGCATCCGGGTGGCGCCGACCCCTTCCGAAATGGGCTCCACACTCGTTAGTGTGCTGGAGGAACGTGGAATTTTAAACAGCTGCACGACACATTAAGTAATTTCTGGTATACTTGGATAAAGGTAAGCAACCTTCTGGACCCCATGCGGGGAGAAGGTTGCTTTTTTTATGGATTTTTCGGCTTGCGGGCTTATTCCCAGGCCGAACAGGGAATGGGGGAGGACGATGGACAAACGTTGTATTCTTATTGGGCTTCAGGAGAGTCCGGGGCTGGGTTGGAAAAGAATTTCGGATATTGTTTCATCGAACGGGGAATGGGGGCGTGCGCTCGAGTTCTCCGCTTCGGATTGGATGGAATACGGACTGGAGGCGGAAATGGCTTTACGGATGGCAGAACGCTTTACGTCAAGCTGGATTGAGGAACGCATGGAACTGATGCACAAGAAGGGGATTTTCCCGGTGACCTGTCTGGATGAATCGTATCCTATATTAATGAAGGAAACGGCAAAACCTCCCTGGGTATTGTACACGCTTGGCAACAGAAGTTTGCTTGCCGGCGTCTCGCTGGCAATGGTCGGGACAAGGGTTCCGACCGCATACGGACGCAAAATCGGAGAGTGGCTGACGGAAGCGCTATGCTCCCGCGGAGTTACTATCGTCAGCGGGATGGCGCGGGGCATAGACGGCATTTGTCACGAAGCGGCGTTGAATGCAGGCGGGTCCACGGTCGCGGTGCTGGGTACAGCCATTGACGAGGTTTACCCCCGGGAGCATGTTGCCCTCTATCGAAGAATTGCAGAATCCGGCCTGATCGTGTCTGAGTATCCGATAGGCACGAAAGGACATCCGGGCATGTTTCCCCAGCGAAATCGGATTATTGCAGGCCTCACGCGCGGAACGGTCGTCGTTGAGGCGGATGTCCGCAGCGGCTCGCTGATTACTGCGGACCTGGCGCTGGAGGAAAGCCGGGATGTGTTCGCCGTTCCGGGCCCGATTACTTCGCCTAAGAGCCGCGGGACGCTGGGGCTGCTTAAGCAAGGCGCAAAGATCGTAACAGAGCCGGGCGATATTTTGGAAGAATACGAGCACTTGCTATCTAGTATTTCAACTTCAATTAAACCGGAGCCGTCCAGAAACGAGTTGACAATAGAGGAGCGGCACATATACCATATGTTGGAGCAGGGGAACTCCACTTTTGAAGGGTTAATGAATGAGTCCGGATGGGATTTTGGACTTTTACATTCAGTTCTGTTATCTTTAATCATGAAAAAAGAGGTAGTTCAATTACCTGGTTCTGTTTATAAGATTATATAGTCCATTCCTAACCGAGAGTGGCATGAAACGAAGACTATATACTATTTACCCAGGGGAAGCCCTGATTTTAATGATGAATAAGTACTGGACTGTTTGAGAGGAGGATGAACCTGTGGCGGATTCACTCGTCATCGTGGAGTCGCCTGCCAAGGCGAAAACGATTGGCAAATACTTAGGGAGCAAATACATCGTAAAGGCTTCAATGGGTCATGTTCGCGATTTGCCCAAAAGTCAAATGGGGGTTGAAGTAGAGAACGACTTCAATCCGAAGTATATAACGATCCGTGGGAAGGGTTCAGTTTTAAAGGAATTAAAGGATGCCAGCAAAAAAGTTAAGAAAATTTATCTGGCGGCTGACCCCGATCGCGAAGGAGAAGCGATAGCCTGGCATTTGGCCCATGTCCTGGATGTGGACCAGACAGAAACCTGCCGCGTGGTATTTAATGAAATCACGAAGCAGGCCGTGAAGGATGCCTTTAAAACACCGCGCAAGATCAATATGGATCTGGTGAACGCTCAGCAGGCAAGACGGATTCTGGACCGTCTGGTAGGTTATAAAATCAGCCCGCTGCTGTGGAAAAAGGTGAAAAAAGGATTGTCCGCCGGCCGGGTTCAATCGGTCGCGGTCAAGATCATATTGGATCGGGAAAACGAAATTTCTGCGTTCATTCCCGAGGAATACTGGAGCATTACGGCTAAATTATTGACCGGGGACAACCTCTTTGAGGCCAAGTTCCATCAATACAAAGGCGAGAAGCTGGAACTCGGGAACGAGACTCAGGTCAAAGAAATATTAAAGTCGATTGAAAACGCCGAATTTAAAGTAGCCGATGTGAAAGAGAAGGAACGGCTTCGCCATCCGGCCGCTCCGTTCACGACGAGCTCTTTGCAGCAGGAAGCGGCACGTAAGCTGAATTTCCGCGCCGCCAAAACAATGTCCGTCGCCCAGCAGCTTTATGAAGGCGTGGATCTTGGAAAAGAAGGCACGGTCGGATTAATCACTTATATGCGTACGGACTCAACCCGCATTGCTTCCTCGGCTCAGGATGAAGCCAAAGAATATATCGCCGAGAAGTTCGGTGGGGACTTCGTGCCTGAAGCACCGCGCCAATATTCGAAAAAGGCGGCAGGAGCCCAGGACGCGCACGAAGCGATCCGTCCTACCTCCGCCCTGCGGGATCCCGAATCGGTCAAGGCGTTCACGAGCCGGGATCAGTATCGTTTATACAAGCTGGTTTGGGAGCGTTTTATGGCCAGTCAGATGGCATCGGCAGTGTTGGACACAATGTCCGTTGACATCACCGCAGGGGACGCTGTTTTCCGTGCGGTAGGTTCTAAAATCCGGTTCCCCGGATTTATGAAGGTGTATGTGGAAGGTAACGATGACGGTACAATTGATGACAATAAATTCCTGCCTCCCCTGCATTCGGGGGACCAGCTTAAAATGGAAGAAATCGAACCAAAGCAGCATTTTACCCAACCGCCGCCAAGATATACCGAAGCCCGTTTGGTGAAGACGCTGGAGGAGCTCGGCATCGGACGTCCAAGTACTTATGCTCCGACTCTGGAAACGATCCAGAAACGTGGCTACGTGGCGATCGAAGAGAAGAAATTCATGCCAACCGAGCTTGGCGAGCTGATCATTGAGCAAATGGAACAGTTCTTCCCGGAGATTCTCGATGTGGAATTTACCGCCCATATGGAAGATGATCTCGACCATGTGGAGGAGGGCTCCGAGGATTGGGTTAGAGTACTTGGCGATTTCTATGAAACTTTCGAGAAGCGTTTGGAAGTCGCTGAAGAAGAGATGAAGGAAATCGAAATCGCGGATGAGGTTTCCGATGAAATTTGTGAGAAATGCGGCAAACCGCTGGTGTATAAGCTTGGTCGGTTCGGGAAATTCTTGGCTTGCTCGGGATTTCCCGACTGCCGCAATACCAAGCCGATCATCAAGGATATCGGCGTAACCTGCCCTAAGTGCAAGGAAGGCCATGTAGTGGAACGCCGCAGCAAGAAGGGCAGAGTATTCTACGGCTGCGACCGTTACCCGGATTGCGATTTCGTATCCTGGGATAAGCCTTCGCCGAAACCTTGTCCGAAATGCGGATCCCTCGTTGTGGAGAAACGGAACAAGCAGGGCGGTAAATTGCAGTGTACCGCCTGCGATTTTGTAGAGCAAATCGAGGAACAGGATGACGAATCGGCAGTTGAATAATGAGTAATGAACAGCACGATGTGGGGGGATTTAGAGTGACAGAGAAGAACAGGGTAACCGTCATCGGCGCGGGGCTGGCCGGCAGTGAAGCTGCCTGGCAGCTCGCGAGCCGGGGGGTTCCCGTGACATTATACGAAATGCGTCCGGTGGTGAAGACACCGGCCCATCACACCGACAAGTTCGCCGAACTCGTTTGCAGCAACTCGCTGCGTGCGAATGGCCTTACAAACGCGGTCGGAGTGCTGAAGGAAGAAATGCGGATGCTCAATTCGCTTGTTCTTGGATCAGCCGACCGCAATGCCGTGCCAGCCGGGGGAGCACTTGCCGTCGACCGGGACGGCTTTTCCGGCGAAATTACGAAGACTCTTCATGAACACCCGCTTGTAGAGGTAGTAAATGAAGAAATCACCGAAATTCCGCAGGAAGGTATCGTCATTATCGCGACCGGACCATTGACTTCTCCGGCATTATCGGAGCAAATTCGCAACTTGACCGGAGAAGATTATTTTTATTTCTACGATGCGGCCGCTCCGATTGTGGAGAAGGACTCGATCGACATGGATAAGGTCTATCTGGCTTCCCGTTATGACAAGGGGGAGGCTGCTTATCTCAACTGTCCGATGACGGAACAGGAATTCGACGCTTTCTATGAGGCGTTGATTACGGCCGAGGTAGCCCAACTTAAAGAGTTTGAAAAAGAAGTTTATTTCGAGGGATGCATGCCCATCGAAATCATGATGCGCCGGGGCAAGCAAACGGCGCTATTCGGTCCTATGAAGCCTGTAGGGCTGATCAATCCACATACGGGTACATTGCCGCATGCGGTTGTGCAATTGCGCCAGGATAATGCAGCGGGAACGCTGTACAATCTGGTGGGTTTTCAGACCCATTTGAAGTGGGGAGAACAAAAACGGGTCTTCTCCATGATTCCCGGGCTTGAGCAAGCGGAATTTGTACGCTACGGCGTTATGCACCGCAATACTTTTATCAATTCACCGAAATTGATGCAACCGACTTATCAATTGAAGGAGCGCCCTACGCTCTTTTTTGCCGGGCAGATGACCGGAGTGGAAGGCTACGTTGAATCGGCCGCCTCCGGATTGATCGCAGGAATCAACGCTGCCCTCGCTTATGCGGATAAAGAAGGCATTGTCTTCCCGGAAGACACGACGCTCGGCAGTATGGCGCGTTATATCACCACGGCTGATTTTGAGCATTTTCAGCCGATGAACGCCAACTTCGGTTTGTTTCCAAAACTGGATACCCGGTACCGTAAAAAGGCCGAGAAGAATGAAGCGCTTGCCAATCGGGCGCTGGACAGTTTGCGCTCTTTTATTGACAGCAAGGGGCTATAGTTCGAGGCGAAGACATAACATATTAAAGGTAGTCTAAAATCATCATGCTAGAGGAAAAACAGAAGGAAGGAAGCGGTATCCATGGTTCCTAGTTTTCATGCCACCACCATTTGTGCCGTCCGTCATAACGGCAAGGGAGCGATCGCCGGGGATGGACAGGTTACGTTCGGCGAGAGCGTCGTTATGAAGCAGACAGCGAAGAAGGTACGCAGATTATACAGAGGCCAGGTGCTGGCCGGTTTTGCGGGTTCGGTGGCGGATGCCATCACCTTGTTTGAAAAGTTCGAAGGCAAGCTGGAGGAACATCATGGCAATCTTCAAAGAGCGGCTGTAGAGCTGGCTAAAGAGTGGCGCTCGGACCGTGTGCTCCGCAAGCTGGAGGCACTAATGATCGTCATGGATCATTCCGGCATGCTGCTCATATCAGGCGGTGGAGAAATAATTGAGCCGGATGACGACGTACTGGCTATCGGATCCGGCGGGAACTTCGCGCTGTCGGCCGCGAGAGCGCTCAAACGCCATGCGGTACAGCTGGAAGCCAAGGACATTGCACGCGAAGCGCTTCAGGTTGCGTCCGAAATCTGCGTATATACCAACAGCAACATTATTGTTGAAGAATTGTGATCGGAGGGGGCGAAGTCATGTCAAACGGGAATTTAACGCCGAGACAAATTGTAGCCGAGTTGGATAAGTATATCGTTGGGCAGAAGCAGGCGAAGAAATCTGTCGCCGTGGCGCTCCGCAACCGCTATCGGCGCAGTTTGCTCAGCGAAGAGGTCCAGGATGAAATCGTACCGAAAAACATTTTGATGATCGGTCCAACAGGTGTGGGCAAAACGGAAATTGCGCGCCGTCTGGCCAAATTGGTAGGCGCCCCATTTATTAAAGTAGAGGCAACCAAGTTTACCGAGGTTGGTTATGTGGGAAGAGACGTGGAGTCGATGGTGAGAGATCTCGTCGAGATCGCCATCCGCACCGTCAAGCTGGAGCGTACGGAGAAAGTGAAGGACAAGGCGGAGGAACTGGCAAATGAACGGCTGGTACAAATCCTCGTTCCCTCGGAAAACAAATCCAAAAGCTCCCGCAATCCGTTCGAAATGCTGTTCGGAAATCAGAATTCAAATGAAAACAAAACTTCGCAGGAATCGACCGATGAAGACAGCAACTTGACCGAGCGTCGTCGTCAGGTTCGTTTTAAATTGCTGGCGGGGCAACTGGAGAACGAAACCGTCGAAGTCGATGTAGAGGATAACTCGCCGACGATGATGGATATGTTTGCCGGGCAAGGTAATGACCAGATGGGCATGAATATGCAGGAAATGTTCGGAAGCCTGCTCCCGCGACGGACAAAGAGAAGAAAGCTTTCCGTCAAGGAAGCCCGGAAGGTGCTGACCCAAGAGGAAGCTTCCAAGTTGATCGATCAGGATGATCTTACGCAAGAAGCGGTTGAACGCGCAGAACAGACCGGCATCATTTTTATCGATGAAATCGATAAGGTGGCGAGCAAAGGTCAAGGCTCCGGCCCGGATGTATCCCGCGAAGGCGTGCAACGCGACATTCTGCCGATTGTGGAAGGTTCTACGGTGATGACCAAATACGGGCCCGTTAAAACAGACTATATTCTTTTTATTGCCGCCGGCGCTTTTCATGTCGCCAAGCCGTCGGATCTCATTCCGGAACTTCAGGGCCGTTTTCCGATTCGTGTGGAACTGGGCAGTTTGTCGCTAGAGGATTTCGTCTCGATATTGACGGAACCTCAAAACGCGCTAACCAAACAATATACGGAGTTGTTGCGCACTGAAAATATTGAGATCGAATTCTCACCTGAAGCTATCCGGGAAATCGCGGCCATCGCGGCCAGCGTAAATGCCAACACCGAAAACATCGGAGCGAGACGACTTCATACGATTTTGGAGAAGCTATTGGAGGATTTGTCTTTTGAAGCCCCCGAGCTGACCCTGGAAAAAATGACGATAACTCCCGAATATGTACGTGAAAAGCTAGGGGATATCGCCAAGGACCGTGATTTAAGTCAGTATATTTTGTAATCGGGACCTGTTCAATCTTTCACTTTAAGTATTTTCGAGGCCGTAAGACCCATGGATCGTCGGGTTTTACGGTCTTTTGTCGTTATTCCTACTAATATACTTGAAATTATAGAATTTTAAAATTTGTCGAGATCGCTCGAAAAAATTGAAAAAATTTCAAAAAGTGCAAAAAATATCGCTAAATTCGTCAAAGATAGTGCTTTTTTCTTATTGTAATAAAATGCAATCTCCACGAAACTTAGGATATATGACATTCTATACTTTTATTCTACATTAGGACGTTTGAAAGACATGAAAACGAGATTTTTGTCGAAAAAAGAGGAATTGTTTCTGAGGTTGTTGAATACGTAGATTTAGAATTTTTATCCGTTTTTAGGGGGGCAGAGAAATGCAATTATTGAATGGTATCGGATTCCAGCGGCTGGAATCGGCAGTACAGGCAGCCAATCTCAGGCAGGGGGTTCTTGCCAATAATATAGCAAATAATGACACCCCTTATTTCAAACGATCGAGTGTAGCATTTGAAAGCCTTTTGCAAAATGAGATGAACGGTTCCACATTGACATTGGAAGGACGCCGGACAAACGGAAAGCATTTTCAAATAGGTATTTCGTCCCAAATCCCGGCACCTTCGGTTCTGACGGACCAATCCACCGTGATAAACAACAACCTGAACAATGTGGATATTGACAGCGAGATGACGCAATTGGCCGAAAACCAGCTTCGCTACAATGCCTACATAGAACAAATCAATTATCAGATTAAAATGAAGCGCACCGCTGTGGAAGGGAGATAAATAATTTTGAAGATCAGTAACAGTTTCAGTATCAGTGCTTCCGCATTGACTGCTCAGCGTCTCCGGATGGATGTTATCTCCTCGAACATCGCCAACGCAGAAACGACAAGAGCACAGGTTGTAGACGGCAAAGCTGTTCCGTACCGCCGCAAAATGGTAGTAATGGCTCCTATGAAAACCGAATTTGGTCAAGCCCTGGATTCGGCACTCGGCAACGGTTCGGCCAGCCAAGGGGTTAAAGTTACACAAATCAAGGAAGATACTGCTCCGTTTAAGCCGGTATACAATCCCACTCATCCTGATGCGGATAGCGAAGGATATGTTTATATGCCGAATGTGGATGTGTTGAAAGAGATGGTGGATGTCATTTCGGCTTCGCGTTCCTATGAAGCTAACGTTACCGCATTGAATGCCTCCAAGGCTATGATGACGAAGGCACTGCAAATCGGAAAATAGAATCTCATTAGGAGTTAGGAGTGTTGATCTTTGATTCAGGCAATGAACTTTAATACTTTAAAATCGGTAGACTCGGTTGTAACGCCCAACAGCCCGATTGCTCCCACCCCTGCGGAGTCTATCAAGGAATTCAGTTCCTTTTTAACGGACGCAATAAACGGAGTGGCTGCTCAGGAAAAAAACGTTGGAACGATGAATAACAAATTTCTGCTTGGTGAAGTAAGCGCGGACCAGGTGATGATCGCCTCGGAGCAAGCCATGTTAAGTTTGCAGTTGACTACGCAAGTAAGAAACAAAGTGATAGAAGCTTACCAAGAGATAATGCGTACGCAAATTTAATAAAAAAGCATGCTTCGGATGAGGTGACGTTGTGAATGAGAGAATTGCCCAGTATCGGGGCAAATTGACCGGGTACTGGAACCATTTCAGCAAGAAACAAAAAACTTTATTGATTTCTACGATTGCCATCATTTTGGTGGCCGTGATCCTGCTTACGATTCAATTCTCAAAAACCGAATACGAGGTTGCCTTCACGAATCTGGATTCCACGGATGCTGCCGGAATTATAAACCACCTGGAATCGGCCAAAATTCCATACAAACTTGGCCCGGACGGGACAAGCATTTCGGTTCCAAGTAAAGAAGCATCCCGTGTCAAAGTCGATGTCGGCTCCCAAGGGATCGTTCAAAACGGTTCCATCGGATGGGATTCATTTAATGAAAGTTCATCACTGATCGGCATGACCGACAATGAATTTAACGTTAAATACAAAAGCGCCTTAAACGGTGAGATTGAACAGCTCCTGAAGAGAATGCAAGGGGTTAATGATGCGAAGGTGCTAATCAATCTTCCGGCGGAAAATGTATTTGCAAGTCCGGACGAACAGGAAAAGGCTTCAGCTTCCGTCGTGGTGACGTTCAAACCGGGATATCGTCCGAATCAGGAAGCGATTGACGGATACTTCAATCTCGTTAAGACTTCCGTACCGAATTTGCCGGTGGAAAACATCTCGTTGTCTTCCAGCGATGACACCGTGTTGTTGCCTACAGGGCAAGGCGGTCAAATCGGATCGCTGACTACGGCCGTTCAGGAGAATATGGCTCTTCAGAAAAAATTCGAGAGCGACGTAAAGCAAAGCGTTAGACAGTTTCTGGCAAGATTGATGGGTCAGGACAAAGTTGAAGTATTGGTTACTTCCAAGCTTAATTTTGACCAGATAAGCCAGAAAGAAAACTTGGTAACGCCAGTGGATACCGAAAATATGAAAGGTATCGAAATCAGCGCGCAAAAAATCCAAAAGAGCTACACCGGCGAAGGAACTCCAGATAGTGGCGTAGCGGGTACCGGCGATACCGACGTATCCAATTATCCTGGAACCGACACGCAAAGCGGCGGTTCGTCGTCGGAGGAATCGTCATCCACGATTAATTTTGAAGTCAACCGAATTACCAAGGACATTGTGGCCAGTCCCTATGTCATAAAAGATTTAACCATTAATGTGGCAGTTGAACCACCTGACGGTCAACAAACTTTAGATCAGGCGACTCAGACGGCAATCGAGAACATCCTCACCAATATTGTCGGATCGTATCTGGCCGATTCAGGTACTACTTATACAGACGCAGATTTAGAGAAGAAAGTTTCTGTCTTCTCTCAAGCTTTTCATAGTACGGAGACAAAAACTTCCGGTTTGAGCCTTTCCAGCCCGTTGGTATGGGGAGTCGGAGCCGTTGCATTGCTGGCCGTTGCAGGCATCATTTTCCTGCTGATTCGCCGCAAAGGCAAGAAGGAAGAGGTGGAAGAAGAAATCCCGATGCCGCTTACGCCGGAGTTTCCTTCTATCAATTTGGAAACCGTCACAAACGAGAACCAAGTGCGCAAACAGCTGGAGACGCTGGCCAAGAAGAAGCCGGACGAATTCGTCAACTTGCTTCGCACCTGGCTGGCTGACGAATAGAGGTGAACGCATTGTCAAAAACAAATTCCCAGGGATTAAGCGGAAGACAAAAAGCGGCAATTTTGTTGATTACACTGGGGCCGGAAGTTTCGGCCCAAATATTCAAGCATTTGCGCGAAGAGGAAATCGAGCAGCTTACGCTTGAGATCGCCAACGTGCGTAAAGTGGACAGCACGGAGAAAGAAATGATCATGGCGGAGTTTCACCAGATCTGTCTTGCCCAGGAGTATATCACGCAAGGCGGTATTACTTACGCCAAGGAGATTTTGGAGAAGGCGCTGGGCCAATCCAAAGCGATCGATATTATCAATCGCTTGACAGCGACTTTACAGGTAAGACCGTTCGATTTTGCCCGCAAAGCGGATCCGAATCAGATTCTGAACTTTATTCAAAACGAGAACGCGCAAACCATCGCACTCGTGTTGTCATATCTCCAGTTCGAGCAAGCGGCCGTGATCCTCTCCTCCCTTCCGCAGGAGAAACAGGCGGAAGTGGCGAGAAGAATCGCTGTCATGGACAGCACATCGCCGGAAGTAGTCTCCCAGGTGGAGCGGGTGCTGGAACAGAAGCTGTCCGCTACTGTAACTCAGGATTATACGAGCGCCGGCGGTATCGAAGCGATCGTTCAAATTTTGAACGGCGTCGACCGGGGAACGGAAAGAACCATTCTGGATTCGCTGGAAATTCAGGATCCGGAACTGGCGGAAGAGATCAAGAAACGGATGTTTGTGTTCGAAGATATCGTCAACATCGACAACCGTTCCATTCAACGGATCATTCGCGATATCGAAAATGCGGATTTGCAGCTTGCCCTCAAAGTGGCAAGCGAAGAAGTCCGCGAAGCGGTCTTCCGCAATATGTCGAAGCGGATGTCCGATACCTTCAAGGAAGAAATGGAATTTATGGGTCCTGTGCGGCTGCGTGACGTGGAAGAAGCTCAGACCCGTATCGTAGCTACCATCCGCAGATTGGAAGATGCCGGAGAGATTATAATCGCCCGCGGCGGAGGAGATGACATTATTGTCTAATTTGATCAAAGTATCCCAGTACGTGCCGGTAGACATTCTAAAACAGCTCAATTTGGCCAAAACGTATGAGACTTATGAGGAACCGCGATCAGATGATGAATTTCCGGAGGAGGTTCGGGATGAATCCCGATCACTCCAAGACGCAGCTGCCGAAGAAGCCAGGCAACAAATGCTTTCCGATGCCAAGGAATTTGCCGAAAGCCAGGTAAGAGCCGCTTCGGAGCAGGCCGAACAACTTCTGGCGGAAGCCAGGGAGCAAATCGAAGCCTGGTGGAATGAACGAAGAGAGCAGGATGAGCATCTCGTGGAAGCCGTTAAATCCGAAGCGTTCAATGAGGGCTACGAGGAAGGAAAGCAGCAGGCCGAGCAGGCGCTTCAGGCAAAAATCGAGGAAATGATGGCGGAAGCGAGTTCCGTTCTCGAACAAGCTTATCTGGAGAAAGAACGGATTATTCAGGAAGCGGAGCCGTTTCTGGTGGATCTGAGTTGTGCTATAGCCGAGAAAGTGATCGACAAACAACTTGACCTCGAACCGGATTACACGGTTGAACTGATTAAACAGAGCTTGTCCCGTAAGAGGGAGCAGGGAGTTTTGACCCTGTGCGTGGCACCGTCCCAGTTTGCGTTCGTACAGGCGGCGAGGGAAGAACTCAGCCTGGTGATCGACTCTCAGGCCGAATTGCAAATCCTTCCCGATCCGTCGGTACAGGACCGCGGCTGCGTAATCCGTTCTTCTTTCGGAAGTGTGGATGCCAGAATCGATACCCAATTGACGGAGATCAAAAAGGAACTGCTGCGAATTTCACGGCAGACCGAAGAACGGGGAGTGTCGGATGGCGAGCATTGATTCAAGCCGTTATATCGATCATCTTCAGCAATTGGATCCGGTTCGGATTAATGGCAAGGTGACTCAGGTTATTGGCCTGATGGTGGAATCCGAAGGGCCGGATGCCAGCGTCGGCGATGTCTGTTACATTTATCCGAGCAAATCATCCCAGCCGCTGCTGGCGGAGGTCGTCGGTTTTCGCGATAACAAAGTGCTGTTGATGCCGCTTGGAGAATTGACTTCGATCGGTCCGGGCTGCGACGTCGTAGGGACCGGGAAGCCCTTGACCGTTCAGGTGGGCTCGGAGCTGTTGGGCAAAGTCCTGGACGGTTTGGGTCAGCCGCTGGACGGCTCGGTGCTTCCGTCGCGTATGGGGCACTATTCCACGACTAACAAGCCGATGAATCCCTTAAACAGACCTCGCGTGGCCGAGCCGATCAGCATCGGCGTAAGGGCGATCGACGGACTGCTTACGATCGGCAAAGGACAACGGGTCGGTATTTTTGCCGGTTCCGGGGTTGGGAAGAGTACGCTGATGGGCATGATCGCACGCAATACGGCGGCGGACGTCAACGTGATCGCCTTGGTGGGAGAACGCGGACGCGAAGTACTTGACTTTATCGAACGCGACCTCGGCCCGGAAGGGTTGGAGCGCTCGGTAGTCATTGTAGCGACTTCCGACCAGCCCGCCCTGATCCGGATGAAAGGGGCGCTTATCGCTACTACGATCGCGGAATATTTCCGGGACAGAGGCCTTAATGTCATGCTCATGATGGATTCGGTCACCCGGTATGCGATGGCGCTGCGGGAAGTAGGCCTCGCGGTCGGCGAGCCACCGGCGATGCGGGGATATACCCCGTCCGTGTTTGCGGCGCTGCCGAAGCTGATGGAACGGGCAGGAACCGGACCGACCGGTTCGATTACCGCTTTTTATACCGTGCTGGTTGACGGCGACGATATGAATGAACCGATTGCTGACGCAGTCCGGGGGATACTTGACGGACATATCGTGCTGAACCGGAACATTGCGAATAAGGGGCATTTCCCCGCGATCGATATTCTTGCCAGCATCAGCCGCGTAATGAAGGACATCGTCACAGATGAACAGAACGATGCCGCCGAAAATTTAAAGCGTCTGCTCGCGGTTTATAAAGACTCCGAAGATCTCATTAATATCGGTGCTTATCAGCAAGGATCCAATGCCGAAATTGACGAGGCGATCGGCTACATTCAAAGCATTTGGGGCTTTTCCAGACAGAAAGTTAATGAAAAAGTAACGTTGCCCGAAGCACAGGAACAATTAATTTCCGAATTTGCGAGGAGATGACAGGTAAAGGATGAGATTCCGTTACGTCTATCAGAAAGTCGTGGACTTGAAGACCAATGAGAAGACCCAAGCCGAGTGGATGCTTTCGGCGGCGGTCGGCATACTCCAGGCAGAGCAGTATTCTTTGGAACAGCTGCTGGAGGAACGGTCCAGAACATACTTTGCGCTTCAGACCGAGATGGAGAACAAGGCTTCGATGATCAAACTGCAGGAGTTGCAGCGGTATATGGATTATCTCGAGCAAAGCATCAACCGGAAAATGGGGGATGTGCATCGGGCGGAAGTGAATGTGGACAACAAAAAAGTTGTACTCAACGGCAAGATGCTTGACGAAAAAGTATGGCTGAAAGCAAAAGAGAAGGCGAAGGAAAAATATCAGCATGAGATGCTTCTTCGGGAACAAAACGAACTGGATGAGATGGCTACGGTCCGGTTCGCCATGAGAGCCCGTTAAAGGAGTCAGGGCGCTTAGAATGGGTTTGCGAAGGAGGAATGAAAATGGCACGGACAGAACTGGACGAGGAATTGGAGGAGTCGGGAGGAGGCTTCTCCAGGTTTCTATTCTTTATGACCCCGATTTTGTTTACTGTCGTTTTGCTGGCTGTGCTTCTGACGTTGTTCAGTCCAAGTTTCAAGAACACGATGTTAGATATCGGGAACAAAATCCCGTTTATTAACAAGATCATTCCGGATCCGGAATTGACGGAAGCACAAAAGAAAAAGGCGGAGAACAAAGAAGCCGAGGAGAAAAAACAGCAAGAGAGCACAAAAGCTACCTTGGATCAGTTGAAAGAGCAAGTGGCCAAGCAGGAAGCGGAGTTGCAAGAAGCGAACAAGCAGGTTACCGAAAACGACAGCAAAGTAAAAGATCTGGAAGCGCAGCTTGAGGCTGCCCAGCAGAAAGCAACCGATGAGAAAGAGGCTGAGGAACAAGCCGCATATCAGAAAGAAGTCAAAAAGCTGGCGCAGATTTACTCCGAAATGAGCCCGAGCAAAGCGGCTGCGATCTTTGATAAGCTGACGACCGACGAAACGCTGCAGATGTTCAGTGTGATGAGTAATGAGAGCAAGGTAGCCATTTTGGAGAAAATGGACCCGCAAAAAGCAGCCGATATCTCGATCCTGCTTAAGGACGCGAAACCGGCGGAGGATCTGGCAATTGCCGCATTGCAATCCAGACTCAAGAAAGAAGCCGCGGAAGAGACGCCTGCCCAAGCATCAGGGGCAGCATTGGACGAAACCCAGTTGGCTCAAACCTTTGGCTCGATGTCTGCGGAAGCCGCCTCGAAGCTGATCATTCAAACTTACAAGATCAGCCCGGAAAAGGGTTTGAAGATTTTGAAAGCCGTGAATGATACCACCCGCTCCAAAATTTTGGATGCCATGACCAAGGAAGACGAGCAATTGTCGGTGAAAATCGTGAACCAGCTCGTAAGCAAATAATAGAGTGACTTCGAATCCGTTCGAATAAGGGGAAGCACCATCTTTTGTGAAAGGAGGTGAAAAAGAAAATGAGTCAAACACTTTCCAATGTATCGGCCGGATCTGCTGTAGGCGGATTGTGGTACGGTTCAGGCGGTAAGAACGTATCCGGTGAAGGAAATGGAGCATCATTCGATCAAACGCTAATATCCATGCTTACCGGGGGCGTTAAGCCACAGGAAGGACAACTTGCCGCACAATTGGCGCTTTTGGCCGGATTAACGGAAAATGGCGAAGTGCTGAATCCGGAGGGAGAGACTGGCAGTCTCGATGCTATGCTTCAAGGCTTGTTGCAGCAGTTGGACCAGCTGGATGAAGCTCTTACGGAAAATCCCGAACTGCTCGCCATGCTCCAAACCTGGTTACAAAATGTGCACATGTTCCTGCAGAATAATGCAACCGGACAATCGGTTGACGGCGGAACGAGCGAAAGTTTACTTCCGGCACTTGCAGAGCATCCGCAAACAGTACGCTTTGCCGTTCAGGACGCGTTGCTCCAACTTGCCGCATCTTCCAGATCCGGTGCTACCGTTGTCTCCGGCATGGAATCGCTTCAAGCGAATGCATTAATGGAGTCGCTTCAGAGTCTAATGGCGGCGGCAGGCCTGAACAGCGATGCCAAGCCGTTAACAGGTAAACAGGCAGCTCAAGCGTTGAACTGGCAAGGTACGAAGCAGAATGATACCGCATTATCCCTAAACCAAGCCGGACAAGTTGTTCAAGTAAAAGCGGAAGAGGGTCAACCCAACGTTTCGGTGATTGCGAAGACTGACATTGCTGCCGTTAAAGTTACGCCCGTGACGATTTCGCCGGTCCTTTTGACAGGAGAAGATTCCGGAAATACCGCAAACGAGTCTTCCGACAGCGATCATCCGCTGCAATCGGGGAACATCGTGACCGCTGGACAACTCGTCCTTCGTGACAGTGCGGCTACGGCATTAAAATCCGCAGCACCGCAAGTTCCGGTAGAAAAATTCGGCCAGGAAATGAGCCGCTTCTTGATTAGCAAACTTGATATCGTGAAAGCAGGCGGCGTGTCCGAAGCTAGAATTTCCCTTTATCCGGATCATTTGGGCCAGGTTGACGTGAAGATTACGATGCAAAACGGGCACATGGTTGCGCAGTTTATGACCGAGCATGCTTTTGCCAAGGAATCGCTTGAAGCCCAATTGGCGCAGCTAAGATCAGCCTTGCAATCCCAAGGTCTTCAGGTTGGCAAGCTCGAAGTTACGCAGAACACCGCGCTGTCTTCCCATATGTATCAGGATGGACGTCAGCAGGGGAACGGCACGAATCAGCAGCAAAACGGGAAACGCCGTGAGGTGGCTCGCGATGAAGAGTTGCTGGCCATTAATGATTTGAACGACGAATGGAACGAATGGATTTCCGGAGTCAGAGAACGCGAAGCTTCGCTCGGCAGTTCCTTTGTAGCAAGAGCTTAATAGAAGGGAGGATGAACAGTGGCAGATCTTATATCAACCGGAGTGACGTGGCCGAACTATTCAGCGGAGAATGTAGCCAAGGCTAGCAAAAAGGACAATCAGCTCGGTAAAGACGATTTTTTGAAGCTGATGATGGCCCAGATGCAATATCAGGATCCGTTGTCTCCCATGGACAATAAAGAAATGGTTGCGCAAATGGCACAATTTACTTCTGTCGAACAACTGGTTAATATCTCGGATCAACTTAAAGCAATGAGCCAATCCCTGGGGAACAGCTCGGGACTCATCGGTAAAGTGGTGAGTTGGGTTGCTGAGACGAAGACCGGTAATTATGACATCAGTACAGGAAAGCCTGAAGTAATTCAAACCGTGGAAAGCGGTTTGGTCGATTCCATTATCGTGCGCAGCGGTCTTCATTATGTGAAGGTCGGCGATAAAGAGATCGATATTTCCAAGATTGAGCAGGTGGAGAACGCTCCTGAGCCGGAGCCGGAACCGGAACAACCTGTTGAAGACGGCAACTCGTCAGATTCGGGATTGGGAGCTGATGCACAGTGAACGATCCAATCCGTATCGGAAGCTTATACCCCGGACGCATTCAGCCTAATGCTTTATCGCAAACCAGGAATATAAAAACCGCGGATGCGCAAAGCAACTCGTTTAAAGACTTGCTTGAAAACAGACTTTTGCACTTCAGCAATCATGCTGTGAAGCGGTTGGAGCAACGAGGAATCGAACTAAAGCCGGAGCAATTAAACCAGATTGAATCGGCGATCGATAGTGCAGCCGCCAAAGGAGCCAAAGATTCGCTCATCTTGATGAAGGATATGGCCCTGATCGTCAATGTGAACAACCGTACGGTTGTGACGGCGATGGACGGCAACAGCATGAAAGACAATGTATTCACCCAGATTGATAGCGCCGTAATTATTTCTTAAGACAGATGGCTGGCCCGGATTCGGAAAGCCTTCGAGCGCCGCTGATCGACTGAGGCGGCTAAACTGATACTATTCCAGGGAGGAATGTAAGAAATGTTAAGATCCATGTATTCGGGCGTTTCCGGCATGCGCGGGTTTCAAACGAAACTCGACGTCATCGGTAACAATATTGCTAACGTAAACACAGTGGGTTTCAAATCCGGCCGCGTGATGTTCAAGGATATCATGAGCCAGACGGTTTCCGGCGTTACGGCTCCGGCAGATGGCGAAAGCGGGGGGATCAATGCGAAACAAATCGGTCTCGGCGTATCCATCGGCTCGATCGATACCCTGCATACGGGCGGAAGCGCCATGACGACCAACAATCCGCTCGATTTGCGGATCGACGGCGACGGCTTTTTCCTGGTCAAGCTGTCGGCCGATCAAGAAGTTGCTTTCCTGACTCGTGCCGGTGACTTCCACTTGGATGCCGCCCGCCAACTCGTTACTTCCGACGGTTTGCTCGTTTGCGACGCAGGCGGGGATCCGCTCGAGCCGATCGGGGAAGACGTTACAGCGTTCTCCATCGCTGCGGATGGAACGATTATTCAGAAAATGAACACAGGCGACACGGAGCCCGGAGGACAAATTGGCGTAACCAAAGTCTCCAACCCTGAGGGCTTGGAGAAAATCGGCGGCAATTTGTACCGCATGACCCTGAACGCGAACGCTGAGGGCGAACTCGTTGCGACGACGGCTAACAATGCCGAAGACGGAACCGGAGCGATCGTTTCCGGTCAGCTGGAAATGTCCAATGTCGATCTGACCGGGGAATTTACCGAGATGATCGTTGCCCAGCGCGGATTTCAGGCGAACTCCCGTATAATTACTACCTCGGATGAAGTGCTCCAGGAAGTTGTTAACCTGAAGCGTTAAGATGAAGGATAGCGGGGGAGGATGACCTTCTTCCCCCGTTCTATTTGGGAGGGGAAACATGATTTCTGTAACAAAACTGAACGGTTCTCAAATGTGGCTTAACGCGATAATGATTGAAACCGTGGAAGAAACGCCCGATACATACGTAACCCTGGTTACCGGAAAACGTATTATCGTGCTGGAGAAGGCGGCCGAAGTGATCGCGATGATTAAGGATTACTACAGCGAGATCGGTATCCATGCAGCAACTATTAAAGTGCAACAAACGGAGGAATTGTCATGAAAAAGATGGCACCATGGCTGATTACTATTATGCTTTCCATTACGCTGATCGTATTGGCCGCCTTCCTGCTGATTAATCAAATGAAGGCCCCTTCCGGAGGCGGCGAGGTACAAGCTGCCGTGAATAGCGAAGCGGTAATGAAACATTTGACAGCGGATGAAATAGTTAAAGTTACTTCGACGATCGATGACATCAAGACGAACTTGTCCGATCCGAACTATGTCGTCGTAATGAACTTCGCCTTCCAGCTTGATAAAGAGACTTCGAAGGAAGCTTTTGATAAAATCAAGGACTTCAAAGTGAAGCCGATTATTATCAAGACGCTGGCCGATACGAAGCCGGAAGATTTGACGGGAGCCAAGGGTAAAGACAACCTGAGTTCCAAATTGACCAACCTGATCAACAAGACACTGCCGGAAGGAAAATTGATGCAAATCGATATCACATACTTTGTTATGACAACTATTTAGAACATATCGATCTAGACTTTCTTTCAAGGGGGTGAATTGTTTGGTAGATGTATTATCGCAAAATGAGATAGATGCCTTGCTGGCGGCGCTCTCTTCGGGTGAAATGGATGCCGAGGAACTAAAGAAAGAAGAGACGCAGAAAAAGATCCGGGCTTATGACTTTAAGCGAGCGGTACGGTTTTCCAAAGACCATATCCGTAGTTTGACCCGGATTCACGAGAATTTCGCCCGGTTTCTTACGACTTACTTTTCGGCGCAGCTTCGGACATTTGTGCAAATTAATGTGGTTCAGGTCGAACAACTTCCTTACGATGAATTCATCCGGTCCATTCCGAAGATGACGATTCTCAACATCTTCGAGGCGGAGCCTCTGGAAGGCAGAATGGTGCTCGAAGTGCACCCCAATGTGGCCTTCGCCATGCTGGACAGGCTGCTTGGAGGAATAGGCACAGCTCCTTCCAAAATCGGTTCTTTGACTGAAATCGAGACGATTATTATGGAACGCATTTTCAGCAGAGCCTTCGAAAGCCTTCAGGAAGCTTGGAAAACCGTTATCGACATTAATCCGCGGATGGAAGGGTTGGAGACTAATCCCCAATTTATGCAGATTGTTTCGCCTAACGAAACGATTGCGCTCATCTCATTGAGCACAAAAATCGGGGACACGTCGGGGATGATCAACCTGTGTATTCCGCACGTCGTAATTGAGCCGATCATGCCGAAACTGTCGGTTCACCATTGGTTCGTATCCCAGAAAAAATCCCGCGTACCCGAAGAAGTTGACGCTCTACGGCTCCGCGTAAATAAAGCTAAGCTGCCGATCGTTGCCGAACTTGGAGAGTCACAAATTACTGTACAGGAGTTCTTGGAGCTCTCCGTAGGCGATGTTATTTCCCTGAACAAACCCGTACAAGAGGGCTTGTCCATCCGGGTTGGCGACCGGTTGAAGTATATCGGAAGCCCAGGTACGCTGAAAGATCGCGTCGCCGTTCAAATTGATGAAATTGTCAGCGAAGGAGTTGAGGAACTTGACGAGTAAAGATTATTTGTCCCAGGAAGAAATAGATGCCCTACTGAAACAAACGAGCATGGACTCGGCTCCCGAACCCACGGTTTCCGATTATTTGTCACCGCTGGAGCAGGACGCTCTGGGCGAAATCGGGAACATCACATTTGGAAGTGCGGCTACGGCATTATCGACCCTGCTTAGCAAAAAGGTGGATATTACTACACCGAAAGTTTCCATTATCACACGTTCCCAGTTCGAATCCGAATTTCCAAAGCCTCATGTCGCCATTCATGTTCAGTATGTCGACGGTTTTGAAGGGGTCAATTCACTTGTAATCAAGACCCGGGATGCTCAGGTCATTGCCGATCTGATGCTGGGTGGAGAAGGAAATCCGTCCGACGAAGAATTAAACGAGATTCATATCAGCGCCGTTCAGGAAGCGATGAATCAAATGATGGGTTCTTCGGCGACATCGATGTCGACGATCTTTAACCGGTTCGTGAATATTTCGCCGCCGGGGATCGATATTTTGAACATGACGAACGGAAGCGGAGTAACGAGTCTGCCTCCTGACGAAATTTTGATCAAAATTTCGTTCCGGCTGACGATCGGGGATTTGATCGATTCGACAATTATGCAATTGTTGACCGTCAAATTCGCCAAAGAAATGGTCGACAGTCTGATCAACGGTTCGTCTTCCGAGCCGACGGCCCGGGAAGAAGCGGCGGCCGCTGCAGCTCCTGCCGCATTTTATGAGCCTCCTGCACCGGCGTACGAAGCGCCTGCACCTGCTTATCAGCAGCCGCCAATGGCCGCTCATCAAGCTCCGCCGGCTATGCAGCCGCCTATGGGAGCGCCAATGCAACAGCCTCCGGGGTACTATTATCCGCCTCAAGAACGGCCTTACAGCGAGCCGCAGCATTATGGCAGCATGCCTGGTCGGGGGGTAAATGTTCAGCCGGTGCAGTTTGCGAATTTGGGGAATCCTGCTTTCGGGCAAGCCGACGCAAATAATTTAAACTTATTGATGGACATTCCCCTTAAAGTCACCGTAGAATTAGGAAGGACCCAAAAACAGATTAAGGATATCCTCGAGATGTCACAAGGTTCGATCATCGAGTTGGACAAGCTTGCCGGTGAACCGGTGGACATATTGGTGAACAACAAATTGATCGCAAAAGGTGAAGTCGTTGTCATCGATGAAAACTTTGGTGTACGCGTAACGGATATTGTTAGCCAGTGGGACCGCATTCAAAAATTACAATAGTAGAAGTTTAGGGAGGATTTTTAATCAATGGCAAACCGAATTCTAATCGTAGACGATGCAGCTTTTATGAGAATGATGATCCGCGATATTTTAACGAAAAATGGGTTCGAGGTTGTCGGTGAAGCGCAAGACGGATCGCAAGCGATTGAGAAATTCAAAGAATTGCATCCGGATCTCATCACCATGGACATCACGATGCCTGAAATGGACGGAATCGCGGCTTTGAAAGAAATCAAGAAAATGGATCCGAACGCTAAAGTCATTATGTGTTCCGCGATGGGACAACAAGCGATGGTTATAGATGCTATTCAAGCCGGCGCGAAGGACTTCATCGTAAAACCGTTCCAGTCCGACCGGGTTATTGAAGCAATCAACAAAACGCTTGGATTGTAGGCCAAGCTCATGACCTTATCACTTGAGGACACACCCGACGAGTTATATAACGGGGATGTCAACCTTTGGGGTAACCTGGTTACGGTCATCTTCGTATTGGCTATAATTATTGTTCTGATTATTCTATTAATTCGTTTCTTAGGGAAAAAGAATAGAGTTCTATCCCAAAGTCGCTCGATCCGGACGATGGGGGCAGTCGGCCTTGGGCCGAACAAGTCGCTCCAGGTGATCGAAATCGGTAACAACATCTACCTTGTCGGGGTGGGTGAAAATATCACCTTGGTCGATAAGATTTCCGATCCGGAAGAAGTGGTTCTTTTGCAGCAAACTTTTGAACAAGAGGGGACGGAGTTTGCCGGGTTTGCTACGGCTCTATCTGGTCTCGTCTCCCGTTTCCGCAAAGAAACTCCGGGAGAAGCGGAGGAACTGGAAGGAAAGTCCTTTCACGAGGTGTTTCATTCCCAGTTGAACAAAATGCCTAACCGCAAGCGCCAGATGGAGGAACTGCTTAAGGATCAGGAAGAACAATCTACAGATCGGTTGAGGGATTCATGAAGAAAAAAGTACTGATCATAACATTATTGCTTACTTTATGGAGCGCTTTGGCGGTTTCCATGGCTTCCGCTGAACCTGTGGATCCGATCCCGAATATCGGGATTCAGATCGGGGGAGATACGGGCACAGGCGGGGGCACGAGCTCGCTTTCCTTAATTCTGCTAATTACGGTATTAAGTATAGCGCCAGCTATTCTCGTGCTCATGACCAGTTTTACCCGTATCGTTATCGTTCTCGGTTTCGTACGCAGTTCACTTGGGACTGCTACGTCGCCTCCCAATCAGGTGCTGATCGGTTTGGCTCTTTTTCTGACGCTGTTTGTCATGAGCCCGACGCTCTCGACAATAAATGAGGTAGCTCTACAGCCGTATATCAAAGGGGAGATTACCCAGACGGAAGCGTTGAACAAAGCGGCTGTACCGATGAAGAAGTTCATGTATTCGCATACGCGTCCGAAAGACTTGCAATTGTTCATGAGCTATACCAAAACGGAAAAGCCGAAAAGCTATGAAGAGATTCCGATTACGGTGATGGTTCCGGCGTTTGCTATCAGTGAACTCAAGACCGCGTTTCAAATGGGATTTATGATTTTCATTCCATTTTTGATTATCGACATCGTCGTTTCCAGCGTACTAATGGCCATGGGGATGATGATGCTGCCTCCGGTCATGATTTCACTGCCGTTCAAGATTCTGCTCTTCGTGCTGGTAGACGGGTGGTATTTGATCGTCAAATCGCTGTTAGTCAGCTTTAGTACTTGATGATTGCATCGGATAGAAGATCAGGAAGTGTTACTTTTATTTTGCGCAAAGAGGGGGAAGACGGTTATGAGTTCGGAATTCATTATCGGTTTGGCCGGACAAGCCGTTTATACCGTTTTAAAGGTTAGCGCCCCGATGCTGGTGATCGGTCTGGCTGTAGGTCTGATCGTGAGTATCTTTCAAGCTACTACCCAGATCCAAGAACAGACGCTGGCCTTTGTTCCAAAAATCGTTGCCGTGCTGCTGGCTTTATTGATGTTCGGGCCGTGGATTCTATCGACACTCGTTGATTTCACCTACGGTATTTTAAACAATCTATCTAATTATATCGGTTAGGCCGACGCAATTATGGAGATCATACTGCACGGAATTTCAGTCTTTATGTTAATTTTTTGTCGAATGACGGCGTTTTTTGTTGTGGCGCCCGTTTTTTCTTCTCGCGGTGTCCCTACTAGTTTCAAAATCGGGATGTCCGCCATGGTCGCGTTATTGATTCTGATGATTCAAGGGATCAATCAGCCAGTGCCCCAAGATCTCGGTTACGTCTTGCTGATAATTCGAGAGGTATTGATCGGGCTGTTGATGGGATATGTGGCTTATCTGATCTTTTCCGCTATTTTGACTGCCGGATCTTTTATCGACATTCAAATCGGATTCGGTATGGCAAACGTGCTCGATCCGATGACCGGTGCTTCCGCTCCGGTACTTGGTAACTTTAAGTATATTATCGCTACACTGGTCTTCTTAAGCATTAATGGACATCATTATTTGCTGGATGCGGTGATTCGCAGTTACAACTGGATGCCTCTATCAAATGACGTATTTCAAAGAATCTATCAGGGAAGCGTATCGGAGTTTCTGGTCAGAACATTCAGCCAGTCGTTTACGCTAGCCTTCCAAATGGCTGCACCGCTGGTCGTAGCGTTGTTTTTGACAGACGTTGCGCTTGGCTTTCTGGCCCGAACGGCACCCCAGTTTAACGTGTTCGTCATTGGCATTCCCTTGAAGATCATTGTGGGGCTGGTAGTGCTGCTCCTTCTGGTTCCGGGCTTCATCGTTGCTTTCGAACATCTCTTTGAAGTCATGTTTCAAGCGCTGCACAATTTATTCGGTACGCTTGGAAACCGGCCGACGTAGGGGAGGGGTGATCGCTGATGACGTATCGGTTTGAACTGGATTTACAGTTGTTTTCCGGAGAAAAGACGGAGAAAGCGACGCCCAAGAAACGTCAGGATGCAAGAAAGAAAGGCCAGGTTGCCAAGAGCCAGGACATATCGGGATCGGTCATTTTGCTTTCTTCCTTTCTATGCCTGATTGCCTTCGGCGGCTATATTAAAGAGCGACTGGTCTCTCTGTTCAGCGACGTTTTTTTCCACAGGCTGACGATGAATGTAACTCAAGAAAATGTAATGTTAATGTTGGGGGATTATGCGGTAGAGATTCTAATGTTGCTTGCCCCGATATTCCTGGTCATCGTCGTGATGGCGGTGATCGCCAACTACGCACAAGTCGGTTTTTTGCTGACCGGCGATCCGCTCAAATTGAAGTTCAGCAAGCTGGATCCGATCAAAGGGTTTAAAAAAATATTTTCGATGCATGCGCTCGTGGAGTTTTTTAAATCCCTGCTAAAGCTGACCATTATCGGTTATCTCGTTTATACGACCATATGGGACGCAAGAAGCCATATCGCCAAGCTTGGCCAAATCCCGGTGGAAGAGGCGTTTCGCTTTACTTCAGAAGTCACGATGAATCTGGGAATAAAGATTGCAGCCGCATTGTTGGTATTAGCGGTTCTGGATTACATCTATCAGAAATACGAGCATGAAAAAAGTCTTAAAATGTCGAAGCAGGATATCAAAGACGAGTATAAAAAAATGGAAGGCGACCCGATCATCAAGGGCAAAATCCGGGAAAGACAGCGGCGCATGGCGCTGCAGCGGATGATGCAGGAGGTGCCGAAGGCGGACGTGATCATCACTAACCCGACGCACTTTGCCGTAGCCTTGAAATATGACGGATCGCAGATGGATGCTCCGCAGGTCGTGGCTAAAGGCCAGGATTTTCTCGCTCTCCGCATCAAGGAGATCGCCAAGGAGCACGGCGTTGTCACCATCGAAAACAAGCCGCTGGCAAGGGCATTGTTTCAGAGAGCGGAGATCGGGGATATGATCCCCGGCGATCTGTTCCAGGCCGTTGCCGAAGTATTGGCTTATGTATACAGGTTGCAAGGAAAGGTGAAATAAAGTTCGGGATCGGAGGAAGAACCGGTGAAGAAGTTCAAAGATATATTCGTCCTAGTCGGCGTTATCGGTATTGTTCTATTAATGATTGTCCCGATCCCGACTTTGCTGCTGGATTTTCTTCTCATCATTAATATATCGATAGCTTTAATGATTTTGCTGGTGGCGATGAACACCAAGGAAGCATTGCAATTCAATATTTTTCCAGCCCTGCTGCTCATTACAACGTTATTCCGATTGGCGCTAAACGTATCAACCACCAAGCTGATTCTGGGACAGGCCGAAGCCGGCGACGTTGTCGCCACTTTTGGTTCATGGGTATCCCAAGGGGAGCCCGTTGTCGGTTTTGTCGTCTTCCTGATTCTGGTGGTCGTGCAGTTTATCGTTATCACCAAAGGTTCGGAACGCGTTGCCGAAGTGGCAGCCCGTTTTACCCTCGACGCGATGCCGGGGAAACAGATGAGTATCGATGCGGATCTCAACGCAGGCCTGATCAATGAACAGCAGGCGCGGGAACGCCGGAACAAAATCGAGAAAGAAGCCGATTTCTACGGGTCGATGGACGGGGCGAGTAAATTCGTTAAGGGCGATGCCATCGCCAGTATTATTCTCCTCCTGATTAACCTGATCGGCGGATTTATTATCGGGATGTCCATTCACGGCATGCCGTTCGGAGAGGCGTTATCAACTTACTCGATCCTGACGATCGGGGACGGTCTGGTTAGCCAGATTCCGGCGTTGCTGATTTCAACGGCTTCGGGCCTTATCGTTACCCGGGCTTCTTCCGAAGGAAACCTGGCCGACGACATTACGGGACAGCTGTTCTCCTATCCTAAATTGATCTATATCGTTGCGGGAACGATCGGCATGCTTGGACTGTTCACTCCGATCGGTCCGTGGACGACCCTTCCTTTTGCCGGATTGCTCATTTTTGCGGGGAGAAGAATGCAAAAAAATATGAATCTCCAACAAATCCAGCAGGAGATGCAGGAAGAGGAACAGCAGATCGAAGAGGTTCGCAGCCCCGAGAGCGTTATCAACTTGCTGCAAGTCGATCCGATCGAGTTCGAGTTCGGGTATGGGCTTATCCCGCTTGCAGATACGGGCCAGGGCGGCGACTTGCTTGACCGGATCATCATGATCCGGCGCCAGTGCGCTTTGGAAATGGGGCTTGTCGTTCCGGTTATCCGGATTCGCGACAATATTCAACTAAAACCGAATGAATATGTCATCAAAATTAAAGGAAATGTCGTCGGCGGTGGTGAATTATTACTTAATCACTATTTGGCGATGAGTCCCGGGATGGATGACGATTCGATATCGGGTATTGAGACCCAGGAACCGGCTTTCGGACTTCCGGCACTTTGGATCGATGAATCTACCAAGGATCGCGCAGAGCTGTCGGGTTATACGGTCGTTGATCCACCGTCGGTCGTTGCTACGCATCTTACGGAATTGATCAAGAAGCATGCGCATGAGCTCTTGGGCCGTCAAGAGACGAAGTCGTTGATCGACAATCTCAAAGAGAACTATGCCGTATTGGTGGACGAGTTGATTCCTTCATTGCTCTCGGTTGGGGATGTTCAGAAAGTGCTGGCAAAGCTGCTTCGTGAAAAAATCTCGATCCGCGACATGGTGACGATTTTCGAAACGCTGGCGGATTATGCGTCCTACACGAAGGATCCGGATGTATTGACGGAATATGTCAGACAGTCGCTTTCCCGGCAAATCACGCAGCAATACACTCAACAAGGTGAAACGATGCGTGTCATAACGGTAGGACCTACGCTGGAGAAGAAAATTGCGGACAGCGTTCAGCAGAGTGAACAAGGCAGTTATTTGGCGCTGGATCCGATGTCTACCCAAAGTCTTTTCCAAAAGCTTTCGGAGCAGATCAACCGTCTTTTGCAGTCGGGTCAGCAGCCGATCGTTTTGACTTCACCTACGATCCGGATGTATTTACGCCAGATAATTGAAAGAAGTATGCAGGATATTCCGGTATTGTCTTATAGTGAGCTTGAACCTAATGTGGAAATTCAGAGTGTCGGAGTGGTGAACATATGAGAGTAAAGCGTTATATCGTCGACACGATGCCGGATGCCATGTCCAAAATACGCAGCGAACTCGGAGCGGATGCCGTCATTTTAAGCACCAAAGAGCTGAAGGTTGGCGGATTTATGGGCTTGTTCGGCAAAAAGAAAATCGAGGTTATCGCAGCTTCGGAAGGTAGTGAGTCACCTTCAGCCAAGCCGAAGCCTCAACCGATTCGAACCGCAGCAGCACCGATTGCAAGAGCGGCGGTTCCGGATGCTTACCGGAAATCTTCGCAACTGGCGGCCGCCTCATCGGGGGCGGATCCCGGTCAAGCAGGTATTCAACCTACCGTAACGGCAACCGCTCAAACCTCACGCAATCCATTGCCGGAGGCGGGACTTCAGGAACGCCCTGTGAAGCAAGAGAAGGAGACTCCGAAGGTACAGATACCTGTGCGGGTGCCGACTGCGGAACTTGACTACACCGCTTCTGCAAAAGGACAACCTGATCTGGTCAGAGAAGAGACGGCAGCCAGCAGATGGGACGAAGCGTTGCGCCAGGCCGATTTGAACCAGAAAATTTCTCCCGCCCCCGCCGCTTCAACGGTTACCAAGGAAGCCGATTATATGAGGCTGAAAGAAGAAAGGCTTCTGGAGGAACTCCGGGAGATGAAATCCTGGATCGGACAATTGGCCAGGCAACAGCATGAGAACCGGGAACTGCCTGACCCGCTCCCGGCGATCAAGAACCGGCTGGAAAGCCAGGAGCTATCGCCCGTCCTGATTGAGCAATGGATCGACGCCGCATACAGTCACTGGATGGATTCCGGTAAATCGTTAACGGAGGAAGAACTGAATTCGCTCATCAGATCGGAAGCGGCTTCTTTCCTGCAAGAACGCGTCGGGGATGGAATTCGCAATAACACCAGAATCGTGTATATTGCAGGACCTACCGGAGTGGGCAAAACGACGACCATTGCAAAATTGGCGGCTGACCAAATATTCCGGGGACACAAAAAGGTAGGTTTTATAACCGCGGATACGTACCGAATTTCGGCAATCGAGCAGCTTCGTACCTATTCTTCGATTTTGAACGTGCCTCTTGAAGTCGTACAGTCTCCCGGGGATGTCCAGAGAGCGATGCAGCGGCTTTCCCACTGCGATCTGATCTTGATGGACACGGCGGGGCGGAACTATTTGAATGAAATTCATGTTGCCGAGCTGCACAGTCTGTTAGCTACTTCGGAGCAAAGCGAAACCTATCTGGTACTCAGCCTCACGTCCAAAAGTCAAGACATGAAGAAGATTACGGAACATTTCAGCCGGTACGGGTTGGACAAAGTGATTTTCACGAAACTGGACGAGACGGAAAGCGTTGGCCCTATGTACAATTTGATTCACGAATATCCATTGAGGGTTTCTTATATTGCCAATGGACAAAACGTACCTGACGATCTACTTTCGGCAGACCGCGAATTACTGCTTGATCTGATCTTAGGAGCCAAGGGCTCATGAACGACCAGGCACATGCACTTAGGCAACTGGTATCGGCAAGGGATTCCGACGAGCAACCATCAGGCAAAAAACGTGCAGCCCGGATTATTACCGTGAGTAGCGGCAAGGGCGGGGTAGGGAAATCCAATTTCACTCTGAATTTTGCTCTTGCTTTAAAAGCACTCGGTCGTAAAGTACTCATTTTCGACGCTGATATCGGGATGGCCAACATTGACGTATTGATGGGAGTTCGACCGAAATACAGTTTGTATCATTTGTTAAAAGGAGAACGCGACATTCTCGAGATTATCGAGCTCGGTACAGGTGGGCTTCCTTTCATAGCAGGCGGCTCGGGTATGGCGGATTTATTCAGTTTGTCGGAAAGTGATCTGAATTATTTTACTTCTCAAATTGAGCAAATTTCGGAAGAGATGGACTTCATCATTTTTGATACCGGGGCGGGTCTATCGAAAGAAACGTTGAAATTCATTACCGCTGCCGATGAATGCCTGGTCGTTACGACACCGGAACCGACTTCGATTACGGATGCATACGCGCTGATCAAAGTGGTACACGGCCTGGAAATGGATGTTTCGTTCCGGCTAGTAATAAACCGGGTTTCCGGTGAAAGCGAAGCCAGGCAGGTGGCGGATAAAATCTCCCTGGTCGCGAAACAGTTTTTGGACATTAATATTCCTACACTGGGGTACTTGAGCGATGATGCTCATGTCATGCAAGCGGTAAAAAGACAGATTCCGTTTTCAGCTGCTTTCCCCGGATGTGCAGCGGCACGAGACGTACAGCGTTTGGCTATGAAGTATATGGATGTTCCACAAGTTAGGTCAAATGATACTTTGTCAGGAATCAAAGGATTTATGCATAAATGGCTTAAACGCGCAAAATGATTCTGTATAAAGGAACAGGAGTGGAACGAAATATGCCTTATCGGGTGATGGTGGTTGACGATTCGGCGTTTATGCGGAAAATTGTATCCGATCTTATCGAACAGGACCCGGAGTTTCAGGTGAACGGGACGGCAAAAAACGGACGCGAAGCGATCGAATTGATTGAGTTGTTCGCTCCGGACCTGGTGACGATGGATGTAGAAATGCCGGAAATGAACGGGCTTGAGGCATTAAAACACATTATGGAACGGCATCCTTTGCCGGTGATCATGCTTTCCGGTATTAATGAGCAGGGAATGCGCGAAACGATCATGGCGCTTGAACTCGGAGCATTTGATTTTATCCGCAAACCCTCGGCATCAACCAGCTCGCATGATATCGAACAGGTCGGACGGGAGCTTCGCGAACAAATCCGGGTTGCGATGTTGGCTAAAGAGCGAAGGGCAGCAAGGAATGCGGCACTGCAGTCCAAGGCACCGGAGCGGCTACCGCCGGCTCCCCGGAAACCTGCGGCTTCAAGCTCCGCAAAACCAGTTAACTCGCAGGCTGAAACGAAATCACGCAAGACACTGGAGCCGCCTATGGATCGGAGCTCCGTAGCGGAGCGTACAAAACGCAATCCGCTGGACAAGGAGATTCCGGACCTGCGCAAGACTATCGAACGTTCTGCCGCAGGCAAGCCGACCGTGGCGGAGGCAAAGCCGGAGGAATCGCGAAAACGAGATAAGGAAGCAGCGGATCGGATGGCACCTTCTAAGGCGCGTAGCGTGAATGATGCATCGCGGGTGGAAAGACCGGTTAAGCGGCTGGACGAACCGCCGGCCCGGCAGGCTGCGGAACTGGAACATGCTGCCCGGGATCGGGAGAGACGTCATTCAAAGGCGGGCCGGATGGATTTTACCGATCTGGTCGCCATCGGTACCTCGACCGGTGGTCCCAAAGCGCTAAAGGCCGTCCTGGAAAAACTCCCTGCCGATTTTCCGGCCCCGATCGTCATCGTGCAGCATATGCCGCCTAATTTCACGAAGTCGCTTGCCCAGCGGTTAAACAGCTTGAGCGAATTAACCGTAGTGGAGGCCGAAGAAGGAATGAGGCTGCAGGCGGGTACGGCTTACGTAGCTCACGGCGGATATCATTTAAACGTCATCAGTGATGCGGACGGCGGCTTTAAATTGTCATTAACGGACGATGATCCGCGAAATGGGCACAGGCCGTCCGTGGACGTTTTGTACGATTCGCTTCTGCCCTTGGTATCGCTGAAGAGGCACGTCGTTCTTTTAACCGGAATGGGCAGCGACGGAGCAAAAAGTATGAAACGGTTGTACGATGCCGGTGTGACATCGACGATTGCGGAAAGTGAAGAAACCTGCGTGGTATACGGAATGCCCCGTTCAGCGATCGAATTGGGCTGCGTGAGTCAAACATTACCGCTGCACGAAATTGGTTACAGGCTTGCTCAAGTTGTGAAATAAACGGAATCTCTTGAAGGAGGTGCCTCACCATGGACATGAACCAATATTTATCCATGTTTATCGATGAGTCGAACGATCACTTACAATCATTAAACGAAAATATGCTGGAATTAGAGAACCGTCCTGACGATCTCGGGATTGTGCAGGTGATTTTCCGGTCCGCCCATACGCTGAAAGGCATGGCCGCCACGATGGGTTATGAGGATTTGTCTTCCCTGACGCATCAAATGGAAAACGTGCTGGACCTGGTGCGTAACGAAAAACTGAAGATGCAGGATTTTATTTTTGACACCTTGTTTCAAAGTCTCGACGCACTGCAATCCATGGTTCAGGATATTACCCAAGGCGGGGACGGGAAAGAGGACGTAAGTGCGATTGTATCTTCTCTACAAGCGATCGTCCGCGGAGACATGGCACCTTCCGGACAAGGTACCGGCAGTAAAGCTTCAGATAAGGCTGCCGCAGGAAGCGGCGCGGCAATTCAATTGGATGAATATCAGTACTCCGTACTTGAACAATCGATTGCCGAAGGGCACAAAGTCATGTACATTGATGTGGCTATCCGCGAAGATTGTCAATTAAAAGCGGCCCGGGCATATCTGGTGTTCGATCTCCTGGAGCGCTATGGTGAAGTTGTTAAATCCTATCCTTCCGTACAAGAAATTGAACAGGAACAATTCGATCGCAGCTTCTCTCTCTATTACATAACTCAAAAAGAGGCTGCCGAGCTTCAAGCCATGATCATGAACCTTTCGGAAATCGATTCCGCCCATGTAGCGCTTCTGGATGATGAAACGCTGGGCCAGTTGAACGCAGGGGTCAAAGAAACCGCAGCAACTTCGGCAGTTGCGGAGCCAACTGCCAAGGATGCCGGAAAACCGGCCGCAAGCAAGCCGGCTAAAGCGGAAGAAGGCAAAGGAAACGCCCGTCCTTCCGGCGGCGCCGCTCCTTCCAGAACCATCCGGGTCGATATCGATCGCCTTGACGTGTTGATGAATCTATTCAGCGAGCTGCTGATTGACCGTTCCCGGTTGGAGCAGCTGGCGTACGAAGTTAAGCGCTCCGACTTGACCGAAACGGTGGAACATATGAGCCGGGTCAGCAGCGATTTGCAAAATATTGTTTTGAAGCTGCGGATGGTTCAAATCGATTCCGTCTTTAACCGGTTTCCGCGAATGGTCCGGGATCTTGCCAAATCGCTCGATAAAAAAATCGATCTGGTTATCGTAGGGGCCGAAACTGAACTGGACCGTACGGTCATCGACGAAATCGGCGATCCTTTGGTTCACTTGCTGCGGAACGCGGTGGATCATGGCGTGGAGTCGGGGGCCCAGCGTATTGCCGCCGGCAAACCTGAGACCGGTACGGTTCAACTGCGTGCGTTCCACAGCGGCAACCACGTGTTCATTGAGATTGAGGATGACGGATACGGTATCGACCGTGATAAGGTGCTCAGTAAAGCGCTGAAGAACGGGGTAGTAAGCGAAAGTGAAGCGGCTTCGCTTACGGACGAGCAAGTATATATGCTTCTGTTTGCACCGGGTTTCAGTACGGCGGAAGTTATCTCCGACATCTCCGGACGCGGCGTTGGCCTTGACGTCGTGAGATCCAAGATTGAATCCCTGAGCGGGGTCGTGTCGGTGGAATCCAAGCTTGGCAAGGGAACGAAGTTCTCCGTTCAGCTTCCATTGACACTGTCGATCATTTCGGCGATGTTGATCAAAGTCGGATCGGAAAAGTACGCGATCCCATTGTCATCCATCGTGGAAACAGGACTTATCAAACGGGATCAAATCCGCAAAGTGCACGGCTACACGATGATTTCTTACCGGGATTCCCATATTCCGTTGATGTCATTGGCCGAGCTGTTTGACGTCAAAGACTTCGATGAGAAGGCTGAGGACGAAACGGAAATCGTCGTCGTTCGTAAGGGAGACCGGCTTGCGGCACTGACCGTTGAAGACTTTATCGGACAAAACGAAATCGTGATCAAAAATCTGGGTAAATATTTGCCGGCAATTCAAGGTGTAGCCGGAGCTACCATTTTAGGGGATGGGCAAGTCGCTCTAATTATAGATCCTAATGCTTTCATTAAATAAGACAGCTATTCAACCCGGAAGCCATGCATGGGCCGGGACCAATAAGGAGGGATCTCCATGGGAGAGGAAATTAAAGTCATCGTTTTCAAATTGGGTCAAGAAGAATATGGGATCGAAGTGGACAAGGTACAAACGATCGAACGCATGATGCCGATTACCCGTGTGCCCAAGACATTCTCATTTGTCAAAGGCGTCATCAATTTGCGGGGCGTAGTAATTCCGGTCATTGATTTGCGCGGTCGTTTTGGTTTGCCTGAAGCGGAACACACCGACCAAACCCGGATTATCATCGTGGCGGCCAATGAGCTGGAGGTAGGCTTTATCGTTGATTCCGCAAATGACGTTATTGATCTGAATTCGGATAACATCGACTCTCCTCCAGATGTAGTGGGCGGCGTCAAAGCAAAATATCTCCATGGCGTGGCGCGCTTGTCCGAAGAACGTCTTCTTGTCATGCTGAATTTGTCGGAAGTATTGAACCGCAGCGAAATTATTCAATTGGAAAGTTTAGAGGGATAAACGGTGGATCTGTTTAAGGACTTAGAGGAATTCAAGATGGACGTACTTAAGGAGGTCGGCAATATCGGTGCCGGAAACGCGGCGACCGCGCTCTCTCGACTGCTGGATAAGCCGATTGACATGGCGGTTCCTAAAGTCCAGATGCTACCGTTCGAAGCGGTCGCGGAGCGGGTAGGCGGTGCCGAGAAGATCGTTCTTGCCGTGTTTTTCCGGGTTGAAGGCGATACGCCGGGGAACTTGTTTTTCATTCTTAGCCCGGAAGCGGCCAAAAAGCTGCTGCACCGTCTTGCCGGTCTAAAAGTCGAGAGCGAAGACAGCTTTTCGGAAATGGAATGGTCTGCGTTGTCGGAGATTGGTAACATTTTGGCCGGATCGTACATCTCTTCCCTGGCCGACTTTACATCACTTTCGATGACACCGACCGTTCCGGCGCTTGCGCTGGATATGGCGGGCGCAATATTAAGCTATGGGCTGCTGCAATTCGGAGAAATGGGCGATTCCGCCATGCTGATCGATACAACTTTTATTGAAGGCCAGCATGAGGTAGAAGGACAATTTTTCCTGATTCCAGACCCCGAGTCCTTTGCAAAAATTTTCGCTGCTCTGGGAGTGCCACTGGATCATGATTGATGAGCAGCATATCGTTAAAGTAGGCATGGCAGACTTGAATGTGATTCGCGGGCAGGGGTTAATCCGCACCACAGGATTAGGATCATGTGTCGGGGTAACATTATTTGATCCTCTTTTAAAAATGGCAGGGCTCGCCCACGTCATGCTTCCTTCATCTGAAATCGCCAGAGAGGGGGCGCTGAACATTGCCAAGTACGCCGATACCGCTTTACCTGAGTTGGTTCGCAAACTTACGGCGCTCGGCGCTTCCCAAAGCCGTCTGGTCGCAAAAATGGCCGGGGGCTCGCAGATGTTTACTTTTGCCGGAACCGGAGACTCGATGCGGATCGGACCAAGAAATGCGGAATCCTGCAAAGCGATGCTATCGGAACTTGGCATTCCACTCCTTGCCGAAGATACGGGGGGAAATTACGGACGGACGATCGAACTCGACTGTGAAACGGGTATATTATTCATACGCAGTGTACAAATGGGTATAAAGGAATTGTAGCCATGACAGGAAAAATTCGCTATTATTTTTTATTTGGTTTTATCGGATTTTTGATTACCTACGCGGTATCAGCCGGCAACAACTTGTTTACGACGAGCTTGATGCGCGGGTTAATTGGATTTGTGGCATGGTTTCTTCTCAGCTTTGCGGGAAATTGGGTAATTAATTTCCTGAAGGAACAGGAGCCCGTACCGAATGTCGATGAACTTTCTGCAGCATTGCAGGACCAGGACAAAGGAAGCAATCTCGACTTGACCACGCCGGATCAAAGCGAGGAATTGAACGATCTATTAAAACAGACTCCAGACGACCAGTCACAGGCGGAGTTTACACCACTCGAACCGCCAAAACTAGTTAAAACCATTGACGACAAAGATCCTGAAGAGCTGGCTAAGGTCGTTCGTCACCTGACAGAAAAATAAGGAAGGTGAAGGCAATTGAACGAGCGGAAGACATCCCCTCTGAATTACGCTGACGTTTGGGAAAGTTGGAAAGAACACGGCGATTTGGAGGCCAAGAAACAACTTATCGAGAAGTATTTGCATATTGTCGACTACGTTTCGGGACGTCTGGCTATCGGTCTGCCCAAGAATGTTTCCAAGGATGATTTGGCCAGTAACGGAGTTATGGGATTGATTGACGCGGTTGAAAAATTCGATTATAAACGCGGCCTTCAATTCGAGACATACGCTTCTTGGAGAGTCAGAGGAGCTATCTTGGACGGACTTCGCCAGGGGGACTGGGTTCCCCGTTCCGTAAGAGAAAAAGCCAAAAAAATTGAAGAAGGCTATCAGCAGTTGGAACAGCAGTATCTTCGGTCCGTCACGGATGCGGAAATGAGCGAGCATTTGAGCATCAGCGAAAGGGAGTTCCAGGGGATGCTTCAAGAAGTTGCAGTTATGACGCTTTGCTCTCTGGAAGACCCGATCCGCGAAGAGGAGTCGGAGACCCGTTTGTCCTTGCTGATTGACGATAAAGCAAAAAATCCGGATTATAAAGTCCAGGAGTTCTATTTGCGTGAGTCGCTTGCTAAAGGGATCGAAAAATTGACCGAGAAGGAACGCACGGTAGTTTCGCTGCTGTATTATGAAGATCTATCACTGAGCGAAATCGCCGAAGTGATGTCTCTATCGCCTTCCCGGATCTCGCAATTGCATTCCAAGGCGATTTTGCGGCTCCGCGGCAGCCTGGAAAAGCAACGCGATCTGCTCATGCGGGAGGATTAGCAGTGGATTTATTCTCTGAAAAGTAGATGGAAGGAGGAACGACTCATGGAGTTTACGGATGATTTAGGGAAAATCCTTAGTATCACGATAAATGACGACAAGACGGTCGCTTACCTGCAGTTTATTAAGAAGGAAGAAGAGTTCTCCTGTTCTATGGACACCTTGCATCAATTTCTGCATGCCCAAGGCATTAAATACGGAATTCAGGAAGATATCGTGAAACGGTTCTCTGTCAATCCGAAGGAATACTTTTTCAGCAAAACCCCGATTGCGATTGGCGTTGAGCCTCAGCAGGGGGAAGACGGCAAAATCCGTTATGCCGTTCCAATGGACGACGACGTGAGGTACAAACCAATCGAAACCGATGATGGTAAAGTGGACTTCAAAGATGTCACTCGTCTGAATAATGTCCGTAAAGGACAGCTGATCGCCGAGTTGGTTCCTCCCCTTCCCGGACGCCCCGGAACGGCGGTTACGGGGGAACCCATACCGAATAAAGCCGGTAAAGAAGCCAGATTCAAGATTGGCAAAAACGTGGTTCTTAATCCTGAACAAAATGCCATGTATGCGGCGATTGACGGCTTGGTCACCCAGACGGATAAGGGGAAGCTGAATGTTTTCCCGGTTTATGAAATTAACGGTGATGTCGATTACAGCACCGGTAATATTGATTTTGTAGGTACGGTAGTTATCCGCGGCAATGTTCTGACTGGTTTTAAAGTCACGGCAGCCGGGGATATTCGTGTTGTTGGCGGCGTTGAGGGAGCTGAACTATATGCGGAAGGCTCGATTGAAATTACCGGTGGAATTATCGGTTACAACAAGGGTTTGATCAAAGCCGGACATACGGTCAAAAGCTCGTTCATTCAAGACGGCAACGTATTGGCCGGTGAAGATGTGGTTGTCACGCAGAGTATCATGCATTCCAATATCCGCGCGGGACGAGATGTAATTTGCAGCGGCACCAAAGGTTTGATCGTCGGCGGGAGCATACAAGCCGGAGAAAGAGTTACGGCACGAATTATCGGCAATCCGATGTCAACGACTACTTCGATCGAGGTAGGCGTTTTGCCGGAACTCCGCAATGAACTTATGGATTTACGTCAGCAAGTCAAAGATATCATGGCTAATCTGGACAAATCGGAAAAAGCGCTTACCCTGTTGGACCAGCTTGCTTCTTTAGGTAAATTGTCTCCGGACAAGGTAGAAATGCGCTCCAAGCTAGGATTGACCAAAAAGTCGCATATCCAGGAAATGAACGACTTGAAAGAGCGGATGCTTAATATCGAAAAAGCGCTGGAGGACACCGGCAAAGCGCGGGTAGACGTCCTGAAAATGATTTATGGCGGTTCAAAAATCGTTATCGGCCGTTACACCAAGTATATTAAAGAGCCGATCTCGCGCATGTCGTTTTATTTTAGTGAAGGCGATATTACCATGTCGGTCTATATATAGGAAGTTCACCGCGATAGCGAAGCTGTTTCGTTTCTTGCGTTTTGGTATCCGGCAAGTATGTCGATGAAATCATGGGGTGATCTTATGGATTTGAAAGCCGTAGAAATGCAAATCGCCATTCCTCGAACCAATGAGTTGGGGCGAATTCAGCATGAAGGACAGCAGAGACCTATGATCGATCAGAGTTTGCTTTCAATGGAAAACGTCAAGGAACGTGAACTTGAACGGCACCGGAGTTCGGGAGTTGACGAAAGCGCACACAATACGACTGTAAAGCGGGAGGGTGACTCCCAGGGTAATCAACGCCAAGGACAAGCTTCCCCCGGAGAAAAGCAGGAAGAATCGGAAAAGGGACATCCGGCTGAGCATCCTTATAAGGGGCGGCACGTCGATTTGTCTTTTTAGCTGTAGTTTATCCTAAAGTTTTTGCTCGGGGCAGCGGTTATTTTATTTTCAGCAAGAGGTGAGGATTACATTGTCATTCGGAGAGCCATTGTTTTATATTGTTCTGCTGGGAGCAGCCGCGCTTGTTTATGCACTCCTGCTTCCGGGGCGTAAATCCGCCACGGAGATAAAGCCGGCAGGGACTGGAGAACTCGAGGCGACGTTGGAGCAGTTTATGTCGGAGATTGAAAGAGAAAATGAAGAATTGATCGGTCTCGTGGCGCAGATGAAGCAGGATTTGACATCCAAACAGTTGGCTCATCAGGAACAGATTGCTGAACTTCGCCAGCGCTTGGGCGATGTGGAATATACGGCAAGGCAAAATGCATCCCGTCTGGAGCCGCTGGAGTTGGCTTCTGCAGCGATTTCCAGCCAGGCAGCCGCGGCTGAAAACGGTCCGCAGACTGAAGTAACTGCAACAGTGCCGTTGACCGTTGTTGAGGAGAATCAGCCGGAGAGCCATTCAACAAACCTCACTGAGGATATTCCTGCCGAACCGGAGGCCGCCGAATCGGTACGCGATCGGTACCCTGAATTGTTCGAATTACATGCCAAAGGAAAGTCTATGGATACGATCGCCAAAACGATCGGTATTCAGAGAGGTGAAGTCCAACTTATTCTTCAGCTGGCGAAAAGGGAGGAATCCCGGTGATTCGAAATCGTCAATTTATGACCGGTCTGGGGATCGGACTCATCGTGGGGGCGCTGCTTCTGCAAGTGATGCTGATCGGCCAGGGACAGGCCGGGAAATTAAAGACAAGAGAACAAGTTGAGCAAGCTGCGGCTGCATTAAATTTGAAAGTGGTCGAAACCAATCAGGAACTGCTTACAGAGGAAGAGTGGAAAGCGAAGTCCGAAGAGACAGAGCAGCCTGAAGAAGGGGAAGCTGGCGGTATAAACGAGACTAAGGATCCGGATGATCCTGAAGCTCCGGATACACCTGCGGCACCTGCCGATCCCGAGGATTCAGACCCAAGCGGATCTCTCGCAGTCCCTGAGACAGCCACTCCGGAATCTCCGAAAGAGCCTGACAAAGGGTCGGTAAAGTACAAAATCGCCTACGGAAGTACCCTGACAGGGGTAGCGGAAGGATTGCATAAGGCAGGCGTTATCAGTGATAAGGAAGCTTTTCTGAAACAAGCGAAGGCAAAGCACATCAATACCAAAGTACGCACCGGCACGTTTACATTTGAAGTCGGAGAAGACTACAACTCCATTATTTCCAAGATTTCACCGGGCACCGGGAAATAGGGAAGAACCTCCAAGCTCTTTCAAGCTCCTATGAAGGAGCTTTTTTTGTATTATCTCTTTTCTGCGGATTTTCGTATTATTTGCCGATTGGTACTATAAACTTCGGTTGCATCGAGTTTTTACTTGTGGTATATTAATTGACGGTGTTATAACGCACGGAAGTTGATTTCGCGAACGGTGCTCTCGATTGAGAGTCTTGGCGGAAGATGAAACTTTCGGAGGAAGCATCAAAAAAACCAAACTTAGGAGGTGCGTGAAGATGGCAGTAATCTCCATGAAACAACTGCTTGAAGCAGGCGTTCACTTCGGACACCAAACACGTCGTTGGAACCCGAAAATGGATCGTTATATCTTCACTGAAAGAAACGGTATTTACATTATCGACCTGCAAAAAACGGTCAAGAAAGTTGAAGAAGCTTACAACTTCGTTAAAAGCGTAGCTGAAGAGAATGGCACCATTCTGTTCGTTGGCACGAAGAAACAAGCTCAAGACTCCGTGAAAGAAGAAGCGGAACGCGCTGGTCAATTCTATATTAACCAACGCTGGCTCGGCGGTACGCTGACCAACTTCCAAACGATTCAAAAACGGATCGACCGTTTGAAGCAACTGGAAACTTGGGAAGAAGACGGTACTTTCGCTGTCTTGCCTAAGAAAGAAGTAATCATTCTTCGCAAAGAAAAAGATCGTCTCGAGAAATTCCTCGGCGGGATCAAGAACATGAAGGGCTTGCCTAGCGCGCTGTTCATTATCGATCCTCGTAAAGAACGCATCGCGGTTGCTGAAGCCCGCAAATTGGGTATCCCAATCGTAGGTATCGTTGATACTAACTGCGATCCGGACGAAATCGACTACGTAATTCCTGGTAACGATGACGCGATCCGCGCGGTTAAATTGCTTACCAGCAAAATGGCTGATGCCGTAATCGAAGCGAACCAAGGCGAGCAAACTACTGCCTAATATCGCTAAGAACATAAATGAGCACCAGATGAATTAAATTAAAAAGGGTGGTTGGTAGGTGTCAAACCTCTCACTACCCTTTTTTTAAGAAGTGATTCCAAATGAAAACTATCCAATTTTAATGTGGAGGTAATATAAACATGGCTGTTGATGCAAAATCCGTCAAAGAATTGCGTGAAAAAACCGGTGCAGGGATGTTGGACTGCAAAAAAGCACTTGAAGAAGCAAACGGGGATTTGACGAAAGCGACTGAACTTCTCCGCGAAAAAGGTCTGGCTGCTGCAGCAAATAAAGCTGGCCGCGTTGCAACAGAAGGCGTAGTAGAATCTTACATCCATGCTGGAGGCCGGATCGGCGTACTGGTTGAAATCAACTGTGAAACCGACTTCGTAGCGAAAACGGATCAATTCAAGGATTTCGCGCGTGACATCGCAATGCATATCGCGGCAATGAGCCCACGCTATGTTCGTCGTGAAGAAGTGCCACAAGAAGAAGTGGAAAAAGAAAAGGAAATTTTGAAGGCACAAGCCCTTAATGAAGGCAAGCCTGAGAAAATCGTTGAAAAAATGGTTGAAGGCCGTATCAGCAAATACTACGAAGAGTTCTGCTTGCTTGAGCAAACTTTCGTAAAAGATCCGGATAAAACGATCTCCGCATTGGTCAACGAAAAAATCAGCGCTATCGGGGAAAACATCTCGATCCGCCGCTTTGTCCGTTATGAACTTGGCGAAGGCATGGAGAAAAAAGTGGACAACTTCGTTGAGGAAGTTATGTCCCAAGTTAGACAATAATATAACTAACGTTATCAATAATTGAACGTCCTAATAGTTGGAACACGCCGTGTTCCTTCTTTTTTAACCTGACACCCTTGTCGCAGCCGTTCAAAAAATGTAGTTTTAGCGCTTGATGTGTTTGAAATGTCTTTTTTGAACGTCTCTTCAAGCGGGGTCTATAGTGGAGGTATACATTTGGAACAGCCAGTTTTTAAACGTGTTGTCTTGAAGGTTAGCGGCGAGTCGTTAGCCGGACAAAATGGGTACGGTATTGATGCCGAGACGATTTCGTCGATCGCGCAGCAGGTGAAGGAAGTGGTTGAACTCGGAGTTCAAGTTGCCATCGTATGCGGAGGCGGAAACATTTGGCGGGGAATTGCAGGCAGCGCCAAAGGCATAGACCGTGCTACGGCAGACTATATGGGAATGCTGGCCACGGTGATGAATTCGTTGGCTTTGCAGGACGCACTTGAACAAATCGAGGTACCTACACGGGTGCAAACCTCCATCGCAATGCAACAAATCGCCGAGCCGTACATTCGCCGCCGGGCCATCCGCCATTTGGAAAAAGGCAGAGTCGTGATCTTTGCCGCAGGTACGGGGAATCCGTTCTTCTCAACGGATACCACAGCCGCACTTCGCGCCGCAGAAATTGAAGCCGAAGTGATTTTGATGGCGAAGAACAAAGTCGACGGTGTTTATTCGGCGGATCCGTTCGTGGATCCAACCGCTGAGAAATATGAAGTGCTTACTTATATGGAAGTACTCAATAAAAACCTGGGTGTTATGGATTCAACGGCATCGTCGTTGTGCATGGACAATAACATCCCGCTCATCGTGTTTGCCATCACGGAACAAGGGAATATCAAGCGTGTCGTTCTCGGTGAACAAATCGGGACGATTGTCAAAGGGAGTGTAGATTAAATGCCGCAAACTATCAAAAAACATGCGGAAGAACGCATGGATAAGGCGATTCAGGCACTTAAACGAGATCTTGCGACGCTTCGGGCAGGCAGAGCGACGCCTTCGCTGCTCGACCGGATCCATGTTGATTACTACGGTTCACCAACCCCGGTTAATCAGCTGGCCAACATCAATACACCGGATTCCCGCACGCTCATGATTCAGCCTTGGGACAAATCGTCTCTGGCGGAAATTGAACGCGCGATCCAGAAATCGGATCTGGGCTTGACTCCGGCTAACGACGGAATGTCCATCCGCCTTTCGATTCCGGCTTTGACAGAGGAACGCCGCGTAGAACTTGTGAAAATGACCAAGAAGTTCGGGGAAGAGGCGAAGGTGGCTATCCGCAATATTCGCCGCGACGCGAACGATGATATTAAGAAGTTGGAGAAAACCGATATCTCTGAAGACGAATCGCGCAGACACCAGGAAGATATCCAAAAGACAACCGATAAATTCATCGCTGAAGTGGATAAAGTGCTTGCTGCGAAAGAAAAAGAGATTATGGAAGTTTAAGAGACAAAAAGCGGCCCCTCCTTTTACGGTGGGGTTTTGTCTCTTTTTCATCACCGGCTGGAGGAAAAGCAATGAATAGAGTTTTTGGGTCCTGGCGCAAAAAAAGGAATAGCCCTGATGCTGTGCATCCTGACAGCGAAAATATCCCTAAACATGTCGCTATTATAATGGATGGTAACGGCAGATGGGCCCGCAAGCTCGGAATGCCGCGCATTGTCGGACACCGTAACGGGATGAAAGCCGTCAAGCGGGTAACGATCGCAGCGGATGAACTGGGAATTTCCGTTTTGACGCTTTATGCGTTTTCGACGGAGAACTGGAAGCGGCCGAAGGAAGAGGTCGATTTTTTGATGTCGCTTCCTACAGAGTTTCTAGCCTTGGAACTCGAGGAATTGATACAGAAAAATGTCCAGGTCCGGATGATGGGGCATACCGAAGAACTTCCGCAGCATACGATTGCCGCTATGGAAGAAGCGATTGAGCGGACTAAACATAATACGGGACTCATTTTAAATTTTGCGCTCAATTACGGTGGCCAGAGAGAAATTACCGAAAGTGTCAAAGAGATTGCCCGCGAGGTAATGGAAGGCAAGATAAAGCCGGAGGAAATTACGCAGCAAATGATCGGATCGAGACTGCTGTCCGGTGGTTTGCCGGATCCCGATTTGCTCATTCGTACCGGGGGAGAGCTAAGGCTTAGCAATTTTATGTTATGGCAGACAGCCTACAGTGAGCTCTGGTTTACGGACCTGTATTGGCCTGAATTTGGCCGTGAGCAGTTGTTTGCAGCGGTGGCCGAATACCAAAATCGAACCCGGCGTTATGGTGGTTTATCCTAGCGGGATGGAAGGTGTAGAAAGTTGAAACAACGGTTGATTACAGGAATTATCGCCGGCGGCGCATTTCTCGGACTCTGTCTCGTTGGGGGGTTATGGTATCATGCGCTTGTGCTGGTCATGGCGTTGATCGGATTTTATGAATTCGTTCGTATGACCAAGCTTCCGGCTTTTGGCGGCACTGCCTTGATCGGGTATATCGGTGTCTTGTATGCCGTTTTCCCTTGGAAATTACTTGAACTGGACATGCCCTTAAGCGTGATGGCGGTATTCTGGCTGCTGATGCTGCTGTTTCTTGTCGTTACCGTCGTTACCAAAAACGAGGTTCCGATCGGTCAGATTGCAATGCTGTTCCTTGGCATGGTATACATTGGCCTGGGCTTCGCTTATCTGGCCGAAACTCGGAGCACTCCGGACGGTCATGGCCTATTCTGGACCTTCCTCATGCTGGCTTCGATCTGGAGCAGTGATGCAGGGGCCTATTTTAGCGGCCGCAGGTTCGGGAAGAACAAGTTGTGGCCTGCGATCAGTCCGAACAAAACGGTGGAAGGCGCCATTGGCGGCATTGTTTTGGCGGTCATCGCCGCTGTTATTTTCGCCTTGGCTTCGGGCGGACTGCTGACGATCGGCCGAGCTCTTCTGTTAGGGTTATCCGCCGCTGTCGTCGGTCAATTGGGCGACCTTGTTCAGTCTGCTTATAAACGAGTATACGGCATTAAGGATTCCGGGACTCTGCTGCCCGGACACGGAGGGATTCTCGACCGCTGCGACAGTTGGATCGCGGTATTTCCTTTTGTACATATCTTGTCGTTGTTGCCAGTGTTCTAGATACTTTTGAAGTGCGAGGTGTGCATGATGAAAAAAATAGCCATCATCGGTTCGACCGGTTCGATCGGTACCCAAACTCTTGATGTCGTGAAGCAACATGCCGATCAATTTGCCGTTGAAGGCCTTGCGGCCGGCACCAATGCCGAACTCTTCGTGAAGCAGGTAAATGACTTTAAACCGAAAAAAGCATCCGTTGCGACTAAAGAGATCGCGGATCAGGTACGTCACCTGATTCCAAACGATGTGCAGCTTTATTATGGGGAGGAAGGGCTGGTCGAGGTTGCGGCCGGAACGGAAGCCGAAACGGTGGTCACGGCGATCGTGGGCAGCGCCGGATTGCCGGCAACGCTGGCGGCGATATCCGAAGGCAAGCATATCGCGTTGGCAAATAAGGAAACGCTGGTGACCGCAGGTCATCTGGTAACCGGATTGGCAAAAGAAAAGGGAGTGTCCCTACTGCCTGTAGATAGTGAGCATTCCGCAATTTTTCAATGTTTGAACGGGGAACGGATGGGGGATATCGAGCGGATAACGCTTACGGCATCAGGAGGTTCTTTCCGCGATCTGAATCGTGAGCAGCTGCGCCATGTGACCGTTGAAGATGCCCTTAAGCATCCGAACTGGTCGATGGGCGCGAAGGTGACGATTGATTCGGCCACGATGGTCAACAAAGGATTGGAAGTGATCGAGGCCCGCTGGCTGTTCGGAATGAGCTTCGAACAAATCGGAGTTTTGCTGCACCCGGAGAGCATTGTCCACTCTTTCGTTGAGTACCGTGACGGCAGTGTGATCGCCCAATTGGGGACACCGGATATGCGAGTACCGATCCAGTATGCCCTCACTTATCCGCAGCGATGGATTTCCGACACGAAAAGGCTGTCGCTGGCCGATGTCGGCAAGCTTCATTTCCGGGAAATGGATATGGTCCGGTACCCTTGTTTAAGACTGGCCTTCGAATGTGGTAAAATAGGTGGGACGGCAACGAGTGTGTACAACGCAGCTAATGAGGTCGCCGTCGCCCGTTTTCTGAACAGGGAAATTCCGTTTCTGCAAATCGAACATATTATCGAAAGTGTTCTTTCCAGACACCAGGTTCAAGCCGAGCCGGATCTGGAAGCTATCAAAGAAGCCGACCGGTGGGCTCGTGACACCGCGCGATCTTTGTAAGACCGCCGGAGCATAAATTTTTCTTTTGAGAGCGGAAAAGTTCCATCCCGGTATTCTCTTGTACCTGATCGGAGAATAATGATAATCTAAAAGAACGTTGGACGATCCGTGGCCAAAAGGAGGATGCTTACGATTGGAATTGATTAAGATCATTTTTTTGACTGTTTTCATGTTCTTTGTGATTGTTACTGTGCATGAATGGGGACATTATTTCTTCGCCAAACGGGCGGGGATACTCGTTCGCGAGTTTGCTATCGGTTTCGGTCCTAAACTGTTTTCCTATAAGAAAGACGAGACGCAGTTTACACTAAGACTGCTGCCTTTTGGCGGCTACGCCCGGATGGCAGGGGAAGATCCGGAACTGGTTCAGATCACGAACGGGCAAACCGTAGCCTTAAGACTGGATGGGGAAGAAGTCCGGAAAATATATCTCGATCGGCTTGACAGCCGCAAGAATGTAATCCGCGGCGAAGTGAATGAGGTGGATCTGGAAGATCGTTTGCAGGTCAAACTTGATGTGGATGGAGAGGTGCTGACCTATCGCGTTCACCCGCAAGCGATGCTGGTGGCGAAAGGTAAAGAAACGCAAATCGCTCCTAAAGATCGTCAATATGGAAGCAAAACAGTAGGGCAGCGTGCCCTGTCTATTTTTGCCGGACCTCTGATGAACTTTATCCTTGCTTTCGTGCTCTTTGCGCTCCATACACAAATGGCCGGAATTCCGCTTGCGGATCCCAGCCATCTGCAAATCGGCGAAGTGATGAAAGGCATGCCTGCGGCTGAAGCCGGGGTTATGGAGGGAGATATTATCGTCTCCGTAAACGGTACACCGGTCGGAACCGACGCTAACGGATTGATCGATATGATCAAGGCGTCCAAAGACAAGCCGATGGAATGGACCGTAAAGCGGGGAGATCAAAATCTGAAGATTGCCCTTACTCCGCGGTCTGTAGACAACGATGAAGGCGGTAAAGTAGGGAGCACGATCATCACTTACTTCCCTACACGGAGCGCTTCGTTCGGAGAGACGTTTAGCGTAGCGGGCAAAGACATGGTCTACACGACCAAAGCGATTTTTCTCGGGTTTCAGCAGCTGATCAACAAGTTTTCGATGGACGATCTGGGCGGACCGGTGCGTACATTTGAAGTAACGGGACAAATCGCCAAGCAAGGCGTGGTCCAATTGACTTACTGGGCAGCTATTCTTAGCTTGTACCTGGGGATTTTCAATCTGCTGCCGATTCCGGCATTGGACGGAAGCAGGCTCGTATTCCTGGGCGTGGAGGCGCTGCGCGGCAGACCGGTGGATCCGAACCGCGAAGGGCTGGTGCATTTCATCGGGTTTGCGATGCTGTTCCTGCTGATGATTGCGGTCACCTATAATGATATATTGCGATTGATAGGCTAATAACGGGAGGATAAGGGTTTAATGGCTAATGAGGAGAAACAATTCGTAACGGAAATTACCCCGCAGGGAGAGGACTTTTCCCGCTGGTACATCGATGTAATCAAAAAGGCGGATTTGATGGACTATTCGCCCGTGCGCGGATGCATTGTTTTCAAACCGGACGGTTATGAAATTTGGGAGCATATTCAAGCTGAGCTGGATCGGCGTTTCAAAGAAACTGGACACCGCAATGCCTACTTCCCGCTGTTTATTCCCGAAAGCTTTTTTCAAAAGGAAAAGGAGCACGTTGAGGGGTTCAATCCCGAGCTTCCATGGGTAACCGAAGCAGCCGGCGAAAAGCTGGAGGAGCGTCTGGCCATCCGTCCGACTTCCGAAACGATGATCGGGCATATGTATGAAAAATGGATTCAATCTTACCGCGATCTGCCAGTACTGATTAACCAGTGGGCCAATGTAGTGCGTTGGGAGAAACGGACTTTACCGTTCCTGCGTACGAGCGAATTCCTCTGGCAGGAAGGCCACACCGCGCATGAGAATGAACAGGATGCTCGGGAAGAAACGATACGCATGCTGGAAATTTACCGTGATTTCGTCGAAAATTACTTAGCCATTCCCGTCATCGTCGGCCAGAAGACGCCTTCGGAGAAATTTGCCGGTGCGGTCGATACGTATTCCATCGAAGCGATGATGAAAGATGGACGGGCCGTTCAGGCCGGGACGTCGCACTATCTCGGAACCAATTTCGCGACGGCATTCGATATTCAATATTTGAACCGGGACAATGTTCGTGAATTCGTGCATACGACGTCATGGGGCGTCAGCACCCGGCTGATCGGATCGTTAATCATGGTTCACGGCGATGACCGTGGGCTCGCTTTACCGCCTAAAGTGGCACCGAAGCAGGTTATGATCATTCCGATCGGCCCGCCAAAAACCCGGGATGCTGTTGTCGGTCGGGCGGACGAACTGTTTGCCGAATTGAAAAAAGCTGGCGTTCGCGTCGGCATTGACGACCGTGCAGACGTCCGTCCGGGCTGGAAGTTTAATGAATATGAAATGCGCGGCGTGCCGGTTCGTCTGGAAATCGGTCCTCGCGATATGGAAAACGGGGTATGCGTGCTTGTCTCCCGGATCAGCGGAGAGAAGAAAGTGGTATCTCAGGAAAACCTGGTGGAAGAAGTAAAAACTATGCTGGATCAAGTGCATCAGGAGATGTTCGACCGCGCCAAAGCGTTCCGGGAAGAACACTTCTATACCGTGGACACCCTGGATGAAATGAAAGCCAGCATTGAAGAAAAGCGCGGCTTCACTCTCGCGGGCTGGTGCGGTTCCGAAGCTTGCGAACGCCATGTTAAGGAAGAAACGGGCGCAACGAGCCGGAACATTCCGTTTAAGCCCGAAGTTACAAAAACCACTTGTCTGGTGTGCGGGGAACAAGCACAACATACGGTTGTTTTTGCCAGAGCCTATTAGTCACATACTATCTATTGGAAGGCTTCCGGCAGGAAACTGCCGACAGGTCAAACACCTGTCGGCCTCCAGCGCCGGAAGCCTTGCTGTTTGAGAATTAATGTAATATTGAAGTGTCACTTTTAAACTTATCAGCAAGCGTGTCGTATGGGAGGGGAAATCATGTCCGACACTCAGGGAAAAAGAACGCGTCTGGAACTGCTGATGAAGCAGGCGGAGATGCCGTCAACCGTTGTCGATCCGTATTTTCTCGATGGATATATCGACCGGGTGGAAGTAAGCCGTACCAACAAGGAATGGAAGATTACACTTTGCAAAACTACGCTCGTTCCCGCGCAGGTCTATCGTACGTTTTGCCTGCGGGTACAGGAACGGATGGAGCATATCGCACGCATCTCTTTTTTATTCCGTTATGAGCAAGAAATCGGCGCAAGCGAAATCGTACAGGAATACTGGAAACTGTTCCTGGAATGGGTGCAGCGGGAAGTGCCGTCGGTCAACGGGTGGATGGCACGGGCGGCCCATGAAGTAGAAGAAGATCTCGTGTCCGTCACCTTCACCGATGCTATGACTCTGGAATTGGCCCGTAAGAAAGGCATCGACCGGGCGATTACGGCATTCTTTGATACTTATTTCGGTCTAGGCCTCCGGGTGAAGCTGTTATCGGGCGAAAACAGCAGCGATGCCTTTGAAGAGTTTCAACAGCGGATCGTGGAAGAAGAGCGTGAAGTGATTCAGCAATTGATGGAGAGCATGACCGTGGAAGCCCCGCCTGAAGAAGTGGATGGGGAAGTCATCAAGCTGCAGATTGGCTATGATATTAAAGAACAGCCTGTGCCGCTTCAGAACATTCAGGACGAAGAGAAGAAAATTACGATTCAAGGTACGATCTTCGGATTGGATCGGAAGGAGCTTCGAAACGGTAATACGCTATTTACATTCTATCTGACCGATTTTACCGATTCCCTGCAAATGAAGATGTTTGCCAAGAACAAGGAAGACCTGAAGGTTATGGGTCAACTGGCTAACGGAAAATGGGTGAAGGCCCGCGGTAAAGTGGAAATGGATCGGTTTATGCAAATCCCGGAACTCGTCATGATCCCTTCGGATCTGTGCGAGATTTCGGCACCGCCGTCCCGGAAGGATAACGCCGAGGAGAAACGGGTGGAATTCCATCTGCATACGACGATGAGCACGATGGACGCCGTTACCCCGATCGGAGATTACGTCAAGATGGCGGCCAAGTGGGGGCATAAAGCGATTGCCGTTACGGATCATGGCGGTATTCAGTGTTATCCGGATGCGGCTAAAGCGGCGAAAAAGAACGGAATCAAAATGATTTACGGCGTGGAAGCCAACGTTGTCAACGACAATGTGGCGGTCGTACTTAACCCCCGTGCCGATGATTTGAAGACGACGACCTTTATCGTATTCGATATCGAGACCACGGGTCTGTCGGTTACTCAGAACAAGATCATTGAAATCGCCGCCGTCAAAATGAGTGAGGGCAAAGAAATCGACCGGTATGCCACCTTCGTTAATCCGCATGAGCGAATCCCGTATCATATCCAGCAACTGACCAACATCAATGATGAAATGGTTCAGGATGCTCCGGAAGTGGAGCCGGTACTGAAGCGATTTATCGAGTTTGCCAAAGATTCGGTTCTGGTAGCGCACAATGCCCGGTTCGACGTGGACTTCGTGAATGCCAAGCTGAAGGAACTCGGCCTGCCTGTCATGGAGAACCCGGTACTCGATACGCTCGAGATGGCCAGAATGTTGTTCCCTTCTATGAAAAATCACCGCTTGAATACGCTGGCGGCCAAATATAAAGTTTCGCTGGAAAATCATCACCGCGCGATCGACGATACGTTGGCGTTGGGGCAAATTTTGATCGGACTCATTGAGGATGCGGCTAAAATCGAGGGTATTACCTCATTGGAGCGTCTGAACGACAAGGTCGGTAAGGATTTGTCCAATGCTCGTCCGTTTCATTGCGGGATTTATGCTTTAAATATGACCGGCAAGAAAAATTTATTCAAGCTCATCTCTATGTCCCATACCCAGTATTTCAAGCGTGTGGCTTGTATACCGAAGTCCAAGCTTGCGGAAATGCGGGAAGGTCTGCTTATCATTTCGGGATGCGAAAAGGGCGAGTTTTTCGAGGCGGTTCTGAACAAATCGGTGGAAGAAGCCGAAGGAATCGCCGAGTTTTACGATGTGCTGGAGATTCAGCCGCTTACGATGTATATGCATTTGGTCGACAAGGGGCTCGTAGGCAGCGCGGAGGAACTGAAAACAGCGATCCGCAAAGTGGTGGAGATCGGCGAGCGGCTCGGAAAGCCGGTTGTCGCCACCGGGAACGTTCATTATCTGGATCCGCGCGACAAGTTATACCGCGATATCACCATTCACGGGATTACCGGGTTCAGTCCGCTGAAAGACATCCGCAAACCGGATGCACACCTGCGTACGACGGACGAAATGCTGGAGGAGTTTGAGTTTCTGGGGAAGGATAAAGCCTTTGAGGTTGTCGTAAAAAACACTTCCGATCTGGCGGATTCCTTTGAGGAACTCGAATTGTTTCCGGACAAGCTGTATACGCCTATTATCGATGGGGCGGATGAAGAAATCCGTAATACATGTTATGCAACGGCGAGATCCATTTATGGCGAAGAGCTGCCCGACGTAGTCGTCAAGCGACTGGAGAAAGAGTTGGAGCCGATCATCAAATACGGGTTCTCGGCGAACTACCTGATTTCTGAACGACTGGTGAAAAAATCGAACCAGGACGGTTATCTCGTCGGTTCGCGGGGATCCGTAGGCTCGTCCGTCGTGGCGACCTTCCTTGGGATATCCGAAGTAAATCCGTTGCCTGCGCATTATATGTGTTTGAATTCCGAATGCAAATACAGCGAATGGTTCCTCGACGGCAGCGTGCCGAGCGGATTCGACCTCCCGGACAAGGACTGCCCGAAATGCGGGAACAAACTTAAGGGAGAAGGCCAGGATATTCCGTTCGAAACGTTCCTAGGTTTCAAGGGCGACAAGGTGCCCGATATCGATCTTAACTTCTCCGGCGAATATCAGCCTCAGGCGCACAATTACACCAAAGTGCTGTTTGGGGAAAAAAGCGTATTCCGTGCCGGAACGATCGGTACGGTGGCGGAGAAAACCGCGTTCGGATTCACGAAAAAATACGAAGAAGAACACCATAAAAGCTGGCGCGGCGCCGAACTCAACCGTTTGGCCGCAGGCTGCACAGGCGTAAAACGCAGCACGGGTCAGCACCCTGGGGGAATCGTGGTCGTTCCTGACTATATCGAGGTTGAAGATATTACACCTGTGCAGTTTCCTGCCGACGATACGAGCGCGGAATGGATGACGACGCATTTTGATTATCATGCTTTTGATGCAAACTTGCTCAAGCTTGATATTCTGGGTCACGACGATCCGACCATGATGCGGATGCTGCAGGATTTGACCGGCGTCGATCCGACGACGATCCCGATGAACGATCCGAAAGTGATGAGCATGTTCAATTCCACGGAATCGCTTGGAGTTTCACCGCAGCAAATCCGGACACCGGTTGCCACCTATGGCATTCCCGAAATGGGAACGAAGTTCGTCCGCCAGATGCTCGTGGAATCGCAACCGTCCTCCTTTGCGGATTTGCTGCAGATTTCCGGATTGTCCCACGGTACCGGCGTATGGCTGGGAAATGCTCAGGATTTGATCAAAAACGGAACTTGTAACATCAAGACGGTAATTGGCTGTCGTGACGATATTATGTTGTTCTTGATCTATAAGGCGGGGATGGACGCCGGCCTGGCTTTCAAAATTACGGAGAGCGTCCGTAAGGGGAAAGGGCTGTCGCAGGAATGGATCGATGAGATGAAGAAATGCAAAGTGCCGCAATGGTACATTGATTCCTGCCTGAAGATTCAATACATGTTCCCGAAAGCGCATGCCGCGGCTTATGTCATTTCGGCGGTGCGTACCGCGTATTTCAAGCTGTATCATCCGATTGAATATTACGCAACTTATTTCTCGGTACGGGGCGAGGATTTCGATATCGAGTTGTTCTGTCAGGGCTATGAAGCGATTTACCGCAAAATCGAGGAGATTGAGCAAAAGGGCTTCCAGGCGCTGCCAAAGGAGAAGAACATGCTGCCGATTCTGGAAATGGCGCTGGAAATGACATCGCGCGGATTCCGCTTTAAGGGAATCGACCTGTACCGCTCCGACGCGACGAAATTCATCGTCGACGGAGATGCGCTCATTCCGCCGTTTTCCGCGTTGGCGGGCATCGGCGATAACGCTGCCCGCAACATTGCGGCGGCGAAGGAACAAGGGGAATTCCTCTCCATCGAGGATTTCCAGCAAAAGTCGAAGGCGAGCAAGACGATCGTCGAACTGCTCGGTACGATGGGCTGTTTCCGCGGGCTGCCGGAAAGCAATCAGCTGTCGCTGTTTTAGCCCGGCGTAAAGGCGTTTTACTTGTCACTATTACCGGACTATGTTATAATTTTTTTGGTAATCATGAAGATAGAACCGTTGCTTAAAGAGTGGGGAAACCCACTCTTTACTCTTTGGTATATAGGAAAGAACCATATGGAGGTAATGTACGCTTGAGCACACCGAAGATCAAAGCGGCCGTGGAAGAGATGGTCAAACCTTTTTTGGATGAGAACGGCTTTGAACTGGTCGACGTCGAGTACGTCAAAGAAGGGAGCAATTGGTTCCTGCGCGTATTCGTGGATAAAGACGGAGGCATCGATATCGATGACTGCGGTCGGATCAGCGAATTTCTAACCGAGAAGCTGGATGAGAACGATCCGATTCCATCAGCTTATTTCCTGGATGTGTCCTCCCCCGGGGCGGAACGTCCGCTGAAAAAAGCGGAAGATGTATTAAAGGCCGTCGGCAAAGATGTATTTGTAACTACATATGAACCGGTAGACGGCTTGAAAGAATTCGAAGGCCGGCTTCTTTCTTTTGAAAGCGAGGAGCTTGTCGTTGAAATCGGCAAAAAGAGCCATACCATTCCATACAGCAAAGTTGCCAGCGCTAGGTTGGCCATTATTTTCTAACAAAAGGTGCAGTGAATTGCAGGGGACTATGAAAGGGGGAACTCGAGGCAAATGAGTATGGATTTTATCGAAGCCTTGAATGAATTGGAAAGGGAAAAAGGGATCAGCAAAGATATCTTATTCGAAGCGATTGAAGCTGCTCTGATCTCCAGCTACAAACGCAACTTCAATACGGCGCAAAATGTCCGGGTAGATATGAACCGCCATACCGGTGCGATCAAAGTGTTTGCGCGCAAGCTTGTAGTGGAGGAAGTTCTTGATCCGCGTACGGAAATTTCGGTACCGGCTGCCCGTGAGATTAATCCGAGCTTCCAACTGGAAGATGTCGCGGAAATCGAAGTGACTCCGCGCGACTTCGGACGCATTGCGGCCCAAACCGCAAAGCAAGTCGTCACGCAGCGCATTCGCGAGGCGGAACGAGGCCTCATCTACAACGCATTCGTAGAGAAGGAAGAAGATATTGTCACCGGGATTGTGCAACGTCAGGATTTGCGTAACATTTTCGTCGATCTGGGCAAGGTGGAAGCCCATCTTCCGCTGAATGAGCTGATGCCTAACGAAAAGTTCAAGCATGGCGACCGGATCAAAGCTTATATCACCAAAGTAGAAAACACGACGAAGGGGCCGCAAATCTTGTTGTCCCGCACTCATCCAGGTCTGCTCAAACGTCTTTTTGAACTGGAAGTTCCGGAGATTTTTGACGGCGTGGTGGAGATTCGTTCCGTTGCCCGCGAAGCGGGATTCCGATCGAAAATCGCAGTTTATTCCCGCAACAACGAAGTGGATCCGGTAGGTTCCTGTGTCGGCCCTAAAGGTGTACGGGTGCAAACGATCGTGAATGAGTTACGCGGCGAAAAAATCGATATCGTCCGTTATTCGGAAAGCGTCGAGGAATATGTGGCAAACGCGCTGAGCCCTTCCAAAGTACTCGAAGTTCAGGTGTTTGAAGCGGAGAAAATGGCCCGTGTTATCGTGCCTGACTATCAACTTTCGCTGGCGATCGGCATCAAGGGTCAAAATGCCCGTCTGGCCGCCAAGTTAACCGGCTGGAAAATCGATATCAAGAGCGAAACCCAGGCGGAAGAGGAATTCGGAAGAGAAAAAACCGATCAGGATGAACTACCTCAAGATTCCGTTTCCGTCGACTAATCTCTAGATTGATTCGGGAGCAAGAAACGGGGGTCTTTTAAATGAAACCTAGAAAAATACCGCTTCGCAAATGCGTAGCTTGCCAGCAGATGATGCCCAAGAAGTCGTTAATCCGCGTCGTCCGGTCTCCGGAAGGTGAGGTTTCGATCGATCTCACCGGCAAGAAATCGGGACGGGGAGCTTATCTCTGCGGGCAAGTGGCTTGCTTCAAACTCGCCCATAAGAACCGGGCCCTGGATCGTGCCTTAAAGGCTCCGGTGGGGCCTGAGGTCTATGAGCAACTGGCCCGTGATTTCTTGGCGGTGGAGGAAGAATTCATCTCCAGCCGGGATCGGGATGAGGCGGCCGATGATGAGTAAGGCGCTGAATCAGCTTGGTCTGGCTACAAGGGCGGGCAAACTGGTGACCGGTGATGAATTGGTTCTGAAAATGATCCGCTCTGCGGAAGCAAAACTGGTCATCGTTGCAGGAGATGCATCATTGAATACTCAGAAGAAATTCCGCGACAAGTGCGCAACGTACGAAGTCCCCTTGGCCATCGGATTCGACAGAGAGCGGCTCGGTTCCAGTGTAGGCAAGCCGGAACGGGTCGTGCTCGCACTGACGGATCAAGGGTTTGCCGATATGATTACCAAAGAAATCGTGAAAACGTCGGAGGTGGAGTATATTGAGTAAACAAGAAAACAAAGATAAACTCAGGGTGTATGAATACGCCAAATCGCTCAATATGAGCAGTAAAGAAATTATTACGATTCTTAAACGTCTTAATATTCCGGTAAATAACCATATGAGCGTTATGGAAAATGACTCCGTATCTCGTGTGGAACAATTTTTCAAGGATATTAAGAGCAATGCCGCTGCCAAGAGAGAAGGCGCGGGACGCGCTGAGGCACCAGCTAAATCGACGGCTCCGGCTTCCGCAGGAGGAAGCCAGACACCGAAACCATCAGCCGGGGAAGTAACCGGCCAGCGTGGAGAACAAAGTCGAAATGTCCAGGGAAATCAAGGACAAAGCAGTCAAAGTCAAGGTAATCCAAAAAATCAACAAGAAAAGCAGGTAAGCATGAATAATAGACCAAATCACAATAACTCAACGTCTGCCTCAGGCAGCACCCAAGCCACTCAGGAAAGAAATAGCCGCCCATCCGGTGGAAATCATCAATCGCAAGGAAATCGTCCTCACCAGGGATCAGGCCAATCGCAAGGGAATCGTCCTCAGCAAGGTCAAGGTTCCGGATCTGCGGGTAACCGCAATTCGCAACCCAACCGCGGTCAAAGTCAAGGCGGCGGACAGCAGGCTTCACGTCCGGGGAATGCCGGAAACCGCAGCACCCAGCCAAATCGGAGTGCTTCTCCGGGGAATAACAGCGGCGGCGGAAACTTTGGCGGCAACCGTAGCCAAGGCGGACAAGGCAGCAGCCCAGGCGGACAAAATCAGGGCTTCAAAAAAGGAAACAACAACAATTTCAACAATAATAAATCCAAGGGCTTTGATGATAACCGTCAAGGCGGATACAAGAACAACCGCGGCGGAAAAGGCGGCCGTGGCGGAAGAGGCGGATACAACCAGCAGCCTCCACGCGAGAAGATCGACAATACGCCGAAGAAAATTATCGTGCGCGGCACGATGACCGTAGGCGAAACCGCAAAACTGCTTCATAAGGATGCTTCCGAAGTTATTAAGAAGTTGATTACGCTTGGGGTTATGGCTACGATCAACCAAGAACTTGATATCGACACCATTCTGCTTCTTGCCGGTGATTTCGGAGTGGAAGTGGAAGTGAAGATTCCGGTTGAGGATGACCGCTTCGAAACGATCGAGGAAGTGGATGAAGCAGCGGATCTGTTGGAACGTCCACCGGTTGTAACGATCATGGGTCACGTCGACCATGGTAAAACGACATTGCTCGATGCCATCCGTTCGACGAACGTGACCGGCGGAGAAGCCGGCGGGATTACCCAGCATATCGGGGCTTATCAAGTCGAAATTAACGGCAAGAAAATCACGTTCCTGGATACGCCGGGCCACGAAGCGTTTACGGCCATGCGTGCCCGCGGTGCCCAATTGACGGATATTACGATTATCGTCGTAGCGGCCGATGACGGCGTTATGCCGCAAACGGTCGAAGCTGTCAACCATGCCAAAGCTGCCGGACTTCCGATTATCGTAGCGGTGAACAAAATCGATAAACCGGACGCCAATCCGGATAAAGTAAAACAGGAATTGACCGAATACGGTCTTGTTCCGGAAGAATGGGGCGGAGAAACGATCTTCGTCAATGTTTCGGCCAAACAAAAAATGGGCCTCGAAGACTTGCTTGAAATGATTCTGCTCGTTGCAGAAGTCAATGAATATAAAGCGAATCCGGATAAACGCGCCCGCGGCGCCGTCATTGAAGCCGAGCTCGATAAGAGCCGGGGACCGGTTGCCCGCATCCTGGTGCAGCACGGTACGTTGAAAGTCGGCGACGCGTTCGTAGCGGGGAATAGTTTTGGCCGCGTTCGGGCAATGGTAAACGATAAGGGACGCCGCCTGAAAGAAGCGGGACCTTCCACACCGGTGGAAGTAACGGGTCTGACGGAAGTGCCGCAAGCCGGCGATCCGTTCATGGTATTTGAAGATGAGCGCAAAGCACGCTCCATCGCGGACAAACGGGCGGTTACGCAACGTCAGTCCGATCTCGGTTCCAATACCCGCGTAACGCTTGACGATTTATTCCGCCACATTAAAGAAGGCGAGATCAAGGACCTGAACGTAATTATCAAAGCGGACGTTCAAGGTTCGGTCGAAGCGCTCAAGGGCTCTTTGGAAAAAATCGAAGTGGAAGGCGTTCGCGTGAAAATCATTCACAGCGGTGCCGGTGCCATTACGGAATCCGATATTATCCTAGCCGCAGCTTCGAACGCCATCGTCATCGGCTTTAACGTCCGTCCGGACAGCCAGACGAAGGCAACAGCGGAGCAAGAAAAAGTCGATATCCGTCTGCATCGCGTTATTTACAACGCGATCGAGGAAATCGAACAGGCGATGAAAGGAATGTTGGATCCGGTTTACAAAGAAACGGTTATCGGACACGCCGAAGTCCGCAACACGTTCAAAATCAGTAAAGTGGGAACCATTGCTGGTTGTATGGTTACTTCGGGCAAAATTTCGCGTGCTGCGGAAGCCCGCCTGATCCGCGACGGCATCGTCGTGTTCGAAGGCAAAATCGACTCGCTTAAACGGTTTAAAGATGACGCCAAGGATGTTGCGCAAGGCTATGAATGCGGGATTACCCTTGATAATTACAACGACCTCAAAGAAGGCGACGTTATCGAAGCGTTCATTATGGAAACCGTCGAACCGAAATAAGGTGAGGTGTCACACATGGCCAAAAATCGTACCGGCCGCGTAGGCGAACAGATCAAAAAAGAACTTAGCGTGCTAATCCAGAGCGGGCTTAAAGATCCCCGTATCGGATTTGTCACCGTGACCGGCGTTGATGTGACAAGCGATTTATCGCAAGCAAAAGTGTATCTGAGCGTGTTTGGAGATGAGGAGAGCAAGCAGGCTTCATTGAAAGGCCTTGAAAAGGCCGGCGGCTTCTTGCGTACCGAACTCGGCAAGCGAATACGCCTCAGACACACCCCGGAATTAATTTTCAAGATCGACGAATCGATCGCATACGGCAGCCGGATCGAGAAGCTGCTGGGAGATATTTCGCACGAAGATGAAAATTAGAATTTAAAAGGAGACGGCAATGCAGACCAATGAACGGGAGTTCCGGCAAGCGCAGCAGTTTTTGACGGAGCATGATCATTTCCTAGTCGTGTCGCATGTACAGCCGGACGGAGATGCAGTCAGTTCTACCCTTGCGGTGGGCTGGCTTCTCTCATGTCTGGGTAAAAATTACGTTATGGTCAACGAGGGGCCGATTCCGAAACGGATGGAGTATTTATGGGAATCGGAGAAGATCATCGATCTTTCGCAAACGCCACTTGCTGAGTCTTATAAGCATGTGATTTGTGTAGACTGTGCCGATTTCAAGCGGACGGGCAAGAGCAGCACTCTTTTTTCGGAGGATGCACAAATATTGAATATTGACCACCACCCGACAAATGACGGGTATGGTTTAATTAATCTCATTGTTCCCGATGCGGCGGCGACGGTTGAAATCTTGTTTGAGCTGATTCAGTTCATGAATCTGGAGATGAATCAGAACGTGGCGACAGCGATTTATACGGGCCTCCTGACGGATACAGGCGGATTCCGCTATTCCAGCACTTCACCCAAAGTGATGGCCATCGCATCAAAACTGCTGGAATACGGCGTTGATGGCCCAGGCTTGTCGGAGCTGCTTCTGGAGCAGATGACCCTGCCGCAGTTGAAGCTGCTGACCCGTGCCCTTAATGGGCTGCAGATCAGTGAGGACGGCAAAATCAGCTGGGTATCCGTGAATGATGATGATATGAAGCTCACCGGAGCGATTCATGAGGATTTGGAGGGGATCGTGAATTACCCCCGCAATATTCAAGGAGTCGAAGTGGGTTTGTTGTTTAAAGTAATCAATGAAAATGCGGTGAAGGTCAGCATGCGTTCAGCCGGAATAGTCGACGTGGCGAGCGTTGCGCAAAGCTTTGGCGGCGGGGGGCATGTCCGGGCTGCAGGAGCGCGGATCGAAGGAAGCCTTGAAACGGTCGTTTCGGGCGTGATAGAGCAGGTGAAGCAGCGGTTATGAATTCCTATGAAGGCATCCTGCCAATTATGAAACCTGCCGGATTTACCTCGCATGATGTTGTGGCGAAGAGCCGCGGCATTCTGAAGATGAAGCGGATCGGGCATACGGGGACGCTGGACCCTGCAGTAACGGGCGTTCTTCCGCTCTGTTTGGGGCGGGCGACCCGTGTTGTCGAGTATTTGCAGGAGCTTCCGAAAGAATATGAAGCTACATTGGTTCTCGGCCTAGCCACGGACACGGAAGACATGACCGGGAACGTCCTGGAACGGCTGGAGCAAGTATCTGTGACCGAAGCCGAGGTACGGGAAGTGCTGGAACAGTTCGTAGGAACTATCTCTCAGGTGCCTCCTATGTACTCTGCGTTGAAGCAGGACGGCAAACGGCTGTACGAACTGGCGCGCGAAGGGAAAACCGTGGAGCGGCAGCCGCGCGAGGTGAGTATTCACGAGCTGGAACTGCTGGCTTTGAACCTTGATCCTGTCCATCCGAAAATAAAATTTCGCACGCTGTGCTCCAAGGGGACGTATATCCGTACGTTATGTGTTGATATAGGACGGGCCTTGGGCGTACCGGCCGTTATGGAACAACTGGAACGGACGATGTCGGCGGGCTTCCGGGAGGAACAATGTTTGACCTTAGAGCAGTTGGCTGAGGAAGTTCAGAAGGGCACCTTGCCATCTCGGTTAATACCTGTTGATCATGCTGTGAGTCATCTACCGGCGCATACCGTAAATGAAGAAAAGGTTAAAGCAGCTCTGCAAGGCCAACGTTTATCGCGTTCAGTGGTTCAGCCGCCGGCTGCTCCAGGCGAGACCATCCGGTTATATAGCCCGGAACAACAATTTTTAGGCATTTATCTTGTGGAGGAATCGGGTGCAGTGGCACCGGTCAAGGTATTTCTTCCGGAGTAATATGAATCTAGCAAATCCGAGTGAAATTGCAGGTGAGACGATATTGGAAACGATACATTTAACTTATCCATTGACAGATGACATCATAGCCGCAGTGGCAAAACGTCAAATTTTGGCCATCGGCCAGTTTGACGGACTTCATCTCGGTCACGCGAGCGTCATCGAATCTGCGGTCCGGCTTGCAGGAGAGGAAGGACTGCCCTCTGCGGTCATGACTTTCCATCCGCATCCTAAAGAAGTCATGAAGAAAGGCGACTATGAAGGCTATCTCACCCCGCCGGCCGAGAAAGAAAGAATTCTTCGCGGCATGGGCGTGGATTACTTATACATCGTTGAGTTTAACGACGCTTTCTCCCGTGTCAGTCCGCATAATTTCGTGAGCGGCATGCTTGTGCCGCTGCAAATTCATACCGCCGTGGTCGGCTTCGATTTCCGGTTCGGGTATCGCGGGGAAGGGTATGCCGGAATGCTTAGGGAGCTTAGCGAAGATTCGATGGACGTGAATATTGTACCGCCGTTTCTGATCGAAGGCGAAAAGGTCAGCAGTTCGGATATCCGCAAGGCATTGCAGGAAGGAAATATCCGGCAGACGGACCGTTGGCTCGGTCGGCCTTACGCGATCAAAGGAACGGTCATGCACGGGGAGAAACGCGGACGCAAGCTCGGATTTCCAACTGCTAACCTGCAGTTGGATGAGCACTATGTTCTGCCGGCCAGAGGCGTATACGCCGTAAGAGTTAGCTACGGGGGAACCGTGCTCTCGGGCGTGATGAATGTGGGTGTAAAGCCGACTTTTCACGAGAATGAAACCAGGCCTTCATTTGAAGTTCATTTGTTCGATTTTAGCGGTCAGCTTTACGGAGAGTCCTTGCTGGTTGAAGTGGTCGATTTTATCCGTGAGGAACGTAAATTCAGCGGCATTGATGAGCTTGTAGCGCAAATTGCGAAGGATGCCGAGACTGCAAAACAACTGCTGAGTTCCGAAGATTAGTCGCGCGGTTAGCGGCATTTACTTTTATATGTCATCTATGCTATACTAATCTACGTTGTTTATGCGGGATATTTTCGCATAGACGCGATAACCTTGGCTTGGTTACCGGTCTCACCGTCCGGCTACTAGGCTAATGGCGATTTGATAAAAGGAGGTGAACAGGATGGCATTAACTCAAGAACGCAAACAACAACTGATTGAAGAGCACAAAACTCATGAATCCGATACAGGATCACCAGAGGTGCAAATTGCTATCCTTACGGAGAACATCGTGAATTTGACGGACCACTTGCGTACGCACAAGAAGGACCATCATTCCCGTCGCGGTCTTCTGAAAATGGTTGGTCAACGCCGCAAGCTGTTGGCTTACTTGAAGAACAAAGACGTTAAGCGTTACTCCGCTTTGATTGAAAAGCTCGGATTGCGTCGTTAATTTGCCTTTGTTTTACCGAAGCAGCCTGGTTGTCGCCGGATTCGCTGATCAAGCGGACGGTGTGCTTCCGGGTTGCTTTTTAAAAAGTTGGAAATGTATACGTTTTTGTGGCAAACTATATATCGCTTAGTCCAAGCTCCGTCAGGAGCTTTTGTTGTGAATAGGACAAGCTCTATGTTATTCTGCGATTAATGCATTCTGCGTTTATGAATGTGATAAAAGCAGGAAATAATGAGACTTGTACCGAACTGTTATTTGTGATAAGGAGGGATTTCATGGAAAAACATGTAAAAATGCAGTTGGGGGGAAGACCTCTTATACTGGAAACCGGACGTTTGGCCAAGCAGGCGAATGCCGCTGTCATGGTACGGTACGGAGAAACGGCAGTTTTGTGTACGGTTACGGCTTCTTCTGAACCGAAGGATCTTGATTTTTTCCCGCTTACGGTCAATTATGAAGAAAAGCTGTACGCCGTAGGGAAAATTCCCGGCGGTTTCATTAAACGGGAAGGGCGTCCCAGCGAAAAGGCGATTCTCGCCAGCCGCTTGACCGACCGTCCGATCCGTCCTTTGTTTCCGGAAGGATTCCGTAATGACGTGCAAATCGTCAATCTCGTAATGAGTGTGGATCAAGACTGCGAGCCTGAAATCGCAGCTATGATCGGTACTTCCGCAGCGCTGAGCATTTCCGACGTGCCGTTTAACGGACCGATCGGCGGGGTGGCCGTTGGCCGTGTGGACGGCAAATTCGTCATTAACCCGGACATTGCCCAGCAGGAAGCCAGTGACATCTATGTCGTCGTGGCAGGTACCAAGGACGCTATTATGATGGTGGAAGCGGAAGCAAATGAAGTTCCTGAGGAAGTCATGCTGGAAGCGATTATGTTCGGTCATGACGAAATCAAGAATATCGTAGCTGTCATTGAAGAGCTTGTTGCGGTTGCCGGTAAAGAGAAGATGGAAGTGAAGCTGCACGCGGTCAATGCAGAGGTCAATCGCGACGTTCGCGATTTTGCCGAAGCACGCCTTGTGGAAGCCGTAAAAATCGTCGAGAAGCATGCCCGTCAAGATGCCATTGACAGTATTAATGATGAAACGGTAGCCCATTTTGTGGAGAAGTACATAGAGTCTCCTGAGCTTCTTGGCGATGTGAAGGAAGTACTGCACGATATCGTTAAAGAAGAAGTGCGCCGCCTGATTACTCATGACAAAGTTCGTCCTGACGGACGGAAGTTGGATGAAATCCGCCCGATCGAATGCGATATTAACTTGCTGCCGCGTACGCATGGCTCCGGCTTGTTTACCCGCGGTCAAACCCAGGCGCTCAGCGTTTGTACGTTAGGAGCCTTGGGCGATGTGCAAATTCTGGACGGCATCGATCCGGAAGAATCGAAACGATTCATGCACCACTATAACTTCCCGCCGTTCAGCGTAGGCGAAGCTCGTCCTTTGCGCGCTCCGGGACGTCGTGAAATCGGACATGGAGCTCTCGGTGAAAGAGCGCTATCCAAAGTCATTCCGCCCGAATCCGAGTTCCCGTATACGATTCGTCTCGTATCCGAAGTATTGGAATCCAACGGTTCCACTTCGCAAGCGAGCATTTGCGCCAGTACGCTGGCGATGATGGACGCTGGTGTTCCGATCAAAGCGCCGGTGGCCGGTGTGGCGATGGGGTTGATCAAGGATGGCGAGCATGTGTCGATCCTTACCGACATCCAGGGGATGGAAGACCACCTCGGAGACATGGACTTTAAAGTCGCCGGTACGTCGGAAGGCGTTACTGCGATTCAGATGGACATCAAAATTGACGGTATCGACCGCCAGATTTTGACCGATGCGCTGTCGCAGGCACGGGAAGGCCGCATGTTCATCCTCTCCAAGATGACCGATCGCATTCAAAAGCCGAAGGAACATTTGTCTCCTTATGCGCCTAAGATCATGATCATGAATATCAATCCGGACAAAATCCGCGACGTTATCGGTGCCGGCGGTAAAATCATCAATAAAATTATTGAAGAAACCGGCGTAAAAATCGATATCGAGCAAGACGGCCGCGTATTCATTGCTTCAACCAATGAAGAAATGAACAACAAAGCACGTTCGATTATCGAAGGCATCGTGAAGGAAGTCATTGTTGGAGAAATATACATCGGTACCGTAAAACGGATCGAGAAATTCGGCGCTTTTGTTGAAATTCTGCCGGGTAAAGACGGTCTTGTACACATTTCTCAGCTTTCGACGGAACGCGTAGCTAAAGTGGAAGATGTAGTGGCGATCGGTGATACCGTAACCGTGAAAGTAACGGAAATCGATCAGCAAGGACGGGTTAATCTTTCCCGTAAAGCGGTATTGACTGCGGAAACGGAAAAATCGCCATCCTGATTTAGGCTACTCACCCTAGCGCGGAAAAGAGGCAGAATGAAATAATTCTGGCTCTTTTTTATTTTTTTGGAAGACTTATTTCGCCTGTCCGCATAATTTTTACCCGGTATTCATAAGATGAGGACAAAACCCGCTGAAGGGATGAGTCTGTCATGAATCGGAAAAAGTTCGCGCTTGTGTGTCTTTGCATGCTTTTGGTCTTCGTGCTGGGGCAATTTGCGGGGATCCGTGTCTTTGTGGAAGGCCGAGACAACCGCGAGCGCGGTCAGGATGCCTTCGGGCGTTTTGCGGACAGCCGCGGAGAGTCACAATTGCTGGAAAAGATAGAAGAAGAGGCAACCAAGCGAAGGGTCGAGCCCGTTGACGCCGTAGTGGACCGGGTCTGGCGAGCAATACCGGGGTATAACGGTCTGGAAGTTGACGTCGAAGGCACATATCAAAAAGCAAGATTGCAGCCGGAAGGTTCGGAAATTCAATATTTGTATAAAGAAATCAAGCCCAAGGTTCATCTCGACGATCTCGGAGCGCATCCCATTTATCGCGGAAACCCTAACAAGCCGATGGTCGCTTTAATGATCAATGTCGCCTGGGGCAACGAATTTATTATTCCGATGCTGGATACGCTGGACGAGTCCAAGGTAAAGGCGACGTTCTTTTTTGATGGAAGCTGGTTAAAAAAGAATGCCGACCTGGGACTGGAAATCCAGAAACGGGGGCATCAGTTGGAAAACCATGCCTACTCCCACCCCAATATGAGCGAGTTGGACGATAGCCGGGCCAGATTGGAGATTTCCAAAACGAAAGAGGTACTCAAGGAGAAATTGGGCGTGGACAATCGCTGGTTTGCGCCGCCATCGGGAGATTTCGACGATCGAACCGTGCAACTGGCTGCCGAACAGGGACTGAAAACGGTCCTTTGGACGGTAGATACGATCGATTGGAGAAAACCGCCCGCAGATACGATCATTAACCGAATCGCAAGCAAGGTGGAATCGGGATCGCTGATCCTCATGCATCCGACCGCTTCGTCCCGGGATGCGCTCAAGGGAATGATTCAGGTCATCCGGAAAAAAGGGTTGACGCTGGGCACGGTGGAAGAAACGTTGTCGCCGAACCGGGTCCATGTGCCGGGGAGTTGAGGAATCGGTGTTTTTTTGATAGGATAATGGTGCATTTGTTTAGTTACGTAAACGAAGCATATGCTTTCGAAGCAAGTTTTACTGCGAAGTATTTCTTTAGTAGTTAATGCTTCGTAAAACTAAGCGTATGCTTTCGAAGCAAGTTTTACTGCGAAGTATTCCTTTAGTAGCTAATGCTTCGTAAAACTTTTAGGAGGGCCAGTCGTGAATAAAACGCAGTTAAAAAACGGCCTTCGGGTGGTTATGGAGAAAATACCGACCTGCCGTTCGGTGTCGTTCGGCATATGGGTAAAGACGGGTTCCCGTAACGAAACGCCTGAAATGGGCGGGATTTCGCATTTTATTGAACATATGCTGTTCAAGGGCACGGAACGCTTCAGCGCCAAGGATATCGCAGAGCAATTCGATGCCATCGGCGGCAACGTGAATGCATTCACTTCCAAGGAATATACGTGTTATTACGCGAAAGTATTAGACGAGCATTTGCCGATTGCGGTAGATGTGTTGTCCGATATGTTTTTCCGCTCCTTATTTGACGAGGAAGAGTTGCGTAAAGAGAAGAACGTGATCGTGGAAGAAATTTCGATGTACGAGGATACGCCGGATGATATGGTCCATGATCTGCTGGCGGAAGCCGCCTACGGAACCCACGCGCTCGCGCTGCCTATTCTCGGGACGGAAGAAAAGCTCCGGGCCTTGGGACCGGCCGATCTTCGTTCGTATATGAAAGAGAAATATACGATCGAAAATACGGTCATTGCCGTCGCCGGCAATATCGATGATTCGATACTTGAATTGCTTGAGAAATACTTTGGGGACTTTGGAAACCACGGGACAGCGGATGCCTTGTCTGCTCCTGATTTTCTTGGCGGCCTCAAGTTTTACCGTAAAAAAACCGAGCAAAATCATATTTGTCTCTCTTTCCCGGGATTACCGGTAGGGGATCCGAATCAGTATGCGATGGTACTGCTGAACAATGCTCTGGGGGGCGGAATGAGTTCCAGGCTGTTTCAGGAAATCCGCGAAAAGCGGGGGCTGGCGTATTCCGTTTATTCTTATCATAGCTCTCATGCGGATAGCGGCTTGTTCACGGTCTACGCCGGTACGGCGCCTAAACAGACCAAAGATGTGCTCGACTTGACCAAAGAATTATTGCATGAAGTGTCCGAAAAAGGCATCACGGAAAGCGAATTGCGTAAAGGCAAGGAGCAATTAAAGGGCAGCTTGATACTTAGCTTGGAAAGCACGGGCAGCCGGATGAACCGTCTAGGCAAAAATGAGCTGATGATCGGACGGCATTATACGCTTGATGAAATGATAGACCGCATTGAAGCCGTTACTATGAACGATGTGAACGATGTGCTGAAAAAAATGTTCAGCGAGCCGTATGCACTCGCCATGGTCGGTGCTTCGGACCGCGTGCTGTCGGGAATAAGGAGAGATGAACTTGTCATTTGATGTACAGATCAAAAGAATCGCCGGAAATGAAGATATCGAGCTTCCCCGCAAAATGTCGGAGCTGGCCTCCGGGTTCGATTTGTATGCTGCGGTAACCGAGGACCTGGTGCTAGAGCCCGGTCAGCGCAATCTGGTGCCTACCGGCATCGCCATTGCTATGCCGGGCGGGCTCGAAGCGCAGATTCGTCCGCGCAGCGGCCTGGCATTCAAACATGGCATCACTTGCTTGAACACGCCGGGGACGATCGATGCCGATTACCGGGGCGAAATCAAGGTGCTGCTGATCAACCTGGGCCAGGAGCCGTTCGCGATCAAACGCAACGAACGGATTGCCCAGATGGTGTTCCAGATCGTTCCGGAAGTGAATCTGCTTCAGGTTGACGAGCTTTCGGAGACTCTCCGCGGGGCCGGCGGGTTTGGTCATACAGGTACGAAGTAACACGGAATTCTTCGTCATTATCCATTGAAATTAATAAAGGCAACGGAGTTGAATCTCCGTTGCCTTTATTTGTTCGGACAAGCTAACCCGCTTGCCTCAAGGTTTCCTTTTTATGATATCTTCCAATTTGCCGATTTGGGCATCGCGTGAATCGATAATATCCTGACGTGTTGTGTACACAGGCACATCCGGCATCAGTGCCGTTTGATCATCCAGTTTGCTATTGGGCCGTTTAAATTTTTTGTAGGAAACATTGAACTGAAATCCGGAATGGGGCAGCGAGAAGCCCAGGACATCCCCATAACTGGAGGGCTGATTACCGGTTGGTTCCCCGAGAATCGTTCCAAGCTTATTATCTTGAATGATGACGGCAAACCAGTTGCCTGAACTAAAAGTTTTGGGTGAAGTCAACACATAGAGATTCCCGGCAAAGGAAGGGGTGGCCGGATTGGTAATTTCGACTTGATAGGGATCGGAACTAAAGTAGCCGCTGGTCTGACTCTCGCCTCTTTGTTCAGCAGCCTGCTTGGAAAAGCGGACCAATCCTGAATAACTTCCATATTTGTCGACTCCATCTATGTAACGTAAAAATTCATCAATTACTCTGGAATCTCCGCCCGAGTTGTTTCTTATATCAACAGCCACATGCTTAATCTTCAGGCTTGCGACTTCGGCAAAGAAATTTTCCAAAGTGCTTAAATAGTCTTGATTTACCTTACACGTATTTATGCGCAAAATCCCGAGCGACAGCTCCTCATTTAAAGTATAGCTGTAGTCTTCGTGCCCGGTATCAAATGCGGTCTTTGAAGTGTTTGATGATTTTAGGGGAACAAGCGGCAGGTCCAACTGGACAAGTTCTCCATCCCGGTCAATCGTAATGGAAACTTTGCCATCTTCAACGAGGTTTAAATCCTTCAGAAACGCCCCATTGGTTAGCATTGAAATACCGCTTGTCTTTACCCAGTATTCATTCTCAGCGGGCACTACTTGAGTGAGTTTTTCCAACAACTCTTCCGGCGTAAGCCCCCCGAGCTCGACCAAGAGGTCGCCGCGCTGAAGCTGAAGCGTGGAATTCAGTACCACGGGTCCTTCTGGCGCCCAGTATAAGGGGAGAGAGATTACTTCCGTCGCGGCGGAAAATGGATTTATCGTTGTATGCGCATCATGAGCCGAAGCAACGATTTTATTGGCAGAAAAATAAAACTGTTCTTTAGTCAATGGAGATTTTATCTGCTCATAGACCTCATTTATCGTCTCTTGCTGCTCCTTACTCCAACCTTCCATCAAGGCAGGATGAACCTCTTCCATCGTTTTCACTAAATAATCGAGATCCTCCGTCATCTCCTGGACCGTTATAGTCATATTTACCGGCGCATCGGTCGGCAGATCCGAACTGACGGGTTCCGTTGAATCTCCCAACGCTGTTGATGCGACCGACTCGGCGATATCGCCGGAAGGTGGATTGTTTTTTGCAGGATACAACAGGAATAACAAAATTCCGGCAACGACAACAAGGAATAACGTGACGGTCCTTATCATTGTTTTTTTCATATGCAGATCCCCTTTTATAATTTGTTATATCTTAGGAAGAATTCGATTTTTTCACTGTGAGTTTTTGCACTTGATACAAAAGGAAATCCGCCCAGGCTGAGGAGCAAATCACCTCGCTGCAAATCGTGTTGCGAAGTCAGGACGATGGGTCCCTCCTGCGTCCAATCGAGAGGCAGCCTCAGAGTTTTGGTGGTTCTGGAGTATGGACTCATTGCTGTATGTGCATCTTGCAATATAGTGATGATTTCATTGGCTATAAAATAAAACTGGTCGCTAGTCATAGGAGTTTGAGCGCGTTCGTATACTTCGTCAATCAAATCCTGTTGCTCCCGGTTCCATCCCTCGATCAGAGCGGGATGAACCTGTCCGATCGTACTTACCAGATAATCCAGATCCTCTTTCATTTGTTGGACCGTCATCGTTGGTACTGCCGGAACCGTGTCTACAGGTTTTGTAGAAGAAGAGGGGGCGTTTCTTTCCGAATTAAACAAACAACGCCCCGATAATTACAATGGCGAAAGCCAACGTAATTTCTATGAATCTCTTTGACATAAGTTAGGCTCCTTTCCTATTTGTTGTATTCTAAAAAATGATCCGCATTTTTAATATGAGCTTTCGCACCGAAAAACGGGGATAGACGTATAATGTTTCACCACTTCGTGGGCAGCGGCATAAGATGCTCTATACTGTATGGCCTGGAAGGAGTGCCGATCTTGATGTTAACCGGTCTCACCATCGTTTTTTTGGGCGGAGATGCCCGCCAGGTGGAAGTGATCAATAAATGTGTGGAACTGGATGCGATTGTCCGGGTGGTTGGTTTTGAAACACTGGAATCTCCGCTAGCCGGCGTTAGTCATGAAACGCTGACCCCGGCACTGCTTCAGGAAGCGGACGTAATCGTGCTACCGGTGGTGGGCTGCAATGATCAGGGGGGGATAGCCGCGCCGTTTTCCACCACTGATCTGGTCTTGAAGAAAGAGATGTTTGCTGCGATAAAGGAAGATACATTGGTTTATACAGGCATGGCAAAAAGCTATTTGAAACGGATGGGAGCGGAATACGGTTTTCGCTTAATCGAATTGCTGGATCGCGATGATGTGGCGATTTACAATTCCATTCCTACCGCCGAAGGGGCGGTAATGATGGCGATTCAGAACACGGAAATCACTATTCATGGTTCGAATTGTATCGTTCTCGGGATAGGGAGAACAGGATTTACTTTGGCGAAAACGCTGCAGGGTTTGGGAGCGAATGTACAGGTGGGAGTGCGGAAGGAAGCCGATGTGGCCAGGGCGGTGCAAATGGGGTGGAAGCCTTTTGTAGCAACGGATTTGAACGCTTACAATAGCGCTATTGACTTGATTTTTAATACAATTCCGACTATGATAGTCACAGCGCAAATCATCTCGAAATTGCCCCGTCAAGCTGTTATCATCGATCTCGCGTCGGCTCCCGGAGGATGTGATTTCCGGTTTGCCGAGAAACGCGGAATCAAGGCGCTCCTTGCTCCCGGTTTGCCCGGAATCGTCGCTCCCAAAACGGCTGGTATTATCATAGCGAATACGCTCTGTCAGTCGATATTGGAAGAGTTTCATTTACGGGGGGATGAAGAGTGAATTGGCAGGGGAAAACAGTTGGATACGCTGTGACGGGATCGCATTGTACATTAGCTGAGGTTATGCCTCAGATTCAGCGGTTTGTCGATGACGGCGCCAAAGTGGTGCCGATCATTTCGCAATCGGTAATGATGACGGATACCCGCTTCGGTAAATCGGAAAATTGGCAAAAACAGTTGAAAGATATAACAGGGAATGATATCATTTCTTCAATTGTCGACGCGGAACCGCTAGGACCAACCAAGTTGCTCGATGTACTTGCAATCGCTCCTTGTACCGGGACTACGACAAGCAAGCTGGCGAACGCTGTGACCGATAGCCCGGTGCTGATGGCTGCCAAAGCGACGCTTCGCAACGGCCGCCCGGTGGTGATCGCCGTGTCGACCAATGACGGATTAGGTTTTAATATGGCCAATATAGCTAAACTGCTCGTGGCCAAACATATTTATTTTGTCCCGTTTGGTCAGGATAACCCGGATAACAAACCCAACTCGCTCGTCGCAAGGATGGAACTGGTGCCTGAAACCTGCTATGCCGCGCTCGAAGGCAAACAGCTCCAGCCGTTGATTATCGAACGTTTTCGGGATTGATCCAACCCACCTAACCAGGAGATCCATTACATTAATATAAATAGTTCTATTAGAGAAGGGGAGACGTGCCAGATGAGCAAAAGGAAATTTAATGTCGCCGTAGTCGGAGCGACGGGAGCCGTAGGGGAGCAAATTATCGGATTATTGGAGAAAAGGGACTTTCCGGTAGAAAAGCTGAAGTTTTTGTCTTCGGCCCGTTCCGCAGGAACCGTTCTTCGTTTTAAGGGACAGGAAATTACCGTTGAGGAAGCTGGACCGGACAGTTTTGAAGGCATCGACATCGCGCTGTTCAGCGCGGGCGGAGATGTCAGCAAAGCGCTTGCCCCGCATGCCGTGCGTCATGGCGCAGTAGTCATCGACAATACAAATGCGTTCCGGATGGAAGAGACGGCTCCGCTCGTCGTTCCTGAAGTTAACGAACATATGATCAGCAAGCATCAAGGAATCATTGCCAATCCTAACTGTTCGACGATTCAGATGGTGGCGGCCCTTAAGCCGTTGTACGACCGTTTTGGAATTTCGCGGATTATCGTTTCTACCTATCAGGCCGTATCCGGTGCCGGCGCCAAGGCCATCAACGAAATGCTGCGTCAAAGCAAGGATGTGCTCGAAGGACGCGAAGTGACGCCTGACATTTTGCCGGTAGGTTCGTTACCGGTGAAGCATCAGATCGCCTTTAATGCCGTACCGCAAATCGACAAATTCCAGGATAACGGGTATACGCTGGAAGAAATGAAGATGGTACGCGAAACGAAGAAAATTTTCGGAGACGATTCGATCCAGGTTACCGCGACTTGTGTCCGTATTCCGGTTGTTTACGGTCATTCCGAATCTGTTTACGTCGAGCTTAAGAACGATTATGAACTTGAGGAAATCAGAGACCTGCTTTCCAATGCTCCTGGCATTGCGCTGGTCGATGATCCGGCCTCGCAAAGCTATCCGCTCGCCACGAATGCTGCAGGCAAAAACGATGTATTCGTAGGTCGACTACGCCGCGATCTTGGTAATCCGCGCGGTTTGAATCTTTGGATCGTTTCGGATAACCTGCTCAAAGGCGCGGCATGGAATGCCGTACAAATCGCGGAGATCATTGCGGCCCAGGAATAAGGCCGCTGATCGTCCATTTTACATCATCACGACAACGGAATGAAGAATAGCTTTACTCCGCTTACTAAATTGGAGGAATACCCATGCGCATTTTGGTGCAGAAGTTCGGTGGCACGTCTCTCTCTACAAAGGAAGCCAGAGGACATGTCATCTCTCATATTCGCCGGGAACTGGATAACGGTTACCGGCTTGTCGTTGTGGTTTCAGCCATGGGACGTAAAGGGGATCCTTACGCCACGGACACACTCTTGGATCTGATCGCGACAGGAGGGGGCTCCCTGCCCTCACGCGAACAGGATTTACTGCTTTCCTGCGGTGAAATTATTTCGGCCACGATGCTATGCAGCTTATTACAAGAAATATCTCTCAGCTCCGTCGTTCTTACGGGAGCTCAGGCAGGCTTCCGTACGGACAGCCAGTTTGGCAATGCGAGAATCCTTGATATTGTGCCGACCAGAGTCCTGGAGGAATTGGAGCGGAACGATGTTGTTATCGTAACCGGATTCCAAGGCCAGAATCAAAACGGCGATTTTACTACGCTGGGCCGGGGCGGAAGCGATACTTCGGCAACGGCGCTGGGTGCGGCGCTGCATGCGGAAATGGTAGATATTTATACCGATGTGGACGGTATCCTGACCGCCGACCCAAGAATCGTAGAAGACGCCAAACCGCTTGACTACGTCAGTTACGCCGAAATATGCAATATGGCTCACCAGGGGGCGAAGGTGATTCACCCGCGCGCCGTGGAAATTGCCATGCAATCCGGCATTCCTGTCCGGGTGCGTTCTACTTTTTCGCAAGGTGAAGGAACCTTGGTTGCCAATCCGGAAGGATTCAAAGACGTGCAGATCGGCATTGTTGACCGCTATGTGACCGGAATCGCTTATGTGGCCAATGTGACGCAAATCAAGGTTGAATCGGGCGGCAAAGGTTCGGACAACCTGCAATTGCGGGTTTTTAAAGCCATGGCGGAAAATGCGATTAGTGTCGATTTTATTAATGTAACCCCGTCCGGAGCGGTTTATACCGTTTTTGACAGCGATGCCAACAAAGCGAAGTCCGTTTTGGACGATTTGGGACTTAATCCGCAAATTGTTAGCGGATGTGCCAAAGTATCGGTCATCGGCGGAGGAATCAACGGCGTGCCGGGGATCATGGCCCGAATTGTCGAGGCACTGACGGAACAGCAAATCCAGATCCTGCAGTCTGCCGATTCCAACACCACGATCTGGGTACTGGTGAATAAGGAAGATATGGTGCAAGCCCTCCGAGCCTTGCATACCAAGTTTGAATTAGGCAAGTAACACGGCTGTGCTTGAATCGAATGAAGAATAACAAGGAGGAGACAGCGTGGATTTCGGAAGATTGATAACAGCGATGGTAACCCCCTTCGATAACCGGAATGAGATCGATTGGGAACAAACCGCTCGGCTTATGGACTATTTAATCGACGAGCAGAAGTCCGACAGTCTTGTCGTTTGTGGAACGACGGGAGAGTCTCCCACTTTAACCGATGAAGAAAAATTGGAATTGTTCGCATTCGCCGTCAAGCATGCGGCGGGACGCTGTAAGATTATTGCAGGGACGGGCAGCAATAATACGTCTCATTCGATCCACCTGTCCAAGGAAGCCGAAGCGGCCGGTGTCAATGGATTATTACTGGTAGCCCCATATTATAATAAACCGAGTCAGGAAGGACTTTATCGTCATTTTGAAGCCATAGCTGAGTCGACGAAGCTGCCGGTCATGCTTTATAACGTGCCTAGCCGGACCGTCATCAGCCTTAGCAAAGAGACGACATTGCGGCTCGCCCAGATTCCTAATATCGTCGCTACGAAGGAATGTGCTGCGTTAGATCAGGTTGCCGGGATCGCATCGGAAGCTCCTGAGGGCTTTAAAGTCTATTCGGGAGACGATTCGGCCGCATTGCCGGCGATTGCTGTGGGGGCTCACGGCGTAGTAAGCGTAGCGAGCCATATTGTCGGTAAGGACATGAAACGGATGATCGAATTGTTTATCGGTGGAAATGTCGCAGCCGCGGCGAAAAGTCATCAACAACTGCTCCCTGTATTTAAGGGGCTGTTCGAGTGTCCGAATCCGGTTGCCGTGAAATATGCGCTTAATGAGCTAGGGTATTCCGTGGGGTCTGTACGGCTTCCGCTCATACCTCCATCGGAAGAGGAAGCGGGCAAAATTCGCGAATTGTTGGGCTGAAAACCATAAATTTGTTCTATTTCCATAAACCGATGCCGGTAAAACAGGCATCGGTTTTTTGACTGTGGAGCAAGGTAACGATATGAAGGCGGCGGGCGGCTGACTTGTTTTTTGCCAATTTAATCATGTATAATGGTTTCAAGTGACTGGGTGCGGTGTATTTTATTAAAAATTTATATAGAAAAGCACTGATCGGTGCGTTTCCATTTACAAATTACGACGTCCAAAACAATAGGAGGGTTAGATTCACTTGTCCAAAAAAATGAATAATGATAAATTGATGATCTTTGCCCTGGGCGGCGTCGCAGAAATCGGGAAGAACATGTATGTCGTCCAGTATGCCAATGACATTGTAGTCATCGATTCCGGCCTTAAATTTCCGGAAGAGGACATGCTCGGCATCGACATCGTGATTCCCGATATTACTTACCTGACGGAGAACCGTGATAAGGTAAGGGGTATCGTGCTGACGCACGGTCATGAAGACCATATCGGGGGCTTGCCTTATGTGCTCAGAAACCTGAATGTTCCGGTGTACGGAACAAAATTGACGCTGGGCCTTGTAGAAAACAAGCTGAAGGAAGCCGGGTTGCTCGGGGAAACGAAGCGCGTATTGATCCATGCGGATTCGGAAATCCAATTGGGATCGACGATGAAAGCGACATTCTTCAGAACAAACCACAGTATTCCGGATTCCGTTGGAGTGTGCATCGAGACGCCGGAAGGCAATGTCGTTCACACGGGTGACTTCAAATTCGATCATACTCCAGTCAATGATCAATTTGCCGATCTCCATCGTATGGGCGAAATCGGGAAGAAGGGCGTTCTGGCTCTTTTATCGGATAGCACCAATGCGGAGAAACCGGGATTTACCCCATCCGAGAAAAACGTGGGAATCGTGCTGGATGACATATTCCGCAAAGCGGAGCAGCGTGTTGTGGTGGCTACGTTCGCATCGAACGTGCACCGGATTCAGCAAGTCATCGATGCAGCCTTTTCAACAGGACGCAAAGTGACGATTATCGGCCGCAGTATGGTCAATGTAGTAAGCATCGCTTCCGAACTCGGCTATCTTAATGTTCCGGACGGAATTCTGATCGAGCCGGAAGAAGTGAACAAGATGGCGGCGGATCGCGTTGTTATTCTCTGCACAGGCAGTCAGGGTGAACCGATGTCGGCATTGACGCGCATGGCGCGTTCGACCCATCGCAAAGTGGATATTTTACCCGGGGATACAGTTATTATTGCTGCTACTCCTGTACCGGGAAATGAGAAATATGTAGGACGCACCATTGACGAATTGTTCCGTCTTGGCGCGGAAGTCATTTACAGCGGCTCCAACTCCGGTGTGCATGTATCGGGCCACGGCAGTCAGGAAGAGCTGAAGCTGATGCTGAACCTGATGCGTCCTAAGTATTTTATACCGGTTCACGGCGAATACCGGATGCTTCGCAAACACGCGCTGTTAGGTCAATCGGTCGGTGTGGATCCGGAGAATATCTTCCTGGTCGATATCGGTGATATCGTTGAAATTCAAGGCGGGGCAGCCCGCAAAGCCGGTAAAGTCCCGGCAGGCAACGTTTTGATCGATGGACTCGGCGTCGGCGATGTCGGCAATATCGTCCTTCGCGACCGCAAACTGTTGTCCCAGGACGGCATCTTGGTAGTTGTCGTTACCTTGAGCAAACAGGATGGAACGATCGTGTCCGGTCCGGACATTATTTCGAGAGGTTTTGTTTACGTTCGCGAATCCGAAGGCCTTCTTGAGGAAGCGAACCGCATCGTTTCCAGTACGCTGGAGAAACTGATGAGCGAGAATGTGAATGAATGGGCTTCGCTCAAAACCAGCGTGAAGGATTCGCTGGGACGGTTCCTGTATGAACAAACCCGCCGCAGACCGATGATTCTTCCAATTATTATGGAAGTTTAATTTAAGACGACAATAAGTTTATAGTTAGGCACACAGTCGCCTCTTTTCCCGCCGGTAATATTGGACGGTTCCTTGCGGGAGAGGGGGCTTTTTTTGTTTGAAAAAAGGGTTCTATATCCAAGTGGAATAGAGAGCGGGAGCAGGTCGGCATACTAGTTCATGTAAGATTGTTACCGATGAAAAAGGCCTGAATGGCCGGAAGGAAGCGTGACGACATGAACAAGGAAAGCGATAAAGCTGCGGCGGATCAGGAGGAGATGCCTCCGGTTCAGCCTGAAGCGGATAAGAAAGCTGCGGCGGTGACCGAGACGATCGAGCAGCTCGGACAGACGGCTGTACCTGTGCAAGGGGAATCGAATGTGTACTGTTTGACGATTATCGGTCAGATAGAAGGTCATCTCGTACTTCCTCCGCAAAATAAAACGACGAAATACGAACATCTGATACCCCAGTTGGTAGCGGCAGAACAAAATCCGCGAATCGAGGGGCTGCTGATCATCTTAAATACCGTGGGAGGCGATGTTGAAGCAGGACTCGCGATCGCGGAAATGATAGCATCCCTATCCAAGCCCACAGTTACGGTGGTCATCGGCGGCGGACACAGCATCGGCGTTCCTATTGCCGTAGCATCGGATTATTCGTTTATCGCTGAAAGCGCCACGATGACGATTCATCCGATCCGGATGACCGGGCTTGTGATCGGAGTACCCCAAACTTTCGAATATATCGAGAAAATGCAGGAGCGGGTAGTCCGTTTCGTCACGGCACACTCACGGATACCGGAAGATACATTTAAAGAACTGATGTTCAAGACCGGGGAACTCAACCGGGATATCGGTACGGCCGTCGGCGGCAATGATGCGGTTAAGTACGGTTTGATCGATGCGCTTGGCGGAATTGGCGAAGGGCTAAGCAAACTGAACTCGCTGATCGAGACCCGTCGGAATATGAGGGCACCGGGAGGGATCACGCAATGACCCACTATACGATTTTGCCGGAGGAAGCCTACTGGGAACAGCCGGAAATCGCAGAGATGTACAACGAGATCGAGGTTGGCGGTATATTGATGCAGGTACGAATGGACCCTGGAAACAGAGCGACTATTATCCGGCTCCTCCGGTGCGGGCTGGATGATTATTTGAATCCGGCTTATGCACCGGGTCGCCAGATCACTTTTTTGCCGGTTCTGATAAGATAAACGGAACGATCATATGGTACCTCTCGGTGATTATGGTATAATATTCATCTGGGGGGTGTTCCTGTTTGGCACGCAAACGGAAGAAGAAAAAGGCAGCTTTAGGCAATATGCTCAAATATGAAATTTATGGGATCATCCTGATCACTTTATCCATCATAGCCTTGTCCGGGGAGGCGGCCGTCGGCAGAACGCTTTCGAAAATGTCGGCGCTGATCCTCGGCAAGTTTTATTTTGTTATTCCATTAATAGGCATTTATGTTGGACTGGCTGTCATGATCGGGCGAAAATGGCCCGCCAAATGGTCGACAAAGCGCAGCGGAGTTTTATTGGCCGTATTGGCTTTTGTGCTGATGAGCAGTATCTCTGCAATGGGGCAAAGATTAACGCCTTCCGTACCACTGACTTTCGGAAATATTATGGGACAAATCCAGCGCGATCTTCAGGGAGCCTTGTTTCACCCTGCATCAGGCGATTCCGGATTTAGCTTGCTGCAGCTGAATATCAGCGGCGGATACATAGGAGGCCTTGAATTCGCTCTTTTATACTCGCTGTTCGGCATGGCGGGAGCCAAATTAATAATGATCGTTATGCTTGCGATCAGCTTTATGCTCGTAACCGGTTTATCTTATGTGGACCTGATCCGGCTGTTGCGGGGCAAAATGGGCGGATTCGGCGAATTGTTGGGCAAAAAGATCCGCATGCTTCGTCCGGTGCCGGTAACTAATAAAGTCAAAGCGGCCTCCAAACCGGTCATTCGCGAACCGGAAGAGGAAGAAGAGGCGGAAGAGGTATTGTCACATCCTCCGGGTACGGCGGTTCGGAAACAGAAGCCTGTGTTCTTTCAGCTATTTGGATTTAAAGGACAAGCACCGGAGAATAATCCTCCTGTACAGGAGGATCCGCAGGATGAACACGATCATCCGGAAAGTCATGAAATCAATTGGAATGAATTGGAGTATCGCGGACTAGCCGGCCATGATGCCAGCGGCGGCACAGTCCAACAGTCTCAGGGGACGGAGAACCGTTCTTTCGGGGATACCGGACCGATTATCCGCGACTTTTTCGATCAAATTCAGCGGGAAAGCCATCCTGGCGAGGACGAACTGGAAGCTGAAGAGGCGCAGGAGCTTCAAAGTGCTTGGAGTGGCGAAGCCTCGGTTAATGATGCCGAATCGCTAAACTTGGAGGATGCATCGTCGCATCACTTTAGTGGCGAGGAAGCTCAAGACCATACGGAGACTGGAGTACTCGGGACACCTAATGGAGAGGCTGACGGAGGATCCGACGGTCCGGCCGAGCCCGTCGTCCCTGTACAGCCTAAACCGGCGCCGAAGCCGTACAAGCTGCCTTCGTTCAGACTGTTGGAGAAGCCGTCAGGCGGCGGGAAATCCGGCGATCAGGCCGATTATATGCAAACGGCCCGCAAGCTTGAAGCGACGCTGGAAAGCTTCGGCGTACGCGCCCGCGTGCTTGAAGTCGTGCGCGGACCGGCGGTTACCCGTTACGAGATTCAGCCGGATATCGGGGTCAAGGTAAGCCGAATCGTGAACCTGACGGATGATATCGCCCTGGCGCTAGCCGCCAAAGACATTCGGATGGAGGCACCGATTCCGGGCAAATCGGCCATCGGGATTGAAGTGCCTAACAACGAAGTGTCTCTGGTGACCATGCGCGAAGTCATGGAAACCCCGACATTCGTTGATGCGGAATCCAAACTGTCTATCGCTTTCGGACGCGATATTTCCGGTCAAACCATCGTCGGTAATCTGGCGAAAATGCCCCATCTGCTCGTGGCCGGGGCGACAGGATCGGGGAAATCCGTATGTATCAACGGGATCATTACGAGCATTTTGTATAAGGCGAAGCCGGATGAAGTCAAATTTATGATGGTTGATCCGAAAATGGTCGAGCTGAATGTCTATAACGGGATTCCCCATCTGCTTACCCCGGTGGTCACCGATCCGCGCAGAGCTTCGCTCGCGCTGAAGAAAATCGTGGTCGAGATGGAGAAGCGGTATGAGTTGTTCTCCAAATCGGGTGCCCGCAATATCGAAGGCTACAACCTGATGATGAAGGAGAACCCGGCGGCCGTGTTGCCGTATATCGTCGTCATCGTGGACGAGCTTGCCGACCTGATGATGGTCGCGGCGAATGATGTGGAAGACGCAATAGCACGGCTTGCCCAGATGGCCCGTGCCGCCGGCATCCACCTGATCATCGCTACCCAGCGGCCGTCCGTAGACGTAATCACGGGCGTCATCAAGGCGAACATTCCGTCGCGCATCGCCTTCGGCGTATCGTCGCAGGTTGATTCGCGCACTATTCTCGACATGGCCGGTGCGGAGAAGCTGCTTGGACGCGGGGATATGCTCTTTATGCCAATGGGCGCTTCCAAGCCGGTTCGGGTTCAGGGCGCGTTTATGAGCGATCAGGAAGTGGAAGCGATCGTGACTTATGTCCGCGGCCAAGGCCAGGCGGAATATGATGAAAGCCTCGTTCCCGAAATCGAAGAGGAATCGGCGGACCAGAATGAAGTACTGGACGAACTGTACGATCAGGCCGTACAGATCGTGCTGGAGGCCAAGCAGGCCTCCGTATCGCTGCTTCAGCGCCGTATGCGGGTCGGTTATACCCGGGCTGCCCGCCTGATCGACTCGATGGAAGCCAGAGGCATTGTAGGGCCGTACGAAGGCAGCAAGCCTCGGGAGGTTCTGATGTCCATCGATCAATACAAAGTCGGGAAAATATCCTCTTGATACTACAACAACATACGCACAAAATAATCACATTAAAGCCTCGCCGATCTACGGCGGGGCTTTTTGCGTTGCCAGGAATTCCGCAGACTTTCTTAGAAGGTTCCGTACGGCATGGCGCAGGTGGAGCAGACGAAGGGTTAGTCATTTTATAGTGCATAGGAAGGGTCTGGCCTTGTCATAATAATGTCAACCAATTATGTTAATTCCACAACAGAAAGGTAGAGCTAAACGATATGAAAAACATGAAGATATGGTTCGCGGCGGGTTTAGTGCTGCTTTTGTTCGGAATTGTCTACGGGTACAGCCACTTTCGGCAAGCCAAAGATGTGGACATGAAACAAGAAACGCCGAAGCATGCCATTCCTGTTTTCAGCGAGCAGGTCATCGATTACGGAGCGTTCGGCAAGGACGTATACGAGCTGCAAGGGCGTCTCGCTTTTCTCGGATTTTACCATGGCAAGCTCGATAGCAGTTTCGGGCCGAAGACGAGGGAATCTTTGAAGTGGTTCCAATCGGAGTTCGGCATGAAGGCGGACGGTCTGGCCGGACCTAAAACCAAACTTAAGCTTTACAATGCTACCAAGGCATGGAAACCGGGAATGGAATATGCACAGGGCGGACAAGGAAAGGGCAAGGGGAATGCAGGGAAAGAGGCGGGGGAAGCCGCGAAGGACAAGCCGAAAGCCGAATCCGCGGATTTATCTCCATCCAATGGCATGGGACTTTCGGAAAACGATCTGAAAATAATGGCTAACGCCGTTTACGGGGAAGCGCGGGGGGAACCTTTCGAAGGGCAAGTCGCTGTCGCCGCCGTCATCCTGAACCGGGTGAAGTCCCCGAGCTTTCCAAACACGGCATCGGGCGTCATTTTCCAACCGGGGGCGTTTACCGCGGTCGCGGACGGGCAAATCTGGCTGGAGCCGAACGAAAATGCCCGCAAGGCGGTTCAGCAGGCTTTAAACGGATGGGATCCTTCCGGGGGATGCCTGTATTACTTCAACCCCGAAACGGCGACCTCCAAATGGATCTGGACGCGTCCGCAGGTAAAAACGATAGGGAAACACATCTTCTGTATGTAAATTTTATGCCTTTATAAAGAAGCAGCCGCTTGATCCGTCAGGTTGCTTCTTTCCTTTGAATTGGTATAGAATGGAACTGAATTTTCTTATTACAGCGTGCAGTATCAGTCTCTCGTAAAGGAGTTTTGGTCTTGAACAAAACGATTTTCGAACGCGGCAGTGCCGGTCATATCCGGATCCATGTACTGCCAACGACCCGCTTCAAGACGTTTGCCGTCTCCCTGTATGCGGGCATTCCGCTGGACAGCAAGACGGTAACCACGACGGCACTAACCCCTTTTGTACTGAGAAGGGGCACGGCATCTTATCCGGAAACAATTCAGTTCCGGGAACAGCTTGAGCGCTTGTATGGCGCCGGTTTTGGCTTTGACGTGTATAAACGGGGAAATTATCAAATCGTGCAATTTCGTATGGATACGATTAACGACTCTTTTGTCCAAAGCGAAGAATCGCTGCTGTCCCAATCCTTTGCTTTTCTCGGCGAGGTCGTAACCAAGCCTGTGCTGGAGGAGGGCGTTTTCCGGCCCGCTTATGTAACTTCCGAACGCGAAAACGTCCGTCAAAAGCTGGAAAGCATCATTAACGATAAAATTCGGTATGCTGCCGAACGGTGCTTGGAGGAGATGTTCCGAAACGATCCTTACCGTCTGCATCCGCTCGGCCAACGCAGCGATTTGGACGGCATTACGCCGGAATCGCTTTATGAGGCTTACCGGAATTGGCTGCAGCAAGCCAGCCTTGATTTGTATGTAGTGGGAGACACTTCTCTCGCGGAAGTACAGGAATTGGTGGAGAAGATGTTTCATCTTAACCGCTCCGCTTCTCCGGAATATGCCCCCGAGCATAGCGAAATCAAATCCGAAGAAGTACGTACGGTGAAGGAAGCCCTTGACGTCAATCAAGGCAAGCTCAATCTCGGGCTTCGCACTCCGATTACTTACGGAGACGAACGGTATGCCTCCGCCCTGCTTTATAGCGGGATTCTGGGCAGTTATCCTCACTCCAAACTGTTTATGAATGTACGGGAGAAAGAGAGCCTTGCCTACTACGCCGCGTCCCGTTATGACGGACACAAAGGCCTGATGACGATCCAGTCCGGGATCGAGATCGAGAATTACGACAAAGCGCTTCGGATTATTGAAGAACAACTAGCAAGCATGCGCAGTGGCGAAATCAGCGAGCTGGAGATGAGCCAGACCAAAGCGATGATCCGCAACAGTCTGCTTGAAATGCAGGACTCGGCTTTTGAAATGATCGCTTACGATTTCAACCGGGTACTGTCCGGCAAAGAACGTCCGGCAGAAGAGCTGCTCAGCCAGGTGGAGCAGGTGACCGTTAAAGACGTGATCGGGGCGGCCGAAACGTTCCAGCTCGACACCATTTACTTTTTGACAGGTCAAAAGGAGGGATGAACGGTGGAAGCTATCACCTATGATACTTTAAAGGAGACGTTATACCGCGAGACGATGGATAACGGACTTCAGGTGTATGTACTCCCCAAGCCGGGATTCCAGAAAACATATGCCACCTTTTCAACGAAATTCGGCTCGATCGACAACCATTTCCGTGTTGCCGGGGAAGAGGAAATATCCGTTCCTGACGGGATCGCTCACTTTCTGGAGCATAAGATGTTCGAGGAGCCTGAAGGAGATATTTTCGCCAAGTTTGCTTCCCAGGGTGCTTCCGCCAACGCTTTCACTAGCTTTGACCAGACCGTATATCTATTTTCAGCTACCGAGAACATCAAGGACAATCTGGAAACGCTGATCAATTTCGTTCAACATCCTTATTTTACGGATCAGAATGTGGAAAAAGAGAAAGGTATTATCGGCCAGGAAATCGGCATGTACCGCGACAATCCCGATTGGAGAGTCTACTTCGGGCTAATTGAAGCGATGTATGGCGTCCATCCGGTGCATATCGATATAGCGGGAACGGTGGAATCGATCGGTACGATTACGAAGGAAACGCTATACACTTGCTACAACGCATTTTATCATCCCAGCAATATGCTGCTGTTTGTCGTTGGCGGCGTAGATGCCGAAGAAGTGTTTCGGTTGGTGAGGGAGAATCAAGCCAAGAAAGAATATCAGCCGCAAGGTCCGATTGCACGCTTGTTTGCTGAGGAGCCGGTAGCCGTACATGAAAAACGCCGTGAATCCAAGCTTCCGGTGGCGCTGCCGAAATGCCTTTTCGGTTTCAAGGAAACCAAGCTCGGATACAGCGGAGAGGAACTGTTGCGCCGTGATCTTGCGACCAAGTTGGCGTTGGACCTGTTGCTCGGTGCCAGCACCCGGCTGTATCAGAAACTTTATGATCTGGATCTGATTTCCGACAGTTTCTCTCATGAGTACAATAGCAATCCCAATTACGCCTTCTCCGCCATCGGCGGGGATACGAAGGATCCGGAGCGCCTGCTGCAGGTCATTACGGAGGAAATTAAGGGCGTGACGGAAACCGGCTTGCGCGAGGAGGATTTTGAACGCGCCCGCAAGAAAAAGATCGGCGGTTATTTAAGAATGTTGAACTCTCCCGAAAATATCGCCCACGAATTTACCCGTTATCACTTCCGTGGCGGAGATTTCTTTGAGGTGCTATCGGTATACGAGTCGCTGACCCTGGATGAAGTAAACACCCGGCTGCGCGAGCATATCGATTGGGAGCAGTTGGCCATTTCGTTAGTGGTGAGTCCGTAAATGGCAATGAATCATGGGGTAGAGAAGAACATCGGGGACATGACCGTGCTTGTCACCGGCGCGAGCCGGGGAATCGGAGCGCAAATCGCGCTCCGGTTCGCTTCGGTCGGAATGAATGTGGTTATCCATTATATGAATTCACATGAAGCAGCCAATGAAGTGGCCCGCAAGTGCCTTGAGCTCGGCGCTAAAGTATATACCGTGTCGGCGGATTTACGGAGCAAGGAACAGATCCTGCGCATGAAAGAAAAGCTGGATAGTCATGGGCTGCATCCGGATATTCTGGTGAATAATGCCGGCATATCCCATTACGGTCTGCTCTCGGATGTTGAAGAAGAACAGTGGGACGACGTCATGGCCGTGAATTTGAAAAGCGTGTTTTTGTGCAGCCAGATCTTTATGCCGTACATGATCTCGCAACGTTTTGGACGGATTATTAATGTATCCTCTGTCTGGGGCATTTCCGGAGGATCTTGCGAAGTTGTTTATTCCGCCGCCAAAGGAGGCGTAAACTCCTTTACCAAAGCGCTGGCGAAAGAGCTGGCACCTTCGGGCGTGTCCGTTAATGCGGTTGCTCCCGGTGCGGTGAAAACGGAGATGATGGCTCGCTTTGACGCAGAGGAACTGAAACAGCTTGAGGAAGAGATTCCTGCCGGGAGGCTTGCTTCGCCCGTGGAGATTTCCTCGCTGGTTTATTTTCTTGCTTTGCCGGAGTCGGGGTACATCACCGGGCAGATTATCAGCCCCAACGGCGGCTGGGTTACCTGATTTCCCCACCGGCCGGCGGCGAATAAAGCAGGGGCGTTCATCGCATATTAGGACTGTTGATTTTAAATCGCCAACCGAAGGAGGATTTAATAAATGTCAACAGTACTCAAAAATTTTGATACCTGGAAAAAATTTCTCGGTGACCGCGTGCAACACGCGGAGAAATCGGGCATGAGCGAGGAGGCAATCGCCAACCTGGCTTATGAAATTGGTGGATTTCTGGACGACAAGGTCGATCCTCAGAATGAATCCAACCGCACCCTGAAAGAAATATGGGATGTGGGAAATGAAGAGGAACGCCGGACCATTGCCAAACTTATGGTCAAGCTGGCTAAGAGAAACGCATAATCCGGCAGAGAAAAAGCTCCCTTTAAGGGAGCTTTTCTCCAATATATTGCAGCGGCTTGCCTTTCAATTCTATTTTATATATCATAAGACACGTATTCATATTCTGTTCGCATTTTCAGGTCGTCATTCCGAGATCCAACTTTTCAAGAACGGAGCAGGAAAATAGGCCTATTTTGTCGAATGGTGGTATAGGACATAAAGAAGGTGTAGGAATGGGACCGAAGCAATGGTATCTGGAGTATAAAATACATAAAAACCGTCCCGGCCTGCTGGGGGATATCGCCTCTACGCTCGGGATGCTTGAAGTAAATATTTTGACGATCAACGGCGTCGAGGGAGAAACCCGTGGGCTGCTTCTGGAGAGTGACGACGACGGGAAAATCGCCCTGATTGACCAGATGCTCCGTAAAGTAGACAGCATAACGGTTACCGCCCTGCGGACTCCAAGGCTCGTCGATCTTTTGGCTGTCCGGCATGGCCGCTATATCGTCAGGGATTCCGACGACCATAAAACTTTCCGCTTCACGCGGGATGAGCTTGGGTTGCTTGTTGATTTTTTGGGTGAAGTATTAAAAAGGGACGGTCACCAGGTAATCGGCTTAAGAGGGATGCCCCGGGTGGGGAAGACGGAGTCCATTATCGCCGGCAGTGTCTGCGCGATGAAGCGATGGACGTTCGTTTCTTCGACTTTGCTGAGACAGACGGTACGCAGCCAGTTATCGGAAGATGAAATGAACCCGAACAATGTGTTTATCATTGACGGGATTATCAGTACGCTCCGATCGAATGAAAAGCACTATCAGCTGTTGCAGCATTTAATGAGCATGCCTTCGACCATCGTCATAGAACATCCAGACGTATTCATTAAAGAATCCGAATACAATTATGACGATTTTGACATAATTATTGAATTGCGTAACAATCCTGATGAGCAAATCGTTTATGATACGTTCACTACAATTTATTCCGACGAGTTATGAAGCATAGCGTATGTCACGCTGCATCACATATAGATCATGAATTGACACATTATTATTTTTAACATTACGGGAGGTGATGGTCGTGTCGGATTTGGGCCAGCAATTGAAGGAAGCCCGCCTTTCCAGAGGATTGTCTCTGGACGACGTTCAAGAAATGACGAAGATTCGCAAGCGATATTTGGAAGCCATCGAGGCAGGGGATTATAAAGTTCTGCCCGGAAGTTTTTATGTGCGGGCCTTTATTAAGACTTATGCCGAAGCTGTGGGTGTGGATCCCGACGAACTGCTGAACGAGCATAAGCAACATGTGCCTGACGTGGCTCCGGAACCGGCGATGGAACCCGTGCTGCAGAAGCGGCGCAGTTCGCGGACGTCGGAACGTAATTCCAAGTGGTTGTCAACGACGTTGATGTGGTCGTTTGCCGTGCTGATCCTCGTGGTGATTTATATGTATTTCACCGTCTGGGGCAAGGGCGACGAAGCCAAGGATAATCAGCCCGACCAGACTCCGGTGACGGATGTCAGCAAAGGAAACAATGGAAACAGCGGAAACAACGGAAACGCAGGCCAAAACGGCTCGGATCCGGGAACGGGAAATGACGGAACCACGGGTAACGACGGAACGGGTACGGGGAATGCCGGAAATGGCACAAACGGCGGAACCAACGAGACCGGTGGGGACGATGCGAATACAGGAGCGGAACCTGGTACCGTGGTTGTTACCCCTGACGGTACGGAAGGAAGTACGACGAAATTTCTAGTTCAGGCGGCTGGAGACCAACCTGTTCCGGTCGTGATCACGTCCACCGGCAAGAGCTGGGTGGAAGTTCGCAAGGGAGACAAGAATGGAGAAAAGCTGTTTTTCGACAATACGTCGGAAAACGGAGGCGATGTATTGAATTACGAACTTGGTCCTGAAGGCCTGTTCATCAAATCGGGCGCCTCTTCGAAAACGACGATTACGGTTGGAGATCAGGTTGTTACGGACGGCAAGAATACTTCCAAAATCCAGTTAAATCTGGGCAGCGCCGATGCAGGAACGACAAATACGGATAACGGAACCTCGACGGACAATACTACCACTGACGGTACTAACGCCGACGGAACCGGAACTAACGCCGAATAATACGGGCGTCTTTGGCCGATGGATGGCCAGGGACGTCTTTTGTTTTTCAGCAGGCAGAATTCTCCTGACTCGACTTTGCGAAATCTTTTACATATAATTAAGGGATAGAGAACATTGGAAAGGAATGTGAATGATGGCTTCTGAAAGCTCTTTTGATATTGTATCCAAAATGGACATGCAGGAATTGACCAACGCGATCGACCAGACCGAGCGGGAAATCGCCAACCGGTTTGATTTTAAGGGCAGCAAAAGTGAACTGAAAGTCGAAAAGGACGTATTGGTGATTCTTTCCGACGACGAGTACAAACTGAATGCGGTAATCGATATTTTGCAGTCAAAAATGATAAAGCGCGGGCTGCCGATCAAAAATCTCGACTATGGCAAGATTGAGCCGGCTTCGCTTGGTGCAGTGCGCCAGCGGATTAATTTGAAGCAGGGGATCGATCAGGAAAACGCCAAAAAAATCAATGTGTTGATCCGTGATTCCAAACTGAAGGTGAAGAGTCAGATTCAAGGGGATCAGATCCGGGTTACCGGCAAGAGCAGGGACGATCTGCAGCAGATTATTCAAATGCTCCGCAAGGCTGATCTTACCGTCGATTTGCAGTTCACCAATCTGAAATAGACAGTGTACGGTCTCTCGCAGTGCAATGCACCGCGTGGGACTTTTTTCAATTATATTGCTGCATGGAGCTGATTTTATTGATTTTGACAGTACTGTTACGGAAATATTATACTTAATTAGGTTTTTTAATTCGGGATTACGGCTCTAGAGCAATGGGGGATATATCTCATGACAGAAAAAGTGAAAGTAGTTACGCTAGGCTGCGAAAAAAATCTGGTGGATTCCGAAATTATGTCCGGTCTGATTGATGCAAGGGGCTATCGGCTGGTAGAAGATCAAGAGGACGCAACGGTTATCATCGTCAACACCTGCGGCTTTATTGATGCGGCCAAAGAGGAATCCGTCAATACGATTCTGGATCTGGCCGATCTTAAGGAGACCGGCAAGCTGAAGGCCTTGATTGTTTCAGGTTGCCTGACCCAAAGGTACAAGCAGAGTCTTATGGAGGAGATGCCTGAGATTGACGGGATCGTCGGGACGGGGGATTTTTATAATATCAACCAGATCGTGGACGAAGCTTTAAAAGGGAAAAAGCCGATTCAAGTCGGAAATCCCGTGTTTAATTATGAAGAGAGCTTGCCCCGTAAGCTTACAACTGCCCGGCATACGACCTATATTAAAATCGCCGAAGGTTGCGACAACAATTGTACTTTTTGCAGCATTCCGCTAATGCGCGGAAAATTCCGCAGCCGTTCCATCGAATCGGTTGTGGCTGAAGTGGAGCTGCTTGCGGCTCAAGGGGTTAAGGAAGTCAGCCTGATTGCCCAGGACTCGACCAACTATGGCAGCGATCTCTACGGGGAGCTCAAATTGGCCGAATTGCTCGATAGAGTCAGTCAGGTGGCGGGAATTCAATGGGTAAGACTGCACTATGCTTATCCCGGATTTTTTAGTGATGATTTGATCGAAACGATGGCAAGCAACCCGAAAGTTTGCAAATACGTGGATATGCCGCTGCAGCATAGCGAGGATGCTGTTTTGAAGCGGATGCGTCGGCCTGGACGGAACCGGGATACCCGGGAATTGATATCTAAAATCAGGGAAAGAATACCCGGTGTTTCGCTGCGTACTTCCCTCATTGTAGGGTTTCCGGGAGAGACCGAGGAAGAATTTCAGGCGCTTTGCGATTTTGTGCGGGAAATCAAGTTCGACCGGTTGGGCGTTTTTACATATTCGATGGAAGAAGATACCCCGGCATCGCGTTTGCCGGAGCAAATCGATGACGAGGTTAAAGAATGGCGCGCCAATACGCTGATGGAGATTCAGCGTTCCGTCGCCAATGAGAACGGTGGCAAGTATGTCGGACAGGTTCTTGACGTGCTCGTGGAGCGATACGACGGACGCAGTGACGTGTATGTGGGACGGTCCCAATACGATGCACCGGAAATCGACGGGGAAGTGTTCGTAAGTAATTGTTCGGCAGCCATCGGAGAAATAACCAAAGTCCGGATTACGCATGCTTATGAGTATGATCTGTCAGGGGAGGCGATCCTGTGAATTTGCCCAACCGCATCACGTTAGCCCGAATTTTCATGATTCCGCTGATGCTTGTTTTTTTGCTGGTGGATTTGGATTGGTGGTCGTATGATCTGACGCTGGGGAATTATTCTTTGCCGGTGAATCAGCTGATCGGCGCTATTTTGTTTATCATCGCGGCAAGTACGGACGGAATCGACGGGTATATCGCCCGCAAGCATAATTTGGTTACGAACTTGGGCAAATTGCTTGATCCGCTCGCGGATAAGTTACTGGTGGCTGCCGTCTTGGTTGCGCTCGTAGCCATGGGCAAATGCGACGCCTGGATCGTGATCGTGATCATCAGCCGGGAGTTTGCCGTAACGGGACTTCGCGAAGTGGCCCTGCTTGAAGGCTCCGTAATCGCTGCGAGCAAATGGGGAAAAGCCAAGACCATCACGCAGATTATTGCCATTTCGGTGCTCTTGCTGAATAACTTCCCGTTCGAGTGGATCCATGTCCCATTTGACGAGATCGCGATCTGGCTGGCCGCCATCATTACGATTTACTCGGGAATCGATTATTTCGTGAAAAATAAAAACGTGCTTAATTTATCGAAAATGTAAGCCATCCGCAATTAAGCGTGCAATCCTCCGGAAAGGAGACATGACAAATGAAAGCAGAAATCATCGCAGTCGGTACCGAGCTGCTGCTTGGTCAAATCGTAAATTCCAATGCGCAATATTTGTCCCAGGAACTTGCTTCCATAGGGATTGACGTATATTTTCAAACCGTTGTGGGCGATAACGTGAATCGCCTGTCCCATGCGATTAGGGTCGCATCTGAGCGGGCAGACCTGCTTATTTTTACCGGCGGGCTTGGCCCGACCCAGGATGATCTGACCAAGGACGCCGTGGCTGCGGTGCTGGGAAGATCGCTACACATCGACCGGATCGCGATGGACAATGTGGACCGGTTCTTCCAGGGCCGCAGTGTTCCTATGACGGAAAACAACCGCCGGCAGGCGCTGGTCGTTGACGGGGGGACGCCGTTGCCGAACGAAACCGGGCTCGCTGTCGGGAATGCCATCGAGGAAAACGGGAAGTTTTACGTGCTGCTTCCGGGGCCTCCGTCCGAAATGAAGCCGATGTATGAGAAGCAGGCGAAACCATGGATTTTGCAGCATGTATTAACCCAGGAGGAGCCGCTATATTCCAAAATGCTCAAGTTTGCAGGCATCGGGGAATCGGGGTTGGAGACCAAGCTGCTGGATCTCATCGAGAACCAATCCGATCCGACGGTCGCTCCCTATGCCAAGGAAAGTGAAGTCACGATCCGGATCTCCACCAAAGCAAGAACAGAGCACGAAGCGATGGAAAAACTGGATAAGCTGGAGGCCGAAATCGGCTCAAGGCTCCCGGATCACCTTTACGCCAGCGAAGACGTGCCGATCGAGAAGACGATCGTGGATATGATGACGGAGCGGGGGCTCACATTGAGCGCCGCGGAAAGCTGTACCGGCGGGCTCCTGATGCAGTCGGTTACGGGCATTCCCGGCAGCGCCACGGTGTTCCTCGGAGGAATAGTCTGCTATTCCAATGCGATGAAAGAGAAACTTCTGAACGTGCCGCATGAATTGTTGGAAGGCGATAACGCCCCCGGGGCCGTCAGCGCGGAAACGGCCAAAGTGCTGGCGGAGCAAGTGCGCATGATCGTGGATACCGATTTCGGATTGTCGATTACGGGTGTGGCTGGCCCCGGTTATTCCGAACGCAAGCCTGTCGGTCTGGTATATATCGGTATTTCCCGGCGCGGCGGCGACACCGACGTCTATGAACTAAATTTAAAGGGAAACCGTGAGACGATTCGATTGCGGTCGGCCAAAACCGTGCTTTATCATCTTTGGAAACAATTGAAGGCAGAGCAGCCGCTTTAATCGGGAATGCTATGCCTTGCCTTACGGATTTCAACCGGAGTATAATAGATTTTAGCGGAAGAACCGCAGCAAACTGATTGTTTTGCTGCGGTTCTTTTTGTCGTTATAAGTATGGAACGGGAAGGAGTGGATCGTTAATCGCTTTGGGGCCAGAGGACTTGCTCGAGACATGGGGCGTCATCGTAAACGGCAGCATTACCATGTCAACGGGCACATTCAGCATGAGGGGAAGAAGAGCGCGGAAAATCATCGGTTCAAGCCTGGCGAATTATCCATTATGGGTGTTTTCGAAAGGAGGCAAAGCTTTTCTAAACGTTCCAGAAGGGTTTGAGCGACATAGAAAAATTTACGAATGTATGTTCGAAAAAATGCTTGGCAAACGTTCCAAAACAAGGTACAATTATAAATGTAAGAAATCGTATATCCAATCATATTTAAGGATGTGAGCTGATTGTCAGATCGTAAAGCAGCGCTGGAAATGGCGCTTCGTCAAATAGAAAAACAATTCGGTAAAGGTTCGATCATGAAGCTGGGAGAATCCACGCATATGCAGGTGGAGATCGTACCTAGCGGATCGTTGGCATTAGATATCGCACTTGGTACGGGGGGACTTCCCCGCGGCCGGATCATTGAAGTATACGGACCGGAATCTTCCGGTAAAACGACGGTGGCGCTGCATGCGATCGCCGAGGTTCAGAAGATTGGCGGACAAGCCGCTTTTATTGATGCGGAGCATGCCCTCGATCCTTCTTATGCAAACAAACTGGGCGTAAATATCGACGAACTGCTGTTGTCTCAGCCGGACACCGGTGAGCAGGCGCTCGAAATCGCCGAAGCGCTCGTGCGAAGCGGCGCCGTTGATGTCATTGTTATCGACTCTGTAGCCGCTCTGGTTCCTAAAGCGGAAATTGAAGGCGAGATGGGGGATTCCCACGTCGGTCTTCAGGCGCGTCTAATGTCCCAGGCTCTTCGCAAATTGTCAGGGGCAATCAGCAAGTCCAAAACGATCGCCATCTTCATTAACCAATTGCGGGAGAAAGTCGGCGTTATGTTCGGGAACCCTGAAACCACGCCTGGCGGCCGTGCCTTGAAGTTCTATTCCACGGTTCGTCTTGACGTTCGCCGTGTGGAAACGATCAAAATGGGCAATGATATGGTTGGTAACCGGACGCGGATTAAAGTAGTCAAGAACAAAGTAGCTCCTCCTTTTAAACAGGCGGAGATCGATATTATGTACGGTGAGGGAATTTCCAGAGAAGGCAGCATTATCGATATAGGTGCGGAACAGGATATCGTGGATAAGAGCGGCGCTTGGTATTCCTATGCCGGAGAACGGTTGGGTCAGGGCCGTGAAAATGCGAAGCAGTATCTTAAAGAGCATCCTGAAATTGCTAACGCCATCGAGCAGAAAATCCGGGAGGCCAGCAATTTGACGACTTCCGTACCTCCTTCGTCACCAAGCGACCAGGAAGCTGAAGCTAAAGAAGAACAGGCGCTTTTTGAAGAATAATAACTCATGCTGTTAAAGCGCTCTGTGGCCGGGGCTTCCCGGTACAGGGCGTTTTTTATTTAACTGAGATTCTAATTGTGCTGAATAAAGGAGCGATAGACGGGTGGAACAGCGATATGGCGGACGGAATAAACAGGCTGGCAGCCGGGGAAAGCAGGAACAATCCGGCGGCATTGTAGATATTTCGGAAGAGGGATTTTGGGAGATGACACGCGGCAATGCTTCGGAAGATCTCTCAACCGGGTCAACCGGGGAAAGCGGCGGTATTGATGCATTTCCTGAGGGCATCGATCTGACGATCACATCCGTTTTGCTGTTGAAACGTCCCAAGTTCCGATACCGGATTTCATTCGGGTCTTATTCACTGGAAGTCCATGAAGATGTCATGATCAAGTACCGCATGATTAAAGGCGCGGCCTTTACCAAGAACGAGTTGGAAGAAATCGTGCTTGCCGACGAACGGCAGCAAGCTTATGCGGATGCACTGCATTATTTGAGCCGTAAGCCGCGCACGGCCTTCGAAATAACTATGCGACTCGGAGAAAAGGGATGGAGCGAAGAGGCCGCAGCTGAAGTCGTACGGCGGTTAACGGCGGAGGGTCTGGTGAACGACGCGGCATACGCGCAAGAATGGGCAGGACAGCGTGTCCGCGGCCGGGGCAAGGGGAAGCTGTGGGTACGACATGAACTGCGTCAGAAGGGGGTTTCCAAGCCATTGATCGAAGAGGCCCTTCAAACGGTCAGCGAGGATGACGAGTTCGAGAGCGCCCTTGAGCTTGCTTCCAAGAAATGGCGTTCCACGTCTGGCGAGCCGGCAGACCGTAAACGAAAAACCGGAGCATTTTTAATGCGCCGGGGCTTTTCGGGATCGCTCGTCTCCAGAGTCATTCGCGAGCTTGGCAAGGAAGATGGAATGAGCGAAGAAGAAGAGTGGGAGAATGAATAACAGCAAAACAGACATTGCTTGTCATTTGCTTGACAATTTCTTTCATCAAATAATAAAATGAACATGAATCTATTTTTACTTGGGCCCTTTTTTTCCTTCCAAAATTATGGGTCCCGTGAAGATTCTATTCGAAAATCATGTAGGCCAAATTTTCCGTTTGTGGCTGGAGGAAACTTTGCATCACTCACACATGGAGAGCCTTGCCTTAAACGGCCTGTAATGAATTCTTTGTATGATGATGAATGAGAAAAATTACAACTGCAAACATCCCAAGGAATGCCTTGGAGGAAACAACGGGGAGGTGAACAGATGAACGCAGGAATCTGGATCGTTCTCGTTGCAGCCGCTTTATTCTTTGGGTTCGTGATCGGGTATTTTATTCGCAAATCTCTTGCAGAAGCTAAAATTTCCAGTGCGGAACAAGCTGCAAGTCAAATCTTGGATAACGCGAAGAAAGACGCAGAAGCACTGAAAAAGGAAACGGTTCTTGAAGCGAAGGACGAAGTCCACAAGCTTAGAGCCGAAGCTGATAAAGACATTCGTGAACGTCGGAATGAAATTCAACGACAAGAAAGACGATTGTTGCAAAAAGAAGAGTCGCTGGATAAAAAATTGGAATCGCTGGAACGTAAAGAAGAGCAAGTGGCTGGCAAAGAGAAACGGATTGAAGAAACACAGCAACAGATTGATCTGATTTACAAGAGTCAGGTTCAAGAACTGGAGCGTATTTCGAATTTGAGCATGGAGGATGCCCGTACCATCATTTTGAACAATGTGGAACAGGAAGTTCGCCATGAAACAGCCCAAATGATTAAAGACATTGAACAGCAAGCGAAGGAAGAAGCGGATAAGAAATCCCGCGAGATCATTACGCTGGCCATTCAACGTTGTGCGGCAGACCATGTCGCGGAAACGACGGTATCGGTAGTATCGTTGCCTAACGAGGAGATGAAGGGTCGGATTATCGGTCGTGAAGGCCGGAATATCCGTGCGCTGGAGACGCTTACCGGTATCGATCTGATTATCGATGATACACCGGAAGCGGTTATCTTGTCGGGCTTTGATCCGATACGCCGTGAGATTGCCCGCACCGCACTGGAGAAACTGGTGGCGGACGGACGTATTCACCCGGCGCGGATCGAAGAAATGGTTGAGAAATCCCGTCGCGAGGTCGATGAACGTATCCGCGAGTACGGTGAACAGGCTACTTTCGAAGTAGGGGTTCATGCGCTGCATCCGGATTTAATCAAGATTTTGGGACGTCTCAAGTTCCGGACAAGCTACGGACAAAATGTGTTGAAGCATTCCATGGAGGTGGCTTACCTGGCCGGACTTATGGCCGGAGAGCTGGGTGAGGATATCTCGCTCGCGAAGCGGGCCGGACTGCTGCACGATATCGGTAAAGCGCTTGATCATGAAGTGGAAGGATCTCATGTCGAAATCGGCGTGGAACTGGCTAAGAAGTATAAAGAGCATCCGGTCGTTATCAACAGTATCGCTTCTCACCATGGGGACTGTGAGGCAACTTCGGTCATTGCGATGCTGGTGGGTGCAGCTGATGCCTTGTCGGCAGCGAGACCTGGCGCACGGCGCGAAACGCTGGAGACGTATATCCGGCGTTTGGAGAAGCTCGAGGAGATTTCCGAATCGTTCGAAGGCGTGGAGAAATCCTTTGCCATTCAAGCGGGCCGCGAGGTGCGCGTGATGGTTCAGCCTGAAAAGATCGACGATGCGGAAGCATTCCGTCTGGCGAGAGATATTACGAAAACGATTGAAAGTGAACTCGATTATCCGGGGCACATCAAAGTTACCGTCATTCGCGAGACACGGGCGGTTGAATACGCTAAGTAAAGGTTATGCTGAAAAGTGGCCCCCCGTGGGCCGCTTTTTCACTTTTAAATATGATAAGTTCCGGAGGTATTAGTTCTACCGGAATGCCAGATCTGAGGAGGAAACGTCATTAAAGTTCTGTTTATCGGAGATATCGTTGGAAACACGGGACGTAAAGCGCTGAAGGATACACTGCCTCATTTGAAATCAAAATACAATCCGCACATTATTATAGCCAATGGTGAAAATGCTGCGGCCGGACGGGGCATTACCGCCAAAATCGCCAAAGATTTTTTTGACCTTGGCATTCATGGCCTAACGATGGGCAATCATACCTGGGATAATAAAGAGATCTTTGACTTTATCGACGACGAGCCGCGGATGGTGCGTCCTGCGAACTTTCCGCCGGGAACGCCGGGGTTGGGTTCCACGATCATTCGGGCTAACGGCAAGGAACTGGCCTTGGTTAACCTGATGGGCCGTACCTTTTTGCCGGCGATTGAGGATCCTTTCCGGATGGCGGACGAAATTGTGGGTAGTCTCTCCAAAAAGCATAAGTGCATTTTAGTCGACTTCCATGCCGAAGCCACATCGGAGAAAATCGCAATGGGCTGGCATTTGGACGGACGCGTCTCTCTGGTAGTCGGGACACATACGCATGTTCAGAGTAATGACGATATTATTTTGCCTCAAGGGACCGCTTATTTGACCGATGCGGGCATGGTCGGTTCCCGGGAGGGAGTACTCGGTATGGAGCGTGATGCCGTACTGCGCAAGTTCACGACCCAGTTGCCGGTACGTTTTCAGGTATGCGAAGGAAAATGGCAGTTTCATGCCTGTGTGGTTGATATTGACGAGGCCACGGGCCATGCCAAGAAAATTCAGAAAATACGTCTGCTCGAAGACGAATGGATTATGGAGTAAACATATTAAGCTGTAGGGAAGGCCTCTGGAGAAAAAAGAAGGAATTTTTTGAAGTCTCACGAATATCTTCTAAGTAGTGGGATCAATCAAACCAATTCCCAGGAGGTACTAACCATGGAAGTATTAAAAGTTTCAGCAAAATCCAATCCTAACTCCGTTGCCGGTGCGCTTGCTGGAGTACTAAGAGAACGTGGCGCTGCTGAACTTCAGGCCATTGGGGCGGGTGCTCTCAACCAAGCTATTAAAGCGGTAGCGATTGCCCGGGGATTTGTGGCGCCAAGCGGTGTCGATTTGATTTGTATTCCGGCATTTACGGATATCGTGATCGATGGCGAAGATCGCACTGCTATAAAATTGATCGTAGAACCTAGATAAAATAATTGAAAATCCTGTTGAAGATGCCTGTTTACGATAGAGTAGACAGGTTTTTTTGCATTTATTTTGATATTAACGGGTATTACAAGAATGAGCGGAGGGATCGGTTTGGCTTACAAAATCGTGGATTTTCATTGCGATGTACTAAGTAAAATGCAGTTGGATCATAATCTGGATTTTACGCGGGACCCCCGGTTGGATGTCAATCTGGAACGGATGGGTCAAGGCGGAGTCGAATTACAATGCTTTGCGATCTATCTTTCCGAGAAGCTCGGCAAACCGCAATTTGGTTACGTCCTAGACCAGATCGATCTATTCAGGCAAAAAGTAGTGCAATCCGGTTTGGCTGCGATCACCACAGTTGAAGAGCTCGACGAGGCGGTGAAGGCGGGTCGGCCGGGCGGACTGCTCTCGATTGAAGGGGCGGACGGGTTGGAAGCCAATCTTCATTACTTGAAGCTATGCTATGAGCGAGGCGTGCGATGCCTGGGTCTAACGTGGAACTTCGCCAATTGGGCAGCGGACGGTATCCTTGAACCGCGTGGTGGCGGATTAACTCCGCAGGGCGTGGAACTGGTCAAAGCCTGTCATCAGCTCGGCATCATACTTGATGTATCTCATTTATCGATCAAAGGATTCTGGGAGCTGGCCGAAATGGCCGAAGAGGCGGGAAAACCTTTTATCGCATCCCACTCCAACGCTTACGGCGTATGTTCCCATGTCCGTAACTTGCGGGATGACCAAATTCAGGAGATCGTTTCCTTGGACGGCAGAATCGGAGTAACGTTCGTTCCCTGGTTTGTTAAAAAAGCTCCTGTAGTAGCCGCGAGCGACATTCTACCGCATCTGGAGCATATTTGTTCCCTGGGTGGCGAAAAAAACATCATGTTTGGTTCGGATTTTGACGGGATCGAGAGCCATATCGAGGATTTGAGACATAGCGGCCACTACGCGAACTTGGTGGAACTGCTGCTCCGGCACTATCCTGAAGACCTTGTAAAGGGATGGTTGTCCGGTAATGCACTTTCATTTTTAAGAACATGGCTCCCACAAATAAAGTAAGCGCTTTAATTAATCCAATTACGAGATTGGTTTCATCGAAAACTACTATATGAAAAAGGGTAGAAAACGCTTGCTTTTTATATGTTTGCGACATAAAATTGACATGACTCTGAAACAGAATGTTCACAAATGTCAGGGGTTTATATACGATTCCTCACAGGTTTACATTCTGTCAGCACTAATATCATCTAAATTCTAGTGCGATACCATAAAGGGGTGGGCGATCTTGATTAGTCAATTGTCTTGGAAGATCGGTGGACAGCAAGGTGAAGGCGTTGAAAGTACGGATCGGATTTTTTCGACGGCTTTGAACCGACTGGGTTACTATTTATACGGCTATCGGCATTTTTCTTCACGTATTAAAGGCGGCCATACGAACAATAAAATCCGGATCAGCACCAAGCCGATTCGCGCGATTTCCGACGACTTGGACATATTAGTCGCTTTTGACCAGGAGACTATCGATTTGAACGCACATGAACTGCTTAGCAGCGGAGTCATTGTGGCAGACGCCAAATTCAATCCGGTCGTACCCGAAGGCGTGGACGCGAAGTTGTTCGCCGTTCCAATTACTAGCATTGCTGAGGAGCTTGGCACCTCGTTAATGAAAAATATGGTCGCTTCCGGCGCTTCCTGGGCGCTCTTGGGATTGCCGCTGGAAGTATTCAATAAAGCGGTCGAAGAAGAATTCGGGCGCAAAGGTCCGGCGATCGTGGAAAAAAACATTGAAGCGGTCAAAAGAGGTGCGGATTACGTGCTTGAGCTCGCTGGCGGTCCGCTGGAGAACTTCAAGCTGGAACCGGCCGACGGAAAGCAGAAGCTGTTCATGATCGGCAATGATGCCATCGGACTCGGGTCCGTAGCTGCCGGTTGCCGGATCATGAGTGCCTATCCGATTACGCCGGCTTCGGAAATTATGGAATATCTGATTAAAAAGCTGCCGAAGTTCGGCGGCACCGTGGTGCAAACGGAAGATGAAATCGCGGCGATTACGATGGCCATCGGCGCCAGCTATGCCGGAGTAAGAACCATGACCGCATCGGCGGGACCGGGTCTCTCGCTCATGATGGAAGCGATCGGATTGGCGGGGATGACCGAGATACCGGTCGTTATCGTGGATACCCAGCGCGGCGGTCCAAGTACGGGACTTCCGACCAAGCAGGAGCAGAGCGATATCAGCGCGTTGATATACGGGACGCACGGGGAAATCCCTAAGATTGTGCTCGCTCCGAGCTCGATCGAAGAGTGCTTCTACGATACCGTTCAAGCCTTCAATCTTGCTGAGAAGTATCAAGTGCCGGTCATTCTGGCGACCGACCTTCAGCTGTCGCTGGGCAAGCAGTCTTGCGAGGTGCTGGATTTCGATAAAATCCAGATCGACCGGGGCTATATGGTCAAGGATATTCCGGACCGCGAAGATTCGAGCATGTTTAACCGCTATGCGTTCACCGAAAACGGAATTTCGCCGCGGGTGCTTCCGGGCGAGAAGAACGGCATTCACCATGTGACCGGCGTGGAGCATGATGAGTCGGGACGTCCTTCGGAGAGCCCGGTGAACCGCAAGAAAATGATGGATAAGCGATTCCGCAAGCTGGCAAAGCTGGAGGTGGAGAATCCGATCCATCTGCACGCCCCTCACGCCGATCCGGATCTTCTGATCGTGGGCATGGGTTCCACGGGCGGTACGATCGATCAGGCCCGTCTTCGCTTAAACGGCGAAGGAATTACTTCGAACCATATGACGGTCCGCCTGCTGCATCCGTTCCCGGTCGATGAAGTAAAGGAGCAAATGGAGAAAGCAAAGAAGATCGTCGTACTGGAGAACAATGCAACCGGCCAATTGGCTAACTTGATTAAAATGAATGTCGGACATCACGATAAGATCGTGAATGTCCTCAAATATGACGGAAATCCGTTCCTGCCTTCGGAAGTGTTCGAAAGATGCAAAAATGCAGCCGGCAACAAAGCACAGGAGGAGTTGGTGAAGAATGGCAACCTTTAAAGAGTTCCGTAATAACATCAAACCAAACTGGTGTCCGGGATGCGGCGATTTCTCCATCCAGGCGGCTATCCAGCGCGCAGCAGCTGCTGTAGGGCTTGAGCCGGAAAATCTGGCTGTCATTTCCGGGATCGGCTGCTCCGGCCGGATCTCCGGTTACATTAATGCATATGGACTGCACGGAATTCACGGACGCGCGCTTCCGATCGCGCAAGGCGTCAAGCTGGCCAACCGCGATTTGACGGTCATCGCCTCCGGCGGCGACGGCGACGGCTTTGCCATCGGGATGGGCCATACGGTTCATGCGATCCGCAGGAACATCAATATCACTTACATCGTCATGGACAATCAGATTTACGGCCTGACGAAAGGGCAAACTTCACCGCGCAGCGGCGAGGGGTTCAAGACGAAGAGTACTCCGGAAGGTTCGGTAGAATCGACGCTGTCTCCGTTGGAAATTGCGCTTGCTTCCGGAGCCACCTTCGTAGCCCAATCGTTCTCCAGCGACCTGAAGCAATTGACTTCCCTGATTGAACAGGGCATTCAACATGAAGGCTTCTCGTTGATCAATGTGTTCAGCCCGTGCGTAACCTTTAACAAGGTCAACACGTACGACTGGTTCAAGGAAAACATCATTAATCTGGAGACCGTACCGGATTATGATCCAAGCAACCGGGCGATGGCGATGTCCAAACTGATGGAAACGGGCAGCATGATTACCGGCCTGATTTATCAGAACAAAGAGAAGAAGAGTTATGAGAATATGGTGCACGGGTTCAAGCAAGAGCCGCTTGCTCATCAATCGTTGGCTCTGCAAAAAAACGAGTTTGACAATCTTGTTGCAGAATTCGTATAACCCTTCAAAAGGTGTCCACAATAAGTGGACATCTTTTTCTTTTTGTTTGAATTAGGTGTATAATGGGTAACGATGTGAATCGTCATCGATATAGAGATTATACGAGGAGTGTTTCAAAAATGAGCAAAATTGTACCCGTCGGCGTATCGGCACGTCATATTCACCTGACACAAGAACATATCGAAGCTTTGTTTGGCCAAGGTTACCAACTGACCGAATTCAAGCCATTGTCCCAGCCAGGACAATTCGCGGCAAACGAAACGGTAGCCGTGATCGGACCGAAAGGCCAATTCGACAAAGTCCGTATTTTGGGACCTGCACGCCCTGCTTCACAACTGGAGATTTCCCGTACGGATTCCTTCGCGATCGGCGTTAAAGCTCCGGTTCGCGAATCCGGCAAGATTGATGGAACTCCGGGAATCAAAGTGAAGGGTCCGGCTGGCGAAGTTGAGCTTGAACAAGGCGTTATCGTAGCTGCACGTCACATTCATTTCCATACATCCGATGCCGAAAAATGGGGCATTGCGGACAAGCAATTGCTGAAAGTTCGCCTTGGCGGCGAACGCGGTCTGGTGCTTGAGAATGTAATCGCCCGCGTTTCCGATTCTTTCGCGCTGGATATGCATATCGATACAGACGAAGCAAACGCAGCAGGCGCTAATAACGGCGACACTGCAGAAATCGTGGATTAATTTACTTTAACAAAAGGACCTCGCTTCGGCGAGGTCCTTTTTGTTATCTTGATTGGATTTGTCCATCCAGAGAACCGCTCGCTCACTTCCCGATGGATCTTGATTGGACATATCCATTCAAATCGTGAGTTCTTGACGGATTAGCTTACCATTGAGCGATGTTCTTTGGGAAAATACAGTGAAGGAATTGAAAGAAATCAGCTTTTAGTGCTCCATTAGAAGTTCAATGGGTGCCAGGTTGGTGAAGAAGTGAGATGCAACCTCAAAGGTATTCCCGCCTTTACACTCCGCTCTCAATCGAGACAGCGTGCGCAATACATGGGATGCTTTCTCCCTGCTGAAAAGATAGGGGGGAGAGCAGCGCCCCTGTAGCGACGACGAGGATTCGCTTCAGTTCGCCCTTTTGGACCTTTTTCAGCAAATGGCCGTAGGTGACGACCGCAGAGCAGGCGCAGCCGCTCGCTCCCGCCTGAACTTTTTGTTTCTCATAATCGTAAATCATCATGCCGCAATCCTTGTACGTGGTTTCCCGTATCGGGATACCGTGCCTTTCCAGCAGTTCATTCGCAATTTCATAGCCGACCTTCGACAAATCGCCCGTTACGATCAGATCATAATGGGACGGTTTGATTTGCAGGTCGCGGAGATGGGCTTCAATGGTATCCACGGCGGCCGGCGCCATGGCCGCTCCCATATTGAAGGGATCGGTGATGCCCATATCGATTACGCGACCGATCGTTGCGGAAGTAATCGCGGGACCGTTGCCTTCCAGGGAAACGACCGATGAACCCGAACCGGTAACGGTAAACTGGGCGGTCGGCGGTTTTTGCGAACCATATTCCGTCGGATAACGGAATTGTTTCTCCACGCTCGCGTTATGGCTGCAAGTTCCCGCCAATGCATACTTGGCTCCTCCGGAATTCACGATATAAGATGCTAACGCCAAACTCTCCATGGAGGTTGAGCAGGCTCCAAACAGGCCGAGATAAGGGATGCTGAGGGTTCTTGCGGCAAAACTGCTGCTGATGATTTGGTTCATCAGATCACCGCCGAAAAAGAACTGAATTTGCTCCTTGGTCAATCCGGCATTCTCGATCGCAAGAGAGGCGGATTCCTCTAAAAGCACTTTTTCCGCCTTCTCCCAGCTGTCTTGGCCCAGGTACAGGTCGGCGTGGATGATATCGAAATCGTCGGCTAGCGGACCCTGTCCTTCAAAAGGGCCGACGACGGTTGCGGTGCTCACGATCTTAGGCTTGTTTTCAAAAATCCAGCTTTGGTGACCTTTTAGCATGGGTTAATGACCTCCTCCCGCAAATCCCGGAACAAATATAGCGTAGATGATGCCAATAATAAAAGCAGCGACCGTTCCGAACACGATCACGGACCCCGCGAGTTGGAACATCCCTGCTCCAACGCCAAGAACCAGTCCCTCGCTCCGGTGTTCTATTGCCGAAGAAGCCACGGAATTGGCGAATCCCGTGACCGGAACCGCCGTTCCAGCTCCGGCCCACTGGGCGATTTTATCGTAAACGCCGAAGCTGGTCAGAATGACGGACACAATGACCAGCACGGCGACGGTGGGGTTGCCCGCTTCCTTGTCGCTAAATCCGCCATAAGCCATAAATGCTTGACGGATGCATTCTCCAATCAGGCAAATGAGCCCTCCGACCAGGAAAGCGCGGAGACAGTTGACGAAGACCGGCCGCTTTGGTTCGATGTCGGAAGCGAGCCGCTGATACTGTTGCTGAGTTGGGGTCAATTTTTTGTTCTTTTGCTTGGACATGCGCCTGCTCCTCCTTTATCGGGCCAACAAGGGTTTGACTTCATCTATAACTTTCAAGAGCTTCTCGGAACAAGTACCGTACATTTGCTTGGCGGAGGCTTCATCGGTCGAGAGGGCGAACATTTCCAGATCGGCTTCGCATTTTTTTAACTGGGCCAGCAAGGAGGCCTTTTCCTGCGGCTGAGGAACCTGGATTTGGTCGTCATACAAATCGACATAAAATTGGCCGTATCCGTCAACCTGGGCAAGGTTTACATTGTCGAGGGACACGCCAACCTTCTCCAGTTCGGTATGCAGCCAACGCCTGCTCAAGCCCATGGTAGCCAGAGGCTCATCCATGATTTTGCCGTCAATGATGACGGTCTGCGGTTCGGGCGCCGGGGCGATTTTGATGCCGAGGTCCGACGGGGTAAGCGGCTGGTACTCTTTTTTCAGCAAGGCATTGATTTGACCGTCCGGCTCGATGACCGCGAATTCGACTTGTGCGGCCTGAAATATGCTTTTCTTCCGCAATTGCTCTAACAACTCGTCATTCGTGATCTTTTCTTTCTTCAAATTCTCTTCCATGATTTTTCCGTCTTTAATCAAAACGGTCGATTTGCTGTCGATCAAGTCCCGGGCTATTTTGCTCTTGATTTGCAGATATTCGATGCCTAGCGACACCAGGAACCAGACCGCCATCGAGACGATCCCCAAATACCAGTGCGTATCTACATCGACGGACAGATAGGCCGTAATGCTCCCGATCGTAATGCCGGTGATATATTCAAAAAAGGACAACTGGGATATTTGTCTTTTGCCCAGCATGCGCGTCAGAAGAAACAGAATCACCGCGGACACCAGCGTCCGCACAATGACTTCCAACCATATCGGCATAATCTTGCTCCTTTCGGTCGCGAAAAGTGAATTATTCCAATTATGCGCAAGTGTCGTTTTTTTATCTAAAACAAAATCTGGTACCCGTGCATCCGTATAAACGGCAGGGCGGAAGGTTACCTTATGTCTCGATCGTTATGCATATTTGGACAAAGGTGGTGAACAAGATGACAGTAGCAGCACAAGTGAAGACTACGCTGGCCTCGCTGAAGAGTGCGCAAGCCAATCTGGAGCAGTTCGCTTTGAACACGCAAAACCAGGAAGCGAAAAACCTGTTCACGGGCGCGGCGGAGCAAACGCAGCAAATCGTCACGCAAGTGGAAAGCCGGGTTAAGCAGCTGGAAAATGAAGAGCCGCAATATAAAGGATTTTAATTTCGAGCAAAAGAAATCAGGCCCGTTCCTTGAACGGGTCTTTTTCGTGATCACAAATGGTGGAAATGCCAATCATCTGGATATCAAATGTGAATCATGTTATAATTTGGTGTAATGCATTTTTAAGCATGGATTGAAATTTTAATAAAAATGAAGATAGATAGATTGTTAAAAGGAGTGAGCCGACATCATGGCTAAGGAAAGTAAGGATTACTCCAAGTATTTTGACTTCTCGGACGCAAAAGTCATTTCGGAGGATGAGCGGGGAAAGAAAATCAGAATCCGCGGACGGGAGATCCAGATTCTATCGGAACCGAATCATCGAATTGAAAAGCAGCGCGGCAAAGAAGATATTCAAGTGCTGTACGACAATGCGATTCCCGAGGAAATGAAGGCGATCGGGAAAGGCAGGCACTATATTGTCTATACTTTCGGATGCCAGATGAATGAGCATGATACGGAGACGATTAAAGGTCTTCTGGAGCAAATGGGCTATCGCCCCACCGAAGATCGCAAAGAAGCGGACATTATTCTGCTGAACACCTGTGCGGTCCGGGAGAATGCCGAGGATAAGGTGTTCGGCGAACTTGGGCACTTGAAAGGGCTCAAAACGGAAAAGCCGGATCTTCTGCTCGGCGTTTGCGGTTGCATGTCCCAGGAAGAGGGCGTTGTTAACCGGATCTTGCAGAAACACGGGTTCGTCGATCTTATTTTCGGAACCCACAACATTCACCGCCTTCCATATCTGATTCAGGAAGCGATGTTCAGCAAGGAAATGGTCGTCGAGGTGTGGTCCAAAGAAGGCGACATTATCGAAAACCTGCCCAAGAAACGTGAAGGAATGCGGGGATGGGTCAACATTATGTACGGCTGCGACAAGTTTTGCACGTACTGCATCGTGCCGTTTACCCGCGGCAAGGAACGCAGCCGCCGTCCGGAAGATGTTATCGCCGAGGTCAGGGAATTGGCACGTCAAGGTTTTAAAGAGATTACGCTGCTCGGTCAAAATGTGAATGCCTATGGCAAGGACTTTACCGATATACAATACAGTTTCGCGAATTTAATGGATGATATCCGTAAAATCGATATTCCTCGGGTGCGCTTTACGACATCCCATCCGCGCGACTTTGACGATCATCTGATCGAAGTGCTTGCGAAGGGCGGCAATCTGGTGGAGCATATTCATTTGCCGGTTCAGTCCGGCAGCAGCGAAGTGCTGAAGAAGATGAGCCGGAAATATTCGCGTGAACAATATCTGGAACTTGTGCGGAAGATTAAAGCCGCTATTCCTGGTGTGGTACTAACAACGGATATTATTGTCGGATTCCCGGGCGAGACGGAAGAGCATTTCCAGGAGACGCTTTCTCTGATGCGTGAAGTACGCTATGACTCGGCCTATACTTTTGTTTATTCACCACGTGAAGGAACCCCGGCAGCGGTGATGGAAGACAATATTCCGATGGAAGTCAAGAAGGAACGACTGCAGCGGTTGAATGAAGTCGTGAACGAAAACAGCCGATTAAGCAACGACACCATGCAGGGCAAGATCGTAGAGGTGCTGGTAGAGGGCGAAAGCAAAAACAACGCCACCGTGCTTGCCGGCAGAACGCGCAGCAATAAATTGGTACATTTCGAAGGCGGCAGCGACCTGATCGGTCAGTTCGTCCACGTGGAAATAACGGATCCGATGACATGGTACATTAAGGGGAACATCGTTCCCGAAGCAGTTTCTATGGTCGAAAGGTGTCCGATATAGTAGTACGAAGCAAAGGGGGGGGGAAGACCTTGGGAGAACAACATCAACACCAGGATCATACGGACTGCGGGGTTCCGAAATTCAATTCCCGTGATTTGGTGATTCGTGATGATATTATGTCGAAAGCAAAAGAACTGGCAACCCTGATCGGAACAAGCGAAGAGGTACGCCAGTTTCAGAAAGCCGAACAACTTATCCAGCATCATGAACGCGTGCAGGCTTTGATCAGCACGATCAAGAAGAAGCAGAAAGAAATCGTAGCGTTCGAAAGCTTCCAGAACAAGGCGATGGTGGAAAAAATCGAACGGGAAATAGAGGAACTGCAGGACGAGCTGGACGGAATTCCGCTGGTCACCGAGTTCCAGCAAAGTCAAAGCGATATCAATTATTTGCTGCAGCTCGTAATTTCGGTCATTCGTGATACGGTTTCCGAAAAAGTGAACGTAGAGGCCGGCAGCGAGCCGGCGGCGACTTCCGGCTACGGGGAGTAATCGGATGAAGTCGGTGCGGAAGTTTTCTTCCGCACCTTTTTCTTCTTAGTGTGAGTGAATCGGAGCCATGACATAAAAGGGTTACGGGCATGGTCATAATACGCCTTATCAAGGTTTAATAAAGTCATCAGGAGGTAACGATTCATGGATTGGAATGAAGTCATGCGTAAGGAAGAGCGGTCGTTTTGGGGAATGCTCGGAATGAAGCTGATTTCCGCCGAGCGGGATCATGTGGAGATCGGAGTAACGGCCGGAGATCACCATTTGAATTCCATGGGCATCGTACATGGCGGCGTGCTGTCATCGATGATGGATCAGGCGATGGGGACGCTGGTGGCTGTCGTAAAAGAAGGCGGCTTTGGCGTGACGACCCACTTGAACGTGAATTTTTTAAGCCCGATGCGCAAAGGTGAACTGGTAGCAACGGCGTTTGTGCTGCATGAAACCCGGCGAACCATGACGCTGCGGGCGGAAGTGAAGAATCAAGAAGGCGTGCTCGGCTGTATCGCTACGGCAACTTTTCGCTTGCCGCGGGAGCAGGGATGAAACGTCTGTCTGGAATATAAAGACTTGAATTATTAATGTGATGAATTATCTGGAACGCCCGTGCCGGTCAGGCACTGCGTTATCAAATGACTGATGTGGTGATCGCAATGAGCAATGAGGAACAGCACGCTTACCGAGAAGATGAAGTAAAAAAATACCGGACACCGGACGGCATTCCGGCTGATATAGTCATGTTTACGCTGACGAGGCAGGAGCGTAAAGCTTCCACCAAGTCACTGCCGCGCTTTGATCTCAAGGTAATGCTGATTCGCCGCAGAAGTTGGCCTTTTGCCGGCGCATGGGCGCTTCCGGGCGGTTTTTCGCAAGAGGACGAGTCGCTGTTTGAGACGGCACGCCGGGAATTGAAGGAGGAGACCGGAGTCGACGGTCATCATCTGGAGTATTTAGGGGTATATAGCAAACCTGGACGGGACCCTCGCGGCTGGATTATCTCGCACGCTTTTTTTGCGTTAGTGGAGGAATGGGTGCTGGAGAAGCGCCAATCCGCAGACGATGCGCAGGAAGTGGGCCTGTTCACGGTGAGGGAAGCGCTGGAAGAGTTAGACCTGGCGTTCGACCATCGTGAAATTCTTGAGGATGCATACCGGAGAATACAGCAGCAAATGCTGCAAACGACGATTGCCAAGCAGTTTTTGCCGCCTCATTTCACGCTGGGTGAGCTATACCAGGTGATTCAGACGGTGGTTCCGGATTTTGCCGAACTGAATTTCATCCGCAAAATTACATCAACGCGAAGCCGCCAAGGTATATTGGAAGAAGTACGCGACGAGAATGACAAACCGATGCTGTCGAATCAATATTCGCAGCGTCCGGCACAGCTGTACCGGTTTACGGATTTTACGCCACAGCTGTCGATCTATACCTAGATACATACAAGAGACTGCTGCCCTTTCTGTCATCCAGGACAGCCAGAGAGGATGAGACACCATGCTAAGTGAACATTTGGCGCTGCATACGGATAAATATCAAATCAATATGATTTATGCGCACTGGATTAACGGAACCCATAACCGCAAAGCCGTGTTTGAAGCTTATTTCCGCAAGCTTCCCTTTGGCAACGGTTATGCCGTTTTTGCGGGGCTTGAACGGATCGTCCAATATATCTCCAACCTGCGCTTTACCGATAAGGATCTGGCGTATTTAGCGCAGCAAGAGGAAAGCTACAAGCCTGAGTTTTTGGAACTCTTGCGAGACTTTCAATTCCGCGGAAATCTTTTTTCGTTAAAAGAAGGGGATCTCTGTTTCCCTAATGAGCCTCTCATCCGGGTAGAAGGCTCCATTATGGAAACGCAGCTCGTTGAAACCGCACTGCTTAATTTTATGAATTTTCAAACATTGATCGCCACAAAAGCCTCCCGCATCAAACGCGTTGCAGAGAACGATGTGCTGCTGGAATTCGGTTCCCGCAGGGCTCAAGAGGCCGATGCGGCGGTTTGGGGCGCAAGGGCGGCTTACATATCCGGCTTCGACGCGACATCCAACCTGCTCGCGGGCGAGACCTTCGGCATTCCGACGAAAGGCACGCATGCCCACTCCTGGGTGCAGATTTTTGATTCCGAACAGGAGGCATTCGAGCTCTATGCCAAAGCGTTGCCGGACTATGTCTCCCTTTTGGTGGATACTTTCGATACGCTGGAGAGCGGAGTTCCGCATGCGATTCATACCGCCAAACTGCTTGAAGCTGAAGGAAAGCGGCTGGGCAGTATCCGGCTGGACAGCGGGGACCTTGCGTATTTGTCCGTCCAGGCGCGGAAAATGCTGGATGATGCGGGACTGCCTTACGTGAAGATTGTAGCTTCAAACGATCTGGACGAGAACACGATTTTCAATCTGAAGGCTCAAGGAGCCAAAATCGATGTTTGGGGCGTCGGCACCCAACTGATTACGGCGGCGGACCAGCCAGCACTGGGCGGGGTGTACAAGCTCGTGGAACGCGAACGGAACGGAGTCATGGAGCCGACGATCAAAATTTCCGGAAACCCCGAAAAGGTAACCTCCCCGGGCAAGAAGGATGTACTTCGCATCGTAAGTAAAGAGAACGGCAAGGCGATTGCCGATTATATCTGTTTGCCCCATGAAGAGCAGGCGAGGTCAGGCGGCAAACTCCGGCTGTTTGATCCGGTTCATCCCTATATCAAGAAATCGGTCAAGGACTATGAAGCCGTTTCGATGCTGCAGCCGATCTTTACTGAAGGCGAACTGGTTTACGAACTTCCGCAACTGGAAGAAATCCGCAGTCATCACCGCGACCAGTTGAACATGTTCTGGCCCGAGTATTTGCGCAAGCTGAATCCGGAAATCTACCGGGTTAACCTGAGCCAGGAAGCCTGGGAACTAAAGCAGCGAATGATCGAAGAACATATGAGTCAACTGGAAGAATAGAGAGAAGCCCCGAATGTCTTATTAAAGACTTTCGGGGCTTTTTGGCGATGCAAAAATTATTTCTCGGGAAAGCGCAGGAATCGAGTTTTTTCAAACCTTCCCAAGCTTTTTTTCGACATTCGGGTTTGAATATGACAACCCCCGCACAATTGTTACTCCGAGATTGTCCATATGACATTTGTTACATTCGTCACACTGTTTCTATGATAAACATTAATCAAGGCACTATTTTGTGTGACATTTTTTACTCATTTTACGTCGTTATGATTTCGCAGTGGCGAAGAAGGGAGTCAAACGCGTGGTACAATTACCCAAACTGAACGAACTGGGCTTTTTTGAAATCCGCTTGGAATCCATTGGGGGATTAGGAGCCAATCTTGCCGGGAAAATGCTTGCCGAAGCCGGTGTGGAAGGAGCGGGCCTGAATGGCGTCAGCTTCTCATCTTATGGCTCGGAGAAAAAGGGTTCACCTGTAAAAGCCCATATCCGTTTTTGTGATATGGAGACTTCCATCCGTGATACTTCTCCGGTGGAGCGGCCGCATATTGTTAGTATATTCCAAGAGGCGCTGGCGAAGACGGTCAATGTAATCAGTGGAATTTACGAGGATAGCACCGTGCTCGTAAACTCGCGTAAAACGCCTGAACAATTAAAAGAAAAGATGAAGCTGATCGGCGGGACGATCGCCGTCATCGATGCAACCGGTATCGCACTGGATGAGAAAAATCGCGTTAATATGGCGATGCTGGGAGCGATGTTCCGGTTATGTCCGTTTTTGGATCCCGAAACGATGAAGGGCGTTATCCGTAAATCGTTGGAGAAAAAATATCCTCAGACGGTAGCACCCGCCTTAGCGACATTTGAACGCGGATATCAGGAAGTGGTCATTCAGACGTTTGCCTTGCCGGAGGGGGCAGCTATGCCTGCTTTTGTCCGTGCGGACACGCCTGTCTTGGGCTATGAAACGCAGCCGATCGGGGGACTGATTACGAACCCGGGCAACAGCATGCTCAAGGATCTCAGCATCTCCCGTTCCGGGATGATGCCTCATTTTAAGGAAGAATCATGCATTCATTGCGCCCAGTGCGACAATGTTTGTCCGGATAACTGTTTTGTATGGGAGGAATTGCCGGATAAGAAAGGCCGTCCGCAAATGTTCCTGAAAGGCATCGACTACCAATATTGCAAGGGCTGCCTGAAATGTATTCATGCCTGTCCTACGGACGCGCTGTCCGGGGAACGGGAAGACGACGGTTATGCCGAGCAGCATCGGATTCCTCACTTATTCGATTTGGCGGTCCATTAATATTTTTGGGAAGGGCGGTTACCTAAATGGCAATCAATATGGAAAAAGAACGCAAAACGGCCAAAGTGGAACAACGCGTCGTTTTCGAGTCGGGTAATGAGATGGCGGCCTATGCCGCCCATCAGATCAACTATCATATCATGGGATACTTTCCGATCTCTCCGTCTACGGAGGTAGCGCAATTTCTGGATCTCATGAAAGCGAACGGGCAACACGATATCAAGCTGATTCCCTCGGACGGCGAGCATAGTTCAGCCGGGATTTGCTTTGGGGCTTCCACCGGAGGCGGTCGCGTATTTAACGCAACAAGTGCCAACGGGTATATGTACATGCTGGAACAAATGCCTGTACAATCAGGCACTCGTTTTCCGATGGTGATGAACCTCGTTTGCCGTTCGGTCTCCGGACCGCTCGACATTCACGGCGATCACTCGGATTTGTATTTTGCGCTCAACACAGGTTGGCCGATCCTGATGTGCCGTGATCCTCAAGCCGTTTACGACATGAACATCATGGCGATCAAGCTGGCGGAAGATCCTGAAGTTCGACTGCCGGTGCTAGTAGCTTCGGACGGTTATTTCACGTCCCATCAAAAACGCCGCGTCAGCACATTCGCCAACAACGAAGACGTGACCAAATTCGTCGGTGAACATCCGCCGGCCGGTTTCCTGCATACGCTGGACCGGAACAATCCGATTACGGTCGGACCTTACATGAACGAACCGGATTATATCAACAACTGCTATCAGCAATCGCAGGCCATGTACAATGCGGAGGCCGTATTTGAACGGATCGCAAGCGAATATGCCGATTTGACCGGACGCGAGTATCCGTTGCTGGATCTGTACCGCATGGAAGACGCGGAAGTCGCCGTGTTCCTGATGAACTCCGCTTCGGAAATCATCAAGGATGTCGTTGACGATTTGCGCCGCCAAGGCATCAAGGCGGGATCAATCGCGCCAAACATGATTCGTCCGTTCCCGCAAAAACAAATCGCCGAGGCACTGAAGAACGTCAAAGCGATTACCATCGGTGACCGCGGCGATTCCTACGGCGCCCACGGCGGCAATATGAGCAACGAAATCAAAGCCGCCTTGTTCACGCATGGAAACCATACGACGAAGGTAGTCAGCCGGGTGTACGGCCTCGGCGGCAAGGAGTTTTATGCCGAGGACGGTCATCATCTGTTCTCGCTGGCCATTGAAGCGGCCAAGCAGGACCGGGTGGAAGTGGCGTTCGACTATTACGGGCATACGCCGGGCGACAAGGAGAAAGCACCGAAACGCGTGCTGAATCCGCTCCGTTTTGAAGACTTGAAAACCGGGCTGATTACGGTGACCCGGAACGAAGAAACCGGCAAGCTGGGCGTCCGGATTCCTCCGCTTCGCGCTTTGACCAAAAAGCCGAAACGGATTGCACCGGGCCATGGCGCTTGTCCGGGCTGCGGTATTTTTTCCGGGCTGGAGCTGTTCTTTAAAGGCATTGAAGGCGACATCGTCGCGCTGTTCCATACCGGCTGCGCCATGGTGACCACGACGGGTTATCCTTACTCGTCCCATAAAGCGACTTACATCCACAACCTGTTCCAAAACGGAGCAGCCACGCTGTCCGGTTTGGTGGAAATGTTCTGGGAACGCAAACGGAGAGGCGAGTTCGACGAGCTCGGACTGAAAGACGATTTCACCTTCGTCATGGTGACCGGGGACGGCGGCATGGATATCGGGATGGGTCCGGCCATTGGCGCAGCTTTGCGGAATCATAAAATGATTATCGTGGAATACGATAACGAGGGTTATATGAACACGGGCGCACAGCTGTCCTACTCGACGCCGCTGGGTCACCGGACTTCGACATCCAATCTAGGCTCGGCGCAGCAGGGCAAAGTGTTCCATCATAAGGATACCGCACAAATTATGGCGGCAACCAATATTCCTTACGTATTTACCGGTAGCGAAGCATATCCTCAGGATCTGGTGAAAAAAGCGGCGAAAGCTCAATGGTACGCACAGAACGAGGGACTCGTTTATGGTAAAATATTGATAGCCTGTCCGCTGAACTGGATCAGCAAAGACGATGAGGGAACGAATATCGTGGATGCGGCCGTTAATTCCTGCTTCTTTCCGCTTTATGAAGTGGAGCATGGACAAACGAGCATCACCTACAATCCGGAAGAGAAGACTAAGCGCGTTCCGTTGACCGATTGGCTGAAAACAATGGGGAAAACACGCCATTTGCTCAAGCCGGAGAATGAAGCTGCGCTTAAGGCATTCGAGCAGGAAGTGGAGCGTCGCTGGCAAATTCTGCTGGTGAAGCACGAGCATCCATTCTTGTAAGTTAACACGATATAGATAGTCCAGTTTCATAGTAGTCGCGGCAGACGTCATGCTCATTTTCTAAGGAGGAAGGCATCATGGAGCAGTTTCGGGCTTTTCGCGTGCATAAAGATGAATCAGGATTCCGTTCGGGAGTCGAACCAATTACCGTGAATGAATTGCCGGAAGGGAACGTGACGATTTCCGTTCATTATTCCAGCGTGAATTACAAGGACGGGTTAGCTTCGATTCCGGACGGAAAAATCGTAAGACAATACCCTTTCATCCCCGGCATTGATTTGGCCGGAGAGGTAACGGATTCCCGGGATGAGCGGTTCCAACCGGGCGATCTGGTGCTCTGCACCGGGTACGGACTCGGCGTAAGCCACGAGGGAGGCTTCGCCGAGTTCGCCAGAGTCCCTGGGGACTGGCTGGTACCACTTCCCGCGGGGTTGACGCCGCTGGAAGCTATGGCTATCGGAACGGCCGGATTTACTGCGGCATTGTCGGTAGAGCGGCTGCTGGCCAACGGGGTTACCCCGGCTAGCGGGCCGGTGCTGGTAGCCGGTGCTACCGGCGGCGTCGGCAGCATGGCCGTTTCCATGCTGGGCAAGCTTGGCTTTGAAGTGGCGGCGGTAACGGGCAAGGCCGCCATGGCAGACAAGCTGCTGGCTCTTGGAGCGGCCCGGGTGCTTAGCCGAGAGGAAGCCGCCTCCGGTGCCAAAGGTGCGCTCGGCAAGGAAATATGGGCCGCCGTGGTCGATCCGGTCGGCGGAGCCGTTACGGGCGATTTGCTGAAGAGCGTGAAATACGGCGGTTCGCTTGCCTTGTCCGGCATGGCTGCTGGCGGCAATTACGACGCTACCGTATATCCGTTTATTTTGCGGGGCGTCAATCTGCTAGGGATTGATTCCGTTCTCTGCCCGATGCCGTTGCGGCTGAAGCTGTGGGAGCGTTTGGCTGGGGAGTGGAAGCCGGAGACCGCATTAAGACATTGGGTAACGGTATTCGAACTCGACCGGCTGCCTGAAGCTTTGAGCACGGTGCTGGAAGGGAAGGCCGTGGGCCGTCAGGTTATTTCATTGCGTTAATCAAATAATGAAGCAAGAAAGGCCTATGCCGCGACTATTCGGTATAGGCCTTTTTATGTCACTACTACACGGTTTACATCCATACTGAAGCTTTACCAGGAATTCATGGTATAAATTGGGTATGAAAGAGGCATTCTAACACCATCGAAGCATGCGAAGCGAGCCTTGAAAAGGAAGGGATAGCTATGAGATGGTGGTTGATGGGGGTTAGTGCTTTGCTGGTTTTGTCACTCGCTGCGGGATGCAGTGAGGGCGGACAGCGGATGGCCCGGGACGAATTGGACAAGTACAATATGAAAAGTTATGCGAAGGGAAACGAGCGCCAACTGCTTAGCGGAACTACGCTCAACACTGCGCTTCTCCAGGCTTTGAAGGCGGAATGTTCCAAGCGCAGCATCCGGCTCACGCATGAAACATACGCGGAAGGGCTGGATGGCAATATCAGCTACAGTTATTTTATCAATGGCGATGCCCGCCATTTTCTACTTGTTCATGTTTACCCTAACGAGAACGACCGGATCCGGGAGATCGGGGAAATGTATGGGGTCAAAGATGGATCGACGACGGCTGCGGCAGCAAGCGAAACGTCCGTCATTTCCGAAAAAGGCAATACGGCGCTCGTGTATGCTTCAAGCGGGATTCAGAAGAGCAAGTACAGTAAGGACATTAAAGCGGTTTTTGACAAGGTACTGGACCAGATGAACGATCAAGCTAATCCTTGATAAAAATGAACCCCTCCTATGCAGAATCCATTTCATTCTGCGTGGAGGGGTTTCTTGTTGGGTTCAATTTTCTGTTTAGCGTTGCGACAACTGATTTATTTCTTGTAGATTTCCCGCATCACGTGCCGCAGCTCCGGCAGGATGATTTTTTCCATAGCCAGCTTAACCGCTCCTTTGGAGCCGGGCATCGAGAACACGGCCATATTGCCTATCGTACCGGCGATCGCCCGGCTTAATATTGCGGCAGGGCCGATATCCTCGGTGTAGCTTAAATAACGGAATATTTCGCCGAAGCCCGGCAATTCCTTATTGAGCAAACTGCGCACCGCTTCATAAGTCGTATCGCGCGGTGCAATCCCCGTACCCCCGGTAAGCAGCACGGCCTCGACCGAACGGCTGGATACCGCTTCGCGCAGGAGTTGGCGGATTCCGTCGTATTCATCTTTGACGATCTCATATCTAACCACTTTGTAGCCATGTTCAGTCAGAAGTTGCTGCATCAGCTGGCCGCTTAAATCGTTTTCCGCCGTACGGGTATCCGACACGGTAACGATCATGCAGGCCACCTCCTGCGGGGCTTCATTCCGGTGTTCATCAACGGATCTCATCTTCGCTCATATCCTTTCTGCATGTAGGATGATGTATTTATACTTTACCACATTCCGTGGATATCGATCATAAAGGCTTTTAGCGGAAAATGACGAACGTGACGGAGGAGCCATACTCCTGAAAGTTGCGTGATTCATCGCCTTGGTGTAAACTCGCTTTCATGGGAAGAGAGTTAAACGACGGAGGAAGGTAATTATGGAGAGAGAACAAGGAACCACGCCTATATATATTTTGTCCGGATTTTTAGGAAGCGGAAAGACCACTTTGCTGCAACACCTAATATCTTTTTGGAAAGATCTCGGTCTGCGGCCTGCGGTCATCATGAACGAATTGGGAGAAATCAACCTGGACGGACAGCTTGTCGGCGAAGAGGTCCCTATGGCCGAAATGCTTGGCGGTTGCATCTGCTGTACGATCAAGGGCGATTTGAGCGTGCAGCTATATGAGCTGGTTAAGCAAGAACAGCCGGATCTGGTAGTCATTGAAGCGACAGGAGCCGCCAATCCGATGGAGATTTTCGATGCGGTAACCGAATCGTCGCTCTACTTGAAATTGGATATCCGGCCGATGATTACGGTCGTGGATGCCGCTCATTTGGCAGAGCTGTATGCGTCGCAGCAAGGGAAGACCTATCGTCTGATGCTGGAGCAAATCCGCTGCGGTTCCGACCTGATCCTGAACAAGATCGACCGGATATCGACTGAAACGCAGCAGGAGATGAGTGATCTTCTGAGCCGGCTGAATCCTTATGCCCGTATTGTCCCGGCTACAAAGTGCGAGGTGGACTTGCCATATTTGCTGGAAAAAAACGAACAACAGGGGGATCGCTCCATTCATACCGATCATGTACCTCATACTGATTCAAAGCATGTGCATGACCATAGCCATGAACATGATCATGGGGAAGCCGGGCTTTCTCATTCGGCAGATACCCACGCGTCTCACTCGCACGCCTCACATGATCATGTGACCGTCTATACTCACTATTTTTCCGGGCCGGTAAACAGTGTGGTATTCGAACAATTTATTAAGGACCTGCCCCGTGAAATTTACAGAGGGAAAGGGATATTGCGGTTTTCCGATACTTCAAGCCGGTTTTTGTTTCAATATGCGTACCGTGAGGCCGATTATCTCAAAATAACACCACAGGGCGATGTTCCGGATGTAGCGGTGTTTATTGGCGAGCATTTCGATCAGACGGCGCTTGCCAAACGGTTGAAAGAGATGGAAGAGGAGCCTGAGTAAGCATAAAGCATGTCATAAGCAAATACGGGAGCAGAGAAAAGCCGGGCCTAAGCAAATCCGGGAGCAGAGAAAAGCCGGGCCTAAGCAAATCCGGAATGCAAGCAGATTAGCTGGGTATCCTTTCCTTTACGTTTCATAGTCTCGTGAACATGGTAATACATAAAGAGCGTGTTTACACTTGCAACTCAACATCGGGAGGTTATTGAACTATGATCCAGGAAAAATACCGTGAATGCATCGATGCGTGTCTCCAATGTATGAATGCATGTAATTACTGCTATGTTTCCAGTCTGAAAGAGTATGAATTGGCCATGCTGAGAGATTGCATCCGGCTGGACCGCGAATGCGCCGACATTTGTGCGTTTACCGCCGAAGCCTTGTCCCGCAATACGCCGTTTGCGAAGGAAATCTGCGAGCTTTGCGTCAAAGCCTGCGAGGCGTGCGCGGAGGAATGTGAAAAGCATGAACATGAGCATTGCAAGGATTGCGCGGCCATGTGCCGCAAGTGCGCGGAAATCTGCCGCAAAATGAACGGAGCGGCCTAAGCTCCGCAAAATCAATAAAGTCCGGATTTTTTTCTCTAAAGAGGAAGAGATTCCGGACTTTTCGTTTATTCCTTGAAAAATCCGGGTATTATACGGTGCATCGCAGCCTGGCGATGTGAATCCATCGGGACAAGGCACCATGAAAGGAAAAAACATGCAACCTTTACGAAACTTACTGCGTCTAGGGGGCAGAGGTGATAATAATGAAAAATTCAAAAATTAAAACAGCGGCCGCTTTGGTCTTGTCGGGTTCTCTGTTGCTGGCTTCATCGGCATCGGCCTTTAACGACGTCCAAGGACAAGACGCGAAAATTACGGAGTCGTTGCAGCAAAAAGGAATTATTCAGGGGATTTCCAAAGACAAGTTTGTTCCCCGCGGTAAATTGACCGGTGCTCAGGGAGTATACATGATCCTCAATGCACTCGGACTGCAAGGTAAGGAAGATATGAAACCGTTCAAAAACGATCATGGTAAAAAACCGTGGTATAACGCGGCACAAAAGGCCGCAGAAGCGCATGGGATCAAGTTGCCTGACAATTTCAAATGGAATGGCGAAATCTCCAAGGAGCAGTTTGCGTACATTTTGGATCAAGCGATCTCCGCAACCGGAAATTATCCGATGATCAAAATGTATATTGAAGTGAAAGATGCGGATAAAGGCAATGTTCTTTATACCGGAAGCATTCAAAGATTGCTGCTCATGAAAATCACGGAGCTGGACGATCAGGGCAAGTTCTACCCGACTGCTAGCATGACGCGGATCGAAGCGGCGCGAATGGTATATAATGCAGCCGAGTACGTGGAGAAATATAAGGAAAATGAAGAGAACGCCCAGCAAAACGTATCGTTCACTATTGAGAAGGTTAACGATCAGATTAACAAGGTCGTTTTGACCCGCTATCAACAGCCGCATCCGGGCTATGGCATCACTGTGGTGAAGGTGGAATTTACGAAAGAGAATAAAGCTGTCGTATATTATGAATTGCTATCTCCGGAAGCAGGTAAATTCTATCCTCAAGTCATAACGGATTCCAAAACGGAAACTTATGTTTCAAGCAACTACACGGTTGAGATTGCGCAACAAAAATAATAATAGGGTCTGGCGCGGAAACCGCTTAACGAAGTCCTTAAGACTTCGTTAAGCGGTTTTTTGCATAAGGATCAAGTTCCCGCGAACTGTTTATGCAGGAGTGGATGTCAAACCCGGATTATAAGCGATCCCTTCGATCATGAGGAAGCAATCGACATCAAAAAATTGTGTAGTCGTTGTCATTCTGGCAGGAAACTGATCCGGTTCAAAATAATCGGAAAACACTTCTTCCATAGCCTGCAGATCTTCGATATGTTTCAAGTGGACCGAAACCTTGACGATCTGATCCAGGGAGGTATCGCATTGCCGGAGGGTTCTTTGCAAATGCGTAAACAGGTCATGAATCTGCTCCTGAAACGTCTCGCCAAAGCCGCGGTGCAGTCCGATAAATACATAATCTCCGGCAGCGACGGCTGAAGAATAACTGAAAGGGGTGGGTATTCTTTTTAACATATCATTGCCTCCAAATAGTTTTGTAATAACTTTCACAATTATAGAACATATGTTCTTTATGCGCAATATGATTTTTGGCATAAAAAAAACCGGCTGGCACAGGGAGGAAGCCCCGTATCCAGCCGGTTTGCCGGTTAATACGATGTTAAATCCGGTTAACCGCCGCTTGCATAGCGGGCCCGGGCGATGCCGGGGCTTCCGCAGTACCTAGCTGCAGGCGGTACATTTGATAATAGCGTCCGCCTTGCGCAAGCAATTCCTCGTGCGTGCCGCGTTCGACGATTTCGCCGCGGTGCAGGACGAGAATCTGATCCGCGCTGCGGATCGTGGACAACCGGTGGGCGATGATGAATGTCGTCCGCCCCCGTTTGAGCACTTCGAGCGCGGATTGGATCAGCGCCTCGGTTTCCGTATCGATGTTGGCGGTAGCCTCATCGAGAATGAGGATCGCCGGATCGAAGGCCAGCGCACGCGCGAACGATATCAACTGGCGTTCGCCTGCGGACAGCGTGCTGCCCTTTTCGACGACCGGCTCATCTAACCCTTTTGGCAGGTGGGAGAGGATGCGCTTCGCTCCGACATCCTCCAGCGCTTTTTCAACGGTTTCGCGGGAGATGCGCTCATCCCCCAGACTGACATTTGAAGCGATCGTGCCGGTGAACAGGTAAGGATCCTGCAGTACAATCCCCATATGCTGGCGGATCCATTGTTTAGGCAAATCTTTTACCGGTTGCCCGTCAATCGTGATGCTGCCTTTTTGCGGGTCATAAAACCGGAACAGCAGGTTGATGATCGAACTTTTGCCTGAACCGGTATGCCCGACGAGCGCCACGGTCTGACCCTGCTTCGCTTCGAATGAGATGTTCTTCAGCACATAATCCCGTTTGTAAGCGAACGATACGTCTTTGAATTCCACATTTCCTTTATAACGAGGCATCGATCCGTCCGTGACGGGTTCTCCCGGCTCATCCATGAGCGTAAATACGCGGCCGGCCGAGACCAGTGATGAATCAAGGGCTGCCAACTGGTTAACCATCCCGGTGATCGGCTGGAACAAACGGCCGAGCACGTCGACGAAGGCGTACAGCACGCCGAGCGAGATGATCCCTGCACCGGTCAATTGCGCGGAACCGAAATACCAGAGGACTACGGCGAACGAAAGACTGCGGATTACGTTAACCAGGTTGTGCGATGTAAATGCGTTCAAATTCAACATTTTGTTTTGATGCTTCATATAATCGTCGTTCAGGTTTTCGAATTCCGCTTTGGTTTGCGCCTCGCGGCGGAAAATCCGGATGATCGACATGCCCTGAATCGATTCATTGATAATGGCGTTGATTTCGCTCAGTCTGGAGCGGATGATCGTGTTGTATTTGGTGGCGAATTTCCGGTAAAGCACCACCCACAGCCAAATGATCGGCACGACGAACAAGCAGATTAACGCAAGCCGGACATCGAGCAGGAACAGGGCGACGAACACGCCGATCATATTGATGATGCCCGAGAAAAAGTTGGCCAGTACGGCGATAAACAGATCCTTCACCGCCTCCGTGTCGTTCGTAACCCGGGAGACGACTTTCCCTGCCGGAAGATTATCGAAGAAGTGAACCGGCAGACGCTGGATATGAGCGTAAACGTCCATCCGCAATTTTTGAATTACTTTATTGGCCGAAGATTGCAGCCAGTAAGTTTTGCCGAATTCCATGACAATCGAAATGGCCAGGAAAACGAAATACCAGCCGACTAATGTCAGAATGCCGGGGATTTCCGGCTTGTAAAAAGCAAACACTTCGGTCGATTTCAACTTTTGGGCCGGATATTCGGTGATCTCTCCGTTATGGGAGAAGGTCAGAGCACCGTCTTTGAAGCTGCGGTCGCCGGAGACATCGGCTACCGCGGAGTTTACGAAAACGAAGGATTTGCCGACTTGTAGAATGCGGGCCTCGGCTCCACGGGCTTCCCCGTCGGCAAACCGGTCGCCGCGTTTAAAATGGCGTCCGTCATAAGCGACGACGGTACTGTCACCGGTTTTCGTCGTTTCGAAGAACGGCTTCTCGATCGCCAGCATATGATCGTCGATCATTGTCCGGGCGAGAAACGGGCCGGCCAGTTCGGCGGCTACGCCGATTGCCAGCATGACTAAAGCAAGAATGAATGTATTTTTCGCCGTCAAGGCGTATTTGAACAGTGCTTTTCCCGTATGGGTGTGCATACTAGGACACCTCCCCGTCAGTCAGGTTGGATTCCACCTGCTGGCGTTCATATTGTTCTCGGTACCAGCCGCCGGACTGCAACAGCGTTTCGTGGGTACCTTGCTCGATGATGCGCCCCTTTTCCAGCACGACGATCCAGTCGGCATGTTCGATCGCCGACAAGCGGTGCGTGGAAATGAGCGTTGTTTTGCCGGAGCGTTTACTTCGGATATTCCCGATAATGCGGGCTTCCGTTCGTGCATCGACCGCGGACAGGGCGTCGTCAAGAATCAGGATGTCCGGATCGGCGATAAACGCTCTTGCCAGCGAGACGCGCTGTTTCTGACCGCCGGACAGGGCAACGCCCTTTTCGCCGACTAGTGTATCCAGCCCGTCGGACAGTGTGCCGAGGTCCTGGTCGAAGGCTGCGGTCCGGATCGCTTCCATGATGACCTCATCCGGCGCATCGGAAAGCCCGAACTGGATGTTTTGCCGGACCGTTTTGGAGAACAGTACCTGTTCTTGAGGCACATAGCCGATCCATCCGTGTAACCGGTTCAGGGCAATCTGCCCGATCGGAACGCCGGAAATCGCCAGTTCGCCGCTTCCGGAAGGATATTCGTGCAGCAATTGTTTCAACAGCGTCGATTTCCCGCTGCCGGTTCTGCCGACGATACCGAGGGTTTCCCCGCGTTTGATCGACAGATCGATGTTTTCCAGGTTATTAATGGTCGAAGTCGGGTACCGGAACGTTACGTCTTTGAAATCGATGCTTTCCGGTTTGGCGATATCCACCGGATGCTGCGGATCCTCGACGTCGGGGCGGACATTCAACGTTTCGTTCACGCGATCCAGCGAGGCACCGCCGCGCTGCATGACGTTGATCAGTTCGCCGATCGCAAACATCGGCCAAATCATCATCCCCAGGTACATGTTGAAAGATACGAGATCGCCCAGGGTCAGTTCATTGTGGAAAACGAGATAAATGCCGTAAGTCAGACCGATCGCATAGCTGAGTCCGACGCAAAGGCGGATGGTCGGTTCAAAGTAGGCATCCACTTTGGCCACGGCCAGATTTTTTTTGTACACATCGTTCGTAATCTCTTCAAACCGTTTTTCGTCATTCCGCTCCTGGACATAGGCGCGGATGACGCGAATGCCGGCTACCGATTCCAACACCTGGTCGTTCATGTCCCCGAAGGCATCCTGGGCAAGCGTATAACGCTCGTGAATGATGCGGCCGTAAATTTTCATCGCCAACGCGATGAAGGGGAGAGGGATGATCGCGGCCAAGGTCAGCTTCCAGCTGATCAGGGTACTCATTGCGATAAAAATGACAGACAGATAAGCGGTAGAATCCGTCAGCGTCAGCATTCCGAATCCGACGGTTGCCGCTACCGAGCGCAGATCGTTCGTCGCGCGAGCCATCAAGTCGCCTGTCCGGCTACGTTCGAAGAACGGGGGCGTCATGCCCAACAAATGGTTCATAAATCGGGTTCGCAGCAGTCGCTCCACCAGATTGGAACCGCCGAACAATTTATGCATCCATATGTACGTAATCAGATAAATAACGGCGAGGACGGCGATGATGAGCAAGATATAAGTGGTCAGCGAATTCCAGGTCACGGTGCCGGCCACGATATCGTCGATAGCGCTGCCGAGCAGCCTTGGCGGTGCAAGTTCCATGATTCCAGCTGCGATCAGCAGGATCAGGCCGATAACATACCGCCTTTCTTCTCTTTTAAAGAACCATCCTAAATTTTTTAGTACGGAAAACATAGCAAGGTTTCCTCCTTTTCTCTACATCCATTTTGTTGTCTTTCTAACCTCTACAGGTGCCGGAAACCGCTTTATACTCCCAATAGGTGATGCAGTTGCCAGGGCGCTTAGTGTTTCAAGCGCCTTCCGAGAGCGTGAAAACAGCAAAAAAGGCATATCGTCCGTAAACGATATGCCTTAATAACTTTAACATATGCCGCGTACGCTACTTGACCTGCGCAAGTAACCGCCGCGAAATGGATAAGCTGCTATTCTCTCATGCCAGTCAGCACGGAAGGGGTCAATACAAAGCACCATTAAAGCCTGCAGGGGTTACTACGATATTCTGTTGTTTGCATTTGCGGTCGCCCTGAGTAAGAGCGGGAATGAAATTAAACATAAACACCGTAACCCCCTTTCTGAATGGTAATTAATTCAAACTTAGATCTCGTATGTTGACGATTTTATCACCGGTTTTGCGAAAGTGTCAATTTATTTTTTGCAATTTATAAGGATTGGGCTAAAATAAAGGAGAGAACAGGAGGGGACGCAGATGATTGAAATTTCCAAAGAAGCCGCACAGTGGTTCAAAAAAGAGCTTGACCTGAAGCAAGGGCAGTCGGTGCGATTATTTGCCCGTTACAGCGCTGGCGGACATATACATCCCGGTTTTTCACTCGGCATTCAGTCAGATCATCCGGTTTCGCCGGGAATTTCCTCCGAAGCGGAGGGAATTACGTTCTTCATGGAGGATCAGGACAAGTGGTACCTGGATGGATACAACCTTAAGGTCGCTTATAACTCCACTGAAGACGATATTGAATATGAATACGAGCCGATAGCTCCGTAATGGCAAAGATGGAATTTTCCTGAAAAGAAAAAAAGGATTGAGTGATGAAGCCATCGCTCGATCCTTTATTTTTTATTGCCCATGGAGTAAATGTTAATTCAGGTTAGAGAATATGCTGTCCTCCATCGCGAAGTCGAAATCGCCGATGTCAAACACCTGAACGGGAGCCTCGGCTTCGATAATACGACGGATAAGCTCAAGCTGATCGGTTAATACCGGTGCATTTTCCCGTTGAGCGGTAAGTACGATTTCGGTTTCGATCGGATCGAGCAATTCCCCATACTGTTCATTATCAACCGCGTTTATGACGGTCCAGGAAATGTTATCGCCGAACAAAATAGCCGGGCTCTTGGACCACGGCACGGATAGCGCACGCTCCAGTTTCTTGCGGTTGAGCGGTTCCTCGAGATAGGAGATCAGCTCGCTGATCTTGTTTTTGACATGCAGGTCGTCCGAAGCATCGTTCATCAACGGTTCAGGACTATTTTGAAATTCGTAAAGCTCCATGACGGTGGTGTAAGGGACAATATATTCGACAGGTGCTGAAGGCACCAGCAATTCACCGTAAATCGCCACCATCACGGCTTCGATAACAAATCGACGTGACATGGTTATCCTCCTAATGCGGCTGCTGCCTATGGTTGCCTGTTTCCTAAGTAGCGCGGCCCAAGCGGGTTCTGGTCATGCTGCTCCGCAACTTTTGCGACCTTGCAGGCAGTGACATGTTAATATGGAGTATATCATTATTGAGTTGACAAATACAGCTTTACGCAAAAAATGAGCGGTTGTCCAGCGAAAGGGAGGCACGGAGTGGGAATTAACGATCAGCCGGGAAATCCGGCGTTGCCAAAGCAAGTGCTGTCATGGATAGAGGAGCAGGCCGGGGGACAAGCCCGGGTAGTGCAGGCAACTCCGCTTCAAGGCGGAATTTCCTCCGCGGTATATGCTTTGGAATTAACTCTCGGCGATAGTGTTGAGCAGATTAAGTGGGTCATGCGTCAGTTTACGGATACGTACTGGCTCCGAAATGAGCCGGATTTGGCTCGGCATGAAACGACGGCATTGCAAGCTGCCGGTTCTACAGGGCTGCCATCGCCCGAATGGATCGCAGCAGATCCTGATGGCAGGGTCTGCGGGCTGCCGACGGTGCTGATGAGCCGTCTGCCGGGGCGGGTGGTTCTGCCTCCGCAAGCCCCGTCGCAACCCTGGCTTCAGGAATTGGCAGGGGTTGCTGCCCAATTGCATGCATCGAATCCTGCGCCGATACCTTGGAATTATTTTACGTACAATAAGATAGATCAGCTACAAATACCGGAATGGACGGCTAAACCTGACGCATGGGCCAAAGTGATTGAATGCGTGCGAGGCCAGGTTCCGGGTTATACGCCCCGATTGATTCATCGGGATTACCATCCGGCGAACGTGCTTTGGCAAGATGACCGGGTAAGCGGCGTCGTCGACTGGGTAAATGCCTGTCAGGGTCCGGCGGGGATCGATACCGGTCATTGCCGGTTGAACCTGGTGCAGTTGTACGGAACCGAAACGGCGGATGCTTTCCTGAAATCTTATCTGGATTCCGAAGGAAGTGTGGCGGAGGCTGCGCATCCATATTGGGACATGCTTTGTTTAATCGAGGTGCTCCCGGGGCCTCCGGGGGTATATAAAGGATGGGAAGATCTTGGATTTGGAGGTCTGAATGCAGGCCTGATCCGGTCGCGTCTGGATGATTATGCGGAGAGTCTGGCAATGAAAGTTTAAAACAGAGATAACTAGAGGGAAGTGCAGTCAAGTTGAAGCATTGGAAAGCTTATTTTAAGTTTGTAAAACCATATACGAAGTGGATTATTGTAACGCTGATCATCGGAATCCTGAAGTTTGGCATCCCCTCGCTGCTGCCGCTGGTCCAAAAGTATGTAGTGGATGACATTTTACTCAATAACGGCGTGGACATCGGCGAGAAAATAAACCGGCTTCTTACGGTGCTCGGGGGGACCTTCTTTCTGTTCGTCATCGTACGGGGGCCGGTGGAATATGCCAGACAATATTTTGCCCAGTTCATTACGGCCAAAATATTGTTCGATCTGCGCAACAAGCTGTATACCCATTTGCAAAGGCTATCGCTCAGGTACTATCAAAACACCAAAGTGGGGGAAGTTATTTCCCGCTTTATCAATGACGCGGAGCAAACGAAGAATATCGTCGAAGTCGGCATGATGAATGTTTGGTTGGATTCTTTTACCCTGGTGTTCGTGCTCGGATTCATGTTCTATCTTAATCCGCTGCTTACGCTCGTGGCGATCGCTATATTCCCGCTTTACGCTTTGGCGGTAAAAGTGCTTTACAAACGGCTGAAAAAGCTTACCAAGGACCGCTCCGCCGCGCTGGCCGGAATCCAGGCTTATTTGCATGAGCGCATTCAGGGGATTTCCGTGATCCGCAGCTTTGCCCTGGAGCGACATGAAGCGCGTCAGTTCGAGGGCATTAACGGCAAATATTTGAGCCGGGCCATGGCGCACAGCCGCTGGAACGCCTGGACGTTCGCCATTATCAACACCTTGACGGATATCGCGCCGCTGCTGGTGATCGGGTATGGCGGATATGAAGTAATTCAAGGCCGTTTGACGCTGGGGACATTCGTTGCTTTTTTCGGTTACCTGGACCGTTTGTATGCGCCCTTGAAGCGTCTGATCAACTCTTCCACGATCTTGACCCAGGCTTCCGCTTCCTGGGAGCGGGTGTTGGAGCTTCTGGATGAGCCTTACGATATGACCGACGCCAAGGATGCGGCAGTGATGCCGGACGGTACTCATGGCGTAGCTTTTCGCAACGTTTGGTTTAAATATCAGGAGGAAGGAAACTGGGTGCTGAAAAATATTTCGCTGCAGGTGAATCCCGGGCAGACGGTCGCTTTTGTCGGGATGAGCGGTGGCGGTAAATCGTCCCTGGTCGGGCTGATCCCCCGTTTTTATGACATTCAGAAAGGTGCGCTTACGGTTGGTGGCAGAGATATCCGCGAGTGGACAATGGAAAGCCTGCGCAGCCGGATCGGCATGGTGCTGCAGGACAATTTCTTGTTCAGCGGCAGCGTGAGGGATAACATCAAGCTAGGCAACCCGGATGCCGATGAAGATGCTGTGATTGCCGCAGCAAAAGCGGCCAACGCCCACGAATTCATTGCGGCGCTGCCGCAAGGCTATGATACCGAGGTAGGCGAGCGGGGCGTGAAGCTGTCAGGCGGCCAGAAGCAGCGGGTTGCAATTGCCCGCGTCTTTTTGAAGGATCCGCCGATCCTTATTCTGGACGAAGCGACTTCGGCGCTCGATCTGGAATCGGAGCATTTAATCCAGCAATCGCTTCAGCACCTGTCCGAGAGCCGTACTACCCTGATCGTCGCCCATCGGTTGTCCACGATTACTCATGCCGACCTTATCATCGTGATGAAAAACGGATCTATCGCTGAACGCGGCACGCATGAGGAACTGATGACCAAAGAGAATGGCGTATATGCACAGTTGTATAGCATTCAGAATTTGAACGCTTGATAAGTTTCCAAAGGTCCGCCCCGTATACCGGAATGATTCGGCATATGGGGCGGATTTTTTGCGACGAATGGTCTTTCCTAATCTTCAATATTTTGGTAATCTGTGATAGATACGATTATCTTCCTAAGTGCTTTGTCCAGAAAGCTCAATCTACCAAGTGCGGAAAGGTTGCTGAGAGATGAATCTGAAGGTTGACCCCGATAGAATTATGGATTTATCCCGGAGCCTGATCACGTTAGACAAAGTGATGGAAGAAAGCATCGTCAGTATGGTAGTTGATTTGAAGAGAACGCTGGATGAGGCTAGTAGATTATATCCGGAGTATGGTGTACAGGAAGAAATCAGGGCAGTGGAAAAGTTGCTTATGGATATTCAGAAGTCGGCTCAGTCCATTCATGAGCAGTTGGAGGAGAAGCAGAAGCAGTTAACCGGTGCGGTTGCAATATATCAAGACTCGGAAGAAAAGGCGATAAAACAGATTGAATCTCTCAAAGTCGCAGAATGGGAGAAATACGGAGAAGTATCCCTATCGGCTCGAGTTCATGCTGTAGGGATTTTAGCACAAAATAGGCAAGAGGAAGAGGATGATTCAAATCCTCTGATGCTTGTAAATCCCGATGAAGTTCAAGTTGAAAATTTAAGAATGCTGCTAGCCAATTATTGCCGCGATGAAGGTTATCAATTGTTTGAAGGCGATATATATTCCGGTACAATGATGGAAGTGGTCGAATTTCGGAAATATGCGCTTGGGCAAGGTTACGAACCGAACACCTTTGAATACATACCACCGCAAGAACGTTCCAATGCATTCCGAATTTATGATGACGATTATTTCGAGAAAATGAAGATGTATCCCGAAGTGGTGGAGGAGGAATACGCAAAGCCCGCCAGGGGAGCCCTAAAAGAAACTCTAAAGGATATAGGGAGTTTTGTTGCAGATAATCTGCCGTTCATCGGTACGGCAAAAGGCGTTGCGGAAGTTTCAACCGGGGAAGATCCTATTACGGGTAAAACGTTGTCTATGTTTGATAGGTCCATTTCAGGCATATCCATAGCAGCTTCATTCTTACCGCTTGGCCGATTTACAGTGAAAAATGGTTCAAAACTCGTAAAGAAGGCCGTTGACGCTGTTGATGAGATCATCGATGATATAGCGGACGCCGGTAAATCAATCCCGAGCAATCCCAACAAGGGGATTGTGGTTGAGGGGACGGGGGATGCTTTTGATGCTGCGAAAAGCGGTGGAAAACATTCGGGATTTTATAATCAATACGTTGGTAAATCCAAAGAGGAAATTCAAAAAGGCATACAATCACTTGAGAAACAAATAGCCGAGCATCAAGATAAGATAAGGAATCCTGAGGCACACATACCTAATTTCAGGGATTTAGATCCAAGGCAACAGGAAGCACTAATAAATAAAAAGTGGCCATCCGATATTCAAAGACAGATGGAGCAAAAAGAAATTCTCGAAGGTATTTTAAGGAGCGAATGAAGATGGATAAACAATTAAAAGACTTTCTAGGCGATCTAATTACAATTATTCAAGAGAAATATAACGAAACCTTGGTTATGCCCACAGACGAAAGCGCTGACGATAAATGTTACAGGTTGGGCTCAAATTTTGCATATTATGATGTCTTAGATATACTGGAGTCTCAATTATTATCATTAGGTTTTGATGCTGACTCTTTGCGGGAAATTTTACCAGTCCTTGGCGAAAAAATCTGAATGTAGTCGACAGAAAAAGCCCTGATGCTCATATCCCATATAAAAAGTGAGGTAACAAACGTGAAAGCAGAAAAAATCTTAAACGAAATTGAAGCAATGCACTATTGGATGCTAGAGTAATAAAATTTGATTCAAGTTTTTTTGGCGATGAAATTACTCTTGTGTTTGAGGATACAGAATTTAACGTCAAGTTGTCCTTTATGGGGTGTTCAAATTTTCCCTTTGTTACAAGTGCCGAAGATAGAATAAAACCTTTAAGAGATTTAGCTAGACCACAAATTCCTTATTTTCTTCAAGATATCGAAGTTACAGATGTTCAGAGTGAGGGACATAGTTTACTAAACTGCAAGATTTTAATGCCTCCTCTTAATGCAGAAATACTATGTAATTCTATTATAATTGAAAAGATATAAGTGTTAAAAAGAGGTTGTCCCCTGAACTCGCCGTTCATGGGGGCAACCTCTTTATTCACTAAACTTTCCCGATTATCAGCGACAAAATCCCCGCCGCGATTAGCGGGCCGACCGGGACGCCGCGGAAGAAGGCGACGCCTAATACGGTGCCGATCAGGAGACCGGCGACCACGGTCGGTTGGCTGCCCATGAGCGCGGCTCCGCGTCCGCCAAGCCAGGCCACGAGCATGCCTACGGCGATGGCGAGCAGCGATTTCCAGTGGAAAAAAGACGACCATAGCGTCTGAAGCGAAAGCTTTCCGCTGGCTACGGGCGCCATGACGCCGATGGTCAGAATGATGATCCCTACGGTCAGGCCGTATTTCTCCAGCCAGGGAAAAGCATAATGCATATGCAGTACCCGGATCAGCAGCAGAACGATCATGGCGACGGTAATCGGCATATTGCTGCTGAAAATGCCTAGCGCGGCCATGAATAATAGCAAAAGCGACACAAGATCGATTTGATTCATCTCAAAAAATCTTCTCCTTATACCGTGTTTCAAGGTAGTCCAGGTCCAGGCTAGGCTTCACGGTTCATCAATCCGGCGATATGCTCCGCGATTTGACGGCCATGGCCGCGGCCGGATTCAATGAATACTTCGTTCGCGTTGCGGCCCGAAGCGATGACGCCGGCGACATAAATGCCGGGAATATTACTTTCCATGGTGTCCGGATGAAACACCGGCTTTTCCATTTCGCCGGACATCTCTACTCCGGCATCAAGCATGAGTTTCCGGTCGGGGCGGAATCCTGTCAACGCCAGCACGAAGTCATTCGGCAGAAGAGTTCTTTCCCGGTATTCAACGGATTCAACGACTATTTCCCGTTCATGAATTTGAACCACCTTGGACTCCAGGAGCAGCTTGATTTTTCCTTTGCTAACCATACTTTCAAAAACGGGTTTTACCCAAGGTTTGACGGATTGGGACATTTCCTTGCCGCGATAAACGACCGTGACGTCAGCGTCGACGCGAACCAGCTCCATAGCCGCGTCGACCGCGGAATTGCTGCCCCCGATAACCGCAACCTTCATACCTGCATAAGGATGGGCTTCCTGGAAATAGTGGGACACTTTATCGGTATCTTCTCCCGGAATTCCCAAAATATTAGGATGGTCAAAGTAACCTGTGGAAATAACGACATAACGGGTAGGATATTCCCATCTTTCACCGCTGCGCGTGACGGAATGGACGATAAAAGTGCCGTCGGGCTGGCATTCGATCCGGGTGGCTTCTTCATAGGCTGCAATTTGCAGGCCATAATGTTGGCTTACCCGGCGATAATAGGCAAGCGCCTCGTGGCGGAATGGCTTTTCGTTGGGAGAAACGAAAGGAACATCCCCGATTTCGAGCATTTCCGGAGTGCTGAAAAATTGCATATGCGTAGGGTAAGAATAGATCGAATGGACGAGGCAGTTTTTTTCCAAAATTAGCGTATGTAAGCCGCGCCGCTGACACTCGATGGCAGCGGATAGTCCGCAAGGACCCGCTCCGATGATGATGACGTCCTGCATGAGAGTCCTCCTTGGTATGATTTTGGCTTGCTGAACATTATCATCCTACCGCAAACGCCGGAGAATATCCAGAGACGTGCTTTTAGCGCGGTATGGCTTGTCCAGGGTATGTCTATTCTATGACTTTTGGCATAATTAGCGTTCAAATCATGTGAATCAGGATACAATAGTATTGTAAGCGCTTCCCTTACAAATAATCCAAGTTAGGAGGTACCTGTCATGCTGTTTTGGACAAAAAATAGCCGTAAGCGCCGTCTTGCTGCCGGTTCTCCTCCTGCCGTGCAGGTGACGCTCGAAGATGTCAAACGAGGCGTGCTGCGATATGAGGCAGAGATGCCGGAAGGCATTAATCGCAAATCGCTGCTTTTGCCTGATGGTAGTCTGGATATGAAGCGATTGTCGCGTTATTTGGGCGGAGTCAGTGAGCAGAAGTTTTATTTATCCCGTGAAACATACGAGATATTCGGAGAAGAGGATCGGGAAATTCCTTATTTCCTCGATCTCGTGCAAGTAGCCGTGGACGTTTATGTGGAGGAAACCGGCAAGCTTCCCGTGTTGAAGCCGGATCAACCGCATCAGGTGGACTATAAGCTGCTGAAAAGAGAGCATTACCTGAAGGAAATACCGCCGTTTCCGCTATATATTACGGATCAGGAAATGCTGCTGAGCCATAGACCGAGACAGGTTATTTAAATAATTTATTTTAGCTTTAAGTTGGAAAAGCGCAGGTCCGATCCACGGATTTGTGCTTTTTTATATCCCTTTCCCTGCAAGATGAATGACACGCTGTTACAATAGTAAAAGAGATAATTACAGAAATAGAGGGATGGGTATGGAAAGAATTAAAGCGGTACTGTTTGACTTGGACAACACGCTGATGGACCGGGATTGGACTTTTCGGGAATTCGCCAGGCAGTTGGTGCGCGAGCGCTTGCGTGTCAAAGATCAAGAGGAGATTGACAAGATCATTGCTTATATGATCGAAAGTGATGCGGACGGCTACCGGCCTAAAGAAGGCTTTTTTCGGGAATTGATCGATGCGTTACCTTGGATCGTAAAGCCCGATTTAACCGAATTGAAGGCTTACTATGATAAAAATTATATGTCCCATGCGCGCGTGATGGAGCATGCGGAGGATGCACTGCAAGCGTGCCGGTCTCTTGGACTGAAACTCGGGATCATTACTAACGGTTTCAGTCATTTGCAGCACGGCAAAATCGATCTGTTGAACCTCCGCGGTCATTTCGATGCCATCGTCGTATCCGGCGATATCGGGATTAAAAAGCCGGATGAGCGCATCTACCGGATCGCGTTAGAAAGATTGGGGGTAGCGGCGGAGGAGACGATTATCGTCGGGGATCATCCGCAAAACGATATTTGGGGAGCCGCTCGCGTCGGAATACGCGGCGTCTGGCTGCTCAGGAAACATGCCTGGTTCGAGGAACTCGAAGGCGGCGCCCCATGGCGCATCATCAACGAGTTGAACGAGGTTGCCCCATTGCTTCAAGCCTGCTGTATACCCGAATAATAAATTTTTTGGCAAGGGCAGGTTGACAAATGTTTCCGGGTTCGAATATGATGTAGACAAATCTTTTAAGGAGGCTGGTAATTATGTACGGAGTTAACAAAGATATGTTCACTGCAATCCAATACATGATTACGGTCTTTGGACGGGATGACTTTTAACGGGCGCCAGCAGGTTGTTTACTTGAACAATCGGAATTAACGCCTCGATAAATGGATACTGCCGCAGGACCGTACAGGTCCTGCGTTTTTTCGTATCCGGAGCTTTTTTCATATTTCCGGATACGAATTTATGGATAACGATCCCCTTTGCTGTTTAAGTTAAATGGGGCTTCTATGTCCATATACGAAGACGCGGGTGAATTGACCCGCGTCTTTTTTTGTTCTCTATATTCACTTTCACAAATAGCAAACCGGGAGGAAACCAATTTGAATTTACAGTCAAAAGGAAACAATGAAGATTTGAGTATGAGTGTGCTTGGCTGGAACCGGAAATGGGAGGAAGCCTTTGCTGAGCTTAAGCTCGAAGGAGTACAACCTGGCCGGATCGTCGCGGATCACGGACAAAAGTACCGGGTAATGACCGGGCGGGGCGAAGGCTGGGCGGAATTGTCGGGCAAGCTTCAGCATGAGCTTGGCGACCGGAGCGCGTATCCGGCGGTAGGCGATTGGATTGCGCTGCGCTTCTTTTCTGAAGCGGAAAAAGACGGCATCATTCACGGGATATTGCCTAGATTTAGCACAATATCCCGCCGGGCCGCCGGGTCGGTGCCGACGGAACAAATCATTGCCGCGAATGTAGACGTGTTGCTGCTCGTGGCTGCCTTAAACCTGGATTTCAATCTCCGCAGGCTCGAACGCTATCTCGTTATGGCTTGGAATAGCGGGGCAAATCCGGTCATTCTGCTCAGCAAAGCGGATCTGTGCGAAGATCCGGAACAGTTTGTCCGGGAGACGGAGTCGATCGCTCCTGGGGTTCCCGTCATCGCCGTCAGCGCCATGGAAGATCAGGGAAGGGACCAGCTCGAAGCGTTGCTTCGGCCTGGCATGACGGTGGCGCTTACCGGTTCTTCCGGGGCCGGCAAATCGACGATTCTGAACTGGCTGGCCGGGGAGGAGAAACAGTTCACGCAGGGAATCCGGGAAAGCGACAGCCGTGGCCGCCATACGACCACGCACCGTGAAATGTTCGTGCTTCCGCAAGGAGCGGTGATGATCGATACGCCGGGGATGCGCGAACTGCAGCTTTGGGATGATGCCGGCGGAGGCTGGTCCGAAGCGTTCACGGACATCGAAGAGTTCGCGGCGCAGTGTCGCTTCGGAGATTGTCGTCATGAGCGGGAAGAAGGCTGCGCGGTGCAGGAAGCGGTGAGAAGCGGTGAACTGGACCAGAAACGGCTGGAGAATTATCGCAAAACCCAGCGGGAATTGAAGTATCAAGCCACTAAGGAGCAGGCCCGCCAGCGAAACGACCGCAAAACATCCGGCAAAAAGGAATCGCGCCGGAGTAAAGGCGAGCAGCGGAGACGGTTTGAGCTGGAATTGGATTGAAAAAAACTGGTCGCAACGAAGGGGCTTTTCGGGAAGAATCACGGTCATCCGTAACGTTTTTCGCATTCGCCTTGTCCATAAAAGTGCTACAATAGAACAATAGCTGTCTACCCGGGGAAAATAGTTGATACAACATTGGGGGTGGATAACCATGGAATTCCCCTGGAAAAGAAATTTGTACGTTTTATGGCTTGGCGTGTTTTTTTGCAGTATGGCCTATTCGATGGTGATCCCGTTCATGTCCCTGTTTATAGCGCATGATCTGGGCGTCACCGAGCATTTGACCCTATGGTCGGGATTTGCATTCGGAATCACTTTCTTGGCCGGGGCGCTGATTTCTCCATTCTGGGGATCGCTTTCGGATAAGTACGGCCGCAAGCCGATGCTTCTCCGTTCCGGATTTGCATTATGTGCGGTTTATATCCTTAACTCGCTAGTACAAAGTCCGGTTCAACTGATTGCGGTGCGCATATTATCAGGCCTACTGGCCGGATATATTCCAGCGGCGATCGCCCTGGTCGCCACGAATACGCCGGAGAAGCGGGTGGGCTTCTCGCTCGGAATCATGTCGACCGCCAGCGCGGCCGGCGGAATCATCGGACCGATGATCGGCGGTTTTGTCAGCAAGTATCTGGGATACCGCGAATCGTTTCTGGCGGCGGGAGCCGTAGTGCTGCTCTCTGCGATTATCGCCTGGTTGTTCGTGAAAGAGGAGAACTTCGATCGAACCCGGGAACGTTCGTACGTGATCGACGATCTCAGGGAAGCGAGAGCAAATTCGGCATTTATGAGGCATTTGGGCGTCGTATTGATCGTTACGGCTTCCGTTATGGTGCTGGAACCGCTGCTTTCACTTTATGTGCTGGATCTGGGAGCTTCCTCTTCGGATGCATCGCTCAGCTCGGGAGTGATCTTCTCGGCAGTAGGGATAGCAACGGTGCTGGCTGCGCCGGTATGGGGGAAGATCGGAGAACGAATCGGGTATCGAAACACGCTGATGATCGGACTTTTGGGCGGCGGGATCGGAAATATACTGCAACTGTTCTTCCATAACCTGATAGGCTTTGGTAGTCTCCGCTTCATCTACGGCCTGTTTTTTGCAGCCGTTTTCCCGGCGCTTAACGCATTGATTGTTGAAGCAACATCACCTGAATTTCGCGGCAGAGCCTTCAGCCTGAATCAGTCGTCAGCACAGCTCGGCAATATGGCGGGGCCGATTGCAGGCGGCGTATTGGCGGGATGGGTGCCCATTCCCGTCGTGTTCGTTTTGAATGGTGCGCTTCTGATGGCTACGGCTTGTCTGCTTCTTCTGAGCAGGAGCACTGCCCGAAAAGCAACTCGACCGAAACATGTCGAACTCTAAGAATCCTTGTCAGACGCGGGTTTTTTCGTTTAATCCTTTCAGAATGGGTTAATTTAGGAATAAGAGCGAATCAGGAAATTTGTTCCTGTTACGTTTCAATAACGTGATGGAGGATAAGGATATGGCCATAGACCGGTTTATTATTAAAAAAATTCAAACCTGCACCTATGAACCGATGCGTCTGAATCTCCTGAGACTATTTTTGATCCGGATAGAAAAAGCCATGCATGAAGAAGAGGCCCACAGAACGGCAGTTTATTAAACCGCCGTCATGGGCCTCTTCTTTTTAATTATGAATCCTCATGATTCTTCGCTTAGTATAGCGACAGAGCCAAAGAGTCGAATTCGCTTTTACTGTGCAGGATCGCTTCCGAGCCTTCAATTTCAATGCTGATCAGCGAATTCAGACATTTCTTCAACGCTTGTTTTCCGGTGCGGAATTTGTTCTCCAACGCACTGGTCAGCAACTTTAAAGTACGTTGAACGGGTTGTTTGGTGTCGGTGTTGAAATATACGGGAACTTGGTTGTTTTGGAAAGTAATTAAGATTTTCATAGCTAATCACCTCTATACAGTGGTCTCATAATACACATTGTAAAGCACATTTCTTAAAAAAAGATTAAGATAAGATTATAATTAAATTAAGGTTTTGTGACGATAGGCAGCGAGAACATAGTAAATTCTCGATCTGTCTTTTCATTTATTACGAATGGTTCAGGAAATAAGTTTCATATATTTAAGAAAATATTCAAGAAAAAAATGTGATTCTATTCCTATTAATTTGGGTATGTTGTAATAGATTGCCATAAATTTCTGAATAACTTGCATTTAAAAGAGTGATATGATAATTACATCTCGAACTGCAAGAAATTCTTTTCATCGTTTATGGACAAAGAGATTTTATAGGTAAAGGAGGTAGCTGTATGATCATTGCTGATACATCTCCCAAGGGAGCCGTAACGCTGGAGGCGAAGGAGCTGTATTACCTGGCGGATTTGCTCGGAGCGGATTGCCTGGATGGCACGGAAACCCCCTTTAGCGGGTATTTACAAGGTGGAATGGACGAGGACAAGGAAGAGGTCCAGGAATCCCTTATTTTAAAAGGCATTATTAATCGGGCGGCGGACGGCATGATGATCACGCAGCAGATGTTTTCAAGCCTGGCTGCCGTCTTATTTTCGGACAAAGCGTGTTGGATGAAATACAAGACAGGAACTCAATCTTTTGAAGAATTTCTACATATAACGAATGAGCGGGTTGTCGCATTGGAACGGCTGCAAGAGAATTCCAGTCTTCACCGGGTTGATGAGATCGGTTGTGTAAGCGAGGCTTGCGGCATGTTGGCCGGAAAGATGAAATGGAACCGGCGCACGCCCGGAGAATTACCTGCTTTGATGCTTTCCAGAAGGCAGTTTGCGGAAATCGTCGCCCGTTTGGATGAATTGGAGATGGAAGAGATTTTGTCGGAGCTTTCCAAAGTATCCGATGACCAGGAAGGGATCATTGCCTTGGCCAAATGCTTGAAGACTAGCGTCTCTCAAGGCGATCTGCGCTTTTTTACCCGTAAAGGGGAACAATGGGAGAGTCAAAGCGCGCAATTTATCAACAACCATCATATGAATTGGTTAATCCGTTCCAGTTCCAGAGAGGATGAAGACTGGCTTATCGCCACGCCGACCCCGAACGAAAAGTTTCAGGAAATGCTCCAACTCTGGTTTCGTCAGCCGAGCGGTCCAATGGAGGCAGGACGATAATATTTCACCATGAATTTAGCTCCATTAAGCCGGGGCTCTTTTTTTTGCAAAAAAGTTGATTATATCGTATATAATGTGTATATTGAATATATACAATGTTATCATGTCAAACAGAATTAAGGATGGTGAGCCATGAACATTTTGCTGTCTACTTCTTCAGGTGAGCCGATATACATGCAAATTGTCAGGCAAATGCGGGGGAGTATTTTACAGGGAGAACTACTCCCCGGGACCCCGCTCCCCTCGATCCGCCAGCTCGCTAAAGATCTTCAGATCAGCGTGATTACCACGAAACGGGCGTACAACGAGCTGGAGCAAGAGGGACTGATTGATTCCATGGTAGGCAAGGGTTCGTTTGTTGCCGGAGGAAACCAGGAATTCATCCGTGAACAGAGGATCCGAATGCTGGAAGACAAGCTCAGGGAACTGCTTGAGGAATGCCGAAGCATTCCCGTAAGTGTCGATGAATTGATCGAGTGGATCAGACTGCTGGAGAATGAGGGAGGGCATGAGGAATGAATGCGATTGAAGTTCAGGGGCTTTGCAAAAGTTACGGCAGCTTTACGATGTCGGATATGACTTTCTCCGTACCGCGCGGCTATATTACGGGATTGATCGGTCCTAACGGCGCCGGAAAAAGTACGCTTATTAAAACCATCATGGGGATGGTGGTTCCGGACAAAGGCGAGGTCTCCGTGTTCGGCCGGAACGTGGGACCGCAGGAGGGAGATTATAAGCAAGAGATCGGCTATATCTCGGATGAAAATATTTTTTACGACTATCTTTCGCTGGAACAAATGAAGCGGATTGTTGCCCCATTTTATCCCCGTTGGGATGAAGATTTGTATCAAAGGTATATGGATCAGTTTGAACTCCCGTCGCGCAAAAAAATTAAGGACTGCTCCAAAGGCATGAAGATGAAATATTCGATTGCCCTTGCGATGTCTCATCATCCAAAGCTTCTGATCATGGATGAGCCGACTGCCGGCCTCGATCCGGTCTTCCGGCGGGAATTGCTGGACTTGCTTGCAGAATATATCCTCGAAGAGGAAAATACGATCCTCTTTTCTACCCATTTAACGACCGATCTTGACCGGGTGGCCGATTACGTAACCTTCATTAACCGGGGAAGTTTAGTATTTTCGGATACCAAGGACGAGATTTTGGAGAGATACCTGATCGTAAAGGGCGGCAAAGAATTGCTGGATGGCGATGTCCGTAAAGAACTGCTCGGGATCCGGGAAACCGATCTGGGATTTGAGGGCCTGTCCGGCGACCGGGACAGCGCGCAACGATTGTTTGGTGATAAAGCTTTGTACCAGCAGCCTACACTGGAAGACATTATGTACTTTACGGCAAAGGGAGGAAAGCAGCGTGCCTAGAATGATATGTTTGATCCGCAAAGATATTATGCTGATTTATCGTTATATGTGGCTGGTTTTAATTTACGCCTTCGTATTTTCCGGCTTTATCCAAAGCAATAATTCGACGCTCCTTTACGGCTTGCTCCCGGGATTGGTCCTGATTCTAGGGATCGGATCCGATGCGAGACTGCCAAACCAGCAGTTTCTGGTCACGCTTCCGGTAAAACGCAGTTACCTGGTATTGTCGAAGTATGCATCCTCACTGATTTTTCTCGTCTCGGCCATCGTTATCTGCTTCATCATGAATGTGGCCACAGATATGATCGATTTCGGAACGGTGCGAATCGATGTCACCTTTGTACTTGGTACGCTAATCTCGATGATCCTGTTTATGTCCTTGTATTTGCCGCTGTATTACTGGCTCGGCGTCAAGGGCGCCCAGTTTCTGAATATCGCCATGATGGTGATCATCATGGTCGGAAACGGAGCGGTAACCGCTTTGTTAAGCAGTGAAGACATGGCTGCTCCGCTCGAGTGGCTATCCTCTCACGCTTTGGCGGCAGGGGTGCTCCTTGCGAGCGCAACCGTGTTGGCGCTGGTCGTTTCTTATCTGATTTCCGTCTCCATTTTCAGGAAAAAGGATTTATGAGCTTGGCAAGTGATTAAACCGCACCTCTTTTTGGGTAATCTTGAGACAGGTACTTGACATAAGTCCTTACCCAATTCATGAAATAGGAGCGTGTGGCATCATGGCTGAAAATCAAAGCAATCGTCAGCGGTTTCAGGGCAAGACAGCGATCGTAACCGGAGCGGGCTCCGGAATCGGCAAGGCGACTGCGATCAGGCTGGCAAAAGAAGGGGCCAAGGTCGCGCTCTTTGATCTGATGAATGACCGCACCCGCAGCACGGAACACCAGATCAACAACATTTACCGCGGCATTTCGCGCGCTTTTGACGTGGACGTCTCCGATCCGGAACGCATGGAGAAAGCGGTCCACGAAGTGGCTAAAGTGTTCGGCGGCATTGACATCGTATTCGCGAATGCGGGCATCAACGGAGCGTTGGCTCCGGTGGACGAAATGAGTTTCGAAGATTGGGAAAAGACGCTGCGCATCAATTTAAACGGGACGTTCCTGACCGTCAAATATACCGTACCCTATTTGAAAAAACAGGGAGGCGGCAGCATCATCATTACGAGTTCGATCAACGGGAACGACCGGTTTGCCGGATTCGGCATGTCGGCTTACAGTACGACGAAAGCCGGCCAGGTCGCTTTTACCAAAATGACGGCGCTGGAACTGGCCAAGTACAAGATTCGGGTCAATGCGATTTGCCCGGGGGCCATCGCCACCAATATCGATTCCACCTCGGAAATCAGCGAGGAACTGGAGGAGATTATTATTCCGGTGGAATATCCGGAGGGAGCGCAGCCGCTTGCGGACGGACCGGGCCAACCGGAAAACGTCGCCGATTTGGTCGCCTTCCTCGCTTCGGACGAATCCATTCACGTAACCGGCGCTCGCATCGTCATTGACGGGGCGGAGTCGCTTTTGTAAGGTGATCGGCAAAAATATCAAAAAAACCGGCTTTCCTTTGTGACAATAGTCAAAGGGAAGCCGGTTTTAATTTTGACCGTCATAGAATATCAAATTTAAAGACGAATTACATAGATAAGAGCCGATTCAGAATTCTTTGATCCAATATATAATTTTGCTTGGAAACCCTTTCTAATGAAAAAGAAGGGATCAGTTCGTGTGCGGCAAGCGGCTCGAACCGGTCCGTCAGGCCGCTGATATAAGCCAGCCATCCGATTACCGCTTCGGGTTTGCTTCCGTTGGCGCGCAAGCTGGTGATCCCGAGGTCGCCGTGGCGTTTGGCCAAACGCCGGCCGTCCTCTCCAAGTAGCAGCGGCGCATGGGCAAAGGCCGGAGACGTAAGCTCCAGCGCGGCGTAAAGTTCAAGCTGGCGAGGGGTCGAGTCCAGCAGATCGCCGCCGCGGAGCACATCGGTGATGCCCATCAGGGCATCGTCCACCGTGACGGCGAGTTGGTACGAGTACAGGCCGTCCGCGCGCCGTACGACGAAATCGCCGCCGCTGCCGGGCGGGAAGGCCTGCGGCCCGGCGATGCCGTCGTGAAAGCGGATGGGCTCCGTCCCCATCGCGAATCGGAGCGACGGCGTTTTGCGCGCCGCCCGTTCACTCCGCTCCGCGGGGCTTAGCCCGCGACAGGTTCCGGCATATGGCGCGCCTTCGGAGGAAAGGCCGTGCGGAGCGCCGGCTACGGCCAGCAATTCGGATCTGCTACAGTAACAGGGATACAGTCTTCCCGTATCCTGCAGGCGCGTCAGAGCCTCCTCGTAGTAGTTCAGCCGCTGGCTTTGCCAGTAAGGGCCCGAGGCGCCATCAGCGCCAGGCCCTTCGTCCCAATCCAGTCCGAGCCAGCGCAGGTCTTCCAGAATGCATTCCGTAAATTCCGGCCTGGATCGCTGGATATCGATATCTTCGACGCGTATCATAAAAACACCGCCTGCCGCCCGCATTTGCAGCCAGGAAAGCAGCGCGATTTTGGCGTTTCCCAGGTGCATATGGCCGGAAGGCGTAGGCGCGAAACGGCCTCGTCTCATGGGCTTCACTTCCTTCAAATTCCATCATTATTTTCTGCCGTATCCGGGAGATTTTTTTCGATCTCAATCTTGCGGATCCGGCTGTCTTCGCGCTCAAGCACGGTAAAACTTAAATCGCCGTAATTCAGTACAGTGCCTTCTTCGATGTCCATGTCTTGTCCGTAGACCCAGCCGCCGATCGTGTCCGTATCGTCGTCCTCCAGTTTGGTAAGAAGCAGGTCATTGATATGGGAAATCGAGACTTTGCCGTCCACAATGAGATGGTTCTCTTCGACGATCATAATTTCCTGCTCCTCTTCGGTATCGAATTCGTCACGGATGTCCCCGACGATTTCCTCCAACAGATCCTCGATCGTAATCATCCCGGAAGTACCGCCGTATTCGTCGATCAACAGGGCGATGTGTGAACGTTCTTTTTGCATGCGGGAGAGCAGGCTGGTCAAAGAAATGTTTTCCGAAGCCGTCATGACCGGAGAAACGAGATCATCCAAGGGAGCGCCAGGCTCATTATCATGGGTCAAAAACAGCTGCTTCGTATTGATCACCCCGATGATGTCGTCTTTATTTTCACGGATGACCGGGAACCGGGTATATTGTTCCGCTTTAATGATTTCGAGGTTTTCTTCCCGCGATTTGTTGGCATAAAGGCATACCATATCCGTCCGGGGGACCATGATGTCTTTGGCCGACAGTTCGTCAAAAGCAAAGATCCGGCTCAAGTAGTTGTACTCGCTGCTGTTGATTTCCCCTTGCTCCAGACTTGCGCTGAGCAAGGCTTGCAATTCTTCTTCCGAATGCGCCTCGTCCTGTTCCGGATTGGGACGGAGCCCCAGCAAGGAGACGATTCGGCCGGAAGACCGGTTCAGCAGCCAGACTAAGGGCGACATTAAGGTTGTAAACCACAGCAACGGACGGGATGCCGCGAGGGCAAAGGTTTCGCCTTTTTGTGCGGCGAGCATCCGGGGAACCAGGGCTCCGAGAACGACGTGCAAATAAGTAATGACGAGAAAAGCGATGACAAAAGACAATACCGTTTCCAACGTCTCCGGAAGCATGACCAGCCGAAACAGCGGGTGGAGCAAATGATTAGCCAGCGGTTGCAAGAGCCAGCCCAGAATCAGCGAAGTCATAGTGACGCCTAACTGGCAGGCCGAGAGCGCTTGCTGGGGCCGGCGCATCAGTTTTGCTAGCGGGACCGCGGATCTTCGGCCTTCCCGGAGTAAATTTTCTACTCGGCCGGTACGAAGTCCGCGGATCGAATATTCGGTTACTACGAAAAAGGCGGTCAGCGCCACCAGTACGATGACAATCAAGAAGCTTATAAGAGTTCCGTCCGGAAACATGAATTGAGGATACCTCCCTGGCGTTAGGCGGACCTTTCCTAATTATACAAAACAGGCCCCCGGGCATCAAAGCAAACACGGCTGTCCGCGAGTGTGATAAAATGGAATATCTGCAGCAGATGCTGTAAAAATCGAACTTAAGAAATAGTGTAACCTCGTAAGGAGAGAATGATGAATAGACTTGCGATGCCAATAGATGAAGCCATCCCGGCTCTACGGGAACATCTGCGCTCCCCCGGGTTGGCGGTGCTGATCGCGGAACCCGGAGCGGGTAAAACGACGCGGACGCCGCTGGAGCTGCTAAACGAGCCATGGATGGAAGGACAGCAGATGATTATGCTCGAGCCACGCAGGCTCGCCGCCAGATCCGCTGCCGCTTATATGGCGGCGCAGCTCGGCGAGCGGGTGGGTGAGACGGTGGGCTACCGGATCCGCACGGACAGCCGCGTGTCCGCCCGTACCCGGATTCTCGTTGTAACGGAAGGCGTTCTGACCCGGATGTTGCAGCAGGATCCCGCGCTGATCGGCACGGGACTGGTGATCTTCGACGAATTTCATGAGCGCAGCCTGCATGCCGATCTGGGATTGGCGCTGACGCTTCAGAGCCGGCAGCTGCTGCGCGAGGACTTGCGCGTACTCGTCATGTCCGCCACCCTGGATGCCGGGGCGGTGGCGGAGCTACTGGGGCAGGCGCCGGTAGTGCAAAGCCGGGGCAGAATGTACCCGGTGGAGACGATATTTGCGGGCCGTCCGCAGCAGGAGACGCTGGAAGCGGCGGTCGTGCGTACGGTTCGCCGGGCGCTGGCCGATCATGAAGGCAGCGTGCTGGTCTTCTTGCCCGGCGCGCGGGAAATCCGCCGGGTGGAATCGGCGCTCGCCGGGCAAGTTCCGGCGGGCGTGATCGTGGCGCCGCTTTATGGAGCGTTGCCGCAAGAGCAGCAACAGCGGGCGATCGAAGCGGCGCCGGGCGGAGAGCGCAAGGTCGTGCTGGCCACGTCGATCGCCGAGACCAGCCTGACGGTGTCAGGCGTGACCGTCGTGATCGACAGCGGCCTGCGCCGGACCGCGCTTTTCTCGCCGCGCACCGGCATGAGCCGGCTCGTCACGGTTCGGGCTGCGCGCGACTCCGCCGACCAGCGGCGCGGTCGCGCGGGCCGCACGGCGCCAGGGACATGCTACCGCCTCTGGAGCGAGGCGGAAGACCGGGCGCTTGACCCGGGCACGCCTCCGGAAATGCTGGAGGCGGACCTGACGCCGCTGGCGCTGGAGCTGGCGGCCTGGGGCGCGGAGTCGCCGGCCGAGTTGGCCTGGCTCGACGCGCCGCCGGCCGCGCCTTACGGGCAGGCCGTGCAGCTGCTGCGGCAGCTCGGCGCGCTGGACGCAGCCGGTCGCATCTCCGCGCACGGCCGGCGCATGGCCGAGCTCGGCCTGCACCCGCGGCTCGCGCATATGCTGCTGCGCGCGCATCCGCTCGGCCTCGGCCGGGCGGCTTGCCGCCTGGCCGCGCTGCTGGAAGAGCCGGGCCTCGTCAAAGGCCCGGCCGCCGGAAGCGACGGCGATCTGCGCAGCCGTCTCGCCTTATTGATGACCGCGACCGGGGAATCCGGCCCGCGGAATCATGCCGCCGGACTGACCGCAGATCCCGGCGATGTTCAGCGCCTGCTCACCGTAAGCCGGCAGTGGGAACGCCGGCTGGAGGCCCAATTCCCGGAAGGTACGCTCGAATCGGACAGAGCAGGCGACTGGTGGAGGTATTGCGGCCTGCTCGTTTCGTTTGCTTATCCCGACCGGATCGCGCGGCAACGGGGGGACGGCCGCTATTTGCTTCGCAGTGGCCGGGGCGCGGCCTTCGGCCGCCAGCAGCCGCTGAGCGCGGAACCGTTTTTGGCGATCGCCGATGCCGACGACGAAGGAACGGAGGGGCGGATTCTGCTGGCTGCGCCGCTGGAGGAGAGCTGGCTGGCCGAATATTACCGCGACGAATTGCTGGAAGAGAAGACCGCCGAATGGGATGACCAGGTAGGGGCGGTCCGGGCTCGGATTACGTTATCCTTTGGAGCTATCGTGCTGAAAGATCATCCCGACCCGAGTCCGTCGCCCGATACGGTTCAAGCTGCATTGCTTCGGGTAGTGGCGGAGCAAGGCGCCCGGATTTTGCCCTGGAATGCCAAGTCGAGGCAGCTTCAAGCCAGAATCATGTTTTTGCGCCGGCTTAACGAGGAGCGGTGGCTGGATGTATCCGATGAAGCTTTAGCGGCCAAGGCGGAGGATTGGTTCGGTGCTTACGTTGCCGGGTTCCGTAAAAAAAGCGAGTTGCAGTCCTTATCCCTCTTTACGATAATGGAAAACCGGTTAGGCTGGCAGCTTACCCAAGAGCTGAACGTAGAGGCGCCGACCCATTTGCTGGTACCGAGCGGTTCGAAGATTCCTGTTCAATATGACGGTCCGCAAGCCCCTTATGCTTCCGTCCGGTTACAGGAAGTATTCGGGATGATGGAGACGCCGGTAATCGGATACGGAAGGATTCCCGTAACGCTGCACTTGTTGTCTCCAGCGAGCAGACCGGTGCAAGTGACCTCAGACTTAACCAGCTTCTGGAAGTCAGGTTATTTTGAAGTCAAGAAAGACCTGAAAGGGCGTTATCCGAAGCATTATTGGCCGGAGGATCCTTTGCAGGCGACAGCGACCAGACGAGTCCGGCCCGGTAACGGGCAATAACTTAAAGATTCCGTTTGAGGTGAAAGGCCTTCGGGTAATAAAGGGAAACCAACATACCAGGAGGTTGATCCCTATGAGCAAAAAAATAGTCGGTGTTTTCGATAGCGACAGGGAAGCTACAGCCGCGATTGAGTCACTTCAGCAGCAGGGCTTTTCGGCGGAAGAAATTTCGGTATTGTCCCGCGACCGGCGCGACCGGGAAGCGATTCAGGATGAAACCGGAAGCAAGGCCCCGGAAGGCGTAGCCGTAGGAGCTACCACCGGAGGAGTATTGGGCGGCGTAGCCGGTCTGCTCGCAGGCCTCGGAGCTTTGGCGATTCCGGGAATCGGTCCTATCGTAGCCGCGGGTCCGATTGCGGCCGCTTTGACCGGCATGGCCGCGGGCGCTGGTGCGGGCGGATTGGCCGGAGGTCTGATCGGACTTGGCATTCCCGAGGAGGAGGCTAAGGCGTACGAGTCTTATCTGGACGAAGGAAAGATTCTCGTTCTGGTCGAGGAAGACAACCGTAGCGTCAGCGTCTATGATACATTCCGTACAAATCGTTCGTTGAATTCGGACATTTATGCTTCCGGATTGGCCGATCCGTACCGCGAGGATCCTTCCGGCAGGTTATAGGCAGAAACAGCATTTTTCACGTGACTAAAAGGGCGGGCGCCTAGTGGATCAAATGGCCGGATTTGGCCTTTTTCACCCACTTGGCGGCCGCTTTATTTACGATTTTTTTAAGTCCGAGACCAAGCGCCAAAGACATCCCGGCATAAATCAGCAGCACGAGGATATCCCTGGTTACAATATCCTGCACGCTGCCTCCGACCGCTTCCCGCATCAAACTGATCCCGTACGTAAACGGCAGGAAGGGGTAGATCGCCTGGAAAAAAGGCGGCGTGACCTGTATTGGAAAAGTTCCTCCCGATCCGGCCAGTTGCAGCACTAGCAGGACGATGGCCATCGCTTTGCCCACGTTTCCGAAGACGGAGACAAGCGTATAGATAATCAGCGTGAATACCCCGGCCAAAAGCAACCCGTATAGAACAAACCGCATCGGATTCGCGGCGTAGGTGCCAAGTATCAGCAAGTCCCCTATGGTCGTGAATGCGGATTGAAGTAGCGCAAGCGTTAAGAAGGTAAGGAACCGGCCTAAATATTCCTGGTAACTACGGATTCCGTCCCTATGGTCATGCACTTCCACGGTAAGCATAGACACGAGCAATAACCCTCCGACCCAGACCGACAATGTCGTAAAAAAGGGAGACATCGCCGATCCGTAATTGGGAATAGGAAATACCCGGTTCTCCTTTAAAACAACCGGCTCGGCGAAAAATTCGCTTTCTTTGGCGAAATTCAGGCTAAGCAGTCCGATCAAATCCTCAAGGCTGCCTTCCTTTTCCAGCGAGGTGATGCGGTTCGTGACTTCGCTCAGTTTTTGTTCGGCCGCCGGCAGATCCTTACGGATCGCTTCGGCGCCGCCAACGGCGATGGTCAATCCATTCGCGGCGTCCGTAAGCACCTTGTCAATGACGGGCAAATCCGATTTCGCTTTGCTCAAAAGCTCACCGGCATGTTGCGATTCCTGCTTCAGCTTCGCTACCCCAGACTGTATGGCAGGATAGATCTCCGCGTCATAGTTGCCGGCGAGACGGCCTAACCGGCGGGCTGCCGACTCGGCAAGGTCATTTAGCTTCACAAGCGGAGCTTTGGCTTCGGCTCCGGCATTTTTAACCTGGTTATTGAAATCCGGAACCAACCGGGCCATTTGCCGAAGTTCCTCCCCGGCCTGATGAAGAGAGGTTATGACTCCGGCTAGCTTGTCCCCTGGGGCAGCGGTCTCCAGACGCGACAGCATAGCGGAGAGCGAATCCGTGGAGTCCGCAACAGCTGTTATGATCGGCGTGAACTGTTCCGGCAGCTTGGAGGGGGGCATAGTGACGCCTTCCTCCTGATTCAGTACGGCCAAAAGCAAGCCGGTAGACTGGGCAACGGCCTCTGCCGTGCTAGCCATTGTATTCAGCGTTTCTTCAACAGCAGGGGAGGCTGCCTCCAGAACCGAGCTGCTTTCATCGAGGAAATTCGAAGTTTTTCCAGCCCATTCCTCTCCCGTTGCTGCTAAGTCCGCCGCATGCGGCAGCTCCGCCTGTACTTTGCCTAGAATTTCTTGGCTCGTATGCAAGTCTTGCACCGCGGTATCGGCGGCTTGATTGATCTCCGGGTAGAGCTCCCGAATTTGAAAAGCCAAGGTTTTCATTTTTCGGATTAACGGCAATTCCTGTTTCAACTCGAGACCGATTTGATTAAAAATGCTGAATATCGTTCCGTTTGCCGTCTTGATAAAATTCCGGTTCACTTCGCTGGTGACGGAGCTCGCGCCTTTAGCCGTGATTTTTGGTGCAACCGCATTGATTTTTTCATTAACGTAATAAAGAATTTCGGCTTTTTCCGGATTTGGCGTCAGAACGGTCGCAATTCTTGCGGAGAAGTTGTCGGGGATGATAATCACCGCATAATACTGTCCCCGCTTCAAGCCTGTCATCGCTTTTTTTTCCTCAAGAAAGTTCCATCCGATATTATGGTTTTGTTTCAGCGAGCCGATGATTTCATCCCCGATTCGCAGCGATTGTCCACGCAAAGTCGTGCCAACATCTCCGTTTACGACGGCAACTTGAATCCCGGAAGTTTGTCCGTAAGGATCCCAGGAGGCTTTAATGTTGAACCAGGCATACAAAGAAGGGAGAATAATCAATCCGCCAATGATCACCGCAGCCGCCCAGTTGAATACGATGCCGCGCAAGTCTTTTAAATAGATGGAGAATATGGGTTTCATCGCGAGCTCCGTTTCATTTTTGTGAGTTAGTATCCCACTTGGAACAAATTCTGATTCTTAAGTACGGGAATAGGGGGGCTTTAGTAGCGGACGAACAATGCAAATTGGTTTATTATGGATTTGGGTACCGCTTTCAAAATTTCTGTTGACGAGCGAACTTGCTTGATTTATGATTAGCACATAACAAAAAACCGATTTCATTTGGCGTGTTACCGTTAATATTAATGGGCATGAGCCAAGGAAAGCAGACCTAGATCATAGGCTTCTTTTCTTGGCTCTTTTTTATTGCCTTCTGAAATAATACGGCGATCCGCCAGGCATAATAATAGAACGCTTGCAAACAATGTTATCGGAGAAATAGTGAGGATTCAGCTAAAAACATAGTGCTGCAGTCACCCACTTAAATAGGAGGCCAACAAAATGTTCTCAAAATGGAGAAAGAAATCTGCTGAAAATCAAGTTGTAGAGGTGGTAGCACCAGTGACGGGCCGGGCCGTTCCTTTGACGGAAGTTCCGGATGAAGCTTTTGCCGGGGGGCATATGGGGCAGGGAATCGCTATTGAGCCTACGGAAGGAAAATTGATCGCGCCTTTTGACGGGACCGTGGTCCATGTCATTAAGTCCAGTCATGCGGTAATGGTGGAGAACGCGTCAGGGATGCAATTTTTGTTCCATATCGGAATTAACACCGTGTCGCTCAAGGGGGAAGGTTTTACCTCCAACGTAACAACCGGTGACGAGGTAAAAGCGGGCCAAACCCTGATCGAGTTCGATATCGCCAAGATTAAAGAAGCGGGATATCCGGTTATCACCCCGATCATTGTAACAAACGCTGACGAAGTGGCTAGCGATCTGGAAAAAATCACCGGGCCTGTGACGGCAGGCAGAGACGTCATTTTAAAAGCGGTTTTGAAGTCATAACATCACATTTTGAAAGGATGATTGTTACATGCTGGCTTTTCTCCAGAAAATAGGGAAGTCGCTTATGCTGCCGGTGGCTACACTTCCTGCGGCGGGGATCTTGCAAGGTTTCGCTTTGATTAACTATGAAAAAGATTTACATCTAGGAGGTTTCGGAGCATTTTTAAATCAGTATTTTGCTCCGTTTTTAAATGCGGGAGCCGGAGCCATTCTGGGTAACTTGGCCATCCTGTTTGCGGTCGGTGTCGCTATCGGGCTCGCTGGAGATGCGGTTGCCGCATTGTCTGCGGTAGTAGCGCACTTGGTATTGGGCAAGGTGCTTGCACAAGTTCCGCTTTCCTTTACCTTCCTTGGTCAGGATACCAAGCTGGATATGGGCGTTATCGGTGGTATTATTTGCGGTATGGTAGCGGCATATATGTATAACAGGTTCCATAATATCAAGATGCCGGATTGGCTCGGGTTCTTCGGCGGAAAACGCTTCGTTCCTATGGCAACGGCATTTGCAACGCTTATTCTGGGCATTATCTTCGGTTTGATCTGGGGCCCGGTTCAATCCGCGCTCGACAGCTTCGGTGAATGGCTCGTTGATCTTGGCGGGCTGGGAAGCTTCTTGTTCGGTATCGGCAACCGGTTGTTGGTACCGTTCGGCTTGCACCACGTTCTCAACAACTTCCCTTGGTTCCAGATCGGCAGCTTTACTAATGCTGCAGGCGAAGTCGTTCATGGCGACGTTGCCCGTTTCCTTGCAGGGGACAAAACAGCAGGTATGTTTATGGCCGGCTTCTTCCCGATCATGATGTTCGCTCTTCCTGGTGCGGCTTTGGCTATTATTCACTCTGCAAAACCTGCTAAACGCAAATTGGTTAGCTCGATCTTTATTGGTTCTGCTATCGCTTCGATTCTTACAGGGATCACAGAGCCGTTGGAATTCTCCTTTATGTTTGTTGCACCATTGCTTTATGGCGTGCACGCCATCCTCACCGGTGTTGCCGGATGGATCATGTATGCGCTTGACGTTAAGCTCGGGTTCAGTTTCTCCGCAGGTTTAATCGACTACTTGCTAAACTGGAAACTGGAAACCAACCAGCTCTTGCTGATTCCGGTCGGGCTTGTGTTCGCCGTCGTTTACTACTTCCTGTTCAGATTCCTGATCAAGGTTCTGAACTTGAAAACGCCTGGACGGGAAGACGACACCGAAGACGCATTCGATGATGCGACTGTAGATAATAAATCCGCCGTAATCGGCGGTAACGACAGCCGCGCCGCCAAAATCCTGACTCAAATCGGGGGATCTTCGAATATCGAATCCGTAGATGCCTGCATCACTCGCCTTCGTCTGGTTGTAAAAGACGACAAGGCCGTCAATGACGCAGCTTTGAAACAACTTGGCGCATCCGGCGTCATGAGACTTGGCAAAGGTGCCGTACAGGTCGTATTCGGTCCGCAATCCGAAGCGATCAAGGACGAAATCAAGAAATTGTTATAACGCTAACCCCCTAACTTCTCATAGCCAGGATGGATCCTTTTGGATCCGTCCTGCTTCATTTTATAGCGGGTAGGTAAGATTGCGGCTAATGACAAGGACTTTGTGACGCTAATCACGATCCCCTCCATGGGTTTCTCCTAAACTGTAGGAAAGAGCAGTAAGGGGGAATAACTCATGATCCGAAGATATCTTGTTGTATGTTTTATAATCGTTGCAGCACTTACCGTTTCGGCCTGCGGAAAGATTGAGGATCAATCGACCGGCGGCAATTTGAGCGGACCTGTCAAACAATTTACCGTCCACGCCCGGAGTACCGGATATGATATACAGGAAATCAAAGTAAAGCGGGGAGATACCGTCAAGATTACGCTCAAGAACGATCAGGGCATGCATTCCCTGAAAATTAAGGGCTATAACAAAGAGGTAAGAGGCGGGAAGAGCATTACTTTCGTGGCGGACAAAGCAGGAGAGTTTTTGTATTCTTGCAATATTTCTTGCGGGAAAAACCATAAACAAATGACCGGAAAGCTGATCGTTAAGTAAAATAGAAAGTTGAGGGCTGATTAACTGGAGAACCTCCAGTTAATCTTCGGCCGAGTGGCTTAATCCGCGAATTAAATGGAAAACCTCCAGTTAATATGCCGCAATGACGTCTTTAAGGAGATATGTGGCAAAATAGATGGAGGTTTTCCCGTTATTTATGCAATAATGCTACAAATCAGCAAATTAGCTGCAGGAAATCCAGTTAAATGCCTTCTGACACCGTCGCCCAATGCATATCAAAACGAGCCCTAGAAAGATAATCTAGAGGCTCGTTTATTTTTATGTTTATTATAGTTGATTCGAGATTTCGGTCCAGTGCGGTTCGGATTAAAAATAGCCGAGCTGTCTTTTGGCTTCTTCGGACATCATGTACGGAGACCAATGGGGTTCCCAGACGAGATCCACTTCAACTTCGTTGACTTCCATCTGTTCCTCCAGGATGCGCTTGACGCCGCCTACGATCGTATCATGCATCGGGCATCCCGGGGTTGTGAGCGTCATCTGAACATAAATGCGTTCTCCCTGATCACGGATGTCGAAGACAAGGCCCAGATCAACAATGTTGACGCCGAGTTCGGGATCATAAACTTCCTTCAGCCATTCGCGGATTTGCTCTGTTCTATCCATGTTATCCATACCTCCATTTATCGGGAAAATACGAGTGCAATAAGTGAAATATAAGCAAGGGAAACCAGTGAAAATGCAACGCCGGATATGGCGATGACGATCTGGGAATCAAACGCGATTCCTGCCAAGACGGCCAGAATGGCGACGGCGATCAGCGTCAGGCCAAGGCTCGCTTTCTTTTCGTTCAATAAATCGGCCATCACGGGTGTGCCGGGCTTGCCGACCTGTTTGCCATATTTGTGGGTCCACCACAAAAAAGGAACGATTTTGGACGAATAGCACAGAATCATGAAAGAAACCCAGCCGCTCAGATAAACCCAGCCTACCATCAAGAGAGTCTTCGTATTCAGCAACTGATCCGGTGACCCTGCGAGCTTCAGCAGGAGAGCGACGGCAAAGACCGCAAAGACTTGATTCCCGTAAAGCGACCAGCTAATCCCGGTTCCGGGATTGCGTTTATGACGCTTTTTGCGGATTTGCAGCAAGTGAATATTGTACGTAACCAAGGCAATCACAATGATCAAGAGGGAGATCCACAACACTCTGTGGTTTAGACCAAACAGGAAAGAGATGGTCCCCAGCAGCACGCCGGCATTCCATAATGCCAGAGTGACGTATTGCAACCGGGTCTTATAGTCATGGGACAGGAAGAACATCGGGAACAGTTTATAACTGAAACCGGTGATTAGCAGGCCAAACCAGCCGAGCGTCCCGAGCCAGATATGCGCGCCGAACAGATTCTCGTGGAATTCGCCGAACCAGCCAGTGGCGAAATCCAGGCCCATGGCCATGCCGAACAATCCCGTCAGTAAAAGGTAGAGCACGGCGCAACCCGTACTGATCGTAATTGAATTCCATTTGGCTGCCCGGATTAAAGTCACGGCCATGTTCCAGGCAAAGACGATAATTCCGGCGAAGGCCAGGGTGGCAAAACCGGCGATCCAGGATATTTCCCCTTGAATAAAGCCGAACAGAAGGCCGAAGAGGCCGATGGTAAAAAGGAAATAATGGATGTAACCAAGCCGTTCGCTGTAAATATTCGATTGCAAAATGACGTTGATCAACTGATAAACGGCTCCCATGGCGAACATGGTTGCCCAGCCGAGCACGAACAGATGGACGTGAAACCAGCCGGTCGGGCCGCGAATCCCTTCCCCGATCCAACCGGTCAGCGACATCACCGACGTCACGTGAAACAGCACGAAGCCGAAAATTCCAGTGATGATAAACAGGAAGGGGAGACGTGACATGGATGACATGGCTTAACCCTCCTTATACTTTAAGCTTTGGTGATCGTTACTTTTGCCGATCCGTCCGGTTGTTCTTCAACGGTGAACGGGCAACCCATACTGTTCAGTTCCTCAATAAGAAATACAGGGACCCTGTCATTGTGGATCAGGACCCGATCTCCCGGGCGGCTGCGATCAAGAGCGGCAAGCGTGCGCATCATCGGCTGCGGCGGCTCCAGGCCGCGGTTATCCAGTTCGATCACCTTCGTTTGATGATCAGCTTCGGCGGAAAGGGCCTGATCCGAAGAAGTTGATGCCGGCTTGGCATCTTCCTTCCCGGTGGTTGGCTGCTCGTCAAGCCAATGCTTGTTCTTTTTGTTTACGAACGTCGTAATCCAGTGTTCCTTATCCTCCTGCTGAGATTTACCCGCATAACCCCGCATTTTCAAAAAACCAAGCAACGGTGTAGGCTTAAACGTGGCATGCAGGACGAAAATATCGTCTGCTTCCAGTGTTTTAACGGTATCCATGATTAGCTGGAACGGTTCCAGCTTTTTGCGCAGCTGGTCTCTGACGTCCAGTTCCACGATTTTTGCTTCGTCTCGATTCATTTGAATCACCTCTATCTCATTATAAAATGGCTGTATTGACGGATTGTGATTTCTGTCACAGGCTTTGTTGCAGGTTTCAAAATCCCTTCGTCTCGATTCATTTTGCGGTTTTACTAATGGGTCATCGTGGGCTCATGCGTGTCTTTGCCGTCTTTCGTAACCCGCAATATGGCCGTTGCTCCTTTTGAGGCATGCTTTAGCTGATGCGTAAGAATTGGGTAATCGCCTTCCTCCGTCACCGTAAATTCAACGACAGCCGATCCTCCTGCCGGAAGCATAACGGTCTGTAACCCATACATGATGTTTTTCGGATTGCCGTCAATGTAGACCCTGTCCATCGTCGTTCCTACAACATGGAAAGATGATACTTCGTTTGGCCCCACATTACTGACATATAGCCGGATGTTGTCTCCTACTTTGGCGAGAAGCGGGTGGTTTTTCAGCGTAAAGTCATCCCCGTTAAAAACGACATACTCCGGTTCTTCATTCATAAAAGCGTCCTCATCATGCTCCCGATACCACTCGCTTTGCACGATCGTAAATTCCCGGTCGATCTCGGCATCCGTCGGATAGCCGGTTTTCGGTTCCACGATGATCGTTCCGTACATGCCGTTTGCCACATGCAGCAGGACAGGGCTTGTGCCGCAATGATACATAAAAATACCGGGGGTATCGGCGGGATAAGTAAAGGTTCCTTGTTCGTCCGGCATAACGTCTACGAACTTTTTGCTTGGCGCGGCGTGAACCGCATGGAAATCCATCGAATGCGGCATGTCGGGATCCATATTTTTCAGCGTAAAGCTCAGCGTATCCCCCTCCTTAACCCGGAGCACTGGACCGGGAACCGTTCCGTTAAAGGTCCAGGCGTTATAAAAAACGCCTTCCGAAATTTCCACATCCGTTACCTGGGCGGTCATTTCTATATGAACGGTGTCGCCATCGCGATGGATAACCGGTTCTACCGGGTGCTGATTGACTTTTTGAACCTCCTGTTCCGGTTCGGATTCGCTGACTTGAGCCGGGGGAGGAGCAAGCCAGACCACCGAAATTACGATGAGGCAGGATAGGATGAAAAAGGCCGATTTCGCAATTTTCATAGGGGCGAACCTCCTTGAAGAAAATACAATTTCAATAACTTAAGATTAAGATGAATTCGGACCCCCCCTTGTGACGGAAAGCACATTTTCGGACGTGTCGGAAATTCGTAACATCTCTTATTGCTATTATTTCAATATATGAAAAATTCACAATAGAAATTCAAATCCCCGTTCCAGTTACTCCGAATATAATCCATCATATCTCCTTTTCTAGAAACCTATCATCCATGTATAAAAAGACAATTAATCCAACTGTTGTGAATATTTCATATATTGGGTATATTTAAAGGAACGGGGGTGAGGTGAGCGAATGGCATTCATGATTGCCCAAAGGGCGTATATCAAATTGTATCTGATTACTAAAGTGGAGCATCGCAGAGGATACGGATATCAAATACTGGAAGAGTTGAAGGAAGAATTCAAACCGTTCGGCTATGTGCCACCGCAAAGCGAGATTTATCGCGCTCTCCATGAGTTGGTGCAGGAAGGTGTTTTGTACCGGACCAAGCAGTTGAAAGGAAACGATCCGAGTGTGGATTTTCAGGAAATCGTCTTATACCACTTTACTGATGACGGTGCGGAGAAAGCAGCACTATACAAGAAACAAATTAAAACGGACCTCGACCGCTGCATCGGCATGCTTCATAAGGCGGTAGCGGATAATTTCGTTTGAATTAATCCGAATCCGATAAGATTACTGTTGAATTATGTCACAACAATCGGTAGTATTTAGTGCATATTCATAACTGAATATTGTGGGAATAGGTGTTCCAGCCGCGGCTGGAGCTTAAAAGGGAAGTCCGGTGCAATGCCGGCGCGGTCCCGCCACTGTAACAGAGAAGTCGTGATGCGTATCATGCCACTGGTGTCCAGGACACCGGGAAGGCTGTATCCGGCGATGATTCTGGAGCCAGGAGACCTGCCTGTTCTAGCAACACTGCTGTACCTACGGGAGATAGGGAGGTGTTAAAGATCGAGCCATCGCATCTGTATACGAAGGTCTTCTTTAGCATTGACTAGAGAAGGCCTTTTTTGTGCAGCTTTATTCATTCGTTATTTGTGTCAATCAATCAACCAACCGGTAAGGAAAAGAAGGGGAGGAATGAGATTTGAACAAGATATTGAGCGGCAATTCGGGCTATCCTAGGATCGGTAGAGAGCGGGAATGGAAAAAGGCGATCGAGGCTTTTTGGAGCGGAAAGATCGGTGAGGAGGACCTGCACGACCGGCTTGGCGAAATCCGCCGCAATCACTGGAAATTGCAGAAGGAAAAAGGGATCGACTTGATACCGGTCGGAGACTTCACCTACTACGATCAAGTCTTGGATACGGCCGTGATGTTCGGGCTTGTTCCGGAACGATTTGAATACCATGGCGGGCCGGTGCCGCTCGCTACATACTTTGCTATTGCCAGAGGCAACAAAACCGCTGCAGCCAGCGAAATGACGAAATGGTTCAACACGAACTATCATTATATCGTACCCGAACTTGAGGGAAGAGAGCCGGAACTGACGGTGAATATTCCGCTGTCTTACTACCGGGAAGCCAAGTCGGAGTTGGGGATCGAAGGCAAGCCGGTACTGTTGGGGTTGTATACTTTCCTTAAACTGTCCAAAGGCGCTTCAAACCGTCTTCAGGAGTGGGGCCATAAACTGCTGCCATTATATGTGCAGGTTTTGCGCGAATTACAGGACGAAGGTGCAGCCTGGGTGCAGGTGGATGAACCGGCACTGGTCACCTCGGTATCGGAAGAGGACTTAAAGCTGGTTCAAGAGATATATGAAACCATCTCTCGTGAAGTCCCGGGGTTATCAATCTTGCTGCAAACTTATTTCGATGCCGTAGAAAAGTATGAGCAAATCGTTGCTTTGCCGGTGAAAGGAATCGGTCTTGATTTTGTGCATGGAAAAGAGGGGAATTTACAGGCGCTTCGTCAATTTGGATTTCCTGCAGACAAAACGTTGGCGGCTGGTGTGGTCGACGGGCGCAACATTTGGCGTACCGACCTTCCGGAGACCCGGCAATTGTTGAATGAAATCGGGACATTAACTTCATCCTCTGCGGATCTTATCATCCAGCCGTCTTGCAGCTTGCTTCATGTGCCGGTATCCGCCAAAGCAGAAACGGGATTGCCTCCTGTATTGCATGAAGCGCTCGCTTTCGCGGAAGAAAAACTGGAGGAGATTTCGGCTTTATGCCAGGCGGCAAAGACAGGATCGACTCCGGCCTTGTTTGCTGCAAACAGCGATGCTTTGAAGCTTTTGTCCACGGATGCTTCGCGTAGCCGTAAACAGGTTCAGGATGCGGTTCTTACGATCTCCCAGCAGCCATCGGAACGCAGCAGCGAGTTTGTCCGGCGCCGTTTGAAGCAGCAAGCCAAATGGAATTTGCCGCTACTGCCGACGACGACCATAGGGAGCTTCCCTCAAACCGCTGAGGTTCGTGCAGCCAGACAGAAATGGCGCAAAGGAGAGTGGTCGGCAGAGCGGTATGACGAGTTTATCCGGACGGAAATTGAGAAGTGGATCACGATTCAGGAAGAGATCGGCCTGGATGTCCTGGTCCATGGAGAATTCGAACGGACCGATATGGTGGAGTTTTTCGGCGAAAAGCTCCCTGGATTTGCCTTTACGAGGGGGGGCTGGGTTCAATCGTACGGCACGCGCTGCGTGAAGCCGCCGCTTATTTACGGCGACGTGGAATTCGACCAGCCTATGACCGTTAAGGAGACGGCGTATGCCCAGTCGTTAAGTTCCAAACCTGTCAAGGGGATGCTTACGGGTCCGGTTACGATTTTGAACTGGTCTTTCGTCCGCAGCGACGTATCCCGGGAGACCGTGGCTTATCAAATCGCCTTGGCGCTTCGCCATGAAGTGGAGGCGCTTGAAAAGGCAGGCATTACCATGATCCAGGTGGACGAGCCGGCGCTACGGGAAGGGTTTCCGCTGAAGCCGAAAGATCGGGATCGTTATCTGGATTGGGCCGTAAAAGCTTTCAAAATATCGACATCCACCGTTCTAGAAACGACGCAAATTCATACCCACATGTGCTATTGCGAGTTCCATGATATGCTGGGCTCGATCCAGGCGCTGGATGCGGACGTGATATCCATCGAGACGTCACGCAGCCACGGCGAGCTCATTCAGAGCTTTGAGGATCACACCTATCCGCTTGGCATTGGGCTGGGAGTCTATGATATTCACAGTCCCCGTGTGCCTTCCGAGGAGGAAATGGTGTCCATGATCCGGCGGGCGCTTCAAGTGCTGGATCCGGAACTGTTCTGGATCAACCCGGATTGCGGGCTAAAGACCAGAGGCCAGGAGGAAACCGTTGCGGCATTGAAAAATATGGTGGGTGCCGCAGAGCGCAGCCGCCAGGCGCTTGCCTCCTCGAACTCCGTGGTTTAGTTTATGAGTTAGCAAAATTCTGCATTTGACAGGTGGATGACCCTTACTGTACTATAAATTATAAAGTACAAGAAAAATAGTTAGTGTTATAGATAACGGGAGGGAAATCACACCATGTCACACGTATTATTTGTTAAAGCCAACAACCGTCCGGTAGACCAATCGGCTACCGTCAAGCTGTATGAAAGCTTCTTGAAAACATACAGAGAAACTCATCCGGAAGACATGATCACCGAGTTGAACCTGTTCGAAGCGGATCTTCCGTATTATGATAACGATATGCTGAATGGCTTGTTCAAACTGGGTAAAGGTATTCCGGTAACACCGGAAGAACAAAAAGCCGCCGATTTGGCAAATACGTACCTGGATCAGTTCCTTGGCGCCGATAAAGTCGTATTCGCATTCCCGCTCTGGAACTTCACGATTCCGGCTCAATTGCTGACTTATATGTTCTATTTGAACCAAGCAGGCAAAACATTCAAATATACGGCTGAAGGACCGGTTGGTCTGGTTGGGGACAAAAAAGTCGCCTTGCTGCAAGCTCGCGGCGGCGTTTATTCCGAAGCTCCGATGGCGGACGTAGAAATGTCTATGAAATACATGGCTACTTCGCTGGCATTCTGGGGAATTACCAATCCCGAAACCGTGGTTGTTGAAGGGCATAACCAATTCCCGGACCGCGCTGAAGCCATCGTACAGGACGGCGTGAAACGCGCTGCGGACCTGGCTGCCAAGTTCTAATTAGATTTCGCAGGCAATTAGAGTCAATGGGCTATTCTGACAAGGTGAGAGGTCATCACCTGCAGAATAGCCCATTTTTTTTATTTAATGTCATTTAGGTTATAGTCCATACAGGGATAGGTTCAGTTACATAGTATGGTTGTGTAAACTGATTACATTCAAGGAGGGGAAATAAATGGGCGATTGCAAAGGAGCTTTTGGTGGATTCACTTCTACTGCAACGATCTTGGTTCTTTACATTCTGTTGGTCATTGTTCTCAGAACGTTCTAATGATGTGATCCGATCACATTAACTGAAATCAACAACGCAAGGAAGACTCAATAATGCAAGTTACGTGGATAACAAGGTAATAACGAGCAATTCGTAAAGCACGAGAGTCAGAATAAGCTCATCATCGTTGTAGTAAGGATTACCAAAAAACGCCCGTTGCGTTCCGTGATGGGGGTTGCGTACTGCCAAATACAGCAAGCCCTTATTGCAATTAATTATTCTACCCACGAACGTTTGGCCGTCTAATGTTTCAATTTTCACGACCTTGTTTTTATGCAGACTACAAATATGATGTACATGATTTCTTGCGTCCTTTAAGTTTTGGACTAGGTGTTTGTCCGCCTGATAAAGCACGTTCTGTTGATAACTTCCATGCTGAAGACTCATAATCAGCGATTCCTCCTTTATATAAGTAATTCATACTATGCTTTATAGCATTTCAACGTTCGTTATTTTAAGAAAGAATAAGTTAAGACAGTGGCAGCAGACCCGAAGCACGAGTCTGTACTGCCACTGTTTTTTGAGGATGGAAATACATTGATTTTCAAACATCAATTAGCATATAATACAAACAAACGTTCGTGTTCATTGGGTGAATCTATGAATATATTGAGAGATTGGTTTGATTAATATCGGGAAGCCAGAAGACTTTTGTTTGCTATAATGACCTGAGACATCATGAAGAAACTTGGAGGATTACATATGCTTCAGAAAACTCACAGCCTGGCCGGTTTGTTGACGGCCGAATGCGTACTGTCTTATTTCCATCAGCCCCTATTGACTTGGGAGGGAGGAGTAGCCCTCTTGATCGGGTGCGTGGCTGGCCCTCTTGCCGATATCGACAAGAAAGGGTCGACTATGGCAAAGATTCTATTACCGATATCGTGGGGTTTGCACTTGCTGAAGGTCAAACACAGGACCTTGACGCACTCGCTCATCTTTATTCTGGCGCTGGCCAGCCTGCTGTCGGCTTTACCGGAATTATTTTACTGGACCGCAATACTCGCCTATGCCTCGCATACCTTAATCGATATGTTTAATGATCAGGGCGTAGCCTTGTTCTGGCCGTGGAAAGTCAAAATCCGGCTTCTTCCGAAATTTCTGGCTATTGACACGGGATCGTTTTCCGAAGGAATCTTTCGGTTAATTTTGACGGTTGCAGTGATCGTGTATCCGGTAATGAATGAATTGCATCATATGTAGAAAGTCCTTGGCATCTACCGCGTTGTTGTCTATGATGAGAAAAGAATATTTTTCCATCTGGATTCCGTTATCGATTACGAAGGAGGGATACCTTGAACAACTTACCTGCGTCAGTGATCAAGACGCGGCAAGCGACAGCGGGCGGACCGGTGAAATGGATACGCAGGACATTAATAATTCTGTGCATTGCCGGGGCCATACTTACCGGTTTACTGCAAATATCTGCGCCAAAGCCGGCCGATTCGAATGTTTCGCCTGAAGAGTTTTCTTCGTCCCGTGCGATGAAGTACCTGGAGAACATTGCCCGGGAACCCCACCCATTAGGATCTGCAGCTCATGATCGCGTAAGGGATTACTTACTGTCGGAATTGAAGCTCCTCGGCTTGTTGCCGGAAGTACATGAAAGTAAAGTCATGTTGTACAATGGACAAAACGTGTTTGTAGAGAATATCGTGACGCGAATCCCCGGGAGTGACAACAGCAAGCCGGTTATGATCGCGGCGCATTATGATTCGGTGCCGGATGGGCCGGGAGCGGCCGATGACGGTGCGGCAATCGCAGCCATGCTTGAAACGGTACATGCTTTGCAGGCTTCGGGAACCATGAAGAACGATCTGATCTTGCTGATGACGGACGGCGAGGAATTGGGGCTTGCCGGAGCCAGGGCATTCATGAACAGCCACCCGTGGGCCAAGGAGCCCGGGCTGGTATTGAATTTTGAAGCTAGAGGAAATCGCGGACCTTCGTTTATGTTCGAAACGAGCGACTTGAATGGATGGCTGATTCAGGAATTTACGAAGGCAGCACCGTATCCTATAGGTTATTCTTTAATTTATAACGTCTATAAGCTAATGCCAAATGATACGGATTTGACGGAGTTTAAAGCGGGAGGACTGGCCGGGCTGAATTTTGCCTTCGGGATGGGAGTTAATGCTTATCATGACGAGATCGATACCCCGGAAAATCTGGACGAGTCCAGCCTTCAGCATCACGGCGAGTATATGCTCAGCCTAACCCGTCATTTTGGCAATTTGGATTTGACGCAGGTCAAGCAGGAAGATGAGATCTATTTCAACGTATTCGGCTGGAATATGGTCCATTATCCTCAGTCCTGGGCAGGTTGGCTATTGGGCGTTGCGATCTTGTTGTTCGTATTAACGATAGGGCACGGCTTGTATGCACGGCGAATAACCTTGAAAGGCATGGCCGCCGGCTTTGTGTTATTGGTTTTGCTTTTGGGAGCTGTGTACGGGATGTCTAAGCTAGCGTGGAATCTGGTGCAAAACTCTGTCAGTAGAGAGCAGTTACGCGTGATCGGGCTAGACCCGCAGATTAGCCTGTACTGGTTTATCGGATTTCTGGCGGTTACACTCGGCATCGTTTATCTGCTGGTTCGCTGGGGTTCACGCTACATCCGGGCGGAAAATATCTGGTCAGGCACGATGCTGCTCTGGCTCCTGCTAAGTGCCGGAACTTGCTTTTACCTGCCGGGAGGCAGTTATTTGTTTGTGTGGCCGCTGATCTTTAGTCTGGTCGGTTTGAATGTGTCGGTGTTTGTCCGGGAGGGAAGCACCGGTTGGTCTTCGGCTCTCTTCGCGATGCCAGGACTGATTCTCTTCTCACCGATCTGCTACCTTGTGTTTGTCCTCATGACGATCATGATGGCGGGAGAGTTGATGGTCATGGCGACGCTTGCTTTTTCGTTGGTATTCCCGGCTTGTTGCACGGTTGAACAACGACGCAAAGGGCGGTCGGCCATCAAAAAGCGATTTCCATAATGTTGGGTACGACGATTTCGGCCGGATATGAAACTATCGTGTTAAAACATCGTATCATTAAATAGTCGTTTATTTCGAAAGGATGGGGTGTCAGAGTGGAGAACAGCATGAACGTCAAGATGTTTGAGAAAACGCCGGACGGCAATATCAGTCAGATTGACGAGCGGAAGTGGAATCCGGCGATGATCACGGCGCTAGAGCACGCGAACTACATCGTCGTTGGCGGCCGCGAATTCGAAGCGGTGGAAGGCCGTTTGAATGTGGATGAGGGAATACTGGAGCTCCTGCTCGTTCCGGTACGGAATGAGTAAAGCTCCGAAAGGAGGAAATCGTTTTGACAATGGAAGAAAATAAGGTAAAAGAAGCGGGCGGTTCGAAACTTTTTACGCCGGATGGAAAGCCGCTGAAGGTATTGTCGACCTCGTTGGGCATAGCCCTTCTGGCCAACGCGTTTCTGATTCCGGGAGGAGCGGCTACGGCTTCGGGCAGTAATGCGGCCTCCGGAGATGAACCTAAACTAGTATCATGGTCTAATGATGAAGTGAAACAGTATTTTGATAAAAATGTCGATTGGAATCTCCCTTTGCCGATCACGGAAGAAGAAGGGCAGCAAACCGAAGGCACGGGGGAAACGGGAGCCGCATCGGGCGGGACGACCGTTGTTAACAACTACGGAGGCTACGGAACAGGCTTCGGTTGGGATGACATGCTGCTGTATCATCTGCTGTTCAACAGCGGATCCAATTATTCTTCAAGCAGCTGGCACAAAAATCATGGCGGTTACTATACGGGAACGAGTACCCCTTATAAGCCGCGCACCTATTCCAGCGGATCTTTCCAGAACAAGCAAGTTGCGGGTTCGGTGGTACCTCCGAAAACTTCGACTTCGACGAAGGGCTCGATCGTTAGACGTTCCACGTCATCCAGTCCGGGGGGCATCGGCGGGAAATCCAGCGGCTTAGGTTCAACGTCGTCCAGCAGTAAATCGAGCACGAAGAGTTCCGTTTCGGGTTCGTCCAGCTCTAAATCCAGTTCAAGCAAAGGATTTTTCGGCGGATGACCCATGTATTCGAAGTTGTTGGTGTACCGGATCCTGATCGGGCATCCCGAGTGCAACAGCTCTATGAGTTGGGCTTTACCTGGGCGGATCTGGAGGATGAAGCTTACTGGATCGACCAGATCGTATTAATGGAGTCATCCAAATATAAGGAGTTGGAGCATGCCTCCCGGATGCTATGGAGCATCCTGGACAAAACGGTCCGCTATATTCACCGAAAGCCGGATCTTTACGAGCTGCTCGGAATACCGCCGGTGTTGTGGACATTGCTGGATGAAACGCCTCTGGCGGAACAAGGGCTGATCAGCCGATATGCGAGATTTGATTTTGCGATATCGAACGACGGCAGCATCAAGCTTCTCGAATTGAACGCGGACACTCCGACCGGTTATGTAGAGTCTTCGATCGCTACGCCCTGGGTACTGGAACAGGCCGGTCTGGCATCGCCTAATGCGGTGATGAAGGATCTCGTCGCGGCGGCTTGGGCGGTGGAGCAGCCGGATACGGCAGCTTGCGTTGCTTACGGTCAGCATCTTGAAGATTCCGGAACGATCGATGCGCTTGTCCGCCATAGCGGCCGCGAAATGACCTGCGAGGATTGCCTGGAGCTATGGTTTGACGAAGGCTATTTAAAGAATAAGAACGGGGAAGTCATTGAACGGATGTTTGCCCTGTATCCAAAAGAATGGATGGCCGTAGACGATGCCGGTGAAGCGATGGCGTTCGCGATTGAGACCGGCCGGTTGACCTTGTTCAATCCGCCGCACAGCCTTTTGCTGCAATCGAAAGGCTTATTGGCGGCCGTGTGGGGCCTTCACGAACTTGGTTTGCTGTTCGATGAGCAGGAAAAGGAAGCCATTTCGGCCTACGTGCTGCCGACTTATAACAAGCCGGTTTTTTCGGGAAGCTTCGTGTCCAAGTCGATGTTTGGACGTGAGGGCGGTTCGGTGCGGCTATTTGACGCCGAAGGGCAACTGGAACTTGAAGATGAGGAAGGATTCGATAGCAGCGTGCTTTTCCCTTCGGTATATCAGAAGCGGGCTGAGCTTGCGAAGATTGATACGGCAGAAGGAGAACTGCATCTTTTGACCGGTATGTTTGTGATCAACGGGATTCCTTGCGGCCTGCTTGGCAGAGCGGGCGGTCCGATTACCGGCAATGCCAGTCATTTTATTGCGATGGGAGTGAAATAAATGCGAATGAAACGTATGTTTTGGCTAACCTTGACCGCGTTGTCCTTGCTGGTGCTGAGCGCTTGCGGCGGACAGAGCAGCGTGTTCCATACGGATTCCGGCACTGAAACCACCCTTAATTCCGTACGGGTGCCATGGGATTACCGGATTCAGGAGGCGACCGTCGGGGACTTGATCGGCAGCGATATGACGGTGTTGCCGGACAATGAGCTGCTGCCGAACGACGGCAATTACGGGACAGGGGACAAAATCTGGATTTTGCAGTTTATGGATGCCGAACTGACTACGGATGAAAATCAGAAGAACGAAGTCCGTTTATCAGCCTGGAATACAATCAAATCGTATGCCGATAAGGCGACGGCGGATAAAGACATGGCCGAGTTGAAAGTCTCCATCACGACGGATGTTGATTTGGTTGGGGTCTACAAGACCGAGTATAAAGAAAAAACGAGAAATTTCGCCGTGCTGGAACTCCCGACCGGTAACCGGATCAAACAGCCGATTGATGATGCACGGTACAAGGAATTGGAAAAAAAGAAAACCGCTTCCGTCGTACTTGAGGAAGTGCATGATTTTGCCGATTATGATTCGGCCTTTGCGAAATTTAGGGGGTGGGCGAAATGACGGTAATTATTAATATTCTAGTGAGCGTAGTTGTCATTATCGGGCTTCAATTGCTTGGCATGGTGATTTTCAGCTGGATGACTCCGTATAAAGATATGGAGGAACTAAAAAAAGGCAACAAAGCCGCCGCGCTGGCCATGGGCGGAAAATTTATCGGCACAGCGATCATTCTGGGGGTATCCGCTTATACGAATACGTCCATCTGGTTCATGATCTTGTGGTTTGCCGTCGGTTACGTATGCCTGATTGCGGTGTATTGGATTTTTGAACTGGTTACGCCAGGCTTCAAAATCTCGGATCATTTACAGCAGGGCAATGTGGCCGTAGGTATTTTGCTGTGCCTGGTGTTTATCGGCACCGCATTTGCCGTTAGCAGTCTCATTATTTAAAAAGCAGGCGGGGAAGGGGCAAAAGCCGTGCATTTTTTCCTCAGGATCACTACGAAACTAATGCGTCTGCGCAAAACGTCCATCACTTTGATTATCCTCGGTTTTATAGTCGTTAGTGCGACCGTCGCCTTTCTGCTGGAACCGGGAACGTTCGGAAATTGGTTTAACGCCCTGTACTGGGTCATGACGACGATGGCGACGGTGGGCTATGGCGATTATTTTGCCAAAAGCGATCCGGGCAAGGTGTTCACGATATTTCTATACGTTTTCGGGATCGGCCTGCTCAGCTTGGTCATCGGTAAAGTGATCGATTCACTGGGCAGCATTCAAAGGCAGAGAGGAGCGGGAACCTTGAATTTTCGGGGCGAGGATCATATCTTGATCATTAATTGGAGTAAAAAGGCGCAGGCGGCGGTAGATGAAATTTTGTGCTACTCGCCAAAAAGCCAGATTGTTATTATCGATGAAAGCAATTCGCACCCGCTCATTCACTTGCATCAGATTCATTTTGTAAGCGGGGATCCGGCGGCAGATGATGTGCTGACCAGGGCGAATCTGATGAAGAGCAAAGCGGCAATCATTTTTGCGGATTCACGGATCGAAGAAACGTCATTGATCGACGGTAAATCTCTGCTAATCGCTTCCAGCATCGAACGTCTGGCTCCTCATGTACGTACTACGGTGGAGATTACGCAAGAAAAGCATATCCAGAACTTCCGGCATGTTCAGGTCAACGAATTCGTCCTGTCGCATGATGCCATTTCCAGATTGGCGGTTCGGGCGGCACTGCAGGAGGGGAACCCGGATGTGATTCGGCAACTGCTCAGCCGCCAGCACGGAGACGACATCTATGAGGTTCCGGTTTCAAAATCCTGGAAAACCTATAAAGACGCCTTCCAGGACTTGCTGAACCAGGGAGCGACCTTGCTTGCGGACCGCAGCGATTTGGGTATCAACCGCAAGCTGGATGAAACCATACCTCCGGATGCACGGTTATACATCGTATCGGATGAAGCAACCTATCGGCGTATTGCCGGACTATAAGTCCTGTTTGAATTAAGCTAACCCCCGGGTAAATATTCGGGGGTTATTTGCGCGAAATGGCAGAATACACTTATACTCACTCTATAATGTTTAAGGAGAGAAATTATGGAACAGGTCGATCTTGAAATGATTTTTAAATTATGCATGGCATTATTATTCGGTCTGTTTATCGGGATTGACCGTCAGTTGAAGCAAAAACCGCTGGGTATCAAGACAAGCATGGTTATTTGTATTGCCAGCTGCCTGGTCACGATCGTTTCGATCGAAGCGTTTGAGAAATTCTCCGGACCGGAGCATCCGAATATGGATCCGATGCGCCTTGCCGCGCAAATCGTCAGCGGGATCGGTTTTCTCGGGGCCGGGGCGATACTCCGCAGAAGCAATGAAGGGATTTCCGGACTAACTTCCGCCGCAATGATCTGGGCCGCTTCAGGGATCGGGATCGCAATCGGCACCGGCTTTTATCTGGAAGCCGCGCTGGCGGTTATTTTGCTGATTCTGGCCGTCAATTTCGTACCGTACCTGATCAAATGGATCGGGCCTTACAAGCTGAATCAACGCGACGTGTCCATCAAGGTCGTGATGGGAAATCAGGGAGATGTAGCGGAGTTGATCCGGATTATCGAACGAAAGGACGAGAAGGGGCCCGGAGCGAAAAAAAACCAGCATCGGATCCGCCGGCTGAAAATCAAGGATCTCGAAGAAGGCAGACAGCGGGTGGATATGGTTATCGCCGCTTCGGAAAAAGAGTATACCACCGAGATTTATCACTTTGTGCGGCATATCGATTATGTGATCAGCGTCGAGGTGGAGAATTTATAATTATGCTCGGACTAGCGAAACCAGTTTAAACTCAGTTTATATAGCTGAGGTATTCTTTTCCTGAACTTAAACAGAAGTAAGAGCATTAGGAGAGGGGAAGAATAATGGAAGTTACAGAAAAACAAAAAAAGGGATCCTTCTTTCGCCTGATGCGCGAAACCAAGCCGTCGATGGGATTGTTGGTAACGGCGATTTTGCTCAGCGTGGTATCTACACTTGTCGGATTGGTGATCCCGATGTTTACGAAAAATCTGGTGGACGGGTTTTCGCTGGCCGCAATGGAAAGAAAGCAAATCATCTCGCTGGTCGCGGCATTTGCCGGTCAGACGCTTGCTTCCGGGATCGGGATTTTTTTACTGAATTATATCGGACAGAATATGGTGGCGGCTTTGCGGGATCGTTTGTGGAAGAAGCAATTGGTTCTCCCGGTTTCGTATTTCGACAACAACCGGACGGGGGAATCCGTCAGCCGGATGACGAACGATACGGGCGTAATTAAAACGCTGATTTCGGAACATGTGGCCGGCTTCTTCAGCGGCATCATCTCCATTGTGGGTTCCGTCATTGTGCTTCTATATTTAAACTGGAAAATGACGCTGATTATGTTCATTGTTATTCCTCTGGCCGCGCTGGTCCTGTATCCGTTAGGCAGAAAAATGTACAAGATTTCGCTGGGAATGCAGGACGAAACGGCTACCTTTACGGCCACGCTTAGCCAGGTGCTCTCGGAAATCCGGCTCGTCAAAGCCTCGAACGCGGAACGAAGAGAATATGCAACCGGAAGCAAGGGCATATCCAATTTGTTGAAATTCGGCATCCGGGAAGGACTCGTGATGGCTTGGATCAGTCCGCTCATTTCAGTCGTGATGATGATGCTGTTGGTCGTCGTCATCGGCTATGGCGGCATGCAGGTGTCCTCGGGCGCATTGACAGCCGGGGAACTGGTCGCGTTTATTTTGTATCTGATCCAGATCGTCATGCCGATGACGCAATTGACAACCTTCTTTACCCAATTGCAAAAAGCAAAGGGAGCGACCGAGCGGATTATGGAGACGCTGGATGCGGAAGAGGAATCTTTTGATGCCGGCAAAGAGGTCGATTATGGCAATCGTCCGGTTAAAATCGAAAATCTTTCTTTTGGCTACAAAGAGGATGAATCCGTTCTTAAAGATGTCAGCTTCCGCATGGATCCCGGAACCGTTACGGCGGTAGTCGGTCCTAGCGGGGGCGGGAAAACGACGCTGTTTTCTATGCTGGAGCGGTTCTATCTTCCGCAGCAGGGGCAGATACTGCTTGGGGATGAGCCGATCGATAGCTTCTCGTTACGGTCGTGGCGTTCTATCATCGGATATGTGTCCCAGGACAGTCCGATGATTGCGGGTACGATCCGGGAGAATCTGTGCTACGGGGTCGAACGTACCGTGAGCGATGACGAACTTCGGCAAGCGGCAGCTATGGCGTACGCCGACGGCTTTATCGACGAGCTGCCGAACGGATATGACACCGATGTGGGCGAGCGGGGCGTTAAGCTGTCCGGCGGTCAGCGGCAGCGGATCGCGATTGCCCGTGCCCTACTGCGGGATCCGAAAATCCTGATGCTTGATGAAGCGACATCCAGCCTGGACAGCCGCTCGGAGCAAGTCGTCCAGCAGGCGCTGAATAACCTGATGGCGGGCCGGACGACGATAGTGATAGCGCATAGGTTGTCGACTGTGGTTGGAGCCGATCAAATCATTTTCGTGGAGAAAGGGGCCGTGACCGGTCGAGGAACGCATGAAGAATTACTGCATGACCATGCGATGTACCGGGAGTTTGCGGCCCAACAGTTGCAAATTGCCGAAGGGCTTTTAGAAGAAGCAGGGGAATGAGAAGGTATGGCTAAAATACTCATTGTAGACGACGATCCGCACATCCGCGAGCTTGTGCGGGTCTTTTTGGAGGAAGCGGGAATGGAAGCGGCCGAAGCGGAGGACGGGGTGAAAGCTCTGTCCTTCCTGGAGCAAGAAAAGGCTGACTTGGTCATCCTTGATGTGATGATGCCGAACATGGATGGCTGGGAACTGTGCCGGGAGCTTCGGCGGCTGTATGAAATGCCAGTGCTGATGCTGACCGCCAAAGGAGAAACGAAGCAGATCGTGAAAGGCTTCGATCTTGGCACCGATGACTACCTCGTCAAGCCGTTTCAGCCGGCGGAGTTGGTCGTTCGGGTCAAAGCGCTGCTGAAGCGGTATCAGGTGATTATTTCCCAGACCGTGACAATCGGCAGTATCCGTATGAACCGCCGCACATTTGAAGCGGAAACCGATGAGGAAGTTTTAACGCTCCCTTTGAAAGAATTCGAGTTGTTGTTCCGGCTGGGCAGCAACCCGGGAAGAACCTTGACCCGAGAGCAACTAATCGAGGAGATTTGGGGCTACGATTATGAAGGCAACGAGCGGACGTTGGACGTTCATATCAACCGGCTGCGCGAACGCTTTTCCGAGGAGAAATACGGGTTCAGAATCCGGACGATCCGCGGCCTTGGGTATCGGTTGGAGGTGGGTGGAAATTGAAGTCCGGGACGAAAAAAGTTTTAAAGGTCACCTGGAATATTGCGAAACATATCTTGCAGTTGATTGCCCTCTTTGTGCTTTTGGCTGTTTGCTGGACGGGGGCTGTATATATCACCAAGGCGCTTTATGTCTATACGGGGAGCCCTCACTCGGATTATCTTGTCCAGCTTATTAATTTTATTTTAGGGATTATCTTGTTTATATGCTGCATGCTGTTCCTCAGCATTTATTTTCACCGTAAAGAAATGGCGATGTTGAAGGCTATCATCGATGCTATGCGGCGGATCTCGAAGGGCGACTTCTCGGTCAAACTGGAATATCGCAGCAATCAGCGGGAGTTTGAGAAGATAGCCCAAAGCATTAATGAGATGGCGGGTGAACTGGGCAGAATGGAAACGATGCGGCAAGATTTCATCTCCAACGTTTCGCATGAAATCCAGTCTCCGCTAACTTCAATCCAGGGATTTGCCGAAGCGCTGCGAAATCCGGGATTGTCCGAGGAGAAACGTGCGCATTATTTGGACATCATTGAGCGCGAGAGCCTGAGATTGTCCCAAATGAGCGATAACTTGCTTAAGCTGTCTTCGCTTGAGAGCGATCCGGCCGAATTCGAAACCAGCCGCTATAGATTGGACCGTCAATTGCAGGCTGTGGTGCTTGCCAGCGAGCCGCAGTGGATCGCCAAAAACATTTTTGTCGAGTTGGACCTGCAGGAAGCGGAAATCGTCGCGGCCGAGGATTTGCTGAGACAGGTGTGGGTAAATCTGCTGCATAACAGCATCAAGTTTACGCCGCCGGGCGGACAGGTTGTAATTTCGCTTGTTAAGCGGGAGAATGAAGCGGAAATCACGATATCGGACACGGGTATCGGCATTGACGAAAGCGACGTGCCGCGACTGTTCGAGCGTTTTTATAAAGCGGATCGTTCACGGAACAGAAGCGTAGGAGGGAGCGGGCTGGGACTGTCCATTGTCAAAAAGATCGTGGATATCCATCGTGGAGACATTACGGTTCAATCGACTCCGGGTCAAGGAACGATTTTCATAACCAGGATTCCCTGCGTCTGGGAGAAATCTTAATAACTTCGTAATCCTTTTTTAACCTTTTGTTTCTTTTCCGCATAGGGCGTCATGGTATGATGGTATTGTGAGTCAAGCCAGGTCAAATAAAGGATGAGTAAAACAATGAGCAAACAAATTCTGATTGTGGACGACGACGAAAAAATAGCCAAGCTGATCGAAATCTATCTGCTTAATGAAGGGTTTGCCGTTCATCGGGCGGATAACGGACTTTTGGCTCTCGAGATGATGGAGCGGGAAGAGATCGATCTGGTTGTGCTTGATATAATGATGCCGGGCATGGACGGTATTTCGGTGTGCCTGAAAATCCGGGAAACCCGCACCACTCCGATCCTGATGTTAAGCGCCAAAGACGGAGATATGGATAAAATCACCGGACTGATGACCGGGGCCGACGATTACATGGTTAAGCCGTTTAATCCGCTGGAACTGGTCGCCCGGGTGAAATCGCTGCTGCGCCGATCCTCTTATGCGGTTCAGCCGCCGCAGCCGCCCCAGGATCATCTGATCAAGCTGGGTTCCCTGCAAATCGACAAGGAGACGCACACCGCCATGGTGGACGGAAGGCCGGTCAAGTTAACGCCGATCGAATTCGGCATTTTGTTTCTGCTGGCCAGTCATCCCGGCCGGGTGTTCGGGTCGGAGGAGATTTTCGAGCTGATCTGGAAAGATAAATATTTCGAAAGCAACAATTCCGTAACGGTCCATATCAGCCGGCTGCGGGACAAGCTGGAGAAGGAAATGGATGGGGAAAAGCTGATCCGGACGGTATGGGGGGTCGGCTACAAAATTGAAGGCTAGCTTAAGATTCCTTGTTTGGATATTCTGGACTCTAGTTACCTCGCTGTTATCTTTGCTAATACTTGTTTATTTAGCAAAGTTGTTTTATTTGATTTATCCGGGAATCACCTTCAATAGGGTGATCTTATGGATCGGACGCAATATCGGGTTTCCTGAAGCCTATTATCTGTCGGGCGTGCCGATTATGCTGTTGTTTGCCCTTTACTTCTACCGTAGGAGCGTCCGCCGCCACGAGCAGAAATACCTCAAGCTGTTGATCGAGGAAGTTCACCGGATCGAAGAAGGCTCTGCGGCTAAAATTCCGGTGGATAATGTTGGACAGTTGGGGCAACTCGCGACGGACATCAACCGGATGGTTGAACGGCTGCGTACATCTATGGAAGAAGAACGAAGAGCCGAGCAAACGAAAAACGAGCTGATTACGAATGTGTCGCACGACCTGCGGACGCCGCTAACTTCGATTACCGGTTATTTGGGCTTGATTGACCAGGACCGGTACCGCGATGAAGTGGAGCTTCGCCATTACGTCAATATGGCTTATGAAGAGTCTTTGCGTTTGAAGCAGCTGCTTCAAGACTTGTTCGAATACACGCGGCTGCAAAATAAGGAAATGAAGCTGCACAAAAGCAGGATTAACCTGGCGGAAATGCTGTACCAGATTACGGCCCATTTCGGATGGCAGCTGCAGGAAAACAAAATGGAGTGCCGCTTGTTCATGAGCCAGCAGCCGCTGTTCGTGATCGCCGACGGGGACAAGCTCCGCCGGGTTTACGAGAATTTGATTACGAACGCCATCCGTTACGGCAGCGACGGCAGGTTGCTGGATATTCGGGGACGGATTGAGGGAAACGAAGTGATTACGGAAGTAATCAATTACGGAGAACCTATTCCGGAATCGGATTTGCCGCATTTATTCGACCGGTTCTACCGGGTGGAGAAATCGCGGGCCGCGCACACCGGAGGCTCGGGCATCGGGCTCGCTATCGCCAAGCATATCGTTGACCTGCACGGGGGTGTCATATCGGCGGAAAGCGATGAGGATCGGACCGTGTTCTCGGTCCGGTTGTCTCAAGACGATGTGGAGCGGCGCCAATACTAGATTGGAATTATTGAAACGGCTGATCGGGGCTGCGCCTTGGTCAGCCGTTTTTTTCATAGAAAATTGCTTCTTCTTGGACGGAACTGGATTATTATACCAGTTTAAGGAATTCGCAGAGAAATCTTAAGGGAATCTTAAGAATTTCTTATCCGTCGCGCAAACTCTGGGAGACATAATAGTAGACAGGAAACCATGTTTGGGAAATTAAGAGGGGTTGGCGGTTTTGTTTAGAAAGAAACGTTTTATTTTACTGTTGCTTATCATTCTCGTTTTTCTGTTTTATGACAAGTTATCGTTTCAAAACGTGCAGAAACACGGGAACGCCTTGATCGACCGAGTGGAGCAAACCTGGCGCGGGATACGGACTCCCGAACTTGCCGGAGTAGAAGGGCAAGCGGTCTTGATTATGGACCGGGGTAACGGGGAGATTTTATACAGTGATCACGGAAAGAAAAAAATGTACCCGGCCAGTACCACGAAAATATTAACCGCGCTCATTCTGCTGGAGAAAAGTGAGCCGGATGACCTGGTAACGGTTGGTGACGAGGTACTCTTGCGAACGGCGGACGAAAGCTCGGCCGGACTCGTTCCCGGGGAGAAATTGACCGTCAGGGATTTGACGGCGGCGATGATGTTGCCTTCGGGAAATGATGCAGCCAGAACGGCGGCGGCTTACATAGCCGAACTGGAAACAGGGGAACGCCAAAGCCCGGAACAGGCTATCGCTTATTTTGCCAAGTTAATGAATGAGAAGGCGAAGGAGCTCGGGACCGTAAACAGCCATTTTGTCAATCCGCACGGATTGCACGATCCCGATCATTATTCAACCGCCTATGACATGGCGCTGATCGCCCGGGAAGCCATGAATCTTGAAGTGTTTAATGAGCTTGTCGGGGAAACCGAATACGCCGCGGATCTGGAGGGTCAAGAAGATCACGTGTTCCAAAACCGGAACAAGCTGCTGAACAGTAGCGGGGAATGGTATTTTCAAGGGGCTAACGGAGTGAAAACCGGATACACGGAAAAAGCCGGATACTGCCTTGTAGGCTCGGCCGTAAGAGAAGAGAGAGAACTGATCACCGTAGTGCTTCATTCCACCGAGCAGGGTGTCTGGTCCGACACGGTCAAGTTGCTCGACTACGGGTTTAGAATCTGAGGAGGGTCCATATGAAAAAGTCATCGATGGATATGATCTACCGTGAATATAAAAACGATGTTTACCGATATTTGTTTTATTTATGCCGTAACCACCATAATGCCGAGGATCTGATGCAAGAAACATTTTACCGGGCATGCAGCCGGATCGAGGATCTGGAAGGCAAAAAAACGAAAGCCTGGCTGCTTCGCGTAGCCCATAACGCGTATATTGACAGATTACGCAAAGAGAGCCGTTCCTCGGCTTACGAGAACGAGTTCTTTCATAATATGCCGAGCGAAGAAACGCCGGAAGCCAGCGTATTGTCCGTGGAAAGCCGGGAGGAGCTGTTCGCCATGCTGTCCATGCTTCCCCCGAATCAACAGCACGCGGTGCTGCTTTACGATGTGCACGGATTTTCCTATCAGGAGTCGGCTAATCTGATGGGGATCGCGCTGTCCCATTTCAAAATCGTGCTGTACCGCGCCAGACAAAAATTGCGGAAAGGGCAAGAGACGGCCTAGTCAATCGTGCTGTTTTGATGTAGGATATAGAATACCAGAAAAAGTTAATTATTTTTGGGGTGAAATGTCCATCAAAACAAAATACGATTGGGAGGGATAGAAATGTTACCGCAGAGGATTACTTTGATCACTTTTGGCGCACAAGATCTTCCTTCGCTCAGAGCCTTTTACACCAGATTAGGATGGGAAGACACCCCGACCAGTTCTGACGATTACTGTGTTTTCACAACGGCCGGAGTACTGCTGAGCATTTTCCCTTACCGAGAATTGTTGAAGGACGCCCATTTGGAAGGCTTGGTTCCCGAAGGCGCGGAAAAGCAAAAGCCTGGTTACAGAGGGATGTCGCTGGCGGTCAATGTGGAAGAACCCGAACAGGTTGACGCGGCGATCGAAAAAGCCCGGCAAGCCGGAGCGGTGATATTGAAGGAACCGGAGGAGGCGTTTTGGGGCGGACGGTCCGCGTATTTTGCCGATCCCGAGTTCAATGTATGGGAAGTCGCCTGGAATCCGTCGGCCATTTTCGACGAGACGGGCGCAATGATATCATTTTAGCGAAAAAAGAAGCCTTAGCCATCCTATTTTCGTTCCATATCGTAGGCCGGGAGATCGCGTCCCGGCTTTTTTGCGTTTCGGTTACCATCTTTCCGGGGTGCGAAAAAAAATAACTGGAAAACCTACAGTTAAATTTACGGATCTGGTGCTTATCGTGAAATTAACTGGAAAACCTGTAGCTATTTTGGCTGATATAAGCCAATGTCATTGATTTGAGGTGAAATAACTGTAGTTTTTCCATCTAAATGTGGTTAAAAGCTAATCTACCCTAATTTAGCTGTAGGTTTTCCAGTTAATATGATGCGATGGGGGAGGGCTGTCATTTTCGATGCGGCTTTAAATTTTGGCCGAGGTAGGTCATAATATACTTTGGAATATTTTTCTCATCATAACCCAACCTAAGGAGGAAAAAATCATGCCTAACAATTTGCAGGAAACTGTAAAGCTCAATAACGGAGTGAACATGCCGTGGTTTGGTTTGGGGGTATATAAAGCCCAGGAAGGCGAGGAAGTTATCCAGGCCGTCAAATCGGCGATCCGCGCCGGTTACCGCAGCATCGATACCGCTGCTGCTTACAATAATGAAGAAGGCGTCGGACAAGCAGTCCGGGAAGCGATGGAAGAGAACGGACTGACTCGGGATCAGTTGTTCATTACTTCGAAAGTATGGAATTCCAATCAGGGCTACGAGACGACGCTGCAAGCGTTCGAGACCAGCCTGAGCAAATTGAACCTGGACTATATCGACCTGTTCCTGGTGCATTGGCCGGTTAAGGGCAAGTATAAAGATACCTATCGTGCACTGGAAAAAGTCTATAAAGAAGGCAAAGTCCGCGCGATCGGCGTGAGTAATTTCCAAATTCATCACTTGGAGGATTTGCTGGCTGACGCCGAAGTCGTTCCGGCCGTGAATCAGGTAGAGCTCCACCCGCAACTGACCCAGAAAGAACTGCTGAAATACGCGACGGAAAAGGGCATTCTTCTTGAAGCCTGGTCTCCGCTCGGTCAAGGCAATTTGCTCACGAACGATACCCTGGTTTCCATCGGCAAAAAATACGGCAAAACCGCGGCTCAGGTCATTTTGCGCTGGGATCTGCAGGTTGGCGTGATCACGATTCCGAAATCGGTCAACGAAGGGCGGATTACCGAGAATGCCGATATCTTTGATTTTGAGCTGAGTTCGGAGGATATCGCCGCCATCGATGGATTGAACCTAAACAAACGGTTCGGATCGGATCCGGACAATTTTAATTTCTAAATAATACGGACAAAGTGGTCGGATGGAGAGATTTGAATGAATAAAGTCGCAGCAATCAAGCCCACTGCGCAGGCGTTAACGGTGTACCCGATCCTGTTTGCGATCAGTATGGTTCATTTGTTGAACGATACGATGCAATCGGCCATACCGGCCTTGTTCCCGATTCTGAGGGATTCGCTGGCGTTAAGCTACGGACAGATCGGCTGGATTTCGTTCGCCATGAATATTACGGCTTCGGTGTTTCAGCCGCTGGTCGGCCTGTACTCGGATATTCGTCCTCGGCCGTACATACTGCCGCTCGGCGTATGCTTCACGCTGGTCGGCGTCGTCATGCTGGCGTATGCCCCCGCGTACAGCATCATCCTGCTGGCCGTAGCCTGTATCGGACTCGGATCATCGGTGTTCCACCCTGAATCTTCCAGAGTCGCTTACCTGGCGGCCGGGAACCGGCGCGGCCTGGCGCAGTCGATCTTTCAGGTCGGCGGCAACATCGGCACCTCGCTCGGCCCGCTGATGACGGCGCTCATCTTTATTCCGCTTGGCCAGCGCAGCGTGGTCTGGTTCGCTTTTGCGGCGATAGCGGCGATTATTATCCAGTTCTTCGTCGCCCGCTGGTACACTTCTTTGAACGTACAACCCCGACCGCGCCGCACTGCCCAGAGCGGGGAAGAAACGAAAAAATCCGGGCTAAGCAAGGGAAAAGTAGGGCTCGCCATATCGGTGCTGGTGTTGCTGCTGTTTTCCAAAAACGTGTATTCCATCAGCATTTCCAGCTTCTATGCCTTCTTCATGATGGACCATTTCGGGGTAGGCAAAAGCGCTGCGCAATGGTACGTGTTCGCGTTCCTTGCCGCGGCCGCCGTCGGCACGTTCTTCGGCGGCCCGATGGCCGACCGGTACGGACGCAAAAACATCATCTGGTTGTCCATTCTCGGAGCTGCACCGTTTTCCTTGCTGCTTCCTTATGCAAACCTGTTCTGGTCCGGTGTGCTCGTCGTGTTAGCCGGGTTCATCATGTCGTCGTCCTTTTCGATCATCGTCGTCTATGCCCAGGAATTGCTGCCGGGTAAGGTGGGACTGGTGTCCGGCCTGTTTTTCGGCCTTTCCTTCGGGCTGGGCGGACTTGGCTCGGCGGTGCTCGGTCATTTCGCCGACCAGTGGGGCATTTTCTTCATCATGCAGCTCTGCTCCTTCTTGCCGCTGATCGGGTTATTGACCGTGCTGCTGCCGAAAGATGAGGCGCTGCGGTCGGCATAAGCCTGGTTAGCGCGCTTGGTAAAAGCGGTTTGATATGAGATGCGGCTAGATCCCTATGGGGATTTAGCCGCATTTTGCGTATGCATGGAAGTAGGGCGGGGAGGCAAGATGCGATTGATTGTACCGATTCTAACGGACATGGCGGACGTTAAATGAAGATTTTAGCTGGCTATGGAATCCTAACGGACATGAGAGCCGCTAATCGAAGGAATTTAACCGTTTTTCCGTCGATTCCTTGGAAATAAGGTCTCCTGTGACCGTTAATTCGCAATAGCGGAGTTTGCGCACTTTTTAAGGTCTCCTATGTCCGTTAGAACATAATGAAGCGCGTTTTATGTATCAGCGCCCGGTTTTTCTGTTGTATAATGAAGGAACGTTTGATCCTTGAAAGGTAGGGATTTTGTGCTGGATGCGAATAAAGTCTCGCGGATTACCGATTCAGAAGGATTAAGGGCTGCGATCGGAAAGCAAGCCGAAATGATGGCTGATCTGAAAGCCGTTGCTTCCCTGGGATTGCCGCAGGGGTGCATCGCGGCGGGATATTTTCGCAACTTTGTCTGGGACGTCATGCATGGATATGCGGACAGAACGCCGCTTCACGATGTGGATGTGCTTTATTTCGACCCGGAATGTCTGGACGAAGGCATGGAAAAAAGGCTGGACGCCCAGTTAAAGGAAAGGATTCCGAATCGGGACTGGTCCGTCAAAAATCAGGCCCGCATGCATCGGAAAAACGACGAGCCGCCTTACCGATCGGTGGCCGATGCCATGTTACACTGGCCCGAAACCGCAACGGCCGTAGGCGCGAGCCTTAATGAAGGAGGGGACATCGAAATTGTAGCCCCTTTCGGCCTCGATGATTTACTTGGTTTGCTAGTGCGGCAAAGTCCATATTTTCGCGACAGGAGTATTTTTGAGCAAAGGATTCGGGAGAAAGAATGGCTCAGGATCTGGCCGCAGCTTACCGTGGTGACAACTTGAGAAGTGCGATCCGGACGAATGCTTCATGGGCGCATGTGGCGCATGTATGCTAAAATTTGTTTATTGAACTTATTTCCGTTTGGCTTGAAATCTTTAGTCGAGTTTTTAAAGCCTAGAGCCCGATGTTCTTTATGGGCAGGGACAGGAGAGAAATTATGACTTTTATCCGTAACTTGCTTCAGTTCGCTTGGTTACAGGCGTTGTGCTGCATTTTTCCGGTCATCATATTCGGAACGCTCGCACTGACCAAGGTGGTCGAAATTCCCGGCATTCCCCGGTACGATTTGATCTTGTTGATCTGTTTGCTTGCTCAGGCGGGAATGGTCGTTTTCAAGCTGGAGACGATGGATGAACTGAAAGTCATTTGCGTATTTCATCTGATCGGGCTCGGTCTGGAGCTGTTTAAAGTGCATATGGGCTCCTGGTCTTACCCGGAAGCGGGATGGAGCAAAGTATTCGGCGTTCCGCTTTATAGCGGATTTATGTACGCCAGCGTTGCAAGCTACATTTGCCAGGCCTGGCGCAGGATGAACCTGCAAATGACCGGTTGGCCGAAAGCTATATATGTTGTACCGCTGTGCGCGGCGATCTATTTTAATTTTTTCACGCATCATTTTATCGGCGATTATCGCTGGGTGCTTACGGGACTGCTGGTCATCGTATTCATCAGGTCCCGGGTTCATTTTACGCTGCTCGGCAAAGCGTACTGGATGCCATTGACCTTATCTTTTTTACTGATCGGCTTCTTTATTTGGGTAGCGGAAAATATATCCACCTTTCTCGGAGCCTGGAGTTACCCGGATCAGGAGAAAGTATGGCGGCTGGTGCATATCGGCAAAATCAGCTCCTGGTTTCTGCTCGTCGTGATCAGCATCATCATTGTTGCGCAATTGAAGCGGGTCAAGGCAGGAATGACGGACACCGAGATGCCGCCGAAGGATGCTGCCGAATAAGGATTGTCAAATCGATACATAGGAGAGTCGGCCCATGAACAAATCCAAGGGATACTTTTATTATTTGCTGTGGATTCTCGGCGCGTTGGTACTGGTTTATTACGGTAACCGTTTTGTCGCGATGATGGAGCAGAATCCGGAGAGATTGCTGAAAATCGGTTACGGCATGTTAGGAAATATATTGTACGGCCTGGTATTGGGAGCGTATGCCAGTCTGCTTGGCGGCCTTCCGAACCGGAAGAAGTTTTACCGTCCTTTGTTCTTTTTCGTTTTCATCCCAAGTTTAATTCTTATGCTGTACCCGGTGTTGAGCCTGTATCTAAACCTGCCCTATTACTCGTTATATAAAGATGTAGCGGCGAATGAAGGCCACTTCTACTTCTCTCTGTTGTGCGGGTTGAGTTTAATGAAAAGTCTGTTCGGCAGCCGTTAGCATAGGGAGATGGAACAAGAAGAGGAGCAGGGTCCGAATCGGCAAGAAGCTTCCATTATTGTGGAACCAGGATAAGAAACTTGCGTGAAAAATACGGTTCGAACGGGGTGTGTTGAATGGCAAAGGTGTTAGTGCTTGGCGGAACGAGATATTTCGGCAAAAGGCTGGTGGACCTGCTTCTTCAGGAAGGCGGTCACGAAATTTCCGTAGCTACGCGCGGTTTGACGGAAGTCGAATTTGAAGGCCCCGTGAAGCGGATGACCATTGATCGAACGGATGAGGCAGCGCTCGTCAAAGCAGCTGAAGCCGGGCCGTGGGACGTCATCTATGACAACATCTGTTATTCGCCGAATGAGGCGCTGGCTGCTGTCCGTGCTTTTGACGGGCTTGTGGGACGTTATGTGCTGACCTCGACATTGTCGGTTTATGAATTCGGCAAATCCCCGTTGTCTGAAGAAGAGTTCAATCCTTATACCTACAAATGGAGCACCGGGGACCGGGAAGATATGGATTACGGGGAAGGAAAAAGACAGGCGGAAGCGGTCTTCTTCCAGCAGGCGCCTTTTCCGGTTGCGGCCATGCGGATTCCGATCGTGTTGGGACAGGACGATTATACCCGCAGACTACATTTTCACGTCGAGCGGGTCATGAACGAAGCGCCGATCGGATTTCCGAATGCGGAAGCGGCAATGTCTTACATTTCCTCAGCGGAAACCGCTGCTTTCCTCAAATGGTTGGGAAGCTCCACGCTGACTGGTCCGGTCAATGCAAGCTCGGATGGGGAGTTGACGATAGCGGGCTTGCTTGAATTAATCGAAAGGGCAACCGGCAAACAACCGCTGGTCTTGCCGGAAAATGAAGCGGGCAAAGGGAACGAATCGCCGTTCGGCATCCCTTCGGACTGGGTGCTGGATATTTCCAAAGCCAAAGCGGCAGGGTATTCTTTTGGATCGGTTATGGACTGGATGCCGGATTTGATCGGTAACATCGCGGCGGGTCAAGCTTGAGACAAGGAGGCGCAAGGTAGTGAGCAAACCTTTTAAAGATCGGGTTGTAATCGTAACGGGAGCCGGGCAAGGCATCGGCCGCGGGGTGGCGGAGGCTTATGCCCGGGAAGGCGCGATCGTGATTGTAGCCGAAATGAACGAGGAGGCCGGGGCTTCGACGGCGGCATCTCTTTCTGAGAAAGGCGGACAGGGGCGCTTTATCCGCTGTGACGTTCGGAAAGAAGCGGACGTATTGATGTTGATGGCCGAGACGGTAACGGAATTTGGACGAATCGATGTGCTGATTAACAATGCCGGCGTATCCCGCTTTAAATCGCCGTACGAATTGACGGTGGACGAGTGGGACGACGTGCTGAATACGAACGTCCGCAGCACTTTTTTGGCATCGCGGGAAGCGGCGAAGGTGATGAATCGCCAGCCGGAGGGCGGCGCCATTGTCAATATTTCCTCGACGCGCTCGCTGATGTCGGAGCCGAATTCGGAGGCTTATGCGGCCTCCAAGGGCGCGATCGTCTCGATCAGCCACGCGCTTGCGGTCTCGCTGGGCGGGGATGGCATCCGCGTCAACTGCATCAGCCCGGGCTGGATCGAGACGGGCGATTACGGGGCGCTGAAGGAAGCCGATCACCGGCAGCATCCGGCCGGCCGGGTCGGAACGCCGGAGGATATCGCCCAGGCGTGCCTGTATTTGAGCCATCCGGACAATACGTTCGTGACCGGGGCGCACCTCGTCGTTGACGGCGGGATGACGCGGAAAATGATCTACGAGGAATAACCGTAACCGGATTATATTACGCGCCTAATTGCGGTAAGAGCATCCCGCCTGCGGCACCGGCAAGCACCGTCGTCCAAGGCGGCAGCTTCCACCAGGCCAGCATGGCGAACAACAGCAAGGCGAGCGTGAAATCGCCGACGGTCCGGACGGAACTCGTCCAAACCGGGTTGTACAGCGCCGCGAGCAGAATTCCAACGACGGCGGCATTGACGCCTTGGAGAGCCCTTTGGATGTTGGCGTTCCGGCAGAGGCGGCTCCAGAAGGGCAGCGCACCGACGATTAGCAGGAAAGCGGGCAGGAAGATGGCCACTATCGCGACCAAAGCGCCGGATAGGCCGTCTTTGACCGCTCCGAGATAAGCCGCGAATGTAAACAAAGGGCCGGGCATGGCCTGGACGAAGCCGTAGCCGGCGAGGAAGTCGGACTCGCCGACCCAGCCCGGCGGGACGACTTCGCTCTGCAGCAGCGGCAGAACCACATGCCCGCCGCCGAAGACGAGCGAGCCCGCGCGGTAGAAGCTGTCGATCAGCGGCAGCGCGCCGCCGCCCGCCTCGGGAAACCGCTGCGCGATTAGCGGCAGCAGGATGAGCAAGGCGGCGAACAGCGTCAGGCTGATCGCGGCGCCCCTGCGGCGGAGCGCTGGCAGCGGCGGCCTGGCAGCCGGGATGTCGGGCTCGCGGCTTGGCAAGCCGGGCGGAGCTTCCGCCTCCCGGCGATAGAGCCACAGCCCGGCTAGGGCCGCGGCGGCGATCGCCGCCACTTGGCCGAACGCGCCCGGCCATAGCAGCGTGAGCACCGCGGCGAGCACGGCGATCGCGGCGCGGCTGGGGCCGGCCGCCAGCTTGCGGCCCATGCTCCACACGGCCTGGGCGACGACCGCCACGGCGGTGAGCTTCAGGCCGTGCAGCCAGGCCGCGCCGCTGACGTCGCTGCCGCGCAGCGTAAGTGCGAACAGCGTCATCGCCGCGGCCGACGGCAACGTGAAGCCGATCCAGGCGGCGACGGCGCCGAGCAGGCCGCCCCGGGAGAGGCCGATGCCGATGCCGACCTGGCTGCTTGCCGGGCCGGGGAGGAACTGGCACAGCGCCACAAGCTCGGCGTAGTTTTTTTCATCGAGCCATTTGCGATTTTTTACATATTCATTGTGAAAGTAACCGAGATGTGCGATCGGGCCGCCGAACGAGGTGAGGCCCAGTTTGGCGGAAACCGAAAATATCTCGAGCAGTTGCCTGGGGCGTGAGCCTGGAGCCGGTGAAGATGACGAGATTGAATCTCTGCTTGACTTTGATTGTTTAGGTTGGTTTATTTCATGATCAAGGTCCGTGTTCAAATGGAGCACTCCTTTTCAGGCGATTTAAACTAAAAAGGTACATTAAATCACTGATATTTTATCATGAGATTATTAAAGTAGAGTTTGTTCACCGTTAAATTAATTACTTTAAATAAAGGAGCCGTTATGAGACCGATCTGAGTTTGAACTTTGCTTTCACTTCCTAATCCCGTCTACAAAGGGACTTATACAATTGAATAAGGAGCGAACAAAGTGATGTTCAAACGGTCTTTCTATTATTTATGGGGTTCGCAGACGTTGTCCAACACCGTCGACGTGCTCTATATTGTTGCGCTAACCACGTATGTGCTTAAAGTGACGGGTTCCGTCGTTTTTGCCACGCTGGTACCATTTTTGCGGGTGGCTTCACAATTGTTTAGCGGTCTGATTGCTCCGCTCATGATTGCACGGTATCGGCTGCCTTTCCTTCTAACTTTGTCGCAGTTCGGACAGTTTCTGCTATTTGTGCTGCTGGCCGGTTATCTGTCGCCGATGTTCGGCGGGGATGAACTCTTGCCTGTCTATGGGCTCATCGTCTGCATTTCATTCCTCGACGGCTGGACGACGCCGGCCCGGAATGCGCTGGTGCCGCGACTCGTATCCGATCAGGCACTGATGAAGGCGAACGGCCTGATCGCAACGACCGATCAGATCGTCCAGTTTGCGGGCTGGGCTATCAGCGGCTTACTTGTGGCGACGTTCGGATCTTTTCCGGTTCTGGTCGCCGTTGCGGTAGGTTATGGTTTAGCCATGGCGATCACGTTGCTGATCGAGGACCCGACCGAGCCGAAGCGACGCAGCCTTCGGGATGTGCGTACCGGTTTGGCTCCAATTACAGTAGCAGAGGTTGGAGAAGCTGATGAATTGAATCCGGCCGGGACGTTTAACCCACCATCCCGTTGGGATACTTTGAAGGAAGGTTGGGTCGCTTTATGGCGGTCCCCGCGCCTGCGTTCGCTGACGCTGATGGATATGACCGATATGCTGGGCGGGTCCGTTTGGGCCGGGGCTTTCATGCTGGTCTTCGTGAACGAGGTTCTGCTCAAAGACGAACAGTGGTGGGGATATATCAACGCCAGTTATTTTGCCGGTGCCGTTATAGGCGGAATACTTGTCGTAGCACTGGTGGAGCGGTTGGAAAAAAGAATCTTCCCGGCGATGCTACTCGGCATGCTTGGGTATGCTGTCTTGACGGTTTGGTTCGCACTGAACGATTTTGCGCCTCTAACCTTGCTGATCGTCCTACTAACCGGCCCGTTTACGGAGCTTGCCGCAGTCTCCAGACGGACCTTGATTCAGCGGAGTGCGGGTCCGGATTTGCTGCCAAAAGTGTTCTCGGCGCAAGCTACGCTTCTGAATACGGTATTCGGACTTTCGCTGCTGTTCATGAGCGGGGTGGCCGAGTGGTTCGGGATCGTCAATATGTACCTGTTCGCCGCAGCCATCAGCGTGTTGGCAGCTGGGGTAGGTTGGTTGAACCGGAGAGCATTTGCGGCGGAAGAGAGCGGAAACGAGCTTAGTGAAGCAGAGTAATTTTGACTAATCTTTGGAACGCGTTGAGGTCGGGGTTGAACATTAATCGTTAATCGCATCATCTTGGGGTCGTGGTCCGGGTTGCTCCCGGGCCGCGTATCCTAAGGGATGCTTTTTTTAATGGGCTTCGTTGAGGTTCAGAGGAGTATCGCGAATGTGTTTTGTCCTTAATGGATGGATTATTTAAAGAAATGTCCACCAGAGCGTGGACAATCTTTGTTGAAGATTTATGATTTATAATGAATTGAATCATCTATATATAGTGAGTTGATACGTTGCTTTGCCTGAATATAGATTTTTTCTCGACTTGAGTCAAATATTCCCGATGTCCACTTTTAGGTGGACAATTTCTTGTTTTTGTCCATTTATGGTGTACAAATGAAATGGAGTCAATGTTTAAAAATGGATTTATATAAGTGGTTGATTATATTTAGATGTGATTTTATAATAATTTTCAGAAAGGGGCGTGCAGGCATGGATGAAATGATTACGATTTTGAAGCTGTTGGCGGATAAGACAAGGCTTACGATTCTGGCGATTTTAAAAGACGGGGAACGCTGCGTTTGCGATCTCGTAGACGCTTTGCAAACGACGCAGCCGAATATCAGCCAGCATCTGCGCAAGCTGCGGGAAGCGGGACTCGTCAAGGAATCCCGGCGCGGACAGTGGTCTTACTATCTGCTCACGGTAGAAGACAAGCCTTATGTTCAAGCCGTGATGGACGCGGTGCCCGTCCCTGCAGAAGCTTTGAAGCCGATCAGTACCTGTGCTGACGGCGATTGTTGCAATTGACGGAAGAGGAGTTTTGAAGTTGGAGTACGTTGCGGGATTTATTTTTCTACTTACTTTGGTATTTGTCATCTGGCAGCCCAAAGGGCTCGGCATCGGGTGGTCCGCCATGGGCGGTGCGGTGCTGGCTCTGGCATTTGGCGTAGTGAGCTTTGGCGATGTGGGGGATGTAACGGCCATTGTCTGGAACGCTACACTAGCTTTCGTGGCGATTATCATCATTTCGATTTTGCTTGATGAAATCGGCTTTTTTGAGTGGTCGGCGCTGCATATGGCCCGATTGGCCGGTGGGAGCGGCAAGCGCATGTTCGTTTACGTGATTTTGCTTGGCGCGGCTGTGTCCGCTTTGTTTGCGAATGACGGTGCGGCCTTGATCTTGACGCCAATCGTGCTGGCGATGGTCCGGGCGCTACGATTCGATGACCGGATGGTGTTGCCGTTTATTATGGCGAGCGGTTTTATCGCGGATACGACTTCTCTGCCGCTTGTGGTGAGCAATCTGGTCAACATCGTCTCGGCCGATTTTTTTGGCATCGGATTCCTCGAATATGTAATCCGAATGTTTGTACCGAACCTAGTCTCGCTTGGCGCGAGTATGCTGGTATTGTACTTGTTCTTCCGTAAGCAGATCCCGGGGAATTATGATCTGACACAGCTAAAAAAACCGGAAGACGCCATCCGGGACCCGCGCATGTTCCGGTTGTCCTGGCTCATTCTCGGTCTGTTGCTGGTAGCTTATCTGTCCGCCGAATTCATCGGTATTCCGGTATCGTTGGCTGCCGGAGTCGTGGCGATATTCTTTATCATCGCGACCCGCCGCAGTCCGGCCGTCGAAACCCGGCGAGTGATCAAGGAAGCGCCTTGGTCGATCGTCGTTTTTTCCATCGGGATGTACGTAGTAGTGTACGGTTTGCGTAATGTCGGATTTACCGATCATCTGGGAGACGTGATTCAGTGGCTGGCCGATCAGGGCGTTTATGCCGCCACCGTCGGAATGGGCTTTATCGCCGCGATTCTATCGTCGGTTATGAACAATCTGCCTACCGTGATGATCGATGCGCTGGCTATTCATAGTACAAACACAGAAGGCCTGGTGCGGGAAGCGTTGGTTTACGCGAACGTCATCGGTTCCGACCTTGGTCCGAAAATCACGCCGATCGGTTCGCTGGCAACTTTGCTGTGGCTACATGTTCTGTCCCGGAAAGGGATCAAAATCACCTGGGGACGCTATTTTAAAACAGGAATTCTATTGACCGTACCTACGTTGTTCATTACGTTAACCGGACTTTATGTGTGGTTGATGATTATTTCTTAAGCAAACCATTAGATGAGATAGTGAGAGGAGAACATATATATGAACAAGAAGACCGTATACTTTCTTTGCACAGGCAACTCCTGCCGCAGTCAAATGGCGGACGGATTCCTGAAACAGCTGGGCGGCGACCGCTTTGAGGTGCTTAGCGCAGGACTCGAAGCACATGGCTTGAACCCCCGGGCGGTGCAAGTCATGGGCGAAGCTGGAATCGATATTAGCGAGCACCGCTCGGAGGTCATTGACCCCGCGATCCTGAACCGCGCCGATTATATCATTACACTCTGCGGCCATGCGGATGAACACTGCCCGGCCGTTTCCAACCCGACCGCCACCCGCTGGCACTGGGGCTTCGACGATCCCGCCAAAGCGACAGGCAATGAAGAGGAGATTATGGCGGAGTTCCGCCGGGTGCGCGACCAGATTCGGGAGCGGATGGAGAAGTTTGTGGCGGAGGGGAAGTAGTAGGTATATTGCAGACGTTTATCTGATTCAGATTAGCGTCTTTTTTGTTTTTATTGTCATCATAATCCCCCAAAGTTTACACCCACCCTCCCCTTATGCCACAATGGAATCAGCAAATGAAGAATTGTCATTTAAAGCGCTTCATATATAACTTAAGCAATAGGGAGGAAATACGATGAGAATCGGGATAATCGGTCTTGGAGATATCGCGCAAAAGGCATATTTGCCGGTGATTACGGCGCGGGAGGATGTTGAGCTTGGGTTTTGTACCCGGAACCGGGAGACGTTAGGTAGGTTGTCCGATAAGTATCGGGTTCGGGAAGCGGTGCGGACCGTGGACGAGTTGATCGCGTCGGGCATCGAGGCGGCGTTTATCCATACGTCGACGGAATCGCATGCCGGCATTGCGGAGCAGTTGATGCGCAGCGGGGTGCATGTGTACGTGGACAAGCCGATTTCCTATCATTATGAGGAAGCGGAGCGGCTTACGCTGCTGGCGGAAGAACTTGGCGTTATTTTGATGGTGGGCTTCAACCGGCGGTTCGCCCCGATGGTGGCGGCCATGAAAGAAAAGAATGACCGCCGGGTGGTTATGCTGCAAAAAAACCGTCTTTTCTCACCGGATTTTGCGCGCCGGTTTGTGTATGACGATTTCATTCATGTGATCGATACGATTCGTTTTCTGGCTCCCGCCGAAGTTGCGGAAACGCCGCAGATCATAACTTTCTCTCAGGAAGGGAAGTTATTTCACGCTCAGTTGCAGCTGCAAGGGAACGGCTTTTTTTGCACCGGAGTGATGAACCGGGATTCGGGGGCTAACGATGAAATTCTTGATGTGATGAACCCGGGGAATAAATGGGTCGTTGACGGATTGAATACGACTGCTCATTTTGCGGGCGGAAAAGAAACGGTGTTGAAATTCAACGATTGGGATCCGGTGCTGTACCGCCGCGGGTTCGTGCAAATCATCGACCACTTCCTGACCTGCGTCCGGGAAAACAAACAGCCGTCCATTTCGCCGAGGGACGCGCTGGAAAGCCACCGTTTATGCGAATTGGTGATTGCTCAAGCGGAAGAAAACGGCGCATTCCCATGGGAGAAACGGTAGGGTCTGGGCGTTCGTTTTAGCGGAAGAACAGGCAACTTTTATAATGCTGAAAGCGTTTATAGTGCGTAGCCTTCGTTCGTTTGTTCGAAGCGAGACTTCCAAATCATGAAAGGACATGCAATGAAACGAATTGTTTTTATCGTTGTGCTGGTATTGATCGCGGGAAGCTGGGGAGGAAATCTGTGGGTTTATTATAACTCCCAGCTTCCGGAGCCCCTGTTTTTTAAGCATTACATTGAAGTGGAAAATTCGCCGGGCTACACCTTCGACCTGAACTATCTGGAAAACAAATCAGCGAAAGTGAAGATTCAGTCGATCCGGATTCCGGAGCTTCCAAATGCGGTAGTGACGCCGATTCTCGTGCAAAACAGCTACGCTCATCAAAACCAGGGGACGATGCGGGTGCAGATCATGGATTATGATCTCTTGCAGCCGACGTTTCCCGAAAACGGACCGCTGGTGATTCACCGGGTCGAGGTAGTTTTTGACGATAATTCGGCCAAAGAGATGGAGATCGGCGAGATTCGGGTCTATAACGATTTTCAGCAAGGGGAGCTCCCGCTCGAAAGTATGTCCAGTGGATCTTCATCGGAAAGTACGGGATATACGCGGGTGAAGTTTACTAAGGATACCGTAATAACCGGGATATTCTCCGCCTTTTTGCCTGGTTTGGGTGATCGTATAACGGTGATTCTGGAAGCTCCAAGCATCAAGCATCTGGACCAAAGTGAGATCCAGTTCGGGAGCGAAACGACTTATAGCGGCGTAGCTCTGCCTCAAGTACCTTTTCCGTTAAATTTTAAAAAGGGGGATACGGCAACCTTAACTTATAAGTTCGATCTTCCATCGAATGTTGACGCCATGGTCAAAAGTGAAGTTTATCGGTTTCTGCTTAGAATGGAACTCAAGCTGGATAACGGCAAAGAGGCCGCATATCCGATTTTTGTCCAGAGTGACCCCTATTTATCACAGCGCGAAGTCGCCGCAATTGTGAAGGCCAGGAGGTCGGGATCATGAAAACCCTATTTTACCGCATCGGTTACGGAATGGCTTTTGTCATAATCAATATCCGGGTGGTCATCGATCTGATGCCCAATGTGATCGGTTATCTGATGATTCTGTCGGCGCTTTCCGGATTACGTAAGCAGGAAAAGAGCTTCAGAATGGGCGTTTGGGCTTCCGTTGCGCTAAGCATCATCTCGATTCCGCAGTTTTTTCGCGCACATGAACTGCATTTGAGCAATCCGGTGTTGTCCCTGAATGTCGATCTGGTGTTGAATTTGGCCGAAGCGGTACTGCAGTGGGTGCTCTTGTACAGCATTTGCGCAGGAAGCTTCAAGCTCGCCGCGATTCGCGGAAAAGGCGAATTGGCCGCATCCGTACGATTCCGGTGGTATTTTTATTTCGGGTGCTCGGCACTATACATGTTTTCCTATCCGTTCGTACTAAACGCGGAAGTGACCGGGTTGATTTTGATCAGCAGCTTGGCCACCGCGATCGCTTTCTTGATGATTCTCCTCGTCATCCGGCGGGTCGGTCGGGAATTGGCGGTTCCTTTTGAAATAAGTGCGTAAGTGCCATTACATGGCATGGCATAAACGGGAATGTTGTCTGCGGCGGGGTATCCGACAGCTAGTCATAAGCCGAAAAAGGGAGGAAACTTAGTTGTTCGAAAACCTGAATGAACGAATGGCCGAATTGAAGGAAAAAGGACGCCAAAAAGAAAAATGGGAACAGCGGCTGAAACAGCTGAAGCAGGAGGTTGCCTCGCTGGAGCATTCCAAAGAAATTGCGAGGAACAGGCTTGCGGCGGAAGAGAAGGACGTCGACCGGCTCACCGGGATGTCATTGTCCAACATGCTGTATACGATGCTCGGCAAAAAAATGGAGAAGCTGGACGAGGAGCAGCGGGAGGCGGTTGCGGCCCGGATTAAGTATGAAGAAGCGGATCGGGCGTTACAGGACGGGATTCAGCAGATCGGTCAGCTGGAACGGCAATTACAGGAAGTAAAGTATTGGAAAAATGATTATGACCGGATCTTCCAGGATAAAGAGAAGCAGATCCTTCAAGAAAATGAGGAACTGATGGATTTGGCGGAGCGGCAGGCGGTACTGACCGTAGAGGTCAAGGAACTGGAGGAAGCCGTCCGGGCAGGACAGTCGGTGCAGGACGACCTGGCGCGTGCGGAAGAGGGGCTTCAGTCGGCGCGCAATTGGGGCACTTACGATATGCTGGGCGGCGGCATGTTATCTACGCATATTAAACATAACCGTCTGGATGAAGCGATGGATCATATCTATGCGGCACAGAACAATCTGCGGCGGTTTGAAAAAGAACTGAAGGATGTAGGCGGAAGTTTCTCCGGCTCCGGATTGGAAGTGGGGGGACTGCTGAAATTCTCGGACTACTTCTTCGACGGACTGATCACCGACTGGCTCGTTCAGGGCCGGATTAAGGATGCTCTCGACCAGGTTCAAGGAAGGCAACACGAGATAAATTCTCTCGTTTCCGAGCTGCAATCCGCCCAGCGGCGGACGGAGGGCGAACTGGACACGGTTCGGAGGAAATATGTACAGACGGTAGAAATGTACCAGTAACGGACGGAGGCTTAGAACGAAATGACGGCGCGAGGATCAACTCCTTGGCACCGTCATTTTTTTATCTATTTTATTGGACAGCGGATTTTTAGTAATTTGTTAATTCAATGCAGCGCGTACAAGTAACCGTCAAGGGTGGCAAAAAAGACGACTCCGTCCGCGACGATCGGTGTGGAAAGGATCGGAGATTTCGTACCCTCAAACCGCCACAGTTCTTTTCCGCTATCCAGGTCGACCGCATAGAAGGCATCTCTCGCCTTGCCGCCATCGGTATAAGCGGAACCAAAGTACATGATCTGATCCGTAATTACAGGGGAGGCGAACACGCGGCTGTCCAGTTTGAAATCAAATTTGTGCTTGCCTGCCGCCCGATCAAAGACATGCACTACCTTCGAGTCGGAAGCTCCGATGACGACATGCTTGTCGCTGGCAGCCGCGGAGGAGACGACCCAGGAACCGCCCGGGGAAAGAAGGGTCCACTGGATATCGCCGGATTTGGCATCGAGGGCATAGACGTACTGATCGCGGGAGCCGAAATAAACCGTTCCATCTTTATAAGTCATGCTGGATTGTACCGGACCGAACTTGGCACTCCATAGCTTGGTCCCGGATTGCTGGTCCAGGGCTGCGACTTCGCCGCTCATATCCGCGATATAAATGGTTCCGCCTGCAATAGCCGCTTTGCCGTGCACGAAAGAAGCCGTCTCGGTTTCCCAGACGATAGAACCGTCTTGCCGCTGAATAGCGTAAAATCGCGGACCTTCGCCGCCGATATAGATGTAATCCCCGTCCACTGCCGGAGATCCGATATAATAATCCCATAAGTCCGGCAAACCTTCATCTTTGAGGCTGTCATCCAGTTTTTGAGCCCATTTCAGCTTACCGGTCTCCCGTTCCAAGGCATACAAAGTGGAGGTTGTATCGGTAAAGTATAGTTCATCCTCCACGACGGCCGCGGATGATCTGATTTTTCCGGGGAATTCGGCTTCCCAGGTAATTTTTCCGTCGTTGGCATCCACCGCATAAAACCGGCCTTCCTCGGAGCCGAAATACAGAGTACCCTCCGCCAGTACCGGTGAACTCTGAATATGCGCTTCCAGCTTGAGACTCCATTTTTCCCCGTTCAATTTGGGCAAACCTTTCGTTGCATAAACTCCTGTATTTGCCGCATCTCCCCGAAAGGGGGAAGAGCCTTGAAATTTTGGTGTCTTTTCAAAGTCGCAGCCGCCGACGGCCGCCGCAGTCAACAGAAGTATCGCACACCGGCACATCATCATTGCTTTTCTTTTCATTTTTTAACCCCTCCATGGAATAGAATCCTCTTACATACAATCTGATGCCATGGAGGGGAAGAATCTTACACCATTTCCGAATCGCACAATAATAAAAATATGGATTTCAGAATTTGCAGTCCTCGTACCTCATTCGCCTTAGCTTGTTCAAGAAACTGGAGTCCGGCTTCCTTGACTTTAGGCTCTTCCGGATATCCTCCGCCCGGAAAGGGAAAGAGCTTGCACATTTGGCGGAGCGCGTCGGCACTCCTTTTGTAAAATTCAGTAGCTTCGCCTGCCAGACTGCAAACCTCGAGCCCATAAACCTCCGGCCGGCCAGCAACCAGCTCAAGAAATCGAGCGGCGAAGGACCTGGCGTTAGCCGTACACCAAACCGTATAAGCGTGGGCAAGGGGATCGAGATGGCCCGAAGATAATATAGAGGCCCATGAATCGTAAGCAGCCAATCCCTGAATATAATCGGCATACGGAGTGCGCTCCCGTCCTTCGGCATGCGTGAGGATCATACCCAGGGCTCCACGCAGCGCTTCCTGCGCGTTCACGGCAAAGGGCGTGCCTAACGATATAGCGAACAAATCGGTACTCCATTCGCGGCCGAGCTGTTCATATCCGAGCTGAGTCTGCTCAAACAGACCCGTGACACGAAAGAGTCGCTGCTCATCATCATAGCCGTGGATGAGTGCAAAAAAAGGCAGTTGCACTCCCCAAACAATGACCGGCTGACCATGATCGATACTTTGATGAATGAACGAAAACGCCTCGACCAGCAATTCATGGGATTGCGGAACTCGGCTTCCGTCACCGATAGAACGACTGGCAAAGCCAAGGTTCAGCAACCCTCTTCCGAAAACGTTTCGCCAATGAAAAGCCGTAACACCGGCAAGGTCAACCCGGTCCCGGTGAACCTGGAGCCGGAAAGCCTGACCGGTAAGGCCCATGATTTCGGTCATCGTGTAATGGTTGAAGTCCGTATATTGCAGCGCATGTTGGACGCTTAGCGCGTAGGTGTCCCAGATTTCCCCGATAAAAACGCCTTGTTCCGGCAGCTGATATCGGATGCGGGAAGACGGGCTTGCGCCCCGACTTTGCAGGTAATTTTGCAGGTTGCTTTCATAGCGGGCCTGACTGATTTTTTTTCGTGTCCGGGACAAAATGGTGTAAATGTTGCTGGAGGAGGTAGAATAGATGGCTGCGATTTCTTGGGGAGAATAATGCTTGAAAAAATGGGCTTCGAACACTTCGCGCTCTTTGGTGCTAAGGCCCTGAAGCATTTCTCGAAGCATATCGTAGGTATCCAGCCGGAGAATCTCCCTTGCGGGGTCTAAGTTTTGCTGCAGCTCTTTGGCTGCATTTTTGGCCAGCGTGCCGAGAATAAATTCGATATGTTGAAAATCCTTGCCATCATTATCCCCGGTCTCGCTGACGTAGGAAGAGAAGGGGCGCTCTTTGGCGTAAGGACCTCCCCGCCTGACCTGCATCAGTGCCTGATTCGTAATGATACGGCGGAACCAGGGAACGAACTTTTCGATATGCTCCAGTGAAGCTAAGTAAGAAAAGGCGCTGATCAACCCTTCCTGAACGATGTCTTCGGCCAGGTGAGGGTCGTCAGCGATTTTGCGCGCCCAGTTCAGCGCTTGGCGGCGATGCCGTTCCATCAGCTTGTTGAAAGCATCCTGCTGCCCGGAACGCGCTAGCGCCACCAATTCCTGATCGGAAGGCGAATTATCGGATTTTTTTGAATGCGACACGAGGTCACCGCCTTTTCCCATAACCTATGAAGATGTAGTCAACCTCGAAGTCAGTCTTTCGCGTTCATTTTAAAATCTTTTAAAGATTCCAGTGCCGATTTGGTTTTGGGCTTGGCATAAGCCGGTCGCTGGGGAGAAGGTTTCTCCGGCATCAGTTCTTCGGTTCTTTGAAGCAGAACCTCCAGGTAGTAACGGTTTTCGTCAACGCGATCGAGGATCAAGGTCAGGGCCAGAAATACGACTCCGATCAAAAAACATTCAAGGAACAACAGAAATCCGGCTCCCCAAGCACCTTCAAATATGCCAAGGATCACGACGGCAAGTAAACCTCCGGCGATCGATAATATACCGATCCAATTGAGCAATTTTGACAAAGCCATCCCTCACTTCGATTCAGGTTAAGTGATTTATACCTATTAACCACGACGGCGCACAGGCATAACAAGGAAGACATAACACAGGACGGCGCCGACATCGGCGATGGCGATAACTAAGGCCATCGGCAATGCGGTTTGATCGCCGCCGAGGCCGACCAGCGGGGCGACCGCCGCGCCAAGAATATACGGCAGCAGGCCGAGAAGCGCGGAGGCGCTGCCCGCGGAGTCCTGCTGATTTTGCATGGCCAGCGTAAAGCTGGCGGTGCCGACGATTCCGACGCAGGACACGACAAAAAATAGCGGAATCAACACCGCGGCCAGCCCGCCGTCCAGCAAAATGCCGCCAAGCAGCACGAGCGAGGCCAGCGCGGCGAGTCCGATGCCGAACCGGAGCAGGGAAGATTCACTAATTCTTCCCGCAAGCCGCCCGGTAATCTGGCTGGCGAATATAATGCCGAGCCCGTTCATGGCGAAGATCAGGCTGAATGTCTGCTCCGAAACATGGAACAGATTTTGGAGCACGAAGGACGAACCTGAAATATAGCCGAACATCGCCGCCGAAATGAGACCTTGGCACAAGCAATAACCGATAAAGAGACGGTCGCGGGTCAGCCGGGAGAAGGTGGACAACGTTTCGTGAAAGCCGCCGCTTTGGCGTCGTTCCTTGGGCAACGTCTCCGGCAGTCCGAACAGGACGGAGAGAAGCATCAGGACGCCGATTACGGTGAGAACGGCGAATACGCCCCGCCAAGAGGTGAAGGTCAGGAGCTGACCGCCGAAGATCGGGGCAAGAATCGGAGCCGCGCCGTTGATCAGCATGAGCAGCGAAAAGAATTTGGTCAGCTCGGAGCCGGAATACATGTCCCGAACGACCGCGCGGGACAGAACGATGCCGGCGGAGCCGGACAGCCCCTGAATGAAGCGAAGCAAATTCAGGATGGCCGCATTCGGGGCGAAGACGCAGAGCACCGAGCTGATGGCGTAGGCGGCCATCGACACGATCAGCGGAGAGCGGCGCCCCCGCGTGTCGCTGAGCGGGCCGACGATGAGCTGCCCGAGCGCCAGTCCCAGCAGGCAGGCCGTGAGGCTAAGCTGGACCATCGGGGCGCTCGTGTTCAGGTCGTCCGCCATTTTGGGCAGGGCGGGCAAGTACATATCCAGCGAAAGCGGGCCGAAGGCGGACAAGCTGCCGAGAATTAGCGCAGCCTTTGTGCGGTTTGCGCGGGATTTTGGGGTTTGTGATGCTGTGATTTTATCTGCGGTAAGACTCATGATTGTTGTGATCCTTTCTTGAATAGATTTTTCAATTATACTACAAGCACGAGAAAACGGGCAGCGGGGTTTAGAATTTGCGAAACGTGCGGAAATCCTTGCTGATTCGGGTATGTTATAGATATGGAAAAAAGGAGGCATAGCAGATGAACCCGAAATGGTGGAAAGAGAGCGTGGTATATCAAATCTATCCGATCAGCTTTATGGACTCGAATGGCGACGGCATTGGAGATCTTCAAGGCATCATTTCCAAGTTGGATTATTTGCAGGACCTGGGCGTCGACGTGATCTGGGTATGTCCGATCTACAAATCCCCCAATCACGACAATGGATACGATATCAGCGATTATTGTGACATTATGGATGAATTCGGCACGATGGCGGATTTTGATTTGATGCTGAAGGAGATTCATCTACGGGGCATGAAACTGATGATGGACCTGGTCTTGAATCATACTTCGCATAAGCATGCCTGGTTTCTCGATTCCAGACGATCCAAGGACGATCCCAAGCGGGACTTCTACATATGGCGTAAAGGGAAAAACGGAGGTCCTCCAAATAACTGGGAATCCTACTTCAGCGGATCGGTGTGGGAATACGATCAAGAGACCGATGAATACTACCTTCATTTATATTCCAAATATCAACCCGATCTCAATTGGGAAAATCCGCAGGTCATCGAGAAGCTGCACGAGATGGTGGCGTGGTGGCTAAAAAAGGGCGTTGACGGTTTTCGCTTCGATGCCATTGCCCATATCGCCAAGCAGCAGGGGCTCCCCGACGCCGAAAACCCGCATAAAACGCCTACCGTCCGCGCCTACGAGATGTTCTCGAATTTGGATGACGTTCACACATTACTTCAGAATCTGTATGACAAAGTGTTGTATTTTTACGACATCATGACGGTTGGCGAGACCTCCGGGCTCGGGCCGGAACAGGCGCTGGATTATGTGGGGGACGGCCGCCGCGAGTTGAACATGACGTTCCAGTTCGAGCATATGTTCCTGGATGCCGCATCCGCAGGCAGCGGGAAATGGGATGTCGTACCCTGGAACCTGATCGAACTTAAGAAGATCATGAGCAATTGGCAGGTCGTGCTTCATAACCGGGGTTGGAATGCCAATTATTTATGCAATCATGATCAGCCGCGCTCGGTTTCCCGATTCGGCGATGATGTGGTGTGCCGGGTTCCGTCCGCCAAAATGCTCGCAACATTCATCCATACGCTGGAAGGGACGCCTTACATTTATCAGGGCGAGGAGATCGGCATGACGAATGTCGCCTTCGACTCCATCGATGAATACCGGGATGTCGAAACGCTGAACTATTATGAGGAAAAGCGGATGCTGGGAGTCCCCGAAGAGGAGATCATGAGGGCGGTCCACAAAAAGAGCCGGGACAATGCGCGGACGCCGATGCAGTGGGACGCTACCGAGAATGCGGGATTTACGACCGGAGATCCCTGGCTGAGCGTCAACTCCAACTATATGGAGATTAACGTCGTCCGGGCAGTCAAAGACCCGGATTCGATCTTTCATTACTATAAGAAACTGATCCAGCTGCGAAAAAAGCACAAAGTCATCGTCTACGGCGAATACAAGCTGCTGCTCCCGCTCCATGAGGAGATTTATGCGTATACCCGCACACTGGAAAATGAGCAGTTGCTGGTCATTTTGAATTTTTTCGGTCGTGAGCCGGTGTTCGAAATGCCTGAGGAAATGGATCCGCAAGGAATGGAACTGCTGATCTCCAATTTCGATCCAAAAAAAGGAGAGGACCTTACCCGCTTGAAGCTGCGCCCATACGAGGCGCGGGTATATCTGAAGCGACTGTAGGTCTGACCGGATAGGGCTGGGTGTCGGCGAGCCGGGCCTCTCATTGGAAATATCCAACGAAGTCCAGTCACTCTTTCCATGGTCACCGGCATTGGCCGGTGATAAACTGAAGGTACTGGAATTTGAACGACAATTGGAGTATAGAATTGAAGCAAATGGATGTAAACAAACAAAAAGGTGAGGTGAGCCAATGAAAAGAGTGCTGGACTGCCGGGCATCGGATTTCCGGCAGATGGGCCGCGAGGAATTGAAAGGAGCGATTCTGGCCGCGGAAGGAAGAACGGTCATGGCGGAGACGGTCGTCGTCTCGCAGCCGTTGCTGCCGGAGATCACGAATGCCGAACTGGCCAAGGCGTTCGGCGCGGATCTGATTTTGCTCAACGTGTTTGATGTGTTCCGGCCGGAAGTGAAAGGCATCGTTCCGTTCGATATGTTCTCTCCGTCCGGCGGTGCGGGATTCGAAGGCAACCCCGTTGCGGAGATCAAACGGTTGACCGGGCTGCCGGTCGGGATCAATCTCGAGCCGGTGGATGAATCGGCGGACGCGGTGGAATCTTTGAACAAGCTCCCGGAAGGTCGCCGTGCAACCGCCCGCAGCTTGGCGAAAGCGAAGGAGCTTGGTTGCGACTTCGTCTGCTTGACGGGTAACCCGAAGACCGGGGTTACCAACGCGCAGATTTTGCAAGCGATCGCAACCGCACAGCAGCAATTCGGCGGACTAATCATCGCCGGGAAAATGCATGGCGCCGGCACGCGCGGCCGCGTCATCGACCGGGAGGCCGCCGTCGCTTTTGCCGAGGCGGGCGCGGACATCGTGTTGTTCCCGGCTCCGGGAACCGTGCCGGGACTCCGCGAGGAGGAACTGGCGGAGATCATCGCCGAAGTGAAAGAAAGAGGCGCTTTGGCGTTGACGGCGATCGGCACCAGCCAGGAAGGCGCCGATGAAGGCACCGTACGTTCCATTGCGCTAAGCTCCAAGCGGGCGGGTGCCGACATCCAGCATATCGGCGATGCCGGATTTGCCGGCATGGCGGCGCCGGAGAACATTATGGCCTTGTCCATGGCGATCCGCGGCCGCAGGCATACCTATATCCGCATGGCCGCTTCGCCGTTGAGGTAGCGAGGATGCGGATCGGAGTCGTGTCGGATACGCACATGCCGCGAAAAGCAAAGAACCTGCCGCCGTTGCTGGTGAAGTATTTTCGGCGGACCGATTTAATCATTCATCTGGGGGACTGGACCTCGCTCGAGGTGCTGGAACAACTTTCCGCGCTGGCCCCCGTCGAGGGAGTTGCCGGCAACAATGATCCCGCCGAGGTGGTCCGAAGGTTCGGCTATCATAAAATAATCACGTTGGGCACAGGATCGCTGAAGCTCGGGCTGACCCACGGTTTTTTGCCTGAGGGAAGGGGAACCGCCAAGGAGAAGGCGCTGCGGACTTTTGCGGGCAAGACGCTGGACGGAATTTTGTTCGGACATTCCCACCAGCCGCTGTTGGAACGGAAGGATGGCCTCTTGTTATTCAACCCGGGTTCGCCGACCGATAAACGGAGACAACCGAAGTACTCTTTCGGAATCCTCGAACTAACGGCGACGGGGATTAAAGCGAAGCACCATTTTTTTGATTCCAAAGTGTAGGGCGCGAAAAAGCGCTTCTGTTTTCATATCCAATGTACAGGGTTCCATAACGGAACCCTTTTTGATTTGAATATTTAACACGTATTGTGAGGGTAGTCCGAAACCGCAAGAAAGCGATTGACGGATAATTGACCACCATTTAATATAGGAATAATACATCGCTAAGAGGGAGAAGCATATCTTTGCACCTTCTTGCTTTAATACTTTCATCGATAAAAGCGGTAACAGGATCATGCTTTCATGGCCTAAAATTTATGGGCCGCCTATTCAAAGGGAGAGGGGTTTTTAGAAATGAAAATGAAGAAAAAGCTAAGCATGTTTTTGGCGGTAACGGCTTTATTGGTCGGCGTGGTCGGATGCGGCAACAATTCGGCCAAAACGGCGAATTCCGATGCCGGCAACGGGGGAGACAAAACAAGTGCCTCGAATGCGGGAACGACCGAGAACACTCCGAAGGAATCCTACAAAATCGCGATTTCGCAGTATGTTGAGCACCCGTCCCTGGATGCCACGCGTGAAGGTTTCATGGCAGCCCTCAAGGATGCGGGCCTGATCGAGAAGGAAAATCTGACCGTCGATTATAGCAATGCGCAAGCTGACCCTACCAACAATATGTCGATCGCGCAAAAAATCGCCGGCGAAAAATACGATCTCGTACTGGCGATTGCGACACCTCCCGCTCAAGCGATTGTAGGACAAGTAAAAAATTCGCCCATCCTTTTCGCGGCGGTAACGGATCCGCTTGACGCGAAGCTGGTCGACAATCTCGACAAGCCGGGCGGCAATGTGTCGGGCGCTTCCGATACGAATCCGGAGGCGATTACGAAGCTGATGGACTTTATCGCCGGCAATTTCAAGGATGTAAAGAATGTCGGCGTCGTCATTAACCAAGGCGAGCCGAACGCCGTCATTATGACGGAGCACGCCGAAAAAGCGCTCGAAAAGCACGGCATCAAGCTGGTGAAAGCCTCGGTGACGAATACTTCGGAAGTGAAACAGGCTGCCGAATCCCTCGTCGGCCGGGTTGATGCGATTTATATTACTTTAGACAACACGGTGGTAGAGGCCGTCAATACGGTCATTAAAGTCGCTAATGATAACGACATTCCTTTCTTCTCCAGCGACCGGGATACCGTAGAGCACGGGGCATTTGCTACTGTAGGTTTCAAATATTATGACCATGGCTATCAAGTCGGACAAATGGCGGTCGAAGCCCTGAAGAACGGGAAAAATGTCGGAGATATGAAGGTAACGGTACCGGACAAACTGGACTTTATCCTCAATTTGAAGGCTGCCGCCGAGCAAGGGATTGAAGTGACCGACGCGATGAAAGATCAGGTTCAGGACAAGGAAAACAATCTGATCGAGTAGTCATGAGGTTAGCGGCCTTTCGGGCTTAATTTTAGGAGGTAATCATCATGATGAACTCGTTACTCGGTGCTCTCGAATCCGGTTTGTTGTACGCGCTGATGGCGCTGGGTGTATATATCACCTTCCGGATTCTGGACTTTCCGGATCTGACCGTGGACGGGAGTTTTACAACCGGCGGCGCTATCGCCGCCGTCATGATCACGGGCGGATCATCCCCTTGGCTGGCGACCATCGTCGCCATGATCGGCGGCATGGTTGCCGGAGCGGTTACAGGACTGCTTCATACGAAGGGAAAAATTAATGGACTCTTGTCCGGAATATTGATGATGATTGCGCTATACTCCGTCAATATGCGGATCATGGGGAAACCGAACGTCGGACTCCTTGGGGAAACGACGGTATTCAATTCGATTTCTCCGCTTTTGCTGATGCCGTTTATCGTAGTAATCGTGAAGCTGCTGCTGGATTTGTTTCTGCGCACGGAGTTAGGGCTGGCGTTGCGTGCCACCGGGGATAACCAACGGATGATCCGCAGCTTCGGCACGCACACCGACAATACCATTATCCTGGGGCTCAGCCTGTCTAACGGGCTTGTCGCGCTTTCCGGCGCGCTAATTGCTCAGCAATCGGGCTTTGCCGATATTTCCTCGGGGATCGGGATGATCGTCATTGGCCTGGCCTCGGTCATCATCGGGGAGGCTATATTCGGGGCGAGAACCGTGTTCTTCGCCACGCTGGCCGCAGTTTTGGGCTCAATCGTTTACCGTATTGTCGTAGCTTTGGCACTGCGCATCGAATGGCTGGAACAAACCGATTTGAAGCTGATTACGGCCGTCATTGTCGTGATTGCGCTGGTGCTGCCTTCCGTGCGGAGAACGTGGAAACAGAAAAACGTAGCCAAGAAGCGTTCCATGGAAATCAGTGCGTTGACCGATAGCAAGCAAGTAGGGGGTGGACTCTGATGCTGCAGCTTAGCCATGTATCCAAGTTGTTTCATCCCGGTTCCCCCGATGAGAAAATCGCGCTGATCGACGTGAATCTACATTTGCGGCCGGGCGATTTCGTGACTGTGATCGGCAGCAACGGGGCGGGAAAATCGACCTTGATGAACATGATCTCCGGTGTGATCAAACCCGACACCGGTGAAATCCGCATCGACGGTCATGAAATCAGCCATCTGCCCGAATACCGGCGCAGCCGCTGGATCGGCCGGGTATTTCAGGATCCGATGGCCGGGACCGCGCCGCACATGACGATCGAGGAGAACCTCGCCATGGCGTATTCCCGCGGCAAATCCCGCGGTTTTAACATCGGCGTCACCTCGAAGCGACGCGCTATGTTCCGCGAGGAGTTGGGCCGGCTCGGCATCGGGTTGGAAGGGCGCCTCAAGGCCAAGGTCGGAACCTTGTCGGGCGGGGAACGTCAGGCGCTCAGCCTGCTCATGGCGACGTTCACGGAGCCGCAAATTCTGCTGCTCGACGAACATACGGCAGCGTTGGATCCCGCCCGCGCGGAGCTCGTAACCCGGCTAACGCAAAATATCGTCAGCGAACTGAAGCTGACGACGCTCATGGTTACGCACAATATGGAGCAGGCGATCCGCCTGGGTAACCGTCTCATTATGATGGACGGCGGCCGCATTATCCTCGACGTGGATGAGAAGCGGAAACGCGATCTGACGATGGAAACGTTGATCGGCGAATTTGAGCGCATCAGCGGGCACAAGTTTGCCGATGACCGCGTGGTCCTTGGTTCGTAGCCAGAGCACAAAATATTCAATAAGCCTATCGGTAAACGGAAGCTTCCGTTTACCGATAGGCTTTTTTGCTTCTATACAAAGGGCTAACCAAAACCTTCCCTTTCATCGAACACGTACGCTGCGATCCCGGCGGATTCCATCCTTCAGCAGCCAATTATGGAACACGTATTCGAACAACATCAGAACCACGGCGATGGACAAGATTTCGCCCAGTGAAAGACTCCAGGCACCGTTTGCCGCGATAGCCCATATGAAGGCAAAGGCAAGTACCCCGTCGGTAAGTGTTGCGGCCAGATTATTGGTTCGCGGCAGGACAAACAGATCTCCTAACAAGTAAGCCAAGGCCGACAAGGCCACTGCGGTAAGAAGCGAACCGATAAAAGTGGCGTTGCTGAGAATCATCATCATGGCCATAATAATGACTCCGTTGCCGAGCAGCTTCACCAATATTTTATCCATGATTTCACCTCCTTTGAATTTGCCGCTTTGTGTTTAATATACACGTAGGCTCTCCCGGTTCATTACCTCGTATTCCCGATGTATGAAACCCTATAACCGGGATGAATAGTAAGAGCAAGGCGTAGTGAATTCAACGAGAGGAGTAAATGAGATGGTCTATGATTGTATCATTGTCGGCGGAGGGATCGCCGGACTGCAGGCAGCAATTCAATTAGGCAGATATGATTGTCATAAAGTACTGGTCATCGATGCGGGGAGTGGGAGATCAGCGGTCTGTCGCAATTACCGGAATGTTCTCGGGTTTCCCGACGGTATTTCCGGACCTGATTTGAGAGAGCGGGGAAGGCGGCAGGCCGAATCGCTGGGGATTATTTTTCAACAAGACAAAATCATGACGGCAGAGCGGACCTCAGAGGACGGGAACTTTAAATTAACGGGCAAAGACGGGATCGAGTATTATGCCAGAATCATGCTGCTTGCAACCGGAGTGACCGATCGTATCCCCGAGCTTCCCGGGCTTCAGGCCCTTTTAGGCTCTACGGTGTATATTTGTCCGGATTGCGACGGCCACGAAATACAAGGCAAACGGACCGTACTTATGGGAGCTGGCGATACAGGCGCGGAGATGGCGATGATTTTGATAGATCGGACAAAGGATTTGATTTATGTAAATCACGAATCGGCATCCATGTCGGCGGAAAATAGGGAAAAGTTAAAATCGTCAGGAGTGCGTTATGAATCCGGGGCCATTGCCGAAGTACGCGGAGACGATCAAACCGGGACTATAGAGGGAATTGTGATGGCGGATGGCCGCATCTTTGAGGCCGAACGGGGATTTGTCGCTTTTGGGGGCAACCGGGTTCATTCCGATTTGGCTAGACAGCTTGGTGTCCGCCTTAGTCATAACAAGCATATCGAAACCGATCCGCGCAGCAAAGAAAGCAATGTAAAAGGCCTGTTCGCGGCAGGAGATATAGGAATTCATGCAGAACAGGTTACCGTTGCCATGGGCGAAGGTTCCCTAGCTGCGATATGGATTCATAAAGCGCTTGGTCCGTGCTATAATCAGTAAACGAAGGGGATGATGAAATGATATTGGAGGTAGCCGAGCTGCAGGTAAAGCCCGGAATGATCAATGATTTTGAAAGTAATTTCCGCAAAGCTTCCAAAATCATTTCTCAAATGCGCGGGTACATAGACCATGAGCTGCACAAGTGCGTGGAAACGGCGGATAAATATATTTTACTCGTCAAATGGGACACGATTAAAGACCATGAAGTAGGCTTTAGAAAGTCGCCGCAATATGAAGAGTGGAAGGCATTGTTGCATCATTTTTATGATCCTTTCCCGAAGGTGGAACATTATGTTCAAATCCGAGATTGATGATTACACGATTGAAGATGCGGCAATTGCCGATTTGGACGCCATCGTGGCGATCTACAACGAGACGATTGCGGGACGGATGGTAACGGCCGACCTCGAACCGGTCACGGTGGAAAGCCGGTTGCGCTGGTTTGAAGAGCATACTCCGGATTCAAGACCATTATGGGTCATGAAATCACGGGGAGAGGTCGTTGCCTGGCTCAGCTTTCAATCTTTTTACGGAAGACCGGCCTATCAAGCGACCGCTGAGATCAGCATCTATATTTCAGGGGCTTACCGCTCCAAAGGCATTGGAAGCATCCTGTTGAAGAAGGCGGTCGAGCACTGCCCGTTTATCTCGGTAAAGACGCTGCTCGGCTTTGTGTTTGCCCATAATGAGCCAAGTCTTTCTTTACTCCGCAAATTCGGATTTGAAGAGTGGGCATTTTTGCCCCGGGTAGCGAATCTGGACGGGGTGGAACGCGACCTGGTGATTTTAGGGAAGAGAGTAGAACCGGAAGATGAGAATGGAGAAGAACTGCATTGAACGACTGGATTGAACAAATAACCGGGTGGCTGCTTGAAGTTACCCAGATCGACGGATTCTGGATTCTTCTGATCACGCTTCCGCTTGCATTGCTTCAGGGCATTGTCGGGGTATTTCCTTTCGCGACCCTCGTCATGTTGCATATTTCCGTACTTGGCGTAGCTAATGGACTGTTGGCCAGTTGGATCGCCGGTTCGGTGGCCGGAATGGCCGTTTATTTAATCAGCAAGTTCATGTTTTCCGACTGGTTTAACCGAAAATGGCTGTCCAAGCTGCAAAAATATGAACGCTGGCAAAAAAGCCTGGACCGGTACGGGGTTTGGGCCGTTATTTTTTTGCGTACGATACCGATCATGCCTAATAACCTCATTTCATTTATGTCCGCCGTATCCAATTTGAAGACGGTCTCCTATACCTGGTCCAACATTGTCGGTAATTTATCGAGCATTTGGTTGTTCGGAATTTTGAGCGCATCGATTGTTTTTCCGGGCATGGATCTCCGGTTGTTGATTCTGTCCTATGCCGGATTCTTGCTGGTGCTGTTGGGAATCTTTTTTATAAGACAACGGATGATGACGAAAAAAGACCGCGGCATGACCGCTTAAGCGAGTTGTTCTTCCCAATGAATTCTTCAAAAGCCGTATATTTGGGCTGCGCAAAGAACAAATTATGATCACGGGAACTTATTAGTGATCTTATGCTTAGGGAGGGACCGATTTGGCGGTTCAGCAGCAACGTAACATGGTAACAGATTATGGAGATCTCACCGTAACCGGGGGGATCTCTGTTTTTTCGCGCGATTTTGATGAAGCGTTCCAATACGAAGGGAATGATTTGGGCGCGGAGTATACACCGGAATTGACGGTGTTTCGGCTTTGGGCCCCTACGGCTTCGGAGGCAAAACTGAGATTGTATTCCTCCTGGGACAGCAAGGATTTTGAGGATTTGGTGATGTCCAGGGATATGCACGGAACTTGGGCGTTAACCGTGAACCGCAACTTGGAACTAGTTTATTACACTTATTTCGTGCGGGTAGGCCAAAACTGGAATGAAGCGGTGGATCCTTATGCGAAGGCGGTTGGGGTGAACGGGGACAAAGGCGTTATTCTCGATTTGCAAAAGACCAATCCGGACCGGTGGATCGTGGACAAACCGCCGTTTGACTATTTCACCGATGCCGTAATCTATGAAGTGCATATTGGCGATTTTTCGCTTCATCCGGAGAGTGGCATCAAGCACAAAGGGAAGTATCTCGGATTTACGGAAACGGGAACGCAGGGGCCCGGAGGCATTCATACCGGTCTGGATTATTTGAAGCATCTGGGGGTCACCCATGTTCAACTGATGCCGCTCCAAGATTTCGCCAAAGCTAGCGTGGATGAAGCGAGGTCCGGGGCAGGGGGTTTGGAACGGCAGCAGTACAATTGGGGTTATGATCCAAAAAATTTCAATGCGCCGGAAGGTAGCTATGCTACCGATCCTTTTCGGCCGGGCCTCCGGATCCGTGAATTGAAGCAAGCCGTTCAAGCGCTGCATGATCAGGGTCTACGGGTGATTATGGACGTGGTGTACAACCATATTTATGATGGATATATCGCTCATTTCACGAAGCTGGTTCCGGGATATTATTTGCGCTACAAGAAAGACGGGAGCTTCTCGAACGGATCGGGCTGCGGAAACGACTGCGCTTCCGAGCGCCGGATGATGTCGAAATTCATTGTTGATTCCGTTAGTTATTGGGCGACCGAGTATCGTGTGGACGGGTTCCGCTTTGATTTGATGGGCTTGCTTGACGTGGAGACGATGAATGAGATCCGCCGTCGCCTGAATGAACTCGATCCAAGCATCTTGCTGATCGGTGAAGGTTGGATGATGGAAACGGAGCTTGATCCTAATCGGAGAGCGAATCTATCACATGCTTCCCGGATGCCGGGAATAGCCCATTTTAACGGGGAATTTCGCAATGCGATTAAAGGTGATATCTTCAAACCTGAACAGCCTGGCTTTGTGAACGGCGGGACGGGGCAGGCGGTGCAGATTCTTAGAGGAGTCTGTGGTGCCATTCAGTATAACGCCGATTTACGCGGTTTCGCGTCAGAGCCTTCGCAGAGCGTTAATTTTGCCGAATGCCATGACAATCACACGTTGTGGGACAAGCTGTGCCGCTCGGTGACGAACGCCGACGAAAAAGCACGAAAGTGCATGCAACGACTGGCTACGGGGATCATTATGACTTCCCAAGGGATTCCGTTTCTTCATGCCGGCCAGGAGTTCCTCCGTTCAAAGGGAGGGCTTGAGAACAGCTTTGAGGCTCCGGCAGAGATCAATCGGTTGGATTGGGCCCGTTGTGCGGCACACTGGGATGAAGTGGAGCATGTGCGCATACTGATCCGATTAAGAAAGCAGCATCCCGCTTTCCGGTTAAGAACGGCGGTAGAAGTGGTGAGGCATCTTCATGTCGAACACGCTCAGGATTCCGCGATAGCATTTACGTTACGCGATCATGCCGGAAGTGATCCGGCAAGACATCTTTATGTTTTGTACCATGCCTTTCCCGATAGGGGGAAATACCGATTACCGGAGCTTGGACATTGGGAAGTTATTTTTGGGGATGAGACCGTTCGAAACATTGAACAAGGCTATTTGAATGCAGCCGGAATCGGCATGGTTGTACTCGCGGTTCATTAAGTTTGTCACAGGTCTTCAAGACCTGTGATTTTTTTGTGAAAAGAATAGCATTTTTTGCTAAAATAAGATGCAAGCTAAAAGATATAGAAAATTGATTCAAGGATGAGTGGGGGAATACAAATGAATATTGCAGAAACGGCTCCCAAGCCTAAGCAACGGAAGTTGCTGATGAGCGCGGGGCTAAGCTGGATGTTCGACGCAATGGATGTCGGAATCATTTCGTTCATCGCCGCGGCGCTGGCCGCGGAATGGAGCCTTACGCCCCAGCAGACCGGATTCTTTACGAGCATCAATTCGGTCGGCATGGCTTTTGGCGCGGCGATTGCCGGGATCATGGCCGATAAGTACGGCCGCAAGGCTGTGCTGCTTTGGACGCTGCTCATTTTTTCGATTGCCAGCGGATTGTCTGCGGCTGCCACCGGTTTTGCCGTGTTATGCGTGTTGCGCTTTATCGCAGGCTTTGGGCTGGGGGGTGAACTGCCCGTTGCGTCCACGCTGGTATCGGAGTCGGTTGCGGCAAAAGATCGTGGAAAAATGGTGGTCTTGCTGGAAAGCTTTTGGGCTGCCGGTTGGATTTTATCCGCATTGATCGCCTATTTTGTCATTCCGGAATACGGCTGGCAAACCGCTTTTCTTATAGGAGCCATTCCGGCGTTATATGCACTCTATCTGCGCAAATCGATTCAGGACCCGCCGCGATTCGCGGAAGTCAAGGAGCGCAGGCTTTCCGTTAGGGAACGTTTCGTTTCGGTCTGGACAGGCCCTCACAGACGTTCCACGATCATGCTGTGGATCTTGTGGTTTACGGTGGTTTTCTCGTATTACGGCATGTTTCTATGGCTCCCGAATGTGATGATGCTTAAAGGCTTCAGTCTTGTGAAAAGCTTTGAATATGTGCTGATCATGACGCTTGCCCAACTGCCGGGTTATTTCACGGCCGCTTATTTTATCGAGAAATTCGGCCGCAAATTCGTTCTGGTGGTCTATCTGCTGCTGACGGCGGCGAGCGCTGCCTGGTTCGGAAATGCAACAAGCGAAGGGATGCTTATCGCAGCGGGCATTTGCCTGTCCTTTTTCAACCTGGGAGCATGGGGAGGCATGTATGCCTATACGCCGGAGCTGTACCCGACCCGGGTCCGTTCTACCGGGGTAGGCATGGCCGCTTCCTTCGGCCGGGTGGGGGGCATTATCGGGCCGTATCTCGTAGGCATGCTGGTTGCCCGGCAATTCTCGATCGGATCGATTTTCTGGATTTTCTTCGTCACGATCCTGATTGGCGCATTAGCCGTATTCCTGCTCGGGACCGAGACGAAAGGAAAAGAATTAACGGATTGAATGATTAATTACATTAATTAAATGGGTAAACGTAGACTCCACAGATCTTTATGCCGAAAGACTGTGGAGTTTTGCGTTTATTGCATGTTTACTTGTCCAATTGAGAAGTTTCCAAACTCTCCCCCGGTTTCAGTGCATGCCCGTGAATCTCTCTCTTTTTCAATTCCTCGACAAAATGGTTTCCGTCTTGGGCGATGAGGCCAAACGTATTGTAGTGAACCGGGACGATATGCTTGGGATGAAGCCATTGGGCTGCGATGAGCGCATCTTCAGGCCCCATGGTAAAATAATCGCCGATCGGCAAAAAGGCGAGATCGATGTCACGGCGATCCCCGATCAGCTTCAAATCGCTGAACAAGGCGGTATCTCCGGCGTGGTAAATGATGAAGCCGTCCAGATCCAGTAAAATTCCTGCCGCTACGCCGAGATAGACATTTGTTCCGTCAACTTGAACGGAAGAACTGTGCAGGGCGGGGGTAAAGGTTAATTTTCCGAAAGGAAACTCAAAAGATCCGCCCAGATTCATGCCGACGGTTTTCAACCCCTTTGCATTAAAAAAATCCGCCAGTTCAACGATCCCGACGATCGTGGCTCCGGTTGCCCTGGCGATATTCTCCGCGTCACCGATATGATCGGAATGCCCATGGGTCAGCAGTACGTAATCCGCCTGGATTTCATCGGCCCGGGCCGCTGCCGCCGGGTTGCCCGTCAGGAATGGATCGACGATCAGTTTGTACTCGCCGGTATCGATAAATACTGATGAATGTCCCAAAAATGTAAACTTCATAAATGTCACTCCTTTGGAAATTTATGCGTTATAAATCATTATAACTTTTTGGGCTCTACAAGTCATATGTTTATGAGTTAGAATGTAAGTGAAAAGAAGTACATACTAAGGAGGAACGGTATGACAACAGCATTATTGGAACGGCTAAAGGAAGAAAAGATCGTCGCCATTTTGCGTGGTGTACCGAAAGAAAAAGCGTGCAACATAGCTGAAGCGCTGTGTTGCGGCGGTATCGTATTTACGGAAGTAACCATGAATACCGAAGGTGCGATCGATATGATTTCCGGCTGGAGGGAAAAATTCGGCGAACGGATGAAGATCGGGGCAGGCACGGTGTTGGATCTGGAAGAGGCCAAAGAAGCCGTCCGGGCCGGAGCGGAATATTTGGTCTCGCCGAATCTGGACGAGAGGGTAGTGGACTTTGCGCGGAGTAACGACATCGGCGTTTTTCCGGGAGCCATGACGCCGACGGAAATCGTAAGAGCCTGGAAGGCTGGGGCAACGGCGGTGAAGGTGTTTCCGATGGCTACGCTTGGGGTTGGCTATTTGAAGGAGATCCGGGCTTCGCTGAATCATATCCCCATGATCGCGACAGGCGGCGTAAGGCTTGACAATATTCACGGATTCATGGAAGCGGGAGCAACGGCTGTCGGCACTGGAGGGTATTTGGTCCATTCGGCCCTCGTGAGAGAAGGAAGATACGAGACCATAAGGCAAAATGCGGTCGATCTGGTACGAGCCGTAAAGTCTTGGAAATCGGGCGGAATCGATTGAAAACGCTACCTTTTTGAGTGATTGGAAGTTTGCTTGGTACAAATTTCACTTCGATCAAGCGTAAGTCATAATAGAAAAACCCGGTCCATCAACGCCGACAGGCGGTTAAACGAACCGGGTTCTTTGTTATTTATTGTGCCGGGGACTCGTCCCGTTTGACGAGATCCATCCAGCCTACTAAGTCATGTACGGCAATCCCTTCAAAGGAAGCGTGGGCAGAGGCGAGTTGTTCCAACTGCAATAGTTGTTCGTTCAATACAGCATTACCTTCTTCGTAGAATGTAATAAAGTTGCCTTCGGAAGAGGGTTTCGTTTCAACGCCCGTGTACACGTTTTTGTTTAACCGTTCACCTTCTAAGAGTTCATTCTTGGCCGTGTCATAGATGGCTTTGGCTTGATCGCGGTAGGACATAAGCGTAACCGATTCGAATCTGGAGATCATCCAGGAGCTTAAGGTTTGGTCGCTTCCCGGCACTTTGTAGTTGTCGAGCCAGAAAGGCAATGCGGCTGAAATCGGCAATTTTGCGGCTTCCGCTTGTTGAACGAGCGCGTCTACATTTTCTTGCCACTGCGTGACGAGCCCTGCCCAATCGGCTTTCCATTCAGGAAGGAGATAGGGCTCAATATCGACATGAATTCCTGCCAGCATCTCTTCCGGAGCGGCGGTCTTCTGATAGTCAACAATCCATTTCATGAATGAATCCAGTTTCGGCCGACTGGTGGATAATGCCCAATCCGGAGCGCCGTTCAGGGCATGAACTTCGATCTGTTTGGCATGGGCCTGACGGATGAAGTTTTTATAAGAGGCAAGGTCAACTTTCGAACTGATTTGAAGATAGATGATTCCGACATGTTGCGATTCGGAAAAATCAAGAATTTCGGCGGATGAAGTTTTGATCAGTTGTGTATGCCACAGCCAGGTTGTTTTTGCTCTCGGGACCGGATTATCTTCGGCCTGGGCGGTTTGGACATGGTATCCGAACATAGTAAACACTAAAATGCAAGCGATAAGCAAGGCCAATCTGCGGGGGAAGGTGTCTGTTTTCACGAAGAAGTACACTCCTTTATGGAATAAGTTAGTAAGTTCTTGGCGGAAAATAGGAGCGGCGAACGACAAAAAAGCAATGTAGGGTAGATTGCAATGACAATTCCAGGCCTTACCTCCCACGCAGAATTAAAAACGGAGTTTCCTTACCTTGGGCCGAAATCCCTGAAAATCGAGGATGCTTTGCGACCATAGAAAGGGGTATGTTTTTATATTCGTCATAATTATCACGAATCGTCATAGGTCTTTAGGATTAACTTGTCGTTCAAATTTGAATTTTTAACCAAGGTATGTTAAATAATGTACTTCAGGAGGAAGTGACGCAAGTTCGGTATACTTCATTGGAATATTTGTCCTTTTTATAACGTAGACCTTCTTTAGCTTCAAATTCCGGGTATCCGGTTAAACAGGAAATAAGGTAAAGAGTGAACGGATTAAAGGAGGAAGATCGATCATGAAAATCATAATTACGCAGAGTGAAGCTGTGGAAAAAGGCATCTGGACAAAAATTATGATCATGTTCGGCATTTCGGATACCGATGAGATCTGGGATAGTGAGCAATTTATTCTAACGGAAGAACAGGCGAAGGAACTGGGTCTGATCCGCTGAATAAGCTAAACGATTGTGAATTGGAGGAAATGGCATCATGAAGGTAGAAATCTGGTCGGATTACGGTTGTCCATTTTGTTATATCGGAAAAAGAAGATTCGAAAAAGCGTTGGAGCAGTTTCCTCATAAAGATGAGGTTGAAGTAATTTTCCGCAGCTTTGAACTGGACCCTAACGCGCCGAAAGAAACCGGATCCAGCATGCAGGAAATTTTGGCTGCAAAGTACGGCATGTCCTTGGAAGAGGCAAAGGCCGCAAATGACCGGGTAGCGGAGCAAGCTGCCGATGAGGGTCTCGTTTACCGGTTCGATACGATGATCCCGACAAATACGTTTGATGCTCATCGCTTGACCCACTATGCTGGAGAGCAGGGGAAAATGAAGGAGATATCAGAGCGGCTGTTTAAAGCTTATTTTACCGATTCGTTGAACATCGGGGACCTGGATACCCTTGTTTTTCTGGCGCAGGGCATCGGACTGAACGGGGAGGAAGCCGGAAAAATGCTGGCATCCGCGTCGTATTCCGATGATGTTCGAAGCGATGAACGGATGGCCGGTGAAATTGGAATCCGTGGGGTACCCTTCTTCGTATTGGATGAGAAGTATGCCATTTCCGGGGCTCAACCTCTTGAAGCATTCCGCAACGCATTGCAGCAGGTTTGGGAAAAGCGGAGTGAAAAGCAGGATTAGATCCGCCGATACCGATAATAAAGGAAAACAACAAAAACGCTGATCCGGATGGACCAGCGTTCATTTCCATTAGAAAAAATGATCTTGTAAAAACATAAAAAACATGTTAAAATGACGGATAGTCAAATCAATGGGCTAATCAATTCAATATTGCTTATATAATAGCATAATAGCACTAATTTGTCAAATAGAGTATACCGTTGTTAGAGAAAAATCATGTTATTGTTTTCCATTTATTAGGGTGGGGGTCTGAGCCATGACAGAGGATTTGACAAAGGGCAATGAACTTGATTTTACAGATGACCTGACGCTGCCGCCAGGCGTTAAAATTGATGATCCGGTTCGCATGTATTTAAAAGAAATCGGGCGGGTGCCGCTCTTGTCCGCCGATGAAGAAATCAAGCTGGCGCAACGCATTGAACAAGGGGATGAGGAAGCCAAGCGCCGTCTGGCCGAAGCGAATCTGCGCCTTGTTGTAAGCATCGCCCGCCGTTATGTAGGACGCGGTATGGTATTCCTCGACTTGATTCAGGAAGGAAATATGGGCCTGATCAAAGCGGTGGAGAAATTTGATTATTCCAAAGGATTTAAATTCAGTACTTATGCGACATGGTGGATTCGCCAAGCCATAACGAGAGCCATTGCGGATCAGGCGAGAACGATCCGGATTCCCGTTCACATGGTGGAGACGATAAATAAGCTGATCCGGGTTTCCAGACAGCTGCTTCAGGAGATCGGCCGGGAGCCGACGCCGGAAGAGATCGCCAAGGAAATGGATCTTACCCCGGAAAAAGTACGCGAAATTATGAAAATCGCTCAAGAACCGGTGTCCCTGGAGACGCCGATCGGCGAAGAGAACGATTCGAATCTGGGTGATTTCATCGAAGACCATGATGCACCGGCTCCTGCGGAGGCGGCTGCATACGAGCTGCTGAAGGAGCAACTGGAGGAAGTGCTGGATACGCTCACCGAACGGGAAGAAAACGTGCTCCGCCTGCGCTTCGGCATGGATGATGGACGGACCCGGACTTTGGAAGAAGTGGGCAAGGAATTCGGCGTAACCCGGGAACGCATCCGGCAGATCGAAGCCAAAGCGCTGCGGAAGTTGAGACATCCTAGCCGCAGCAAACGCTTGAAGGATTTCATGGAATAAGCACGGATCTCGACGATTGAAATAATAAGAGGAAAGCATTTCGCAGATGGCCTTTTGGCTACGGCCATTCTGATGCGGAAGCTTTCCTCTTTTTTATTTAGTGATTACCTTTGGAACGACATTTTTGGGGCCGTAGTTTTTTTCCCATCTTGGAATCAAGCGGCCGTACGCACATGTAATTATGTCTGCTTCCCCTGCCGGGAGTCGTGATCGTCCGCTTGCAGCTGCGGGCGACACGGGTACCGAACACTTTCATGAACCAGTCGACCGGATAAGCGATGGAGAGATGCCCTTCGTCCGATCCGGCAAAGTTGACCGCCGCGGCCAGGTTGCCTCGTTTGGTCAGCCAGACGGAACCGGAATCCCCGCTTAAGGATATGGGGCGCTTACCACGGATGACGCTCTGGTCTTTGAAAGTGATCGTACCGAGATTTCCGTAATCGCCGTAGTTGACCTGGACATCGGTGTGAATCGATTCCACGGTACCCGTTACGACTCCGGTTGTACGGCCTACCTTTTTAAACCGGTCGCCGATCTTGTAAGTGCGGATAAAGCCGGGGACGGTTCCAAACACGGCATACTCGGGTGATAACAGGTTGCGACGGAGCGGTTTCGATGTTGCTGCATCGAGGAAATTCGGACCCTTCTTGCGCAGCTTGACGAAGCGGTCCATGAAGCCGATTTTGTCCCGTCGAACCGTTCCTCCGTCGGCTCCGCCAGGTTGCAGTGTCTCTGATTTCCGGTTGGAATTTTCATTGACCAAGACGTGATTATTGCTCAAGATATAGCGGCTATGGGGCTTGCATTTATCACTAATAATCAGCCCGGCGGTTCCGGAGACATCCGGCGTGCCTACGCTATATCCGGCAATGACGGGCCTGATGCGTTTCTGAAAGCGGGAGGAAGATGAACCGTTTTTGTGAAATCTGGAGGAGCGTACAATGCGGATCGGAACCTCGGACTTCAGTTTTGGCGGAACGGACACGGGTCGAGCTTTGGTTTTGCCTCTCTTGTTTTTGGCGGCTGCCGCAGATACGGTATCGGCATATACAATAATCGCCGCCCCTTTACGGGGACTGGCAGGTTCTTTGAAGCCTACACCGACGCCATGAACACCTCGCTGCTTCAGCATACGAGCAGAGTAACGCTCTTTTAGCAAATAAGCTTTTCGAAAACTGACCAATAGCATCACCTTTTCTTCATATTTGTTCTATACTATGCAACGCATGGCAAGGAGGTATGGCGGATTCAGGTCAATTGGATATGTAAAAAACACCCGGCCTATGGGCCGGGTTTATTGTAGATAATCAAGTAATGATCGTGATCGTAGGTGCGGATATAGTAGGCTGGGTCGTTATATCCGAGGCGACCGTGGAGAAGCTAGCGACTTCCAATTGAATCGGTACTCCAGCAGTCAAATCAACGGTATCCAGCACCAGGCTTGCGGTAGTCAGCGTCGAGAGGGATGCTTGTTGAAGAACTCCGTTAATATAGACATTAAAATAATCGCTTGTGGCCAGGGCCGGCAGGGCTGCTACCGGTCCGTCAGCATCATCTACAAAACTTGCGGCGGGAATCGTCGTTTCAGTGGCTCCGATCATACCTGCCGTGAGCGTTACAAAATAACGGGAAGTAGTAGGCGTAATGGCCGTCGTGATCACACCGCCGGTAGCTACCGGGGCCGTGGAAACGGCAGTAAAAACGGGTTTTATAACTGGCATGTTTATTTCACCTCCTGCATCAGGATATCGAGGCAATTCTCGATTCTATAACATATAATGATTATTTTCTTCGGTTGAAACGGCGTTTCTTCCCTATTGGAGACTTTGTTCCGGAAATAAGGCGGTTCCTTTGTTTCATAGCCGTTTGACTGACATATGATATTGGAGACGATGGTGGCGATTGGAGGTGTAAAAGTGCTAAAAGGCAGAAAGCGAAAATCCCGAAAACGATTGAACCCCTGCTTGCGCCGAAGTCCACGGCGAAAACCTCGTAAAAAAAGGGGTCGTCATTCCTTATGCTGTCCCAAAAAACCCGCAGGCCGGACTGGCGCGCGGGGATTAAAGAAACGCAGGAACCCGACTGATGCAACGGGCATTCCGGGGCTACCGGGACCGGAAGGCAGCCGGGGTGGCCAAGGAATCGTTGGATTGCCAGGAATGCAGGGCCCGAAAGGAAGCGACGGGCAGCAGGGTATTCCTGGCGAGCTTGGGCCTCAAGGATTTCAAGGGGTGCCTGGTCAGCAAGGGTTGCAGGGAGCGCATGGCCCGCAGGGATTGCAGGGATTGCAGGGGATGCCGGGTCAGCAGGGAACACAAGGACAGCAAGGCGATCCCGGAATCCAGGGATTACAAGGGGTCCCGGGTGCTCCAGGGCCGCAAGGACACCAAGGATTTCACAGGATGCCGGGAATCGCGGGCCCACCGGGACCGCAAGGGGCTCAGGGCTCGTCAGGCATCCCGGGACCACCGGGAGCGGAAGGGGCTAGAGGTCCTCAAGGAGCGCAAGGAGTGATGGGACCGGCAGGGCCTCGAGGGGATACTGGAGCACAAGGATCGCAAGGGCCTCAAGGAGAACAGGGGTTGCAAGGTCCGGAAGGACCTCAGGGAGCACGGGGCCTTCAAGGACCCCAAGGGGAGCAGGGCCCTCAAGGTGTACAGGGATTGCAGGGACCGGAAGGCCCCCAAGGTCCACCGGGCACGGCTGACATTACGATTGTGCCGACCGTATACAGGTATTTTTATTTTCCCGATGCCAATCTGACGGAATTGACTGTTATTGAGGCGATACAGTTCACGAACGACCTGGGAGAGCCCGTTGAACTTTTCGAAGGGTTATCCTTAAATAGCTATTCCAACTTGTATCTGAATGGTGTATTGCAAGAAGGCAGATTGTACTCCATTCAAAAGGCTGCTTTGACGCTCGATCTAGGCTCGGATATTATACTTGCAGGGACTCCGATAATTATAGAAAATGTAGAGTTGAACGTATTATCGAATATTGCGTAATCCATCCTTTCGCCTTGCCTTGCATCGCAAAGGTTGACCAAATGGGATTTAGCGAGCGGGGCCGGGCTATCCGGCTCCGCTGGTCAGGATTCTTGGAACGGAGGAGAAATAAGAGATGAAGCTTCAAGGAATTAATCACTTATGTTTTTCGGTATCCGATTTGGCAAAATCGGTTGATTTTTACCAAAAGGCGTTTGACGCCAAATTACTGGTTACCGGAAGATCTTTGGCATATTTTGATCTGAACGGGCTTTGGCTTGCCTTGAACCAGGAAGAAGCGGATCGTAGTCGGTATACTCGTACATATACGCATATCGCTTTTACGATTGAGGAGGGAGATTGGAATAATTGGATGGACAAGCTGGAGCAAGCGGGAGCCGAGGTATTACCGGGACGCGCACGGGATGAGCGGGATCATCGTTCGGTCTATTTTTTGGATCCCGATGGGCATATGTTTGAATTCCATACGGGAACTTTGGCGGACAGAATGGAGTATTATAAAACGGACAAGCCGCATATGCAGTTTTTCGATTAAGGGACTGGCGAGAGACCGTGCTTAGGAAATTTACAGTTGGGACTTCGGCCAAATTGAGATAGAATATATTTTAATGTGACAGAAATCATACAAATACCGGAGAGAAGCAGGTTAAAGGCCATCATGAAAAAGTTCAAAAAGTTTTATATCGAAACAACCAGCATTTGTAATCTGGCCTGCAGTTTTTGTCCGCCGACTCACCGGCAGGCCCAATTTATCGGAATCGATGACTTTGTCAAAATCCTTGACGAGATCAAGCCGCACACCGATTATATTTATTTTCACGTTAAAGGGGAGCCGCTGCTGCATCCCAAAATCGATCAACTGCTGGACATCAGCCATGAGAAGGGCTTTAAAGTCAATATTACGACCAACGGCACCTTAATCCGTAAAAATGCACCCAAGCTTCTGGGCAAACCGGCGCTGCGGCAGATGAACTTTTCCCTGCACAGTTTCGATGGTCATGAGGGATCGACGGACCGGGAAGGATACATTACGAACGTTTTGTCTTTCGTAAGAGAGGCGACTGCGGTCTCCGATCTGATCGTGTCGTTTCGGCTCTGGAATCTGACGAAGGACAATGAAACCAATTTGGAACGCAGCCGCAATCGGTCCACGCTGGAACTGATCGAGAAGGAATTCGGACTGGATTACCGGATCGAGGAAAAAGTTCAGCCGGGCACCGGCATTAAATTGGCCGACCGCATATACCTGAATCAAGATCATGAGTTCGACTGGCCCGATTTAAAAGCCAAGGAAGACGATGGCCGGGGATTCTGCCATGCGCTTCGCAATCAGGCCGGAATACTTGTCGACGGCACGGTCATTCCCTGTTGCCTGGATGGCGAAGGCGTCATCAACTTGGGCAACGTCTACAAGACCCCGTTTTCGGAAATTGTTGAGGGCGAACGGGCGAACCGGCTGTATGATGGATTTTCGCGTCGCGTCGCGGTTGAAGAATTATGCCGAAAATGCGGATACCGCCAGCGGTTCGGGGGCGAAGCTTAAGCGCGTTGACAGCAAACGGGGTTGGAGACCGGGTAAGGTAAGCCGGTTCACTGAAAGTGATGCGCCATGAACCGTGCGCACGCGGAGATAAACTTGAGAGAAACCCGTATTAGGAAATCTAACGGACATGAGGGACGTTAAAGTCCGAGAATTCGCGTATTTTAGAATCTAACGGACACCAGAGCCGTTAATCGAGTGGTTTTATCGATTTTTGACCTACAGTAGGTCATTTAAGGGCCGCTGTGTCCGTTAGCGCAAAAAAAGCAGGATTACAGGGCCGATAACGTCTCCTGTGTCCGTTAGAGATCCGGAAACCCCGGAAACCCCGGAAACCCCGGAAACCCCGGAAACCCCGGAAACCCCGGAAACCCCGGAAACCCCGGAAACCCCGGAAACTCAGTACATTCAGATCCGTAAAATTGATGAAAACAGCCTGGGACGTCAGCATCTCGCCCCAGGCTGTTTTGTTGTTACTTCTTCAATAATGACAGGTCCACTTGGGGGACAAGGCCTTCGCGGGCGGCCCGGTCAAGCAGGGCCGTGACAGCCGCAAAGCCGTCGTCGCCGAGATTGGCCGTGTAGTCGTTGACATAAAGGTTGATGTGAGCCTTGGTGACGTCCGGGGACATCTCTTGGGCATGCTCAAGAACGTAATCGGCGGAAGCCTCCGGATGTGCCCAGGCATATTCCACGGATGCACGAATCCAGCCGGAGATGGCTTCCAGGTCCAACGACCGGCGGGCGATGATGGCCCCAAGCGGGATGGGAAGCCCGGTGTCGGATTCCCACCAGTTGCCGAGATCGGCGAGCATGTGGAGCCCATAGGTTTGATACGTGAACCGGGCTTCATGAATGACGAGCCCGGCATCGATCGTGCCGTTTTGCACCGCAGGCATGATCTCGTCGAACGGCAGGACGACGATCTTGCCGATGCCGCCCGGCACGTTTTGCGCGGCCCATAGCCGGAACAGCAGGTAGGCGGTTGAGCGCTCACTCGGCACGGCGACACGACGGCCCGCCAGGTCCGCCGGGCTGTGCTGGCCGTCCGCCGTCAGGACGAGCGGGCCGCAGCCGCGCCCAAGCGCTCCGCCACAGGGCAGCAGGGCGTATTCGTCCAGCACCCAAGGGAGGGCGGCGTATGAGATTTTCAGGATATCGGGACCGTTGCCGCCGGCCGCGAGGCCGTTCGTAATGTCAATATCCGCATAAGTGACGTCAAAGTCCGGTGCACCGGGGATAAAACCATGCACCAGGGCATGAAATACAAATGTATCGTTGGGACAAGGCGAAAAAGCGATATTCATGATTGCAGCACCTCCGGTAGTAATGAGCAGGCCTTTTCCAAGGCTTGCAAGGCTTCGCCGATTTTCCACAGTTCGCGCTGGCGGGGACCGATCTTGTTGGAAATCGCGCGGATTTCCAACACGGGGATTCCCAGCCGGTGTGCAGCCGCGGCCACGCCGAAGCCTTCCATCGCTTCGGCGGCCGCGCCAGGTATACGCTCGGCCAGCAGTTCGGCCGTAGCCGCCGTGCCCGTGACGGTGGACAGCGTCAGTACCGGCCCGTGGCAGGCCGTAAGCCCGGCTGCCTGAAGCGCCGCCGTCCAGCCGGAGGCCAGGCGGCCGGCGACCGGCACGGCGGCCGAGCCGAAGCCGAGCTCGTCCACGCTGGCGAAGCCGTCCGGCGTCTCCGCGCCGAGATCGGCCGCGACGATCTCGCTCGCCACCACGAGCGAGCCGACCGGTGCGCGGCCTTCGAAGCCGCCGCCGATGCCGGCGCTCACGACGAGGTCGTACGCGCCGCCGGCCAGCTCGCTCGCCGTGGACGCCGCGGCGAGCGCCGGCCCGACCCCGGCCAGCCGCACGTCAATGGCCGGCGCTTTAACCGCGCCAGCCATTGACGCCGCCCGGCCCAGGCCGCGAAGCACGGCCTCCCGCTCCGCGTCGACCGCGGTCATGATAAGCACCCGCGCATAAGCCGAACGCGGGCTAGGTTGATTCTTCTGATCTGTCATCTTCCAGTTGCCAACTCCTTACACAAGTTCCTGTAAATTCGGGTATGTCTTAGGCTCTTCCATACTGTTGGGGGCGGTCGATCTCGGAACCAAGCTCTTTGGCGGCGTTAAGAGCCCAGTACGGATTGCGAAGCAGCTCCCGTCCGAGAAATACGAGATCGGCGCGTTCATTGCCAAGGATTTCTTCGGCTTGTACAGCACTTGTAATGAGACCGACAGCGCCGGTTGCAATTCCGGCTTCCCGCCGGATTACTTCGGACAGATTGACTTGATAGCCCGGGTAAATATCGATTTTGGCCGGAATTACGCCGCCGGAGCTGCAATCGATCAGGTCCACGCCTTGAGCCTTCATGTTGCGGGCGTATTTAATATACTGCTCCAGGGAATTCCCGTTCTCATCGTATTCGTTCGCGGAGACCCGGACGAAGATCGGCCCGTCCCATTCGGTTTTAACGGCATCGATGATTTCTCCCAGCAGCCGATAACGATTTTCGGCGGTACCGCCGTAGGCATCCTGCCGATGATTGGCTAGCGGGGAAAGGAACTGATTGATCAGATAGCCATGGGCACCGTGGAGCTCGATGATATCAAATCCGGCTTCCTTCGCCCGGCGAGCCGATTGCGAGAAAGCCTCGACAACGCGGCGAAGAACATCCTCATTGGCTTCCAACGGCGTTTTCATCCCGGGGAAGGGAAGGGCGGAAGGGGCAAAAATGTCCTCGTTCAGTTCGGCTTTCCGTCCCGCGTGGGCTAACTGAATGGCTGCCTTGGCACCTTGCTGGTGAATGAGATCCGTAATTTCTTTCAACCCGGCGATATGCTCATCGCTCCAGATCCCGAGGTCGCGATAAGAGATCCGGCCTTCCGGCAGGACGGCCGTCGCTTCCACGATGATTAATCCTACGCCGCCAACGGCCCGGGTAGCATAGTGAATCCGGTGCCAGTCCCCGATTTTTCCATCCTCATTCGGGGCGGAATACATGCACATTGGAGCCATGACGATCCTATTCTTGAGGGTTACCTCTTTTATGGTATACGGAGAAAACAGCTTACTGCCCATGTTTTTCTCATCCTTTCACAATAGTTTATCTGGATTTAGACACCGATTCCTCTGTTGTCTATGTTAGATCAAACCATTTCCCGACACAAGTCAGGCCCTAGTTATATCCATCGGAGACTGGTTCAAAGATTTCTCGATAACCCTTGACCCGAACTTCAACATCGTGTATCATAAGTGTCACTTTGTCCCCTAGGGTTCCGCGGCGTTTCTTGCCGGTCATGGTCCGAGAGGGGACGCGCAGAGCATACTCTGCGAACACGGAGGGATAAAAGCCTGGGAGATAAACTGTGATAAACAGTTTGTTTCCCGGGCTTTTGTATATTTCCGCCACAATAGATCAAAACTTCATGTGGCGTAATTCCAAAGAGGAGGATGAGAGCAATGAACAAAACGTGGTTGTCCGTAGTTATAGCTGCGGTATTTGAGGTGGCTTGGGTTATCGGATTAAAACATGCCGGCGGATTTTTAGAATGGGGAGGTACGGTGATTGCCATCATTGTAAGTTTTACCTTGATGATCAGGGCATCCAGATTCCTTCCGGTGGGCACCGTGTACGCTGTTTTCGTAGGTTTGGGTACGGCAGGCACTGTATTGGCTGAAATTATTTTATTCGATTCTCCCGTTAAGATTGAAAAGATCATATTCATTGCAGTGCTGCTATTGGGTGTTATTGGGCTAAAAATGGTAAGCAATGAAAAGAAAAAGGAGGCAGCGTAACCTATGGATTGGGTATTTCTTGTTTTAGCGGGGGTATGTGAAATGTTTGGAGTCTTGACGATCAATAAGGTGAACAAGGACCGTAACGCGGCATCCTTCCTCTTGTTGATTGCTGGCTTTGGATTAAGCTTTTTGTTCTTGTCCTTGGCCATGAGAACCCTGCCTATGGGAACTGCGTATGCCGTATGGACAGGAATTGGAGCATCCGGAGGAGCTATTCTCGGAATGATCTTTTACGGCGAACCCAAAAATGTGCCGAGAATTTTATTTATTGCCATGGTGCTTGGATCGGCTGTCGGCTTGAAGTTGGTCAGCTAACAAAAATTTCAGGCGGATCATCTTCATCGCGAGGGTTCTGTCCGCCGCCATCGGTTTGAAATTGATGGCCTAATGGCTTAATTCCAACACACAAAAAAACCGCTCTATTCGGTTAAAGAAACCGGTAGAGCGGTTTTTATTTATGCCCGTTTGGTGGCCTGGGCAAATCGGTCTTTGATTTGCTTGTTGTTGCGTTTCATTGCCGTACGCTGCTCGCGCAAGATTTGCGAGGAATTTTTGGACAGCGGAGCAAACAGTAACGCTTCTTTAGGCTGGCTTCCGACAGCTTTGCTTACCCGTCCGTTTTTGGATACGAAGACTCCGGAACTCATGGGCGCATTCCCCCCAAGCATAATTTGATAAATTCGATGATGAGCGGATTTTTACTCATTATAGCATGATTGATACTCTCTTTGTAGTGGATGAATTTCTTATAATTCCAGTCGGGGTCGGCCGGGTAGTGTAAAGTGATGACATAATTGCCGGACCGGATGCAGTGATAGATCATGCTTTTGGCTTCTTTAAAAAATACCTGCTCCCCGGGGTCCCCCAATTCGAGGGTAAGTACGGCGTAAGAGCTCTTATCATCCAGCGAAAAGATCGGTACCGAGGTCGCCCGACCCGCTTTTGCCACGAAATTCAGGCCGTTATCCCGCAGTTCGTACAACGTGGCCGCGCAACAATCCCCATATTGCCCAACGGATTCGCTCATATATTGTCCGTATTGCTGTTCGATCATGCCGCCGGGCAGCCGGCTTATCATCAGTTCCAGAAATTTATCCGCCTGGCGAAAACCGGTAATTTGCAATTGGGGCAGGAGGCCGGTCAAAAGCTCGAAGGCTTCGTCAAACTGGTCAAGCCGTTCGGCATTTTGCTCAATGGATTCTTCCAACGGAAGCAGCAGGGAACCCCGGCGAAGCAGGTCGCTGAAATAAGTCTTCCAATTAATCATTACCCCGATCGACAGGTCATCGATGTACACTTTACGCAACATCATGTCATACAGAAGGAACCAGACATACGGCTCGACGCCTTTTGGCACCCGGTCGTCGTTCCTTAACATTTCCATCATATGAGCCGGGGACGGAAAACGGTCTTCTTTGGATATGTAACCATCGATGAACTGTTCAAGGAGCGGCCTGACCGTTCCGAAAAATGCCGCCTTGATCTCTATATCGCCAAACACGAGAATCGTTTTTTCCTCTTCGTGCGCCTTGATGAATTCCATGTGAGTTATCGTTCTTGACGCTTTATCATGATATGTACCGGCTTTGCCCCCGATGAATAGCAGATAAATATCGCATTGCTCCACGGCTTCCAGGCAACGAACCACAGGATCGACATGAGCGGGCCAGGGACCGAGGTTTTCCTCCCACATCACAGGTTTATGTCCCAAGGATTCGAGCTCCCGGTATACACTTCGTCGAAGCGGCTTTAGCCCGTCCTCGTTGACGGAGCTGATGAAAATTTTCGTTCTTGCCACGAAAGTCACCTCCCGAGCCAGTTTGTTTCCATTATAACCCAGACTTAACAGAAAAGAATATGCTCAAAATATTTTTAAAGAAGATCTTGCAAACAAAAATATTTTCATGTAATATACTATCCATAGTCACTGAATAAATGTAAGCAAGTTGATTTGTTCAGTCCATCCGGTTGGAATTTCGGCGACCAGGGTACAATATTCTTAAATTGGATAAGGAGAGGTTATTAACATGAGTCAATTTTTAAATGAAATCAAAACAAGACGCAGCGTATATGGAATCAACAAAGAAATTCCGGTATCGGAGTCCCGGATCGAGGAAATCGTAAAGGAAGCCGTACTTTATACTCCATCTTCATTTAACTCGCAAAGCGCAAGAGTAGTAGTATTGTTTGGGGAACAGCACGACAAGTTCTGGGACTTGACCAAGGAAACATTGCGTAAAATCGTTCCGGCTGAAGGCTTTGCTTCCACCGAAGAAAAAATGGGAGCTTTCCGCAGCGGCCGCGGTACGGTATTGTTTTTTGAAGATCAAGCGGTTGTAGAAGGACTGCAAAAGCAGTTTGCCTTGTATGCCGACAACTTCCCGGTTTGGTCCAACCAATCCTCCGGAATGCTGCAATTCGTCGTTTGGACTGCACTGGCGAATGAAGGAGTGGGTGCATCGCTTCAACACTATAATCCTCTTGTCGACGAACAAGTGGCCAAAGAATGGAACTTGCCTGCAAGCTGGAAGTTGATCGCGCAATTGCCGTTCGGCGGAATTGCCGCAGAACCGGGCGAAAAAGAATTCGCGCCGATTGATACCCGTCTCAAGGTTTTTAAATAAGTTTCGGCATTTATAAAAAAGCGTTTGACAGTAAACCTGTCAAACGCTTTTTTCCATTTTCAGCACCGGACTCTCCAATTGGCGATCGTCTGCCGAAGTAAGCCAAATATCCTTAAAATCCATCCAGCCCAAATTGTTGATGACCAGGCCGCGCACAGAAGGATGAACATAGGTGCTTAATTTTTGGTGAATCAGGAATAGCACCTGGGCTTCGTCCTGGAGTCGGTATTCAATTTGCCGCAATAACGCACGCCGTTTTTCTTTTGGCTTAGTGGCGAGAATTTGATCCGTAAGCTGGAAGATCCACTTTCTGAGTCCCGGATCCAAGTGCTGATAGATCGAGCTGTTCGCTTGAAGATAATTCTCCAGTTCACAAACCTCATCATCCGCAAATACGAGGCAGGTCAGCATCGCGTCCGCTTCCTGAATCGTTTCCACCCGGGTAAACGCGAATCTTTCTTCATAACGCAAATGCATCGTAATTCCGATTTTCGCGCATTGCTTCTGAATCCATTCGGCTTCATCGGCGTCCGTGTCCCTGGCCACAAGCAGGAAAGGGGAACCGTCATATCCCGATTGCTCTAGCAGTTGCTTGGCAGCATCGAGGTCATACCAGTTTATGCCCAACTCGCTTCCTTCATGAGGCATGAAACTTCGGGCGGGATAACCGGATTTGCTTGAATGCTGGATCAACCCGATCCGGTCGATGATGAGATTCACGGCTTGGCGGAAGGATAAGGATTGCTGAGGCCCTTTTTTGTTACGGTTCCACGTCATCAGGCTGCAGCCTTTGCTTAGCGTTTCGATGCGCTGCCAATCCTCACCGGCTTTGGCGGGAATACGAGAATCATTGGCGATAAGCTGCTCCCATTTCAATTTGGATATATTCGGGATGTTATCTGGTAAGAAAATCAGCTTAACCCCATCCAGATAAGGTCTGCCCAGAAAATATTCGTCATTTACCGTCAGTTCCAACCGGTTGCTGTTCCATGTCGCCATTCGGAAGGGACCGGTGCCGCTGGGGAGCGTCCAATAGTTGGATTCATCCAGGCCGCCGAGATCGGAGGGAAGGATGGAGGCGCAGGAGGAACACATCAGGCGGGGGAACAGCCAATTGGGCTGCCTCAGCCGAATTTTCACCGTTCTTGCGTCCAACGCTTCCGCCCGCTCCATCGTAGACAGCAGCCAGGCGTTCATCGTGCCTGCGCAAAGGCGCTCCAAAGTAAAAACGACGTCCTCTGCGGTCAATAATTTACCATGGTGAAAACGGATCCCTTTGCGTAAAAAGAAAGTCCATTCCGTTCCGGTTTCATTGCTTTCCCAATGGTGGGCGATCAATGGCACTATGGCTTCCTGTTCCGAATCATATTGGACGAGGCGGTCAAACAACTGCCGGACCAGATGGGAGTCAAACCCATAGTACAGCTTTGCAGGATCCAGCGAAAGCGGAGCCTTGTAAACCGGGAGGCGGAACACGTCCCTGCCCTGGAAGTCATCGCTCAATTTCTCCATCCCGAATTGGTTGTTCAACCATTTGATGAACTGCTCGAGAATCAATTTGTCTTCTTCATACTGATGCAGGAACTCAAAAGCGTAGCGGTATTCCCCTTTTTGCGCCAGCCGCTTGGCAAACTCCAGCAGAAAAAACTCGCGTTTGACGAGAAATTGAATGCGAGAACGGTTTCCCCGGCCCCGGCCGGGAATCCAGCTGATTAATTCCTCTTCCTGAAGCTTGCGGACGATCAGTTTGACATTCCGTTCCGTACAGTGAAACAACGCCGTTAAATCTTCGAGCGCCACTTCATATTCTTCCTGTTCACCCGTTACCGGCCCGGCATAATGGTTCAAAAGGGTGATATAACGCTCTGCTGTGAGCATAGAAAACACCTCCCAAGACAAGTGGCTCCCCAAAGAAAGCGATTATTCAGAAAAGGGGAAATGCATTTTCCATAGTGTACACTTTTTCTTCCTGATTTTAAAGCAGATAATGAGAGCAAGATGACATCGGCAATCGGTGAAGAAGGAAGGGGAGAGGTTTTAAAATGAACTACGAGGAGCTGTACAGAAAGGAATTGGAACTGAAAACATTTCACAACCCTTGCAGTTATATCCGCCAGATCCGGAATGAATGCAGAGTGCAGAGAATGACCTACCGCACCCGGAAAAAAAAGAAAACCTGGCTGACCAGGTTTATGAGTGGGATGACGGTTTCAAGAAGTGAATAAGATCAAACCAGCATTTGCTTGAATTCCTGCGTCAAGAGGGGAACGACTTCAAACAAATCGCCGACGATCCCGTAGTCGGCCACTTTGAAAATCGGAGCCTCGGGATCCTTGTTAATGGCGATGATGACCCGGGATTGGCTCATTCCGGCGAGATGCTGAATGGCCCCGCTAATACCGCAAGCGATATAAACTTCGGGCGTCACGACCTTGCCGGTTTGCCCGATTTGGAGGGCATAATCGCAGTAGCCCGCATCGCATGCGCCGCGGGAGGCGCCGACAGCGCCTTGCAGCACTTCGGCCAGTTCTTCCAGAGGTTTAAAGCCTTCGGGACTTTTGACTCCGCGGCCGCCGGAGACGACAACCCGTGCCTCGGTCAAATCAATTTTGCCGGTTGCTTTGCGAACGACTTCTTTAACGAGCGAGCGCAAAGACGGCTGCGGCTTATAGTCAATAGCTATGATTTCGGCGGGCGTAGGAACCGGCTCTGCAGGGTGAATATTGTTTGGACGAAGGGTAATGACTCCGTTCCCGCCGATAAGCCGTTTGGTTTCAAAAGCTTTACCCGCATAGACAGGGCGGGTATAAAGGACTTCGCCGCCGGTTTTCTCGATCGCCGTCACGTCGGAAATTTGACCGGCCTGCAAACGGGAAGCGATGTGAGGAGCGAGATCCCGTCCAACCGCCGTATGGCCGAATACGACGATATCGGGATGAATGGTGTCAAGGGCTTGTGAAAGTGCGGCGATATACGCTTCCGCGAGGTATGTTTTTAAATCCGGGTGGTCGATCACAAGCACCTGGCCCTGAAAGCGGCCGGCCAGTTCTTTAGCCGGTCCGGAAAGCTCGTATCCGAGCAGCACGGCGGTCACTTGATCGTCGTTTTCTTTTGCCATAGCCGCTGCTTGAAGCACTTCCAAAGAAACCTGCCGCAATTTACCGTCACGGGATTCGGCTACGACAGCATACGTTTTACCCATAGAATATCCCTCCTTGTAATATAGGCGATTGGATTTAAAGCACCTTCGCTTCGGTCTTCAATAACCGGACAAGCTCTGCAGCCTGTTCGGACAGTACGCCTTGCAGAACCACCCCGGCTTTACGGGCCGGCGGATTGAAAAGGTTGGTGCGCTGGCTTTTTGGGGCGATTTCGGCTTCGCTAAGTCCGAGATCATCTAGCCCAAGCTGCTGGAACGGCTTCTTCTTTGCCTTCATAATTCCGGGCAGGGAAGGGTAGCGCGGATCGTTGAGGCCTTGCTGTGCGGTGAAGAGGGCCGGGAGAGAAATTTCAATCGTTTCGGTGTCCCCTTCGGCGTCGCGGATCGCCAGAGCCCGGACATCGCCGTTAATCTCCAGCTTTACAATGGCCGAGGTGTGAGGTATCTCCAGCAGTTGTGCCAGTCGGACCGCTACCTGTCCCGCTCCGTTATCGACCGAAAAGTAGCCGCCGAGGATCAGGTCGTACGTTTGCCCCTTGAAATAGGCGGCAAGCAGGGCGGCGATCCCGGATTCATCGGTCCCGATCTCGTCGTCCGAGATGAGCACGGCCTCGTCGGCGCCCATCGCCAGCGCGGTCCGCAACGCTTCGGCGGTACGCTCGGGGCCTACGGAGACGAGCTTCACATTCCCTCCGTGCTGCTCCTTAAGCCGTAAGGCTTCCTCAACGGCGTATTCGTCATAGGGATTGATGATATATTTCACGCCGTCATCGCTAATCTCACCGTCATGAATGAGTATTTTTTCCTCCGTATCAAAGGTTTGTTTCAGGATTACGTAAATGTTCATCAGGTACGTCTCCTCTCTCAAAATCCACTTTTTTGAGCCAACCTCTTATTTCAAACCGCGCAAGAAAAAATCAACCGTCCTGTCAACCTGGGCAGACAAGGAGTATTTCCGCCCTGAGATCAGCCACGAAGTGACCACTTCGTCCATGGCTCCGAAAATAAGCTGGCGCGTCAGCTTCGTATCCAGATCGGAGCGAAAGGATTGTTCTTCGATCCCCCTTTTTAAAATATGCTCGATCAACTGGATATAGGGCTTTACCGACAATCCGATCGCTTTGCGTAATTCAAGGGAACTCTGGCGCAGTTCGATTTGCGTTACATAAGCCAAATTCACATTTTGTTCGAGCTGGGTGAAATGAATCTCGCACACTTTGTACAGCGCTTCGGCAGCGGTGCCTGATTCAAGCATGCTCGCATTGAACAGGGCGACCAGCTTGCCCAGCCGATCTTCGAATAAAGAGATCAGGATATCTTCCTTTTTCTTAAAGTATAAATAAATCGTACCGTCGGCGACCCCAGCCTCCTTGGCGATTTTGGACACCTGGGAACCGTGAAACCCGTTTTCGGCGATGACTTTTTCTGCGGCATCCAAAATCATCTCAAATTTTTCCTGTTTCCTACTTGTCATAACGACACCTCAATGCTAAAATTTAAAACAACTGAATGAATACTCATTCATTTTTTATTAATCTTAGGATAGTGAAAGCGCTTTGTCAATAGAGGCGCATTTTTAAAATCTCATAATGTAAACGCTTACCCAGGCTTGGCCTGATCTGATTCAATCAATCCGGTAGAAAGGGTGGGAGCAGAGATGGTGTGGCAGTTGCTTCATTTGGGTCTGTTTTTGGCAGTGACGGGATACGGGATTTATTTGTTCTACAGGGCTGTCTATCACCGGTTTTTGTATGTAAAGCTCGGTCGGAAGGCGGATTTCTCCTGGCGGCCGAAAGGCGGATGGGGCGAGTTCATGGCCCAGGTGTTTGGACAGAAGAAGCTGCTGAAGGACAAAAAAAGCGGAGTCATGCACGTCGCCGTTTTTTACGGATTTATTATTTTGCAGTTCGGTGCCGTGGATCTGATAGTCAAAGGGTTGTCGGAAGGCGGTCATCTTCCCTTCCCAGCCTATGAAGTGTTCGGATTGCTGCAGGAAGTGACGGTTCTGCTGATCCTCATTGCCATGGGGTATGCAGCTTATCGTCGTTACGGGGAGAAGCTTCCCCGGCTGAAAAAAGGGTGGAAGCCCAGCCTCGTCGTGTTCTTCATATATTCGCTTATGCTTTCGGTGCTGCTGTCGCTGGGATTCGAGCGTTTATGGCTCGGTCTTGAATCATCGGCGCTTGCCCCGATTTCCTCACTAATCGCCGCAGTCTTTGACGGCCTTCCCGCCATCGGAGCGAAAATAACATTTTATGTGTTCTGGTGGCTGCATCTGCTGATTCTGCTCTCTTTTCTCGTGTATGTACCTCAATCCAAGCACTTTCATCTCATTACGGCTCCTCTTAACATTTGGCTGCGGCGCAGAGAACCGGTCGGCCGATTGAAATCGCTCGATCTGGAAGACGAAGAAGCCGAAAGCTTCGGGGCCGGAAAAATCGAGGATTTCAGCCAAAAGCAAATGCTGGACTTTTATGCCTGCGTGGAATGCGGGCGCTGTACCAATGTTTGCCCCGCCTCCAACACCGGAAAAAGTCTGTCTCCGATGCATTTGATCACCAAGCTTCGGGATCATCTGACGGAGAAAGGCACTGTTATTACAGGGAAATCTCCATGGGCACCGGAATTTGCGTTCGGTTCGGCCTCCGGCCCGGTCACGCACGGGGTGACGGGGGAAGACAACGAAGTGGCCTGGAACGATTCCGCGGGAATAACGAACATCACGCCAACCCTGGATTGGCAAAAGAAGACGTGGAAAGAACGGGAACAGGGTACCGACCCGACCGCAATGGAACTGATTGGAGATGTCATGACCGGGGAGGAAATCTGGTCCTGCACGACCTGTCGGAATTGCGAAGACCAGTGCCCGGTGGGCAACGAACATGTCGACAAGATCATCGATCTCCGCCGCCATCTCGTCCTGATGCAAGGTAGCGTGCCGCAGGAAGGACAGCGTGCGCTCACCAATATCGAGCGCCAGGGCAATCCGTGGGGCATCAGCCGGAATGATCGGGCGGAGTGGACCGGCGAGGTGGAGGGCATCTCCGTACCGACGGTGAAAGAAAATCCGGATTTCGAGGTATTGTTCTTCGTCGGATCGATGGGCTCCTACGATCTCCGCAGCCGCAAAGTCTCCCGCGCGTTCGTCCGGCTACTCAAACAATCCGGCATAAGCTTTGCGATTCTCGGCAATGAGGAGAAAAATTCGGGCGACACGCCGCGCCGGATGGGCAACGAGCTGCTGTTCCAGCAGCTTTGCCAGGAGAATATCGCTCTTTTCCAAAAGTATAGGGTCCGCAAAATCGTTACGGCCTGCCCGCACACGTTCAATACGTTCAAAAACGAGTATCCGGAATTCGGGATGGAGGGGGTGGAGGTACTGCATCATTCGCAGCTGCTGGACCGGTTGATCCGGGAAGGCAGACTGGCGCCAAAACATGAAGTGAAGGAAGTGATCACCTATCATGATTCCTGCTATTTGGGGCGGTACAACGAGGTTTACGACCAGCCCCGGGATGTGTTGAAGGCGATCCCCGGCGTGGAGCTTGTGGAAATGGAGCGTGCGCGGGAGAACGCGATGTGCTGCGGGGCCGGTGGCGGAATGATGTGGATGGAGGAAAGCAGCGGAAAGCGGATCAATCTGGCCCGGACGGAGCAGGCGCTGGAGGTACAGCCGACCGTTATCAGCAGCGCTTGCCCGTATTGCCTGACCATGCTGGAGGACGGTACGAAAATGAAGGAGGTCGAGGGACGGGTGTTAGCCAGAGATATTGCGGAGCTGCTGGAACTCTCCGTTTTCGGCGAATCAGCATCGCCTGCAAGGCAAGGAGCCTGACACGCCAGACCTACGACTTACGAATTGTCCAACATCATTTATATTCATCTGAACGGAGGTATCAGGAATATGTATAAACCGATTAGAAAAGCAGCCGTCATCGGCTCAGGTATCATGGGCTCGGGAATCGCCGCCCAATTGGCCAATGCGGGCATTCCCTGCCTGCTGCTGGATATGGTACCGAAACTGCTTAACTCTGCGGAAGCGGCAAAAGGTTATACGTTGGAGCATCCGGCGGTGCGTAACCGGCTGGCCGTTTCGGCGATTGAGAATTTGAAGAAGACGAAGCCAGCGCCGCTATATGACCATGATTTTGCGGAGCGCATCACACCGGGTAACCTTGAGGATCACCTCTCGCAAATCGGTGAGGCCGATTGGGTGATCGAAGTCGTTGTCGAGAATCTTGAAATCAAGAAAGAGCTCTTGGCCAAAGTGGAGCCATATTGGAAACCCGGTACGATCGTCAGTACAAATACGTCCGGGATTTCCGTGAATGCCATGGCGGAGGGCAGGTCGCAGGAGTTTAGGAGCCATTTTCTCGGAACCCATTTTTTCAATCCTCCCCGGTACATGAAGCTGTTGGAGATCATTCCGGGAGAAACGACGAACCCGGAGCTTGTGGCAGGGTTAAGTTCGTTTTGCGAGCGAACGCTCGGTAAAACGGTCGTGCTCGCCAAGGATACGCCGAACTTTATTGCCAACCGGATCGGAACTTATGGCCTTCTCGTCACGCTGAATGAGATGATCGACAAGGGGTATACGGTAGAAGAAGTGGATGCGGTCACGGGTCCGGTGATGGGGCGGCCTAAGAGCGCAACCTTCCGCACGCTGGATCTGGTCGGGCTCGATACGTTTATTCACGTGGCGGATAACGTGTACTCGAACGTTTCGAATGAAGCGGAGCAGGAGGTGTTCGCTGCGCCCGAAGTGTTAAAGCAGATGGTAGCGCAAGGACGGCTCGGGGAAAAATCCGGTCAAGGCTTTTACCGAAAGGTGAAAGGACCGGAAGGAAGCCAGATTCTCGCGCTCGATTTGCAGAGTATGGAGTACCGGCCGCAGAAGAAGCCGGCATCCGGCTCTCTGGAAGCCGCCAAGCTGGCGAAAGGCGCCAAGGCGAAAACCGCCGCCTTGCTGGCCGGCGGCGACCGGTATTCGGATTTGGCCTGGAACGTGCTGAAGCAGGTACTGGTTTATGCCGCCGAAAAACTGGGCGAAATCGCGGATAGCGTGCGGGAAATCGATGAAGCGATGAAATGGGGATTCAACTGGGAACTGGGGCCGTTTGAAACCTGGGATGCCATCGGGTTGGTCAGGTCCGTGTCGAAGCTGGAGGCCGAGGGGCTGACCGTTCCGTCCTGGGTGAAGGAATGGATCGCGGCAGGCAACACGTCCTTCTACCGGAAAGAGGACGGCAAGCTGTTCCATGTTTTCGAAGGACGTTATAAGGACGTGGAACTTCCGCCGGAGGTAATATCGCTGAAGGATTTGAAGGCGCAGAACCGGGTGGTGAAGGGAAACAGCGGCGCAAGCCTGATCGATCTCGGCGATGGCGTAGCCTGCCTGGAGTTCCACTCTCCGAACAATGCGATCGGCGGCGATATATTGTCGATGATTTCGCAAAGCGTCGAAGAAGTCCGCAGGAATTTCGCCGGACTTGTGATCGCCAATCAAGGCAAAAACTTCTGCGTCGGAGCGAATTTGATGCTGCTGCTCATGGAAGCCCAAGATGAGGAATGGGACGAAGTTGATGACATCATCCGGTTATTCCAAAACACGATGCTTCAATTGAAGAGGTTTGAAAAACCGGTGATTGCAGCGCCGCACCGGATGACCTTGGGCGGCGGCGTGGAAGCCTGCATGCCTGCCGACCAGGTCATTGCGGCTGCCGAAACCTACTATGGGCTGGTGGAGGTCGGCGTCGGCCTGATTCCAGCCGGAGGCGGCTGCAAGGAACTCGCCCTTCGGGCCAGCCAGCAGGCCGGAATGCCCGAGGCCGATCTCCAGCCTTACTTGAACCGGATCTTCGAAACGGTCGGGACCGCAAAAGTGTCTTCCAGCGGACATGATGCCAAGAAGCTGGGCTATCTAAGACCGACCGACCGGATTGTACTGAATCCGGATCATACGATTTTTGAGGCGAAACAGGCGGTACTTCGCCTAGCCGCATCCGGCTACGAGCCGATGCCCGAAAGCAAATTGCGCGTTGTCGGCAGTGAGGGCAAAGCGGTGCTTCGGCTCGGTGCGCTCGGCATGAGGGAGAGCGGTTATATCAGCGACCATGATTTGCTGATTGCAAACAAGCTGGCTCATGTGCTGGCGGGAGGAGACGTTCCGGCCGGCTCGCTGGTGACGGAACGGCACATGCTGGATTTGGAGCGGGAAGCTTTCCTGAGCCTGTGCGGAGAGCAGAAAACGAGACAGCGGATGCAGCATATGCTCACCAAGGGCAAGCCGCTGCGGAATTAATGAAAAGGAGGCTGAATCCATGAAAGAAGCCGTACTTGTTTCTTTGGCGCGCACGGCAGTTGGCAAGGCGAAGCGGGGGAGCCTGGTTCAAACCCGCAGTGATGATCTGGGCAAAGTTGTGCTGGAAGCCGTGGTGCAGCGGGCGCCGGGATTGAAGAAGGAAGACGTGGAGGACATTATCATCGGCTGCGCGATGCCGGAAGGGGAGCAAGGCCTGAATTTCGCCCGGATCATGTCGTTGTATGCCGGATTTCCGGTGACGGTACCGGCCATTACGATCAACCGATTTTGTTCGTCCGGGCTGCAATCCATTGCTTTTGCGGCGGAACGGATCATGCTTGGTCATGCGGAGATTCTGATCGCCGGCGGCGTCGAAAGCATGAGCCATGTGCCGATGACGGGCTTCAAGGTGTCGCCGAATCCGAGGATCGTAGATGAGATGCCGGAAGTCTATATGGCGATGGGCCATACCGCGGAACGAGTAGCGGAGAAGTTCGGTATCTCCCGTCAAGATCAGGACGGATTTGCGCTCCGTTCGCATCAGAGGGCGGCGGCAGCGATCGCGGAGGGGAAATTCAAGGACGAGATCGTTCCGGTCACCGCAGAGCTTTCTCAAATCGGCGCTCAGGGGAAGCTTGAAAGGAAGACGGTAATTTTCGATACCGACGAAGGCGTGCGAGCGGATACGACCTTGGAAGCGCTGGCTCAATTGAAGCCGGGCTTTAAGGCGGGAGGCACGGTAACGGCGGGCAATACGTCGCAGATGAGCGACGGCGCGGCCGCGGTCGTCGTGATGAGCCGGGAGCGGGCCGAAGAATTGGGCTTGCAGCCGCTTGCGACGTTCCGATCCTTCGCGTTATCGGGCGTGGAACCCGAGCTGATGGGCGTCGGACCGGTTAAGGCAATTCCGAAAGCGCTCGAACTGGCGGGGATAACCCTGAATGATGTCTCGCTGTTCGAAATTAACGAGGCTTTCGCCTCGCAATGCCTGCACATCATCCGCGAGCTGGGCATCGACGAAGACAAGGTCAATGTTAACGGCGGCGCGATTGCGCTCGGCCATCCGCTCGGCTGCACCGGGACGAAGCTCTCCATCTCGCTCATCCAGGAGCTGCGCCGCCGCGGGGGCGGTTACGGCGTCGTGTCCATGTGCATCGGCGGCGGCATGGGTGCCGCCGGCGTGTTCGAGGTCCACTCGTAAAGTGCATCGAACTTAACCGTTGACTGTCATTGGCTTTGTCCATGGCGCGTGGTGTTATTGAATAATCGAAAAAGGAGAGGATCACAAGTGAGTCATGAAACGATGAATAAAGTGCCGGGCGGAAGTTTTGTGATTGAGGACGCGGATTACCGGGGGATCGTGACCCCGGAGGATTTTAGCGAAGAACAGCGGATGATCGCGGAGACGACGGAGCAGTTCGTGGAGGGCGAAGTGGCTCCCCGGGACGAAGAGGTGGAGAAGCTGGATTACGGCTTGACCGTGGACCTGCTGCGGAAAGCCGGCGAGCTGGGACTGCTGGGAGCCGATGTTCCCGAAGCTTACGGCGGGATGGGACTCGACAAAGTAAGCACGACGCTCATAAACGAGAAGCTGACGAAAGCCTCCTCGTTTGCGCTCTCTTTCGGCGCCCATGTCGGAATCGGAACGCTGCCGATCGTCTATTTCGGCACCGGGGAGCAGAAGCAAAAATATTTGCCGAGCCTCTCTACGGGAGAAAAAATCGCGGCTTATTGCCTGACCGAACCTTCTTCCGGTTCGGATGCTCTCGGTGCCAAAACAACGGCAAAGCTATCGGTAGACGGCACCCACTATGTGTTGAACGGCACGAAGCAATTTATAACGAATGCGGGTTTTGCCGACATTTTTATCGTGTATGCCAAGGTGGACGGCAAAGATTTCAGCACGTTTATTGTCGAGCGTGAGATGCAGGGCGTCAGCATCGGACCGGAGGAGAAAAAAATGGGGATCAAAGGCTCTTCCACTTGTCCGCTGATTCTGGAGGAAGTCCATGTGCCTGTCGGGAACTTGTTATGGGAAGTCGGCAAAGGACATTTGATTGCCTTCAATATCCTGAACATCGGACGCTTCAAATTGGCTGCCGGATGCGTCGGGGCGGCGAAGGACGCCATTGAACTGAGCGCTGCATATGCTAATGAACGGACCCAATTCGGCCGTAAAATTTCATCGTTCCCGCTGATTGGCAAGAAACTGGCGGAGATGAACATCCGTACCTTTGTGCTGGAAAGTATGGTTTACCGGACTGCGGGCCTGTTTGACGTCGGTCTCGCCGAGGTGGATCACGGCGGTGCGGATGTCGGATACCGGTCGGCCAAAGCGATCGCGGAATACCAATTGGAATGCTCGATCAACAAGGTATTCGGTTCGGAGGCTTTGGATTTCGTGGTGGATGAAGGCGTTCAAATCCATGGCGGTTACGGTTTTATTCAGGAGTACCGGATCGAACGGATCTACCGTGATTCGCGAATTAACCGGATTTTTGAAGGCACGAATGAGATAAACCGGCTGCTGATTCCCGGTACGTTGGTCAAGCGGGCGATGAAGGGCGAGCTGCCGCTGATGCAAAAGGCGATGAAGCTGCAATCGCAGCTCATGGAACCAATGCCGTCGAAGGATTTCGAGGGCACGCTGGAACAAGAGGCCCATCTGCTGGACATGGCAAAGAAAATTTTCCTGATGGCCGGCGCGCAGGCCGTACAGAAATATCAGTTGAATCTGGAGCGGGAACAGGAAGTATTGAGCCATCTGGCCGATATCATGATTTCGATTTTTGCGATGGAAAGCGCTCTCTTCCGTACCCGGAAAATGATTGACCGTTCGGGAGAAGGCAAAGCCGGGACCGCGATTGCGATGACGACGTCGTTCATCCATGAGCAGTTCGGCTTGATCGAATCGTGGGCGAAAGAGGTGCTGGCGACGATGGAAACCGGAGATACGCTGCGCACGCAGTTGTCGGTACTTAAAAAGCTAGCGAAACGCTCTGCCGTCAATACGCTGGAATTAAAGCGTCAAATCGCGGCCAAAGTGATTGAAGGAGAGAAATACGTGGTGTAGTGAAGTAGTTGATCGGATGGGAGGAAAGGCGATGTTATCCAACAAGCCATGGTTAAAACACTATCCTGCCGAAGTACCACCGACCCATGATTATCCGAAGCAAAATTTAGCCCAGTTTCTCGTTCAAACCACAGCGCAATATCCGGAGGCGGAGGCGCTTGATTTTTTGGGAAAAAAGACGACTTATGCCGAGCTCCTGGAAAAGAGTTACCGGTTCGCCGATGCGTTGCATCGGCTCGGAATAGGTAAGGGAGACCGGGTGGCGATCATGCTGCCAAATTGTCCCCAGGCGGTGATCGCTTACTATGGCACCTTGCTGATGGGCGGGATCGTGGTGATGACCAATCCGCTTTACATGCCGCGGGAAATCGAGCATCAACTGAAGGATGCGGGGGCCCGGCTAGTTATTACGCTGGACGCACTTGTGCAAAGGGTGCAACAATCCATGGGCTCGCAGCCCTTGGAATTCATCATCGTTACTTCAATTAAGGATGCGTTGCCGTTTCCGAAAAATCTGTTGTATCCCATAAAGGCTAAAAAAGACGGCATGGCCGCAAAAGTGACTTATACGGAACGGGTGCTTTCATTTCTGGATTTGCTGAAGCGTTCCTCTGCGGCACCTATTCAGGTTCCGGTGGACCCGGACGAGGATCTTGCGCTGCTGCAATATACCGGAGGTACGACCGGTTTTGCCAAGGGAGTTATGCTGACTCATAGTAACCTGGTCGCCAACACGCTGCAAACGAAGCTTTGGTTCTACCGCTCACGTATTGGCAATGAGCGGTACATGGCGGCTCTGCCCTTTTTCCACGTATTCGGGCTGACCGTTCTACTCAATCAGGCGGTTGCGCTGGGAGGTACGCTGATCCTCGTTCCCCGGTTTGAAATCAATCAGGTGCTGAAGACGATCCATAAGAAGCGGCCTACCGTTTTTCCGGGAGCCCCGACCATGTATGTAGCGATTATCAACCATCCCGAAATCAGCGGGTACGATCTGTCTTCCATTAATGTGTGCATCAGCGGGGCGGCATCTCTACCCCTGGAGGTTCAGACCCGGTTTGAGTCGCTGACCGGCGGCAAGCTGATCGAAGGGTATGGACTTACCGAAGCCTCTCCGGTGACGCACGCCAACAATATTTGGGAGAAGCGGAAAACCGGTTCGATCGGCATTCCGTTTCCGGATACCGAGGCGAAAATAGTACAGCCGGATACTTTGGAGGAGGTTCCGATCGGCGAAATCGGCGAGCTTGCGGTAAAAGGCCCGCAGGTGATGAGGGGCTATTGGAACCAGCCTGAAGAGACCTACAAATGTCTGAAAGAGGGCTGGCTTCTGACGGGGGATCTTGGGAGAATGGATGAGGACGGGTACTTTTACATTTTGGACCGGAGAAAAGATCTCATCATCGCAGGGGGCTATAACATATATCCGCGGGAAGTGGAGGAGGTGCTCTTTGAGCATCCCGATGTGGAGGAGGCTATTGTGGCAGGGATTTTCGATCCTTACCGCGGGGAAACGGTGAAAGCTTATATTGTGCCGAGAGCGGGGTCCAAGCCGGATGCCGAGGATTTGAAACGCTGGTGCAAGGAGAAGCTCGCTGCTTATAAAGTTCCAAAAGTATATGAATTTCGGGCTAGCCTTCCTAAAACCCTCGCGGGCAAAGTGCTGCGCCGGAAGTTGATTGAAGAAGAAAACGGTCGCAGCTCTAACGAGACGGGATCATAATCTGATGCTGGCAATGAAATTTCCTGCACCAAGAGAGTAACCGGTAAGGAGGTTGAAATTATGGAAGCGGATTCATTTGAAATGCATCCAAAGTGGGAGCAGTGGAATGAAGCGGCGAAGGGAACCTTCTGGGATGTACTGGGCTGTACTATTGAATCGGTGAGCGATCGCCAGGTCGTTGTCTCCCTAGAAATCCAACCACTTCATTTGAACTTGATCGGTATTTTGCATGGCGGCGTGCATGCGACGATCATCGATTCGACCATGGGGCTGCTGGCGATGATCGCAAAGCCGGAAGCAAGCGTGGTGACGACGAACCTGAACTTGAATTATGTCACCAAAGCTAGTCAGGGCCGTCTCTTAGTGACGGCAGAACTTGTTCACCTCTCCCACAAGTCGATTACCGCCCAAGCATTCGCCCGCCTGGAGGATGGAACTCTATGCGCCTTCGGAACGGGAACGTTTAGAGTGCTCTGAATATTTTGGATATGCCCGCCCGGCGATGGAGCCGTGGCGGGCTATTCATGTTAATATTCTCCTGATTTCCTCATTATTTCTTGGCTTTTTGGAAATAGTAAGGGAACAGGAGGGATAGGTCATGACCGTTGAAGAGCGAATCTCCGGGTTAGCTACAGATTTGCAGCAGAATATCGGAAGCATTCGTTCCATCCTGGGTCACAGTTCCGATCTGAATGTTCGCGAACTGACGATTGGCGGACGTTTGCGGACGGCATTGATTTACCTGGACGGAATGGCGGATGTCCAGACGATTCAAGGATATATTATTTCCCCGCTTTTGGAATTGTCCGGGCAGGAGGATATCTCGCTGTCCATGCTGGCGGATCATGTAATACAGGCCAGCGAGGTTTATTGGGCTATGGATTTGAAAGAAGCCGTAGAACAGATTTTAGCGGGGGACCTGCTCATGCTGCTTGAAGGAGAAGCCAGCGGATTGCTCATTTCCATTGCGAAATGGGAAGAACGCAGCGTGGACGAATCGAAAACGCAGCCGGTGGTTAAAGGCCCGCAGAATGCTTTTACGGAAAATATTCGGACTAATACGACGCTGGTCCGGCGCAGAGTCAAGCACGACAAGGTACGGGTAGCCGGATTGCGCGTCGGCAAGTTGTCCAAAACCGATGTTGCCATCATGTATCTCGAAGGGATCGCAAGCGACCAACTTGTCGCCAAACTGATCGGCAGCATGAACAATATTTCCGTGGACCGAATTCTTGAAGGCGAATACCTGGAGGAAATCCTTCTGGGGAACAAGCAATTTTCGATCTTTCCAAGGTTTTATAACACCGACCGGCCGGATACGATCGCTGCGGGCATTATGGAGGGAAGGATTGCCGTCTTTATTGACGGGACGCCGTTTGTACTGCTGGCCCCGACCTTGTTTAACGATTTCCTCCAATCGGCAGAGGATTACTATCAACCTTCTTTATACAGTAGCGCCATACGACTTTTACGGTACTGTTCTTTATTTATTTGTTTATTCGCTCCCGCTCTGTATATCGCTTTAACCACTTTCCATCAGGACATGATCCCGACGCAATTGCTTATCAGCATAGCCGGGCAAAGGGAAGGGACGCCGTTTCCTTCGTTCGTTGAAGCGATGTTAATGGAAATTACGTTTGAAATTTTGCGGGAAGCGGGCATCCGGATGCCGCGAACGATCGGGCAAGCGGTTTCCATCGTCGGCACGATCGTGATCGGACAGGCTGCTGTCGAAGCCGGCATCGTTTCGGCGGTCATGGTTATCGTCGTGTCGATTACGGCGATATCCAGCTTCGTGATTCCGGCTTACAGTATGGCGATCCCGGTCCGAATGATCCGTTTCGGCATGATGGGCCTGGCGGCCTCTTTTGGCGTATACGGACTTACCATCGGGTTGATTCTGCTAATCGTCCATCTCTGTCATTTGCGTTCTTTCGGTATGCCGTATTTCAGCCCGGTCGCACCCTATCATCGGTCTCAAATGAAGGATGCCTTGGTTCGCTTTCCGTTTCGCGATTCAAAAGTAAATAAACGGCAAGGACAGGGAACCCAATGATGGAACGGTACATTAGAATCATGAATTGCTTGTTGATCCTTCCGCTTTTCGCGGTCTGCCTCTCCGGCTGCTGGAGCCGTCAGGAACTGAATAGTTTAGCGATCGTACTTGCTCTTGGCATTGACCGGGCCGGTGATGAGTATGAAGTCAGCTTGCAATATATCGACCCGTCTGCCGTTTCCCGGAACAAAATCTCCAACCGCTCTCCAAGCGCCGTTTTTTCGCAGAAAGCGAATACCTTATTTGAGGCGCTTCGTAAAACTACGACAAAAGCATCCCGTAGAATGTATGAAGCTCATTTGCGTTTTATCGTATTCAATGAAGAAATTGCCAAGGAAGGGATTTTGCCGTGTCTGGATTTCTTGTTTCGCGATCATGAAATCAGGCCGGATTTTTATATGGCCATAGCAAAAAACTGCAACGCCAAGGATATTATCGGGTTTGTCAGTGCTACGGAAATCCTGCCGGGTATCGACATGTACAGAGCGTTGAAAACATCCGCAAAGGAGTGGTCACCCACTTCGGCCGTCAATGTGAAAGATATTATGGCCAAGCTTTCAAAGGACGGCGTCGAGCCGGTTTTAACAGGACTAACCCTGAAGGGGGATATCGAACGGGGAAAGACCGCGGAGAATGTTAAGAACCCGATCTCTCCAGCGGAATTCGAATTTATGGGAATCGGGGTATTTCGGCACGATCGGCTGGTCGGCTGGCTGAATGAGGACGAAAGCAAGACATTCAGCTATCTTACCAATCAAATTCACAGTTCCGTCGGGAAAGTAAAATGCCCGAATGGAGATGGCTGGTTTGCGGTAGAACTTACGGATTCTTCCTTCAAAATGATCCCCATGCTAAAAAATGATAAACCGCACATGAAATTGAAAGGGAAAGTCGAAGGCAACGTGGGCGAGGTACAGTGCCATGTTAATCTATTGGACCCCAGAGAGTTTGCCGCCCTGGATATAGCCGGAGAAGAAGGGCTTAAACATATTTTAAACCTTGGCGTGGCAAAAGTTCAGAAATATGGTGTCGATGTATTCGGATTCGGAGAGGCATTTCACCGGAAATATCCGAAACACTGGAACCAATGGAAAACAAACTGGAATCAAAAATTCCGGGAGGAGCTAACTTTTGAATTTGAAATTGAGTATCAATTAAAGCAACATGGAAAAATCAACAATCCTTTTCAAAACAAGACGGATCGGAGAGAGTGAGGGGCAAGCATGTTCTTGATAATTATGACGGTTGCATTAATATTCGCTTTTATGGAGTATAAGCAACTGAAAAAGCGAGGTAACATCCGGGAAATTGTGATAAGCGCAAGCCTGCTCGGAATTGGACTGATTATTTCAGCCATTCGTATTTCAGGCATGAAAATGCCCAGTCCTCATCTGCTTATTCGTCTAATCGAGCATTCGCTCAACCAAGTAATGCTGATCTTGGTTTCATGAACTGGGAGGGGGCGAAAATGAACTCATCGGAAAAATTAACCGCCCGACAAGCAACCCTGTGGTTTATTATGTTTCAATTGGGTAGTGCCTATTTGACTCTGCCGGGTTTTCTTGCGGCTATTGCGAAGCAAGATGCTTGGATAAGCATTTTGATTACGATATTCATTCAGCTGGTTCTCGTTATTCCGTTATATGTCTCCATTAGTAAGCAAACGAAAGGGCGCGGATTTGGAGATTATGTAGAGTCATTATTCGGAAAATATGGCGGTAAAATTTTCATGTGCGTTTTTTGCTTTGTATTTCCTTTTTTCGCCTTCACTCTCTCGCTTTGGTTTTTAGCCGATTTCCTGACTACCTCCGTGATTCCCGCTACGCCAGCCGATTCCATCTCCGTATTGATGCTGATTGCGGTGATCAGTGTGGTCAGATCAGGCGTTACGACCATCGGCAGATCGGCAGAGGCTTTATTCATACTGTTGATCGTGATTTTTTTACTGTGTATCGTCTCGCTCATGCCTACTTTCCATATTAATAACTTGCTGCCTGTCATGGAAAATGGGATAAAACCGATTATGCACGGTTCTATACTGCTCTTGGGATATCCGTTTATGGAAAGTTTTTTATTCCTGTTTTTCTTGAAGAATATGGAGATGAAGAAGTGGAAGAAGTCGCTGATATTCGGCAATATCGGCAGCGGTATTTATTTTTTAGGAGTGACGGTTGTTAACATCGGAGTGCTTGGAGCCGAAGTAACAGCTAATGTAACCTATCCGAGTTATTTTGTCATCCGAACGATCACCTTGGGTGATTTTTTTGAACGTTTCGAGATTTTGGTTTCGATGTTGTATTATGTGACCATATTTTTTCGTTTGTCGCTGCTTCTTCATATCACGGCAGAGGGCCTTGCCGGCGTTTTCCGGCTTTCGGACCACAGGCCGTTAATACTCCCGCTATGCCTTATTGCCCTTGCTTATCAAAGCGATCTTTGGCCGAATACCTCAGCCTCGCAAAATGATTTTAGACTCTTTTCGTTTTATCCGATGTTTTTCGGTTTGGTCGTAGCTTTCTTACTATGGGTAGTCGGAAAAATCAAAAGGATAAACAAGCCGTCTTGAAATGGGTGATTGTCTTCACTGTCTTGACAAATTTGGTTGCTTTATATATAGTTGTTTATGCAACTATATTTATGGAGAGGATTTTGGTTCATGACGACAGAAGACCAAAACGGGAGTTTAGCCATCGGGTTTATTATGGGAGTAACTTACCGGAAAATCGCATCTCTTTTACAAAAAGAATTAAAAGCGTACGACATTACGCCCGAACAATGGTCGGTATTGCATCAGATTGACCGTTCCGAAGGCATGATACAACGCGAAATAGCGGCACGGACCGGTAAAGACAAGCCGACCACGACGCGGATTCTGGATCATCTGGAAAACAAAGGCCTGGTATACAAGCAAACGGGTCAGCAAGACCGGAGATCTTTTCTTGTCTACAGTACGGAACGGGGAAAAGCGTTGATTCGCGATACGCTGCGGATCGAAGAGGGAGTGACCGAAGAAGTTAAAGCTTGTTTATCCGCGGAGGAGTATGTCATGCTTACGGAATTGCTCTTGCGGATTAACGATCACGTTAGTCAAGTCATAGAAAATAAAGATAAATAATAGCTAAGAACAGACAGGGATGGGAGAGAAATTATGCATCAAGAAGAACATCAGGGAGCGCTTTGGACAAAGTCGTTTATTTCATTAACGCTTTGTTCGTTTTTATTGTTTTTAAATTTGCAAATGTTGTTGTCGTCTTTTCCGGCCTATGTCAAAAATCAGTTTCAAGCCGGAGATCTGCAAGTCAGTCTGGTTACGAGCGTCTTTGCCATCTCGGCCATACTAACCCGTTTTCTGACCGCGGCATTATTGAAGAAATGGTCGCGTAACGCGCTGTTATTCGCCGGATTGATCATTGCGGCCTTAACGACAGGTATTTACGTTTTTGCCGGATCGGTTGGAACGCTGTTAATTATGCGGGCAGGATACGGCGTCGGTTTCGGGATCGCGAGTACGATCCTTCCGACCCTTGCATCGCAAATCATCCCTCTTCGCCGTATGGGGGAAGGTATCGGGTACTTTGGCCTGTCTTCAAGTCTGGCCATGTCGATCGGCCCGATGATCGGACTGAATGTGATGAAGCAATCCGGTTTCAGTACGCTTACCGTAATCGGGACGGTCACTGTCATTGTGATTCTTCCGATACTTATACTGACACGCTCTATACCGCCCGCACCGCGAATCAATAGTGGAGAGGGAGCGAATAAGGCGGTTTCTCGGAAAAACTCGAAGGGTGGAGCGTCAAATGCGGTCCCACGCACCCCCTTCAACCGCAAGCTGTTGTTCCCGGCCTTGTTAAACGTGGTATTATCGATCACGTACAGCGGCCTGCTCAGTTTCATCGCTCTGTTCGGCGAATTCGTTCATTTGGAACAGGTCGGTTTGTTTTTCCTTTTCAATGCAGTAACGATCATTATTATCCGACCGATATCCGGACGTGTGTTCGACCGGCGGGGACATGCCGCGGTACTGATTCCCGCAGCGCTGCTGGTTGTCGTCAGCATGACGGTGCTTTCCTTTGCCACTACGCTACCGCTACTTGTGGTTTCAGCTTTGTTGTACGGACTTGGTTTCGGAGCGATCCAGCCGACGATTCAGGCATGGATGCTGCGCACATCCACAACGGAGCAATACGGAGCAGCAAACAGCATGTTTTATAATTCCACCGACTTTGGTGTTGCCATCGGAGCAATAATTCTGGGTGGCATCGCATCCGCCACGAACTATGCGAAGATGTATTTATATTCCGCAGGTTTTATGGTGCTGTTTATCGTATTATATTTGACCATCTATCTGATTTCCCGCAATAAGGATAAGGGAAAGACAGAGGCGGATCTATCCTCCGAGGCTCTTGGCAATTCATCCGTATCGACTGAGATGTGACTATAAGGCTGCGGTGCTATGGCGCCGTAAGCCTTATTTTTTCGTGTTTCGTTCAATCCGCTTCAGGGTTTTAGAATTCACAGCGGTCACAAAGTCACTGCAGGAGTTGAAGCCAGTCCAAAAATTTGGAAAGCGAGCTTTCATAGGGTTATACTCATAGTGACGAATACTTGTCTACATAGCAGAGAGGATTTTAAAAAATGTTTCAGCATGATGATCAGCAGATGAAATCTAGTCGCCCCATCTCGATTACTACGATTACCGGGGCGATCTGTGCCGCGGTATTTATCGTCATAGCTGCTGCGGTACAAAGCGGCCGGATAAACCGGTTTGACCGGACTCTGATCGATTTCGTTCAAGGAAGGGAAGCACCGGGGCTTACCGGGGTCATGGAGTTTTTCACCAGCATCGGTAACGGAACGTCGGTGGCCTTAATTACCATTGTTGCGATGATTTTTTTATACGGAGTTTTAGGGCATCGCAGAGAACTGCTGCTACTTTGCTGTGTGATGATCGGTTCTACGGCGCTTAACAGCTTGCTCAAATTAAGTTTTATCCGGGAACGCCCTACGTTTCACCGTTTGATTGAAGTGACCGGCTACAGCTTTCCAAGCGGACATTCCATGGCCGCATTTTGTCTCTACGGAACGCTCGCCTATTTGCTTTGGCGCCATCTTCCCGGCAGAAAAAGCCGGTTTGTGCTTATATTGGTCAGCATCATATTTATAGTCTGCATCGGCCTGAGCAGAATTTACCTAGGCGTTCATTACCCGAGCGATGTGCTGGGGGCGTACTTTGCAGGATGCTTCTGGCTTTCATGCTCCATTTGGTTGTATAAACGCTATATAGTGTAATTGTAAATCCTGAGACGCAACTTGGACGCCATTTAAACAAAACTGCCATCGGAGAAATATCTCCGGTGGCTTTCTTTGTTGATAGGCAGATATACTATTGAACGATAATTATTAACTGTAAAACCTACAGCTAATTTTCTGATTAAGCGTGTTTTTCGCGAATTAGCTGTAAAACCTCCAGTTAATTCGGCCATTTTGCTTGTGAAGCCGAAATTTTACGGAAATAGATGTAGTTTTTCCTGTTGATTCGGACAAAGGGAGGGATGCTGGCTAATTAACTGGAGGAAATCCAGTTAATTCTATTAAGAAGTAAGGTTCCGATGAGTTTGGTACAGATGAGCAGGTGCAAGTATGAGGAATTGCCGAGCGTGATACCAAAGAGTAACCGAAAATTGAGAAGCAACCTACATTAGCGGCGTATCTGACATGCTGAGGCGGAATTCACGAGGTCTCACTCCTACTGAGCAATAATGATCAAATATGAGGCAATATCTACTGTAAAATGAGGCATCAGTACACTTTAACTATGGTTCGTGATATGAGGTACTCGAGGACTTTGATAAGTAACAAGGAGAAGAGTCATAGTAGAAATAAGATGAACTAATACGCTCTTTTATCGGCTCTTTTTGGACAGGACCGGGTAGAGGTCCAAGCTGTGGAACGCAAAATCGAATAGGATAGAAAAACAAAGAAAAATCGAGGGGGCCGTAAAATCAGCGGAGGTGAGGTTCGTGCCGAATCAGAAAAAGTGGTTGGCGTCCGGGTCGTCTTACGCTACTCCTTATTATGATTTCCAAACCAGGCGGAAGGGGCCGGCGGTGATGGTGGTAGCCGGGATTCACGGGAACGAAACAGCGAGCATTCAGGCCGCGAAACAGCTGGTTGACAGGTTATCTTCCCAAGAACTAGCGCTAAAAAAAGGGAGGCTGGTGATCGTCCCGGTCGTCCATCAAACCGCTTACCGCAAAAGAATCCGCGGGATTCCCGATTTGAACCGGACGTTTCCTCGCGGATCCGGTAAAAAAGCCGGCCATCCACTGTCAGCTGCCCTTTATCAGCTGGCTGTACGCCTGGGGCCGGCCTGGTATCTGGATTTGCACGAAGCGAACGGATTGTCACAGATCAATCCCAAAAGATTGGGGCAGACGCTGATCACCCAACCGGGAAGCCGGGCCGTGCCGGCTTTGCGAAAGTTGATCCGCAGCCTTAATCACACGATCCCGATAAAATCGCGGCATTTCAATTTGAGGCTGCATGAACTGCCCGGCTCATCCCGGACCGCAGTCGCCCGAGTCCTGAAGTCGCGGGCGGTGACGGTTGAAACGTGCTGGAGTCTGGACAAGGCGGAGCGCGTCCGTTATCAGGTTGATGTGGTTAGCGGTTTGTTACGGGTAGCCGGGCTACTGAAATAGCTCAGCTATCCCGTTTATTTTTCTTTCCGGGTCAGTTTGGCAATATCATCCCATTCCTCGGCGGTGAGTTCGGCAAGATCATTAAACTGGCCGGCTCCCCGAAGCCATTCCCCTCCATCAATCGTCACGACTTCCCCATTGATATATCCGGCTGCATCCGATATGAGGAAGGCGGCCAAGTTCGCAAGTTCATCCGGTGATCCGGTTCTCCCGAGGGGAATCCGCGATATCATTTTTTCTTCCAGCGCCGGCGTGGGGGATAGACGGGACCAGGCTCCGTCCGTGGGGAACGGGCCGGGGGCAATCGCCACCTGGCGGATGCCATAAGGCGCCCATTCGACAGCCAGCGAACGGGTTAACGCCAGTACACCGGCCTTGGCTGCCGCTGACGGGACGACGTAGCCGGAACCGGTGGCGGCATAGGTCGTGACTATATTGAGCATCGTCCCGGTTTGCTTCCGGTCAATCCAGCGCTTGCCCACTTCCAGGGTCATATAAAAGGTGCCGTGCAGGACAATGTTCAGCACGGCGTCTACGGCGCGGGGGGACAACCTTTCCGTCGGACTGATGAAATTGCCGGCGGCGTTGTTGATAAGCACATCGATTTTGCCGAACCGCTCCTCAACGGCTGAAACCAGGTTCGTGACCTGCTCAGGATCCCGGACATCGCATGTTTTATAAAAGACAGCATTTTTGTCTGGGTTAACGCCTTGGGCGAATTCATCGACAGTTTGCTTCAGTACCTCCTCACGCCGCCCGCAAATGGCGAGCTTCGCGCCCAATTCCAGAAACCGTCTGCCCATTTCACGGCCCAGCCCGGTACCTCCCCCGGTAATTAAGATGACTTTGCCTCTTAATAAATTTTCCGAAAATACGCCCATTCGTCCCGCCCCCTCCAAAAAAAATTAATTAATAAACAAGTATTCGCCCCGGCAACGATTTAACCCTTTCGGATGATACTAACATTGAAACGACAAAAAACCGCCCGGTTTCCCGTAGCGGTTTTTGCTAGTCATTTTATTGTTTTTCCGAATCCGATTCCGTGTAAGCTACCGGTTTGGCAACCCACTCGTCGGCTTCCGGCTCGATATCCACGCCGTTCTCCATTTTTTTCTTCTCGGCCAGTGAATCCCCTTCATGATCCGGTTTATTCCGGAGTTCGGCTTCATCGCGAAACTGCTCGTTATCTTGATGCGGCATGTTAAATTCCTCCTTCTGAGACTGTTCTGTGGTAATTCCTTATTTATAGTTACCCGATACCGCAATTTACAAACATTCCGGATGAACGTGAACATTAGGTGTTTTTATTTTTCAATAATTGTAATAAGATACCTTTATAGGACATCCTTGCTAACACATGTTCCGCTAGTGTAGTTCAATTATTTACTACTCAAGGAGGAATGATCATGCATTTAACAAGGACGAAAACAAGTATCGCCGGAAATCGCCGTAAAAAACCGCGCCTTAGATCGAAACTGCTTCTAATGTTGACCGTACTCGCGCTTTTGTCCCCGACGGGTTCCATAATTCCCGCTCAAGACGCTTATGCTGCCGGAACCGGCAAACCTTTTCCCCAGCAAGTCAATTACCCCGGAATGATCAAGCCCAGCCATGTCACCCAGAGCGCCATGAACCAATCCGTTTCCTCTTATTATGACTATTGGAAATCGACTTATCTTAAAAACAATCTGACGTCTCTGCCTGGCGGATATTACGTGAAGGGCGACATTACGGGCGACCCTGACGGTTTTACCGCTTTAGGCTCTTCGGAAGGACAAGGTTATGGAATGATCATAACGGTCTTGATGGCTGGACATGATCCGAATGCCCAAACGATTTTCAACGGCTTGTTTAAAACAGCAAGGGCTTACAAAAGTTCGGGCAATCATAATCTGATGGGTTGGGTCGTTGCGGATAACGTACAAGCTCAAGGCCATTTCGGTTCGGCTACCGATGGCGATCTGGACATCGCCTACTCTTTAATTTTGGCGCATCAGCAATGGGGATCGGATGGAGCCGTCAATTATTTGGCTGAAGCCAAGAAAATGATTACGGACGGGATCAAGGCGAGTTACGTAACCACGAACTACAGACTGAATCTTGGTGATTGGGATTCCAAAGATGCGCTGAATACGCGGCCTTCGGATTGGATGCTGAGTCATTTTCGTGCGTTTTATGAAGTGACGGGAGATCCGGCCTGGATTCAAGTCATCGATAATCTTTACTCGGTGTATGATCAGTTCACGGCCGCCTATTCTTCTTCGACCGGACTAATCTCCGATTTTGTGGTCGACAACCCGCCCAAACCGGCACCGGAGTGGTATCTCGATGAATTCAAAGAGACAAATCAGTATTACTATAACGCCGGCCGCTTTCCGTTAAGAATCGTAATGGATTATGCATTTTACGGTGATTCGAGAGGCAAGACTGCGGCCGATAAGTTGTCGGCATGGATCAAAACCAAGGCCAACGGCTCGCCGGCTAATATTAAAAACGGGTATAAAATGAACGGCACCGCCATCGGCGACTATGCCACCGCGGTTTTTGTATCTCCGTTTATTTCCGCATCTGCTGCGAACAGTCCCAACCAGGCATGGGTGAATGCAGGTTGGGATTGGATGAAGAACAAAAAAGAGGACTATTTCAGCGATACTTACAATTTGCTGAATATGTTGTTTATATCCGGGAACTGGTGGGTTCCAACAGCCGAAACGCAACCCCCGGTCACTAATTTGGCCTTGAATAAGCCGGCCGTTTCCAGTTCGATCGAAGGGACCGGATTTGAAGCGGACAAAGCTTTTGACGGAAATCTCATGTCACGATGGGCCAGCAATGAAGGAAGCGATCCGGAATGGATTTATGTCGATCTGGGCAGCGTTCAAAATATTTCGGCGGTTAAACTGCGGTGGGAGGCGGCTTACGCCATACAGTATAAAATCCAAGTTTCAAGCGATACAGGGTCAAGTCCGGTCAACTGGACCGATGTGAATACGACGACGAACGGGGACGGGGGCGAGGATAACATCACTTTCGCTCCGCAAAATGCGCGTTTCGTCAGAATGTTCGGAACAGTAAGGGGAACGCCTTACGGTTACTCGTTGTACGAGTTTGAGGTATATTCTACGGCGACACCATGATTGCTTATTAATAGAAGAAGCCGGGTCGTCTGACGATCCGGCTTTTCTTTATTTTGATATGAAGTCATCGATCAATCAGACCTGAAGGCCTCCGCGAAAATGAGAAGGGGATAGCCCCGTAACTTTTTTGAACATTTTGGAAAAAAGCAATGGATCGCCATATCCGACGGAACGGGAAACATCCGCTATGGATAGGCTGCGGTTACCCAGCAGCTCGCAGGCTTTGTTCATCCGGAATTGCAGCAAATATTTTTGCGGTGACACGCTCATTTTCTCTTTGAACAGGGTAGAAAGATAAACGCGGTCTATACCGACGATCCGGGCGATTTCAGAAATGCTAACCGGGTTGTAATAGTTCATGCGGATATATTCGATCGATTGATTCACGTAGCGTTCTTTGGAAGAAGACGAGTTCTCCGGTCTATGAGGGACCATCATATTATCCAGCCAATCGGAAAAAAAACGGTAAAGAGTACTTTGAAGGGCCAGTCCATGAAGATTCTTCTTCCTGCAAGCTGTATCAAATTCGTGCAGATAGGTATCGAACCAGGACGGCTGGGAAAATTCGAACACGGGGTTGTCTCTGTCCAAACGGGCATTCTCCAGCAAGGTTTCGGCATCACGGCCTTCAAATGCAATCCAGGAGTACACCCAGGGATCGTTGTCATCCGCCTTCATAAAACAAATCATCTCGGGGTAGACTGCAAAACCTTGTCCCTTTTCCAAACAGTAAATTTGCCCGTTAAAGTGATATTCGCCTCGTCCTTCGTGAATAAAAAGCAACTTGTACTGCTCCTTGATTCCGGGTCCCCAGAAGTAGGCCGGTTCGCAATGCATTTTTCCGTGATAGCAGTAAGAAATCTGGTATTGTGCTTCCATGTGGAGCTCCTTTATCCCGTGAAATATTACATAATGACATGAAGAACAAACATCCCGACATTCAATAATTCTATCATCAGGAAGTATAATCGGAAAGAAGGTTCATTGATTTGTCCATTATTGTAACATGTAATTGTTCAGGGCAATGTGAAAGGCAATGATTTCATTCAGGACAAAAAAGCCCTCCGAAGAGGGCAGGCTTCAAATCATCAGAATGTCGCGGATTTCCTGTTCCGTCAGCGTCGATACGGATTCCCGTCCCGGCTGGATGATTTCATCGATCAGATCTTTCTTTTTTTGCTGAAGCTCAAACATTTTTTCTTCGACGGTATCTTCGGTTACAAGACGAATGACGTGGACGATATTTTTTTGCCCGATCCGATGGGCCCGGTCAGCCGCTTGCTGCTCGACTGCAGGATTCCACCACAGATCGTAAAGAATGACGGTGTCCGCTCCGGTCAGGTTCAGACCGGTTCCTCCGGCCTTCAAGGAAATCAGGAACAAATCGCGTTCCCCGTCGTTAAATCTGTTGCACAATTCCACGCGCTCGGCGGAGTGGGTTTTGCCGTCAAGATAGAAGAAGGGTACGCCTTTATAACCAAGTTCTCTGCCGATCAGACCGAGCATTTCGGTGAACTGCGAGAAAATCAGCAGTCGTTTTCCGGCGCTAAGAGCCTCCTCGACGACTTCCAGCAATTGCTCAAATTTGGCGGAGCTGCCCTCGTAGTTCTCAACAAAAAGAGCCGGATGGCAGCACAATTGGCGCAGCCGGGTTAGTCCGGCCAAAATACGGATGCGGTTCCTCTGGAAGCCGTCCTCCTCGTTCAAATGTTTGAGCGTATCTTGCTGCAACTTGGCCAGATATGCGGCGTACAGCTTCTTTTGATCCGGGAGCAGCTCGGAAGCCTGCACGGATTCAATCTTTTCGGGAAGCTCCTTCAGCACGTCGGTTTTTAAGCGGCGAAGCAGGAACGGTGTGATCATCTTGGCGACTTGCTCCCGGCTTAATTCGTTGAACTGTCTGCGGTTTTGAAATAAAGCCGGGAATACCGCATCAAAAATCGACCATAATTCTTCCAGTGTATTCTCGATCGGCGTACCGGTCAGGGCGAAACGATGTTTGGCCTGAAGCGCTTTGACCGCTTGCGCCGTCTGTGTCGTATGGTTCTTGAAGGTTTGGGCTTCATCCAGAAAAAGCGTATGAAACGATTTGGCGGCAAACTGTTCGACGTCCATGCGCAGCAGCGGGTAAGAGGTGATCACTACATCCGCATTCTCCGAGTTGTTAATGATGCGGAGACGGTCTGACTTGCTGCCGTCGGCAATGATGCTGCGGATTTCCGGTGCGAACTTTTTAAGCTCGTTGCGCCAGTTGTATACCAGCGAAGCAGGGGCTACGATGATGGCCGGCAGCTTCTGGGCGCGGATTTCCGGCAATACGGAAACAAGAAACGCAATGCTTTGGAGCGTTTTGCCGAGCCCCATGTCGTCGGCCAAAATCCCTCCGAACCGGTACTTTGCGAGCATTTTCATCCATTGGAAGCCATAGGTTTGATAATCGCGCAGCACTGGCACTAACCGGTCTGGAACCGGAAAATCCAGATTGTCCGGATTTTTAATATGATGCAGGAGTTGGCGGAAGCTTTTTCCCAGCTTGATGACATTGCCGTAACGCTGTTCATCCAACAGATGCAGCCCGCGGGTCACCGGTACGCGAAAGCCCGTCCCGTCTTCGATTAAGCGATGCGGCCCGATATCGTTCATGAAATTGATGATCTGCTTGAACTCTTCGCTCTCCAGCGGCATCAGCGCACCTTCGGGCAACCGGTAGTATTTTCGTTTGACTTCCAATGCCTGCACAATTCCACGGATGTCCTGCTCGGAAATGCCGCCCAAGTCGAATTTTATTTCCAGCCAGTCTGTCCGTTCGTCCATTTGGACTGAAACTTTCGGCGGCGAGGAGACCGGGCGGATTCTGACTTTGACCGCCGATGTGGCGTAAACATCAAGCATTCTCTCCAGTCTGGGGACGACATGCATCAGAAAATCGTATTCGGCGTCTTCATCATCCAGAAAATAACCGCTTTCTGTTTTCGTAAAGGAACTTTCGTCCATCAAATCCAGAATGCTGCGTTCCTGATCGTCATCGCGCAGCAGGATCAAATCGGTACCGCGCACGACGCCTTCCTCCAGGGGATTAAGCACAATATCCCCGTATTGGAATTCAAGGCCGGCCAGCAATCTGTTGCGTAACCGGTCCAGGTACAACCGGGCTTTCAGCGGCGTCCGCACCATGCGGTCGGCCACCGACTCCGCAATCGTTACGTTGCCAAGCTTCATGAGGCCGGGCAGCACTTTTTGCATAAACGGTTCGATTTGCTCTGCAGCAATATGAATATGATGTCTGCGCGAAGCATCCAGCATGCTCTTCATCTCGGCCAGCCGACGGCAGCCGTCTTCCGGCAGCTTCAACAGGACTCCTCCGGAAAGAACCAGTCCGTACGCTTCGAGAATCGTTAGCTCGTCCAAACCCTGTATGCCGAGCCGGTAACCATCCTCCTCGGATGGATCGAAGCAGTAATGAACAGGAAGCGGCTCATCGGACAAGGTCATGTTCCATGTCCGTCCAGGTCCTAGATCAAGTTTCACGGAGGAGGCAGCCATTAGTTTATGCAACAGCGCACCCCAGGCATAAGGGGGAAGGGTTAGCATCCGGTCGTCGCCGGATCGTCTTCCCGGGTATCCGTGCTTAGGGGAACTCTCCCGATAAAGCTGTTCATTGCGCGAGATGGTGACCAACTGACGGATGATGTCATCATCGTTTATTTCAAAGCTATGAAGGTCAGGGTCATACGAGAAATGTTCGGAAAAGAGATACGGCTGACCTGCATCCATTTTTTCGAGAAATTCCCGGATCTGTTTAACGATATAAAGTCGTTTGTTACCGATTTTCAGCTCAAGTCCGAGTAAATGCTTGCCTACACCATAAGGAACCGGCTTTAAAATAAACTCCGTTTGCAGACGGGTGCGGGAATCGAACCGGGTTTCCCTGCGGAGCCGCCGCGAAGTTTTGGGGTCGAAGAGCCCCATCATATCCCGGGTCAGCCAGACGTCGCGGGTTGAACCGCCTGCCTTGCGCGAAAATGAGTCGCCGGACTTCGAATCGGCGGGTTGGCCGGTCAGGTTGGTTTGGGTGCTTGCCAAGAACGAAGGAGCTGAGGGCCTAGGTTCCGGATGCAGTAAAGATACGGAATGTACGGGATCGAAGGAGCCGTTCTGCATTTCGTGAATGCCTAGTAAGGCGGCGGCAATATGCTGGCAGTAGTTGTTATAGGACACGAATGCCGGACAGTTGCACTCCGCGGTAACGTCTCCGTTGAGATCTATGTGTACATATACGCGGTAAAAATCGGTTCCGTGCACCACAGCCTGATATTGGCCGGATTCCGGATCGGTATGCGTAAAGCGAACTTTTTTTTGACGGAAATAAGCTTCGCCCCGGTCATAAGAAATTCGGCCGCAAAGCAATTTAATAATCCGCTGCGTTAAGGTTGAACTCATGGTTTACCTTCCTGAATACAAAAATTTTGGCTATATTTCATGATACCAGAATGTGAGCGAGATGGAAGGGTGGTGATGTATTCGTAAAATCGAGAAGTTATGAAAGCTGTTTACTAGAAGTTAAGTGCAGGCTGGGATTAGGGTGAAGGACAAGCTTTGCTAAAGTGAAGACAACGGAAGATTTTACACATGAACGATAGTAACGCTAGAGCCGCTATTAAGCACCTAAATAGATGAAGGAGTGACGAACGGATGCAATACAGTTATTTGGGAAGATCCGGATTAAAAGTGAGCAAATTGTGCCTGGGGACGATGAATTTCGGTGTGGATACGGAAGAGAGCGAAGCGTTTAAAATCATGGACGCCGCCCTCGATGCGGGGATCAATTTTTTCGATACCGCCAACATTTACGGATGGGGAGAAAATGCCGGCAGAACGGAAGAAATCATTGGTAAATGGTTTGCTCAAGGTGGCGGACGCCGGGAAAAGGTTGTTTTGGCGACGAAGTTTAACGGAGAGATGAACGATGAAAACGATGGACCGAACAATGCGGCAGGCCTATCTTCCTACAAGATGCGACGGCATTTGGAAGGTTCGCTCCGCCGGCTTCAAACCGACCACATCGAGCTTTATCAAATGCACCATGTGGACCGGAACGTGTCGTGGGACGAGTTATGGGAAGGATTTAACATTGCGCTCTATCAAGGCAAAATCGGGTATGTCGGCTCCAGCAATTTCGCCGGACGCGATTTAGTGAAAGCGCAGTATGAAGCGAAAGCAAAAGGGATGCTCGGCCTGATCTCCGAGCAGCATAAATTCAGCCTGCTCTGCAGACTGCCGGAGCTGGAAGTGCTCCCGGCCGCCGAAGAGCACGGCATCGGCGTCATCGCCTGGAGCCCGCTGGACGGCGGCCTGCTGGGCGGCCATGCGCTGAACCCGCTTCCGGGTTCGAAGCGGGCGAATAATCCGGCGCGCGTCGAGAGTCACCGCGCCCAGCTGGAAGCGTTCGAGCAGCTGTGCCGCGAACTCGGCGAAAGCGAAGCGAACGTCGCGCTGGCGTGGACGCTGACGCGTCCGGCGATGACCGCGCCGATTATCGGGCCGCGCACCCTGGAGCAGCTGGAAACCGCGCTGCGCGTCGTCGACATCAAGCTCGGAGAGGCCGAGCTGAAGAAGCTGGACGAGATCTTCCCCGGGCCCGGCGGAGAGGCCCCTCAAGCGTACGCCTGGTAAGCCGCTTTAATAGCACAGGCTGATGGGTGATCATCGCTGGATCGTCGCAAGTTCATCGAAGGGTCATCGCAAAAATTTTGCGGGATCCTTGCTTGCCTAGCTTGCAGCAGGTTTATATCACTTTGGGAATCCTATCCTGGTCAAACGGGATGGGATTTCTTTAATATGGGGCCGATTATCATCAACATCGGCTGTTTCTTGGTAGTTAGGAATTCTAACGGACATGAGAGACGTTAAATCGTGTTTAATCGCCCTTTTTGAAATCTAACGGACACCAGAGACCTAAAAAGGGTGAGAACTATCCTTTTTGGACGCATAGCAAGCAATTAAGGTCTCCTGTGTCCGTTAGATTTTCAAATATGCGTTTTTGGGTACTTTAAGGTCTCTCATGTCCGTTAGCCCGGAGACTGGATGCATCCGGGATTAGTGAACGATAAATCCGACAGGAGCAATAAAGTGCATCGGAGTAAATAAAGCCCACCAAAGTAACTAGCCGCATCAGAGCAACAAAGCGCATCAGTGTAATAAACCGCACTAGAGTAAGTATCCAAACGAAGCAACTAAGCCTGCCTAAGCTACAACAGTACATCCATGTAACTGACTGCCCCAATGCAACTTAGCCACACCAGAGTAACTAAACGCCTAAAGAACCAATGCGTATTCATTTCCCTCGTACGCCGGAGAAAAGTGTATATTATCGCCGGAATCTGAACTTGGTGCGAAAATAACATTGTTTAAGGGTAAATTTATAAAAAGGGTTGACCTTAACGTTGCGGCAAGGTGTACATTGGGGATGTCAGGAGGCGAAGACATGGAATATACGGTTCAGAAGCTGGGACGTCTTGCGGGAATTAGCACCAGAACGTTGCGGTACTACGATGAAATTGGCATTCTCAAGCCGGCGAGGATGAGTTCATCCGGGTACCGGATCTATGGTCAGGCGGAGGTGGACCGGCTGCAGCAAATTTTGTTCTACCGGGAACTTGATTTTCCCTTGGAACAAATTAAGGCCATCGTCACCGATCCCCGCTTTGACGGAACCCGGGCGCTAATCGAACACCGTGAGCGGCTCCTGGACAGGAAAAAGCAACTGGATGCACTAATTGCGAATGTGGATAAAACGATCGCTATGAATGAAGGGAGAATAACTATGTCGGATAAAGAAAAATTTGATGGCTTCAAGCAGAAGCTGATCGACGAGAACGAAGAGAAGTACGGAGCAGAAATCCGCGAGAAATACGGCAATGAGACGGTCGACAAATCGAATGACAAGTTAAAAAATATGACCAAGGCGGAGTATGAGGAAGTGCAGGCGCTGGAAAAAGAGATGTTTGCCGCCCTGGAGGAAGGGATGCAAACCGGCGATCCGGCCGGAGCCTCAGCCCAAAAGGCCGCAGATCTGCATCGCCAATGGCTAACGTTTTACTGGGATCAATACTCCAAGGACGCGCACGCGGGTTTGGCGCAGATGTACGTGGCCGATGAGCGTTTCAAAGCTTACTATGATGACCGGGCCCGGCCGGGAGCGGCTGAATTTCTGCGCGATGCCATTTTGATCTATACCGGAGCTGAAAATTAATCCATCCGAAAAACCCGGCTATATCAGGCCGGGTTTTCTTTTCAATGACATTCCTTCACGTGTCATTGTTTCCGCATAGGCAATTAGGGTATCATATTAATTAGTATGTGAAACAGTTCTCTAATCGAGGTGGAAGGGTATTGAAAACAGTCGTTATTGTTGGCGGGGGAATTACGGGTCTTTCCGCGGCCTATTACTTAAATCGCCAGATTGAGGAGCGGAAGCTGGATGCCCGCATCGTGGTTGTGGAATCTTACGGGAATTTAGGCGGAAAAATCAATACTATATCACGGGACGGATTCTTCATGGAAGCTGGTGCCGACTCCATGGTGACAAGAAAACCCAACATGGATCAACTTGTTGATGAACTGGGCTTGCGTGAGGAAGTTGTCTATAATGCGACAGGCAAATCGTACATATATACGGAAGGCAAGCTAAAACTGATTCCTGAAGAGGCTGTATTCGGGATTCCGCTCAGTCTGGAATCGTTAGCGGGCAGCGAGCTTATCTCGGCCGAAGGCAAGGTTGAAGCGCTGAAAGATTTTTATACGCCAAACGATGGGAAATTCACGAAAAACGATTCGGTCGGCTTGTTTCTTGAAGCGTTTCTCGGTACGGAAATCGTGGAAAAGCAAATCGCTCCGGTTCTGTCGGGAGTTTATTCCGGCAAATTGAATGAGCTGACGATCGCCTCAACGCTGCCCTATCTGCTGGACTATAAAAACAAATACGGCAGTATTATAAAGGGGCTGGCTGAAAACCGGCAAGTCTTTAAAGGAAAAGGAGACCGCAAGTTTTTCTCCTTCCGAAACGGGGTTTCGGCTTTGGTCGACAAGATGCATAGCGAGCTTCCCAAGGCGGAATTTATCATTGGCATCGGGGCCGAAACGATCACCAAGACCGGAAAGCAATATAATATTGTTCTATCCGATCAAAGAGAGCTAACCGCGGACTTCGTTGTACTGGCCACGTCCCATTCTGCGGCCCAGTCCATCCTCGGCGACCATGAACTGAACGAAGATTTCAACGAGTTGAAAAACAGTTCGATGATCAGCGTATACCTCGGGTTTGACATTCCCGACGAAAAACTGCCGGTAGACGGAACCGGATTCATCGTCTCGCAGTCGGATAACGTCGTTTGCGACGCTTGCACCTGGACCAGCCGGAAGTGGAAGCACACCTCGGCGGAAAGCCGTCTGTTGGTGCGGTTATTTTATAAGAGCTCGGGGCCGTCTTTTGCCAAGCTAAAGGACATGTCCAAGGAAGAACTGATGCAGGTTGCGCTTGATGATATCCGAAACAGTCTCGGAATCGAGGCTGCCCCGGTTACGCATCTCGTGACCAAGTGGCTGGATGAAATGCCGAATTACCATATCAAGCACCATGAACTGGTTAAGTCTTTGGAACAGAAAATGGCTGCTTCTTATCCGGGCGTTTATTTGGCGGGCTGCTCCTATTACGGCGTCGGCATTCCTGACTGCATCGCGAACGGGGAAAAAACGGCGGCGCGGATTGCCGGAAAATTGTGATTCACCGCCATACAGACGGGTATATATAAGATAAGTGGGAAGTGGTAATGATCATACAGCAAAAACGGATGTCATGATGCATGGATCCGGAAAGGCAGTTGATTCACCATGAACTCTCTTGGAAAAAGAAAGAGACGAAAGAAATTGCTTCGTTTCTTATCAGGTAGAGTACCCTAGCAATTGGAAAATTGCTTAACCTTAAATATCGCTTCCCACAAACAGAGGGCTCACGCGGTTTCCAAACCGCGGGGCCTTCTTTTTTGCGCAAATGGACAAATTCATCAATTTCGCCGCTCCCGTAACTTGGGGAGGAATGCTCGAATATGATCAAATAAGGCGATAGAGAGGGTTCAGCCGGAGGTGAAGCTACGCAATGAAAAAAGATCTGATGATTTATGATGTGGACTGGTGGATCTTGGGCAAGCACGCAAAAATACTTCAACAGCATCATCCCGCGTTGGATATTATATCCGCCCGCGAATTGGACGATTATTTACAGACCTATGGAAGCGAATCATTGAACTCGAAATATCGAGTGATCTCGGCGATGTGCCTGGGAATGGCGGCTTATGCCCTGTTCAGGAACGTCCGCATCGATTCCTGCGCGGCCGTATCCTATTATTATTTCAGCCGGAACTATGAAACGTTCCGGGAGTGGAGCGATACCCTCATTCCGGATCCCGAGTTTTTAAGGCTGGTCATTCCCCGGATCGGAAGGATCGGGGGCATGAACCGGAAGCTAACGGAAAAGATAAAACAGGTCGCGCCATCCGCCTCGGTTGAATATATCGGCCATTTCGTGGATCATCGTTTATTTTGCCCCGATGACAACATAGGTAAGCCCCAGGATCAAAGACCACTAACCATTGGATGGGCCGGTGACAAGGCCAAAAAGTCCAAAAACTATTTCTCCCTGTATGAACCGCTGCGAAATCATTTTGAGTCCGATCCCGAGGTGGAGTTCAAGGATACGTCAGGTCTCTATGCTTATGAGCAGATGCCTTTGTTCTATCATTCGATTGATTTGCTGCTGATCACGTCGGCGAGTGAGGGCGGCGGGGCGCCGGCACTGGAAGCTTTCGCTTGCGGCAAGCCGGTGCTGTCTACCGATGTCGGCTACGTAAGAGAAGCGGCGCATCGAGATGCTCATGGGCTTATTCTCCGCAGCGACGATCCGGTGGATTTTATGAACGTCATTAATTTCTATAAAGAGAAAGACCGGCGTCCGGATTTGCAAGAACTCGGCTTCAAATGCAGAGAAACGATCCAAGCGCATTGGACGATTGAAAAAGCGGCGGGACGTTGGTTAAAGGTGCTGTTCGGAATATAATGCTGCATACGGGAGGACGGAAAGTATGGGGACATCGAATTGGCAAAATCTATCCTATTGCGTCGATCTGATCAGGCAGGTTTCGCCGTCCCGCGTACTCGATGTAGGCATCGGGTTCGGGCGATGGGGGATGATTTGCCGGGAATTTCTGGACGTGTGGCAGGGCAGGGTGCATAGGGAGCAATGGTTGACCGTGATCGAGGGCATCGAAATATTTCCGAAAAATGTAGAAGAATATCATTCTTACTTTTATAACGAAATTCATATCGCCGATGCTTATGAACTATTAACACTACAAAAACTTGCCGGTTTCGATTTAATTATTCTTGGCGACGTGCTGGAACATTTCGATAAACAACGGGCCGTCTCGCTGCTCGAAGCCTGTCTTCGAACCGGGCGATATGTCTTGCTCAACATTCCGATCGGCAATGATTGGCCTCAAGGCAGCGAATACGGCAATGAATACGAAACCCACCGCAGCGAATGGACTATGACTGAGCTGGATCAGTTCCCGGTCACGGCAAAGCGGAAATTCAATGACTATATCAATCGTGAGTTTGCCACGTATCTGTTTCAGGGTCGTCCCCGGATTTCGAACCAGGGGGGATAAGGCATGGACCATTTGGAACACGAACAATTCTCGCAAAAAAACGTTACGGCCGTAGTCCCCGTTGAACTTATATTTACGGATGTGGATGTCCGAACGGCGCACAAGGAACATTTAATTCCGGATTTCACCGAAGCATGGTACGCTCATCACTTATTGTTCTCGGATATCTCGATCATCCGATTAGAACCGCATCGGGTGCTGTTTCGTTATTTGATGGGCGACCCCGCGGCAACGGCCGAGCCTTATTTGGACTGGTACGCCAAAATCCACGAGCTCCGGGGACAAAGCCCGGAACTTGACAATAAGGAGCTGCTGATGCAGCGGCGGATGGAATTTATCAATATGAGGGATTATCTTCAAACCGGATCCTCTTTTTTCGGCGATCATCCGGTTCAGGTCAGTTATCGAACGCCAGGCCGTTTCAATATCCATGACGGACATCATCGTGCCTCATTCCTGTATTGCTCGGGATTGCGGAGAATTCCGGTCAGAATGCCGGAACCGGATTACGAACGCTGGTTAAACGATAACGCTTTATCGGAAACCGAAGCGACGATAGCCCGCCAGCAAAGGAAGCTGTTTTATACTCCGATTCTTCATCCGCAGTTTTATAACGTGCGAAGTGAACGGGATGAAGTGTATAGAACCCGCTTGGATTACATCCTGGAATATATCGGTCCGCGAAATTTGCGGGACAAGAGCGTGTTGGACATTGGTTGCAATACCGGTTACTATTCCCGTCATTTCACTCGTGAAGGAGCAAAAGTGACAGGCATTGAACCGGATTCGTATCATTTCGAGCTCTTGGAGAAGTTGAACCGTCTGGAAAACACTTCTTTCGAACTGCTCACCGAACCTTTGGAAAGATCGCAATTGAGTAATGAATATGAAATCGGCTTGTTACTGACCGTTTTTTACCATTTGATGCGGGATCCCGAGAAACGGGAACCGTTTCTGGCTGCCGTGGACCGGAGCGTTCGCAGTATGCTGTTTTGGGAATCGGGCGATAACGTTGCGGAGGAAAAGAATATGATTCTTAACGCTACGAGTTTTAAAAGTTACGTGAAGCTGGCGGATACATTCGGAACCGGAAAATACCGGGAACTTGGCGTTTTTTTAAAGTAACCATTCGAAGTCAGTCTGGAGGGATGGGACCTTATGTTTCATGAGATATCCGTACTGATACCATACAAACCGGACGACGGGCCTAGAGATCAAGCTTTCCGTTATATAAGGCGGTTCTACGAAAAGATGATGCCGGAAGCGGAATTATGTATCGGGGAAGTAGCCGAGGAGCCTTTCAGCAGATCGCGGGCCATCAACAGGGCGGCGGGGAAGGCCCGGGGCCGCGTATTCGTCATCGCGGACAATGATATTATTTATGACCCGGAATTAATCGCCCAGTCGTTAAAACGGTTGGATGACGATTGCTGGGTAATCCCTTTTTCACAAATTAACAGGTTGTCTCAGACTTATTCGGAACGACTTATCAGGGGAGGAGAACATCCCTGGCCGTTGCAAACCAAGCCTGAAACGAAGCCTGCGAATGCGTCTTATTTTGTCGGCGGAATGAATGTGCTGCTGCGGGAATCCTTTGAAAAAGTCGGCGGGTATGATGAGCGGTTTAGCGGGTGGGGCGGTGAGGATGAGGCGTTTGCCTACGCTTTGGATACACTTGTGGGTAAGCATGTCCGGCTTGACGGGGAGTTGATTCATTTTTGGCACCCCTTCGTCGGACCCGGCGGGAATCCCCATTATCATGATAATTATCTACTTTATCAGCGGTATAAGGCCGCGCTTGGGAATATCATGGAAATGAGCCGGCTTATCCAGGAAAAAAACGACATCAATTAATCCGGAGGAGGGGCAAATACAGATGAAGTTGTCGGTCATCGTACCTGTTTTGAATGAGATCACGTTCGTTCCATTGTATCTGGAGAGCGTAGCTGCATTTGCCGACGAAATCATTATGGTGGACGGGGGCAGCACGGACGGTACGGCGGAACTGATAGTTGACTTGCAGCGTCAATATCCCTTGAAGCTCTTTACCATGCGGCAAACCGGACTTCCTTATACCGATGACTGGAACGAGTCCTTGGTACGTAATTTCCTGATCGATCAGGCAAGCGGGGACTGGATCATGAATCTCGATATCGATGAATTGATGGAAGACCGTTTCCGGGAAGTGTTGCCGGAGCTCATGAACAGGGGAGACGTGGACGTCTATCAGTTCCCGTTCGTCAACTTCTGGAAGGATCCGTGGACCCTGCGGATAAACAGTCCGGGGGATGAGCGCTGGTCTAACGATATTACGAGAATGTGGCGGGCCGGTCGGGGAATCCGGTATCGTGACGAGAAGCATCACTGCACTTTGCAGGGGCCGGGAGGCGTTAACATCTGGAATGTCCCGCGGGCGAGAAGCGATGTAAAGGTATACCATTACCATTATGCGATCGGAAAAAGAATCAAGTTCAATGATAACCGGCGTGGAGACGTGAATCTATTTCAAAATGATGGCGATGCGGATTGGAATTTCACCCATTCCGAATACGCGATCTCGACCGCAACGTTTGTTGGGGAGCATCCGGCGGTTATTCAGCGGTATTTACAGCAGCAATCCAATTAAGAAATGAGAAAAATCAACTAAGCCCTCATCGTCCAGGCGTTATAGATGCCTGATCCGGTGAGGGCTTCATTATTCTTTTGAACAGCTATATTGGACGACGAGTGAATGGACTCATCTCAAAATGGGAGCCGGATTCATGATCATGTCGATTATGGAGGCGGGATCGGAATCAACACAATATTCCAGACCCGGCAATGCGTTGCCGAGTGCGTCGAGTTGATCCGGGGAATAGGCAAGGGAAAAGGCGATTTGCCTTCCGGCGTGGATGGGGTATGCCAACTGCTCCCCGCAGTAGATTACGGTATCGAAATAAGCTTGACTAAACAGATCGACCACATTCGTTAAATACATCTGCGGCCCCGCTTTTCGGATACCTACGATAGGGTGGTTATAATGACGCTGGGCAAAGACAAACAGCATGCAGCATTGGCGGGAGGCCAATTCCCTTACGATGGATTGCCAATGCGACGCGTTAGCCGTCCAGTTTTTCCCTCCAAGCACTAAAATGCTTCGTTGACCGGATTCCTTCAGCCGGGTAGCGACTTTCTCCGGAGTCTCGACCCCATGAAACCAATTTTCCGGTCGTTTGGGATCTCTCCAAGGTTTATTCCATTTTTGTTCAAAATAAGCTTTGTTTTTGTCCCATAATGATCTGTACACTTCCGGCTCCAATTTCCTGATCGTTGCACTGCCGTGATGATAAACAAACGCATCTTCCGCGATCATCAGACGGTATCCGGCTGCTTTGACCCGTTCGCAGTAATCGTCGTCCTCAAACATGCCGATCCCGTACCCGGTGTCGAGCGGTCCAACGGCTTCCCACACTTCTTTTTTCATGGCGACGCAGAAAAATCCGAGCAGATCGGTTTCACGGGATACGCCCTTATGGAATAAATAGTAATCCTGCAGCCAGTTCGGATGGGCGCCCGTGACGGGATCTCCGACAAAATGATCAAGTGCCTGGTCGTTGCCGACAAAGTTGGACATCGGTCCGGACATGCCGACGTCGGGATGTTCCATAAGCGGCCGAAGAAGTCTGGATACCCAGCTTCCGTCCGGAATGATCGTATCGTTGTTGAGCAGAATGAAGTAATCTCCGGTGGCATGCTGGCAGCCCAGGGAATTCCCGGCGGCAAACCCCAGATTGCTCTCGGAGGTGATTACTTGGATCCTTTCATCGCGGATGCTTTGAAGTCGGTTTGGCGTCTGGTCGGTTGAAGCATTGTCGACGATGACAATCTCCAGATTCGGGTAATGCCCGGGGCGAAGCAGGCTGCGAAGGCATTGTTGGGTGTATGGCCAATTATTGTACGTTACCAAGATGATGCTGACTTTGGGGAAAAGATGGAGCTGGATCGCAGTCTGGAGTTCTTCGTAGCGATGTTCCCAGGAATGAAGCTGAGCAAATTGTCTTTTTAACGCCGGTTGTTCCGGTTCGTTAAGCTCCAGAGCTTTCCCGATGGCCTGTTCGAAAGCATCAGGTCCGGAAACCATACTGACAAGATGGGGAGCAACAGCGGTAAGTTCAGGCAGATAGCTCGAAATCACCGGTTTACCGGCAGCCAAATATTCGTACAACTTAACGGGATTGGTTGCCTTGGTCAGCGCGTTTTCCTTAAAAGGAATCAGGGCGGCATCAAAACGGCACAGAAAAGAGGGAAGTCGGTGATAAGGCTGTTCACCGAGCAGCATTACATTGTCCATTCCTTCCACAAGCGAAATGTCACAGCCAAAGGTATGGCCGATTAGCACAAAATTCCAGTCTGGGCGTCTCAAAGCAAGTTCTTGAATCAAGTGGATATCAAACCAGTCCGAGATCGCGCCGTAATATCCGATGACCGGCCCTTTTACCCCCTCCAGTTCGGAAGCAGGCGCGACGCCGATCGCGTTGAAGTGCTGAACGTCCGCCGCATTGCGCAACAGAAATACGGATGAATGAATGGCGCTCAATTTATCGTAAAGCAACTGCGACGATGCCAGAACCAGGTCGGAACTTCGGATCAGCCGATCTTCTTGAAGCAGCATGGAAGGCGAGTTCGTAGAGAATCCGGAATGGTCATCCATGCAGTCGTAAATGATTTTATTTTGTTCCAGGTTCTCGACCAATGGAGTCCAGAAGGGAAGATCGACGATCGAAATCATCTGGGATACGTTGAACTTGGCCTTCACGTGCTCGATGGACCAACGCAGAAAGGTTATATCCTGGGCACTCACTTCATCCTGATACAGGTTCAGCCTGCGGTTTGTGCAGAGAGTGACGAGCCAAACGCCCGGGGCTGCTTTTTTGATTCTTACATAACGGGCCACTTCATCTTTCGTTAACGTTTCCTTCGAAACGGCGGTCATATCGGTTGTAATATAAAAAACGCGCTGTCCGTGTAACGCAAATTGCGTGGAGATTTGTTGCGGCCGTTGCCATCTGAAATCCCAGTCAATCACCGGAAACCGGAAAATATCATACACTCCGGGCTTGGCGGGATATTCGCCCGTGTCGCCAACCAGGGGGCGGTTGGCGCTGAGAGGACGTGGCTCCGCGATTTGCAGTGTGGAAGAGTCCAAGGGGGCAGCAACCGACGGAATCAGTTCGCAGGCCCCAGCCTGCAGCTCGAATTCCAACGGATCAGCCTCTTTTAATGGAGCATGGTCCGCCCGGTACAACGTATTGCTTTTAAGCGGCTTTAGAAATATTGAGTTTCCTTTAGCCGCGTTTTTTTTCCGGGGCCGGTTTTTGGCTTTTTTCAACTGTGCTCTCCTCCCTATGCTATTGTCTATCTACAAAATATGATTCAAATAGGAGTTCCGCTTGGGTAGAATGCCTAACACCTATGTAAATGAATTTGAACAGGGTGTCAGTAGGCCATTTTATTAACTTTAGCTTGGCTGGGTTACCGCTGGGAGGCGGATGACATATGTTACCAGTATCAATAGAAGGAGGTAGGTTAAGTGACGACCTTGTGGGAAAAAGAACGGGTCCCGGACTGCCCGAAACCTGCGTATAAGAAAAAAAGAGGATCCGGAGTAAAAAGAACGAAATTGTGGTCAGTGAAGCTCAGCATTTTGCGGCATAGTTGGCAGAAAAAGTTTGTACGCCTAAAGCTGCAGATTGGCCGTCTCAGCGGAAGCGTGAATCATTTAACATCGCAAGTAAATAATCTGCAAAAACAGGTGGACACGGTTACCGCCCGCATTGGCACTAACCAGCAACCCCCCCCGCCCGTACAGGTCATTCCAAGCCCGCCACCTCTGAATCCGCCGACGGGGCCCGCCAATACGACGATTCAACAAAACTCGAACACAACGAACTCGACGACGGTCCAGCAGTCCGTGACCGAAACTTCCCCGCGAGGCGGAAGCGTGCCTCAGGATACGATTGAGGCCGTAAACGCGCGTATCAGCTCGTTGCATCAATTGGTGGACAGCATTCTCAGACGCATTAACTCGCAACAACAGCAGATTGATGATGCATTAGGCAATATCAGCGCGCTTAGACAACAATTGCAGCAAGTCGGAGGTTCCTATACGGAAGAGTGGGACGCACTAATTGAATCCTTAACGCCGCGATTAAATACCAACATAACGATAGATACCGCCGCTGGCCCCGTATTTGGCACTTTGGTGGCTGTGGGAGAGGATTATATTGAAATACTTGAACCCGACGGAAGCATCGTTCTGATTCCGTTTAGCCAGATACAATCCGTATCATAATCTGACTGAAAATAAGGGAGGGATGATTTACTATGAATTTTGAGGAAAGGCTCGGCGCATTTGTCGGGAGAGTCATAGAGGTCGTATATTCGAATCAATTTATACAAGGCAGACTGCTTCGGGTAGCCAATGGAGTATTTGCAGTACAAGCGGAAAGTTCCAACTATATCCCTGAGCCCAGAGAGGTTACGATATTCACGGAGAACGTAACATTCGTAAGGATTCCGCCAGGATAATTTATGGAGCTAAACCGGATTTCGCCAGCTGATCCAGCATCCAGCTCCGCCAATGACGGTAAGTTTCGAATTGCTGACGGTGAGTAATACTGGTGCTTCGGATCCGCCGGTGGTACAGCGGTTCGGAAACGAAATGAATTTCATGGTGAAGCGCCAATCGGGTCAGAATCTCAAGATCCTCATATAAGCGTCCTTCATAAGGTGCCTCCACATTCCAGCCGGAATGTTCCCGCAAGGTGGAGATTTTGAACATCCGCGGGGCGACCGGCATAGCTTCATCGATTAGGCTTCTGGGGGAAAGCGGGGGAACAGGCAGCTTGATTCCTTTATAAAGCAATTGCTTGTTCATCCGTTCGGTCCATTCCACATGGCCGGCGCAGACGGCTACGGCGTCCGGCCGGTTTTGAGTGGCTTCGAGCAATGTGCCCACGCACGCAGGGGCAAGCCAATCGTCCGCATCCAGTTCAAGAAGCCAATGGCCGCGCGCCTTGTCGAGAGCATAGTTCAAGGCGAGGGCTTTTCCGAAATTCCGCTCAAGCAGATAAGTACGGACTCTCAGGTCTTGAGGCAGCTCTTGAATGACGCTTTTCGTATCATCGGTGGAACCGTCATCGATCACAATGAGTTCCCAGCGGTGAAAAGACTGTGCCATTACGGAACGTACGGCCCAAGGCAGATAAACGCTATCATTATGCGAACAAATGACGATAGTGACAATTGGTTCCTCCGGCAAGGCATCCGTGCCGGCACCGGATGCAGAGGATGATGCCGCTTGTAACAAAGGAAAAAGGAATTTCCATTCTTCCGATTCTTTTTTCCAAAAAGGTGTCTGGACGGGGCTTGAGATTAAGAACTCGCTTCCGATTACCAGCCATTTGTAGCAGCCAGCCAGTTCATACATTTTTTCAAGCAACAGATATCTTTCAAACGGGAAGCAATCTGCTTCCCGAAATCCTGCATTTGGACTAGCCATGACGGCGTCTCTGGACCAAAGCAGCGGACCGCGGGGTATCGGCGATGCCCCGGGTTTCGGGAACGGCAAGTTGTTGGATTGGATGGTTACTCCCGCAACGGTTTCCGTATGATCTTGAAGCAGAGAGATTAATTCTTCGTGCAATTCCTGGCCTACTATTTCTCCAGCCTCAAGCGTAAGGAACCAGGGGTCCCAGGTTATGCTCAGAATGGAATTCATCTGCTCGGCCATTTCCCTCGGTTGGACATGAACGATATCAAGATCCGGAAAGGACATGAGCAGTGAATGTTCGGTAAGCTGCTTAAGGTGCGGCGGGGCATGTCTGGAAAGGATAAACGCGATCATCAAGCATCACCCTTGAATGGTTGGAGTTTACGCTTAAGTATATGCGGCTATGGCCTAAGTGGTCCCTTTGTTTGGAAGTAAAAAAGATCATTGTCTCCATCGATCTCTTGGATCAGGAATGACAATGATCTTTTAATGTTCGGGAGTGTGAATTACACCCAGTTTCCATTCCGAAATACCGGCTCGATCGTACCGTCTAGCAGTTCTCCGTCAATGTCCAGTTCCGCAGAGCCGATCATGAAATCGACATGAGTTAAGCTGACGTTGGCTCCCTTCGCCAAAAGCTCCTCTTTGGAAAGCTTCGTACCTCCCTCGATATTGACAGGATAAGAGCTGCCTAATGCAAAATGGCAGGAGGCGTTCTCATCGATACCTGTATTGTAAAAGATGCGATTCATTTGCGATATCGGCGAGTTATGCGGAACTAGCGCAACTTCGCCAAGATAAGAAGCGCCCTCATCGGTAGCGAACAGTGAGGTGAGGTGCTCTCGGCCGGATTTTGCCGCATAGTCCGTCACTTTTCCGTCTTTGAACGTAAGCTGAATGCCCTCCACCAGCCGTCCGTTCAAATTGAGCGGCAACGTGCTTGTCACAGTTCCATTAACACCCGACCGATGAGGCATAGAATAGATTTCTTCGGTCGGCATATTGGCGACGAAATAAATGCCAGCCTCATTGTTATCGCCACCGCCAAGCCATAGGTGGCCTTCAGGAAGTTCCACTTTCAGATCCGTGCCCGGAGCGCGGTAGTGAAGACTCTTATAGCGCTTGTTGTTCATGTATTCCTGTCTTTGTTTGAGGTCGCGGATATGATCATGCCAGGCGGCAACGGGATCGTTATTGCCTACCCGGTTCATTGAAAATACAGCCTCCCACATGGCTTCAATCCGTTCCTCCTCCGGCAGATCCGCAAAAACGGTGTTCGCCCAGGCCCGGGTCGGTGCTTTGATCAGAGACCAACTTACCTTATTGGTGCGGACGTAACCCTGGAATTTCTCGCGGGCGACAGCCGCCGCCTTGATGGCGGTGGAGACCTTCGTTCCATCCACGCCTTTTAACAGCAACGGATCGGGTACCTTGATATGTAGCAGAGCGCCGCCGCCCTCAGCCAGTTGCTCCATCATATCCGCTTGCCATTTCGGATAATATCCGAAAGAGTCATCCGGAGCTTTTTCGTAACGGATGCGTGAGATCATCTCATCATCCCACTCGACTTGTACATATTTCGCTCCGGCTTCATAAGCTTTGGCAACGATCAGCCGCGTGAACTCCACGGTTTCCAAAGGGGATTGAACGATCAGCACCTGGCCGGGTTGTATGTTTACGCCCACTTTTACGACCAGTTCAGCGTATTTTTCCAATAAAACATCGAAATCTTTCAACGTAATGTCCTCCCTGACAAAATGGTTTATCTAAAGATTATACATGGAAAGAGAATACGGGAGCAAAGACAACGAGCACTTGCAGCGAGGAGTCCGACAGCGGTCAGTATTCAGTCAACGATACTTAAAGAATAATATCCGGGGCTTAGCCACAAATTAGAACCGTAGGAACGAAAAATGAATGACTCATCAAGGAGGCCATGACCGTGCAGAATCCATTTTCCAGCATGCAATCCCAAAATCCGATTTCACTTGCTCAGCAATCCGTGGAGAATGTCCACCGGGCCGTGAAGCAAGCGCAGTCTCATCCTAGCGAAGAAACGGTGCAAAATGCACGCAACGCGCTGCATAAAGCTGAAAAGGCGATTTCCCAAGCCGAAGGACGCATGAACCCGGAGCCGATTGAACGGGCAAAAGAAAGCCTGGAAGAAGATCGTATGAATTTGTCCCAAGTGGAAAATCATTTAACTTAATACGGTGATACCGTGCACAAAATCTTATTCGACCAGGAGAGTGGAATTCATTGGCCGTGCATCTGACCCCTTATTTAACCATGGATGGAAATGCAAAGGAAGCCATCGAGTTTTATCAGCAAGCGTTGGAAGCTAAAATACTCTTTATACAAACGTTTGAGGAAATGCCGGAAAACCCCGAGTTCCCGTTATCTCCCGAAATGAAAGGCCGCATCTCGCACGCCACTTTACAAATAGGGGAGTCAGAACTGATGTTTTCCGACTCATTTCCCGGCCAATCTCCCCAAAGCGGGAATCTGTTGTCCATTTGCGTTACGACGGACAGCCCGGAACAAGCAGGCCGATATTTCGAAGCCTTGAAGCAGGGCGGTAAAGTCGAGATGCCTTTACAGGAAACCTTCTTCAGTCCCAATTACGGAATCGTAGCTGACAAATTCGGCGTGGTGTTTCAAGTCTTCACTAAAGGGCAGCATTAAACAGAGCCGGATATCATCCCTTAATCCGCGGAACGCGCGGATTTTTTTATGGTCAGTTGCAGCGAAATCCAAAATTTTAAATAATCTTGTTGCGGAACCGGTGAAAATGATATAGAATGAATCCATGTTAGTGATTGGTCAATCACTAACTGATTTGAAAGCAGAAGGAGTAATTGGCTATGGCAAAAGGGACTGCTTCCGTTAATCGGCGCACCGATATCGTCAACTCGGCCATCGAAGTATTTGCGGAAATTGGCTATTACCGGGCTACAACTGCCCAGGTTGCAGAGCGTGCGGAAATTTCGCAGCCTTACGTATTTCGCTTTTTCACAAAGGAATCATTGATGGTCGAAGCATTGGAAGTGTCCTTCCAGCGGATTTTACGGGCTTTTCGGAATGTGATCGAGACAACCGGGAAGGAACAACTGGAGACCGGGTTGATCCGGGAATACGAAACGATAATGGATCAGCACCGCAGCGAGATTTTGCTCCAGATGCAAGCCCAGACGATTCGGGAAGAACCGATCCGGAAAGCGATGCAAAAAGGAATGCAGGAAATTCATCAAATGGTGTATGAGGCGTTCCGGGCAGCGGAGATTGGCGACCCGCAGGGTAGAAGCGAGGTTTTCCTGGCCAGAGGTTTGCTGTGTAATGTGTCTATGGCGCTGGAGTTGCCGGAGTTGATGAAGAAAAACAAATAGAGAGAGTAAGCTAAATTTTTTTCATTCAATGTAATTGATCAATCACTAACAAATTGGATAGGAGTGGTTTTTATGAAAAAAGCAATCGTATTGGGGGCTACAGGTGGCGTAGGAAATCCATTGACGGCCGAGTTGGTAAGCAGAGGCGTTCAAACCGTGGCCTTCGGCAGGTCGGAGGATAAATTGAAGGCTTTGGCCAATGAAATCGGGCGTCAAGACTTGCTTCGGCTGGAATTAGGGGACGCGTTTTCTGCAAAGGATATCATCAAGGCGGCGGACGGAGCGGATGTAATTTTTCACAGTGCCAATATCCCCTATCATGAAATGGAATCCCGGCTACTGCCGTTAGGGGAATCCGTAATGACAGCCGCCGAGAAAATGGGAGTAAAGGTCGTGGTTGTGGACGGAATTTATCCTTACGGAAGAAGGACCATGGACAGAGCTACCGAGGATCATCCCAAGTTGCCCCACACCCGGAAAGGAAAAACGCGCCTTGCTTATGAGGAACTGATTTTTAGCAGCCGTTGGCAAAAGGCGAAGCCGCTCATCGTCAGGCTCCCTGATTACTATGGTCCTTCGGCGCAAGCTTCGTATTTGTCACTCACGATGGAGGCGATTGCGGCAGGAAAAAGTACGGCTTTCATCGGAAACATGACGATACCGCGCGAATACGTTTATTTGCCGGATGCGGCACGCATGATCGTGAATATTGCCGAACGGGAAGATTCATACCGGCAAAACTGGCATATCCCGGGACCGGACTTGATTTCCGGACGCGATTTGGTACGCTTTGCCCAGGAAGCCAGCGGAAAACGCAAAGCGGTCTTTCCGATGGGGCGGATCGGCCTAACCATGGCCGGATGGTTTAACCCGGTTATGAAAGAAGTCGTCGAAATGCTCTACTTGACTGAAGATCCCTTCGTACTCAGCGGGGAAAAATATGAGCGTTGCATCGGACCGTTAGTCTGGACGCCACATGAACAAGCGATAGGAGCTACGATTTCCGCACTGAAAAGAACGAATGACGAGTTGAAGGGCTGAGGGTGCATTGAAGATCATGAAGTTGCCCCGGAGGAATAAGTGCCCGGGGCACTGGTTTTTTTACAATTGCATTTATTTCTCCCTAGGATTCGAGTTTGAAGGTGGTTTTTATTACAAGTAGCCATTTGTACGTAGGGGTGGTATGATGAATGTCCGGTTGAGCTAATTCGATAGATGAACAGGCATAATACCATTTGATTCTATCGACTTCATGCTTGAGCGAACCGGACTGGAAATAATTATCACTTGTTATTCGGGAGTATCCGTGGTAAATTATTATTCCGGCCGCAAAAACGGCGGGTTGCTGAATAACTTGGAAAGAAATTCTTCTTGCCAAGATGCAATTGAATGTGATATATTATAAGAGTTGTCGCTGAAACGCAGTGATGAACGAAAACGAAGTTGATCTTTGAAAACTGAACAACGAGTGAGTATTAAATGAGAATTAATTTTCTCGTCAGTTTTTCTAAATGAGCAAGTCAAACACTTTGATGGAAAGCCACTCCCCTTCGGGAGAGTAGATCCTTCCATCTCGGATGAAAAATCCTTCGGTCTCTGATCGAATGATTTGTTCATCCTTTATTGGAGAGTTTGATCCTGGCTCAGGACGAACGCTGGCGGCGTGCCTAATACATGCAAGTCGAGCGGACTAATGGATTCCTTCGGGAATCCGTTGGTTAGCGGCGGACGGGTGAGTAACACGT